>CAMVJD010000015.1 GCA_947167715.1 uncultured Eubacteriaceae bacterium
TTGTTAAGTTTGTGTTAATTGTCAACCACACCAGTTGACAAAGAACCTAAAAAAACCGCGGTTTTCACACCGCGGCATTTTTTTTATTTGTTTAAAAGGTATTTCTTGAATGCTTCCATATCAATACAGTTGGAAAGAGCAGTCTTTTGAGTGATCTTACCCTCTTTAACAAGTGTTGCAAGGTGGAAGTCAAGTGTTTGCATACCTGCGGACTGGCTGGTCTGCATTGTAGAGTTGATCTGGTGAGTTTTATCCTCACGGATCATATTTCTGATAGCATCGTTTACTACAAGAACCTCAAGTGCAGCCATACGTCCCTTACCCGAAGCAAGCGGAACAAGACGCTGTGTAACAACGCCCTCCAAAACCATAGCAAGCTGTGTTCTAACCTGCTGTCTTGCGTGCGGCGGGAAGGAGTCGATAACACGGTTGATGGTAGAAGCAGCACCGATAGTATGCAGTGTCGAGAATACCAAGTGACCTGTTTCGGCAGCGGTAAGGGCAACCGAAATAGTCTCGTTATCACGCATTTCACCTACGAGGATAACATCGGGGTCCTCACGCAGAGAACCACGAAGCGCATTCTCGAATGAAAGCGTATCTGTACCTACTTCACGCTGGTTAACAATGCAAAGCTGATGATTGTGAACGTACTCGATAGGGTCCTCGATAGTGATGATATGCTCACGTCTTGTACGGTTTACCTGGTTGATAATAGCCGCAAGCGTGGTAGATTTACCGGAACCTGTAGGACCTGTAACAAGTACCAGACCCTTTTTAAGGCCTGCAAAATGACGTGCAACAGGCGGAAGACCCAACTCGTCAATAGTAAGTATCTTTGAGGGCAGGACACGGAATACACCGCCAAAGCAGCCCTTTTGCTTATAGATATTTGCTCTGTAACGTGTTGATGTTTCATCCTCGTAAGCGAAGTCGATCTCACCCATGTTTTCAAGATATGAGATCTGGAAATCTGTCAGGATAGAAAACAGTATACTTTTTGTTTCATCGGGTGTCATTACGGGATAGTTTTCAATAGCCGTAAGTTCACCGTGTAAACGCATTTTGGGCTGAGTACCTACAGTAATATGCAAGTCACTGGCGCCCGAATCTCTCGCCTTTGCAAGTAAGTCGATCATAGCTTCAATCATTGGTTTATACCCCCCTAAATATTATACGGAATATGTTGCTCTGACAAGCTCATCCACGGATGTCTTGCCGCTTAAAACGTGCGCCTTGCAGTCCTCGCGCAGCGTTACCATACCCTCTTTTATAGCAGCCTCTTTAATTAGGGCCGCATCTTCGTTTCTGTTTATCATAGACTTAATTTTACCCGAAACAACGAATACCTCATGTATACCCATACGTCCTTTATAACCGGTATTACCGCATTCGGGACAGCCTACAGCCCTATAAAGCTCAACATCCTCTTTTAATTCAAGGAATTCTCTTTCTGCCTCATCGGGAACATATTTTTCTTTACAATGTACGCACAGTTTCTTAACAAGACGCTGTGCTATAACGCCTACTGTTGAGTCGGCAACCATGTAAGGCTCGATACCCATATCTACCAGACGTCCAACAGCACCAACGGCGTCGTTGGTATGGATAGTTGAAAGCACAACGTGACCTGTGATAGCGGCCTTAACGGCTATCTGTGCAGTCTCGTCATCACGGATCTCACCTATCATGATAACGTCGGGGTCCTGACGAAGGATAGAACGAAGCGCAGCGGCAAATGTCATACCTGCCTTTGCGTTAACCTGTACCTGGTTAAGACCGTCAAGCTTATACTCAACGGGGTCCTCAACTGTAACTGTATTGATGGTGGCATCATTGACCTCGGACAAAACGGAATACAATGTTGTTGATTTACCGGAACCTGTGGGGCCGCAAACCAAAATAATACCGTTGGGAGATTTTATCATACTCTTAAAGAACTTAAGGTTTGTTTCACTCATACCCAGCTGTTCAATAGAAAGTACGGTACCGATACCACCCAAAACTCTGATAACTATCTTTTCACCGTAAACGGTAGGAAGTGCAGATACACGCAGATCGACCTGGCGGCCTTCCATTTTGTACTCGATACGGCCGTCCTGAGGAATACGCTTTTCGGCGATATCCATACCGGACATAATTTTAATACGCGCGGAGAGGTTGCCGTGAGCGGCTGCCTTTATCTCCATTTTTTCGACCATCTGGCCGTCTATTCTCATTCGTATACGGGTAACGTCCTTCTGCGGCTCAATATGGATATCGGATGTACCTGTCTTGATAGCCGTTTCAATAACGTTGTTAACAAACTTAACGATGGGTGCGTTGTCGATCTCACTTTTAAGCTGATCGCCAAGATCCATCTGCTCCATTTCGGCCTCGTCAAATTCGGCAAACTCCTGGTTAACACTTTCGGAGGCTTCATCGGATTCCTCACCCGAATACCATTGGGGAATATGTGTTTCAATATCCTCCTGGGTAGCAAGTACAAACTTTACCGGCTTACCCGATTTAACACGGATATCATCCGAAAGGAAGAAGTTCATGGGGTCAACCGTTGCGACCACGATGCCCTTTTCCGTTAAATCTATCGGCAAAACGGTATGCTTTTCACAATAGTCCATTTTCAGCAAAGCCGTTGCTTCTTTATTTGGTTCAAGCTTGCCGATCTCTACATAATCAACCTTTAAACGACCTGCAAGGATACGCATAAGGTCTCTTTCTTGTATGTAGCCAAGTTCAATAAGCGTATCGCCTAATTTTTTGCCCTTTTGCTTTTGGATCTTAAGGGCGTATTCCAACTGGTCAACGGATATAAGACCATTCATAAGCAAAAGCTTACCTATAGGAATATTTTTCTGTCCCTGTGGTCCGCCCATTGGCATTCCCATAAAAATCACTTCCTGTTTTATTTTAGTTTTAGGGGCGCTCGCAAGAACGCCCCGTTAGTTATTTTTTTTAATTTACCGATATACTATCGCCTGAAATATAAATATTTTTGCCGACAAGCTGGTCATAAGTGTAAGTACCCTCAACAAGTGTACTGTTCCAGGAACTCTTGGCCCTAACAGTAACCTGCTGACCGGACTTTAAGCTAAATGGCAGGCTTGTAAGCGGATTACCGTAGTTCACGCCGGGTATAACGTATTCAACACCGGCATAGGCTTCGCCTGATTGTAATTTGCTGAATCCGGGTGAAGTATCAACACTTATATTTACACTTATAGAAGAATCCACCATAAAGTTAGACGGCTTTGTTGTTGATACGGTAGTACCCTGTATCCAAAGGTCCGTAACACCGCTCAAGCTTTCGGCTGTTGCAGTAAAAGGCGTACCTACTGTCCAATCCTTATTGCCCAAATCAGGCAGGAACTCTATTTTAAGGCCTAAATTAGTGTCAACAAATACCGTTGTATCTGCCGATGTACCCGAACCGCCGTTTACCTTATAGCCATGTATATCATGACCGCCCGAATTAACAATATTAATAGTATCAAAATGTATAGTTACCTTTGCATCCGCAGCCTTTTTGATCTTATATGTAAAGTCATTTATCCTTGTTACCTCATTTGCAGGGGCAACATCATTTGCTGCGGTACCGCTTATAATAACAGTTGTACCCGATACATTTCCCGCACTTGGCTCGATAGGTTCAACGCCAAGATCAATTGAGCCCTCATACTCATCACCCTTAATTATCATAGATGATGCCTTTAATATAAGGTTACACTTGATTTGTACGGTCGTATCGTCTATTCTTGTTTCGGTGGAATTCTCTGCACTAATAACTACAGAGCCCTTATCCCTTATCATCCAGTTGGTAGGCTGAGTAAGAGATATATTTGTACCTTGTACATATATTATGGCATTATCCGTAATGTCATCATATGCAAACTTTTGTGTATTCTTTACGCTGTTATAAGAGCTTACCGAATATACCGTAAGGTTTTCACCGGGCTGAACGGTAATATTTTTACTTTCCGCACCGCCGGAATTGTTATACGGAACAGACTCGGTACCTGCAGCCACAAGGCCTATCTTTTCGCCGCCGTTATATTCATAATTCTTTGTATCCGCAAGTACTGTAATATTCTTGGGCATAGGTGTCGCAATATAGGGGCAGTAGAATACTATCTCTATTGTTTTGCTTGAATTAGCATCAATAGCGGTAGTACCGGTAAACTTATACTTTTTGCTTTCTATTTTTACCGGTGTACATTCGGTCGTTTCGACACTTGTTGCGGGATATGCAAGACCCAGTACCTTTTCTTCCGTTTCCCAAGCCTTATCCTGTGCAATACTGTTGGGGTTTGTTACCGTTACTGTGACCTTGTATTTTTGGTCGCCGTTATCAAGCGTATCCGTCAGCGATGCATCGCTTACGGATGTAGTATAATCCATCATAACGGGTGCGCATATAACCGTCACATCGTACTGATGTACGGCACCGGCAGCAAGCGTTAAGTTTGCACCGTTTACAATAATACTGTGATCATCCTTTTTGGTACCGTTTACAACGCTGTCTATCGGGTCGGTGCAAACGGATACGGGTATGGTAAGATTCCATTTACCCTTCTTTTCCTCCGTATTGTTGTTTTTAACACTTACGGTATAGGTAACTGTAGTAGCGCCCGTTCCCGAGTCGGTAGTTGCACCCTTTGAAACATATGTACAATCAAAGTCCACATTGTCCGCAGTAGGTGTTTCCGGAGTTTCCGCAGGACCTTCAAGTGATGCACCATCGGGAAGCTGGAACCTTACGCACCTTGTCTGCGGATAAGTAAGGTCTGCCTGTACCTTTACGACCTCCGTATTATGGAAGGTCATTACGGTAGACATACTGTATTTTGTACCCGTAGACGAAAGCTTTGAAAGCAGAGTCGAATTAAAATTATTTGTATCCGTTTCGACAAAATCCGCACATGCAGGGTCGGCAGCATTATAAGGTATAGTACAAAGACTTATATGAAGACCCTTATAATCGCCGGTCAAAAGCGGACTGTCCTTAACAAAGGATACATAAACCTTGTTAAACTTAAGTTCGTTTACGGTATTTAATGATTCTTCCTTCCAGGTCGAGCCGCCGCCTATCTGATACTTTGTTGTTATGCCGCCGCCGGGACCGCAGTAAAGATAATAATATCCGTTTTCGGGGGTCTTGTATGCATCGCTTGCCACTACTTCAACATAAGTAGCATTTGCAAGACGTCCCCTTACAAGCTGCATAGTCGTATCGCAGGCATTTTGTCTTTTGGCATAATCATTATATTTGTTGCTCATTATTGTACTGGAATTAAGGAAGTTATAAATAGCACCCATAACGATAACCATTATCATTACGGAAACCAATAATTCCAAAAGGGTGAAGCCTTTATTATCTTTTAAAATTTTACGCATTTTTGCCCCTCCCTTATTTTCTTACATAAACAGCATAGTTGTAATTTTCGCCCTTTTCGGCAAACTGATAACAATCTATGGATGTTGTGTTGCCACCTATTTTTAATGATATAGACTTTGTGGGCTGGCTGCTGTAAAGCTCGTTTCCTTCGCTGTCCTTTACCGCAAATTGGTTGTGGGTCTTTTCATCCACTTTGCCTACGCGTTCTTCCCTTACGGTGCTTCTGTCTGCGTTGCGCGTAACAGCCGAGCCTGCGCCGACAGCTGCAGATGCAAAACCGGAAACCACGATAGTAACCAATACAACAGCGATCAAAAGCTCAATAAGCGATAAGCCCGATTGATCCTTTAATAATTTTATCATATCGCATCCTCCTTTGCAGCAAATCACGAACCGCCAAGATTGTATACGCCGTCAATTGCATCCGTATATTCCCACGGATTTTTATCCATGCCCACCACATCGTCAACATTATCGGGGTCATGATATTTAATGGCCGCACTATCACTGTTTTGTCCATAATTAAAGTCCGAACATGTTATCATACCGTGTACGGAGGGATGGTTGCTTTGTGTTACCGGATCGTCCGGATCCTCCTTGATATAAGCCTTTATTAACGGACTTGATGAATCTTCGGGATCCTCATGCACCAAAGGATATGTCATACCGGCCAATCCCGATTCCGTATGGTTGATGGTAAGATAAGGTGTCAGCCAATATCCCGCAAAGCAGGTCTTGTTACCGTTATTGTAGAAGAAGCTGCCGTAGGTCGGAGCAGATGTTGTTGTGCTGCCCTCTTCCTGGAAAATATAAAGGTTAGGCACATACGAATATTCGCTGCAGCCTGTTTTAAGTGCGGGAACATTATAAGGCATAAACGGCCACTCGGCTTTAAGGTCTATATTTTTAACATTTTTGCTAAGGAATATTCTTATAAGGCCATTGTGTCCGTTATCGTCTACATAAAAGCAGCCATTGCCGTTGTTCGGGAAAGTAAAGTTTTCGCTGTCGATATAAATATCAACAGGTGTACCCGTAGACCTAAGCAATATTTTGTTGGTACCGTTAAAGAACGAAGCCAAATCAAATTTAAGCGTACAGCTTTGATCTACAACAAAGAATCCGCTTTCCGTAGGCAAGCTTGTGCCGCTTGTTACTACAGTACCCTTTGCACTATCGGGCACGGTGGTAACGGGTCTGCCCGTAGGCTGCGGAACATTCTTTGCAAGCTCATCCTGTAAGGTCGTTAACATTTCAGCAAGCTCCTTGTCAAGAACTATGTCGTAAGCCGCAGTTCCTGCCGACTGGTTTGCCTGAACCGAATCTACATTGCCGTCATTTGACAGCACATCAATATTGCCGCGTGCATATAAAAGCTTTGCGGTAGACTGATTTGTATAGTAGCTGTAATAATTACCGTCATACTCTATATTGCCCTTGCAATATACATTTAAGCCCTTGCCGCCGTATATATAGCAGTTACCGCCTACATATATGGTGGATGTGGGAGCCGTAAACTGTACATCACCATATATATACAGGTCTCCGCAGCAATATACATTACCTTCTATATATAAATGTGTACCCGAATCACCGGCCTTGCCAAGAACCATATCTCCGCCGCTGAAAAGGTAACTACTTGTACCGTTAACGTAGTTATTACCGGAGCTTGTAAGCTTAAGGTCTCCGACAGTTTTTACGGGGCCGTTAAGTTTAACGCCCGATGTGCTTGAACCCACAAGGAATTCGTTACACCATATACCGTCTTTAATTATAACGCCGTGTTCAAGATTAACTGTGCCAAGGCTGTAAAGCTTGCCGTATTGACCGGTACTGGTCAATTTAAGGTTCATATTGCCTCTTGATGCAATAACATCGGATGCACCCTTCGCATTTGTCTGCGAGTAGGTGGAATTGTTACCGAGCAAAAGCATAAGACCGCTTACGCCCGCATCAAATGTCATGCTGTTGCCGTATGTAATAATGGCAGCCCTATCGACATCGGAGCCCTTCTTTTTCTTGGGCTTTTCCTCTTCCTCGGGTGCGCTGGCATACTGATAAAGCTGGAACTGATTATCGCCCTTTACACCGTAGCAGGTTATGGAATAACGGTCGGTACCGTCTGTAAGCTTTTTGATAGTACCGTGGAACTCGCCGTAATCGGGTAATTGGCCGGAGAAATCCTTATTTGCGTATTTTGCCGCAAACTGGTCGGCATCAAGGGTATCTTTGTCCTTTTCCATTTCCGACTTAAGCAGCTGCATACCTGTACGAGCGTTAAGGTATGCCTGTTCGTTAATTGACACGCTTGTATCTATTTTGGTGGATGTAGTGATATTTGATGTAAATGACGCTACCATCAGCACCGCTACAACCATTACAAGCATTGCAACGATCAAGGCATTACCGCTGTTATCATTTACCAATTTTTTGAGCATAATATCCTCCCCTTTTAATTATTTAAACAATGCTGTGTTACCTGCTGCCTGACCAAACTTATGATCAAATATCGTATCAGAGCCTTCCTCCTTGTCAGCTGAAAGAAAATCATAAGTTAAGCTGGACGACATTTTTGAAATATCCGAACCCGTAAAACTTAATGATGTAAGTATACTCGTTTTTTGAATATCCTCAATAGCCGCGATAAACTTTGTTATATCTGCGTATGAACCGTTGATGTTTAACGTAAAGGTATTGTCAAGTATACCCGTCTCGGTTTCGACACCCTCGGCAGATGCCATTCTGGGTGCCTGACCGATAGTGATATTATCAATGGCAATGTTGTGATCGCCTGCTTCCTTAACCATAAAAGCATGAAGATTTTCGGGGTTTGCATTGGGGAAACCCGTCTTGAAAAGCTCTGCTTTTTCTACTGTTAAGGTCTCAATACTCTTTTTGTATGTATCCTCCGAGTCAACGATCGCTTTCTTTTCATCATATTCGGTCTGTTCGGCAGCAATTTGTTCCCTGTTTTCCTTTATGCTGTTTTTCAGAGGATTGACACCGATGAAAAACATTAAATAGTATAACATAAAGTTAATAACTACAAGAATAAGTAAAATTTCTTTATTACCTAATTTGCTCATGATCAACTATTCTCTCCTTCCTCACCCTCTGCCGTTTCTTCCTCAACAGGAGCTTCTTCTTCTTCTTCTTCGGGCATCTCGCGTGATTTAAGCTTAACGGTAACGCTTGAGGTATACGCCTTATCGCCGCCTTTGCTTACACCCGTATAATTAACATCTTCAAAGTTTTTAATGTAGTAATCCGCTTCGCTTGTAGGATTGGGATTTTGTACCTGTGCATTTCTGAGGCTGTTTACAAAATCGGCTATTGCAAGCTCGGATTCACCTGTACAGGAAAGAGAAACTGTGTCGCCGCTGTAAGTGAAAGAATCGATCTTTACGCTTGTGGGTAAACATACGGCAATATTCTCAATATCTTGTGTTGTAAGTCTTGCCTGGGCATCAAACTCTGCAACCGACTGCTTGAATATATCAATATCCATCTGAAGCTGCTCTGACTGTGCCTTAAGTTCTTCAACACGCTTTAACGGCTCTTCAAGCTCGTCAATGCTCTTTTGAAGAGCAATTTTCTTAACTGCAAGTGCGCTGTTTATCAATATCATTAAACCAATAATACATGCGGCAATAACACCGAAAACAGCAAGACTCACCTTAAGCCATTTCTCAAAGTCTATCGCAAAACCGCTGGAGTCCTGACCGATAACCGAGAAAAAGTTAATATCACGTTTTAACATACTCATAACTCTGACCTCACCTTCTTATAAGACTGCCTGCGGCAGTAATGATCTCCGAAAGATTAACCTCACCGCTTACATCTACATTTGATAATGAATAGATCTTTTCAACCTTTACACCGAGAACTGTTGAAAGATACTGATCAATACCGCTGATAGATGCGTTTCCGCCGTAGAGATATATTTGATTTACCGGCTTGCCGCCCTGACGTGTAGCAGCAAACTGCATCATCTTGTAAAGTTCTTCGTTTACCTTTGTAAATATCGGTGAGATCTGCTCTCTTGCGCCCGATGAATACATATAATCATCAAGGTCGTCGTTGCCGTTGTAGTTACCCTCGTAGCCACCATAGCTTGCATATTCGCTTGCCTGGTCGTCAAGATAATCGTCCTGGCTGCTCGTTGAGTAATCCTTGCTAAGCTCAAGGTCTTCCGCAATGGAAAGGGTACGCTTGAAAATACTTGTGCCTTCGGAAATAAGGTCGATATCCATATAAGAACCGCCAAGGTCAACAAATATCATTACCTTATCCTTTACAGCCTCCTGATTGATGAGGATGTCGGGTCTGCCAAGTATCTTTGATACGACATTTCTGTGCGGGTCAAAGCTTGCGGGCTTAACATCCGCAGTTTTAAGAACATCCTGGTATGATACCACCATATCCTTTGGTGCGGCATAAGCCATTATCTTATAAATTTTTGCATAATCCTCGGTAGCCTCACCGGTTACTGTATAATCTGTATAGTAATCAGCAGTATTACCGAAGGTTGTAACAACTTCGTTACGGATAAGCTTTAAAAGCTTGGGACCCTTGATAGCGGGTACGGAAATTTCTCTTGCAACTATTTCCGTGCTTCTTGCTACGGCGTTGCAGGAGCACTTGCTCATATCGTTCTTGCCGAAAAGACCGTTAAGGTAGGGACCAAGGTCCATCTGGCTTTTGATATAGCCGTTTTCCATTGACGCTTCGGGTGTTTGTTCTATAATAACATCTGTAATTTTTATGTTGCCGTTTTTGTCGGTAGAACCTCTGACGATCTTTATGGTCTTGCTGCCGATATCTATTGCAACACGATTGCTTTTTGCTTCTTTTTTAGCCATTTTATATGTTCATTCCCTTCTTAGATTTTATAGTTAAATTATGATGGGTAAATATTTTGCTTTTGCTTTGTCCGCGCAGCATCAGGTCTGACTTTCCACCTGGCTGTACATACCAAACATAGGCATCATAATACCGATAATAACAGTACCTACGACACCGCCCATAATAAGGATCATTACAGGCTCAAGTATGGATACCATCTTCTGGATAGCATCGTCTGCTTCTGTTTCGTAGAATGCAGCTGTTTTTTCAAGTACTTCATCAAGAGAACCGGATTCCTCACCAACACTAACCATAGTTACCATCATGTTAGGGAACAGCTGAGTTTTATGTAAGGAGCTGGAGAGAGCGCCGCCGGCGCGGATCTCGTCCATAACAGATGTCATACGGTCGGATACGACCGAATTACCAAGTACGTTTGTTGTAAGCTCAAGTGATGTAAGAAGTGTCATACCACTTGAGAAAACCGAGTACATAGTGCTGCAGAAGTTTGACGCCATAACAACGGCATAAAGCTTGCCTATACCGGGTGTAAACAGCTTTAATCTGTCAATGACCGCCATTACGGGACGTGTATTCTTAAAGATACCTACAATAAGAATAACAGCAATAACGCCGATAAGCAGTACATACCATCTTTCTACCATAAAGTCCGATGCATCCATAAGGAACCTTGTGATAGCCGGAAGTGTTTCTCTCGGGCCGAACATGCTCATCAGGTTAGGAATAACAAAGATGAACAGACCCGAAACAACAAGTGTCATAACTATCAAAAGCATGATAGGATAGATCATAGCGGATTGTACCTTACTTTTAATAGCACACTGTTTTTCATAGTGAACAGCAAGTCGGTTCATGATAAGGTCGATAGAACCGGACATTTCACCGGCCTCGATCATAGCTATCATAAAGTCGGGGAAAGCACCCTCCGTGCTTGCCAGGGCCTTTGATAAGCTCTTACCTACCTGAACCTGCTCGTAAACCTTCAGCAAAATAGCCTTAAGCTTTTTCTTTTCCTGCTGCTGATAAAGAACATCCAGACATTTGATGATCGTAATACCCGAACTAAGCATAGTTGAAAACTGCTTACACAAAATTGAAAGTTCCTTCATACTTATTGCATTTGCGTTTGCGCGTGAAGAAGTGTCCTGATCCTTTATCTCCTGTACGGTAAGGACATACTCACCTTTCTGCTTGATCGTGGCGTTGAATTCTGCCAAACTTGTGGCAAACAATGTACCTTTTACATTTTTACCTTCCGCATTGACTGCGGTATACTTAAATTTTGGCATAATTTCCCCCCTCATTTAATTTAAATTTTTTGTATCGCCCGCTAAAATTTACTGCCTGCGAGCGCAAGGCATTAAAGTCTTGTTTATATTTTATCACAAAAAATATAAAATGTATACATTTTTTTAAATTTTTTTTGTAAAAAATTAAGATTTTATGAATTTTTTAAATACCGTCGCAGTTATGGCAATAATTTTATGCAACATTATCAATTCTTTACAACAATATTTACAATTCTGCCGGGAACATAAATTTCTTTAACTACCGTTCCCGTAAGTTTTGCGCCGAGCGTTTCCTTTGCGGCAGCAATAACGCTGTCCTTATCCGCATCTGCGGCAACGCTTATGGTGGCCTTTACCTTGCCGTTTATCTGTACGGCTATCTCAACGCTGTCCTCTTTCATCTTGGACTCGTCATAGGTCGGCCAGGACTGTGTGAATATGCCGTCGCCGTGACCAAGCTGCTCCCACATTTCCTCTGCGATATGCGGTGCAAATGGCGCAAGAAGTATGCAGACCGTTTCAAGCGTTTCCTTATCAACGCCGCCTGCCTCCTTTGAAACGGCAATAAGCTTGTTGGTAAATTCCATAAAGCCGGAGATAACGGTGTTCATTGTAAGCGCCTCAAGACGGGTGGTTATTTCGTAAACCATCTTGTTGCGTATCTGCTCCAGCTCCTTTGTAGCGGGGATGGTGCAGTCCTTGTTGTCGTCAACAAATTTCCATATCTTGTTAAGGTAGCGGAATACGCCGTCGATACCGCTGTCGTCCCACTCGCTGTCAAGCTCGGGCGGGCCGATGAAAAGCTCGTACATTCTGAGTGAATCGCAGCCGTAGCGCTCGACCATATCATCGGGAGAAACAACATTGCCCATAGACTTGCTCATTTTGTAAAGCTTGCCGTCGTATTCGCTCTTTTTGCATATCATACCCTGATTGAACAGGCGCTTGAACGGCTCTTCAAAGCTTACCGCACCTATATCGTAAAGGAATTTTGTATAAAAACGCGCATACAAAAGGTGAAGCACGGCATGCTCGATACCGCCGACATAAAGGTCAACGGGAAGCCATTTTTCAAGTGCCTCCTTGCTTGCAAGCGCCGAGTCATTGTGGTTGTCGCAGTAGCGCAGGAAATACCACGATGAGCCTGCCCACTGGGGCATTGTGTTGGTCTCGCGCTTTGCGGGACCGCCGCAGCACGGACAGGTGGTATTTACCCACTCGTCAATTGAAGCAAGCGGAGATTCGCCCGTTTCGGTAGGCTGATAGCTTTCTACATTGGGAAGCTCAACAGGGAGCTGATCCTCGGGTACAGGCACAATGCCGCACTTTTCACAATGAACAAGGGGAATAGGCTCGCCCCAGTAGCGCTGGCGCGAGAATACCCAGTCACGCAGCTTATAGTTTACGGTTTTTTTGCCAAAGCCCTTTTCCTCAACGTATTCGGGCATTTTTACCTTTGCCTCTTCGCTGTTCATACCGTTAAGCTCGCCCGAATTTATCATAATGCCGGCCTCGGTATAAGCCTGTGTAAGCTCTTCCTCCTTACCGTCCTTGCTGATGACCTGTATAATAGGAAGATCAAATTTCTTTGCAAACTCAAAGTCGCGGTCGTCGTGTGCAGGAACACACATAATTGCGCCCGTACCGTAATCCGCAAGTACATAATCACTTATCCAGATAGGCACAAGCGCGCCGTTAAGCGGATTGATGCCGTAAGCACCCGTAAATACGCCCGTTTTTTCCTTGTCGGTCATACGGGATACGTTACTTTTTGTGCTTGCCGCATAAACATATTTTTCAACCTCGTCCTTTTTATCGGGCGTTGTTATCTCGGGGATAATTGCATGCTCGGGCGCAAGCACCATAAAGGTAGCACCGTAAAGCGTATCGGGACGGGTGGTATATACGGTTATTTTCTTGTCGGTATCCTTGATCTTAAAGTCTACCTCGGCACCATAGCTTTTGCCTATCCAGTCGCTCTGCATTTTCTTTACCTTTTCGGGCCAGTCAAGGTCCTTAAGGTCGTTCAAAAGTCTTTCTGCATATTTTGTTATGCCAAGCATCCACTGGCGCAGGTTTTTCTTTGTTACCTGTGAACCGCAGCGGTCACATACGCCGTTTGTGGCTTCCTCGTTTGCAAGCACGCACTTACAGCTGGGGCACCAGTTAAGGGGCATTTCCTTTTCATAGGCAAGGCCGTGCTTGAACATCTGTACAAATATCCATTGTGTCCACTTGTAATACTTGGGGTCGGTAGTGTTTACCTCTCTGTCCCAATCGTATATAGCGCTTATTTCCTTTACCTGACGCTTGATATTTTCAATACTCTTTTTGGTGGTCTCCGCAGGATGCGTGCCTGTTTTGATAGCATAGTTTTCCGCAGGCAGACCAAAAGCATCCCAACCCATGGGATGAAGTATCTCGTAGCCGTGAAGCAGCTTATAGCGGCTTACGACATCCGAAAGCACATATCCGCGCCAATGGCCTACATGAAGGCCGTTGCCCGACGGATACGGGAACATGTCCAGGCAGTAGTACTTGGGCTTGTCGGTATTTGTTGGATTTACCGGCTTTTCCTCCCAGACTGCACGCCATTTTTTTTCAATTTCCTTAAAATTGTAACGTGTACTCATTTTTATAGTTTCCTCCGTGTATATAAATATATAAAATATATAATATCAGGCAATTATTCGCCTATATTGACCGTTGCCGTTTGATCCTCTGTAAGCTCGATACCGTAATCGGCGGCATTTTCAGGTGTAACGACTATATTGCTGCCAGTCTCGCCCTCACCCGTGCCCTCCTCAACGGGCATATTTTCAAGCTCTGCCTGCTCCTGCTGAAGCTTTTTTGCATACTCTTCGGTGGTTATATAATCAGCAAGCTCCTCCTCGGCCTTTACAGCGACATTTGTGGAATTTGCATTTGTAAACGCGCTTGCAATATTATAAGTAAACGGCACCTCACCGGTCTCATCCTTTATTACCGCATCAACACTTAATGTATATGCGGTAAGTATGCCGTCCTTATCTATTTCGGCACTTACATTGGCGTAGTTGATATCTACTCCGCCCTCTTCGCCAAATGGCATACCGGTTGCGGAAAGATTGTCAAGCAAATATTGGCTTATTGCATCCTTGTCAAGGATAAAAATATATTCCGTATTGCTGCCTTTTTTTTCGGATGCGGTAGTTTCTATCTGGTCTGCGCTTATATCGTTAAGGATGTAGGAAGAGCCTATGACACTCATAAGATCCTCGTAAGATATTTCCTCCTTAAGCTTTGCATCGTCGCCCTCTCCGTCCGAAAGAGGCTGTGCGTAGTAAAGCATGCCATCGTGAAAATATCCCGGCAGACTTCTTGTATGTGAATTTTCCTCGTCCTCGGTGCCGTCCTCCTTATATTTTTTCATAACGGTATCCATAGTAAATTCCACGGTCTGCTTATTGTCAACAAGCGCCCTTTTTATTTCAAAACGCTGTTTGTTTTCCTCCTTTTCATTATTTTCCTTTAAAGAAATAAGAAGCTCGGAATTGATCGTAAGGCTGTCTGTGCCTTCCATAGCCTTTTGTGCATCAAGAAACTTCTGATACGCCCCGGAGTTGTCATCTACCTTATTTTGATCCGTGACCTTTGCGCTGAGATCCTCGTTTTTGCTTGCATCCACCTCAACGCCTGCATTTGAGCCGCAGCCCGTCATAAACATTGCACCTGCTAATACAAGTGTCAGTACAAATACCGCTGTTTTTCTTTTCATTTTAATTGTTTTCTCCTTTTATTTTTTTCTTTTTTATATCCGCCTGTTCTTTCATATCGGCAGCGGCGGTTTCTGTAGCCTCGGTTATCTCGGCACCGCCTATAAGTCTTGCAAGCTCATTTGTAATAAGCTCACCTCTTAACTCTCTTACACCTACCAGGGTCTTTCCGCCCTCGGCAGACTTGCTTATGCAAAAATGTGCATCCGCCATGGCCGCTATCTGCGGAAGATGCGTTATACACAGCACCTGATGATACTTGGATATCGCCGCTATTTTTTCGGCCACCCTTTGGGCGGTCCTTCCGCTTATTCCCGTATCTATCTCATCAAAAATAAATGTTTCTATATTATCAACTTCCGATAAAACAACCTTAAGTGCCAGCATAACACGGCTCATTTCGCCGCCCGAGGCGATTTTGGTAAGCGGCTTTACATCTGTGCCGACATTTGGTGCAACCAAAAATTCCACCTTGTCCGTTCCTCTGTAATCAACATCCTCGCGGTCGGTTATGCTGATTTTAAAGCGTGCATTTATCATGCCCAGATCGCCGAGTATTTTTTCGACTCTTTCGGCCACGCCGCCTGCAACAGACTTTCTTATCTCGCTTATTTCTGCGGAAATACGGCGCATTACTCGCTCATCGGCCTCCTTGCGCATGGTGTATTCCATTATCATATCTTCGCTGTTTTTGATAAATTCAAGCTTTTCCGCTGCTTCATTTGCGTAGCGCTTTATTTCCTCAATTGATTTTCCGTACTTTTTCTTCAGGTTGTATATCACATCCAAACGCGCTTCGATCTCATCTATATCGCGGGGATCGCTGTCCAAAGTATCTTCGTAGCTGCGAAGCTGCGCAATAACATCGTCAAGCTGTGCGGAAAGCTCCGACAGGGTGTCGTACATGCTTTCTTTGCTTTCATCCACTCCCGCAAGCGTACTTATGCTGCGCATTGCGTTTGCTATGCAGTCCCTTGCATTGCCCTGCTGATTTCTTGAAAGCATATCAAGTGCATCGTTGGTGCAGCGCTTGATCTTTGCGCTGCTTCCCGCCATGGCACGCAGTTCGTTAAGCTCTTCTTCCTCACCGTCTTTAAGCTTGGCGTTTTCAATTTCTTCTATCTGAAATGTGTACATATCTATTTTTTCCTGCCTGTCACCGTCCGAGCCGCTTATATCTTCAAGCGCCTTGCAGGTCTTTTTATAGCTCTTGTAACGGTGTTCAAGCTTTTCTACATGCTCGCCTATTTGGTCATAGCAAAGTCTGTCCAAAAGTTCAAGATGACGCCACGGATCAAGCAGCGACTGATTGTCATACTGTCCGTGAACATCTATAAGCAGTTTGGCTATCTCCTTAAGGATGCCAACCGTAACAGTCCTGCCGTTGACCTTGCAGTTTGACTTGCCCTCCTGCCCAAAGCTGCGGAAAATAAGTATGCAGTTTTCATCATCAAGCCTTATGTCAAGGTCGATAAGGCCGTTTTCCGTATCCTTGTCATTTATGGAAAATACCGCCGTTACCTCGGCAAACTCCTCTCCTTCTTTTATAAGTTCCTTATCTGCTTTTTCGCCAAGGACAAAATTAAGCGAATCGATTATTATGGATTTACCTGCACCGGTCTCACCCGTAAGCACGTTAAAGCCCTTTTTAAAATTGATCTCAACCTCGTCAATGACCGCCACATTTTTAATATGAAGCCTTTCAAGCATAATTTGTACACCCCCGTTTGTTTTACATTATATCGTCTTTCAGACGCTCCACAAGTTTTATTGCTTTTGCTTCTGATTTAACAACGCAAAAAATGGTATCATCACCCGCAATGGTACCCATTATTTCGGCCTTATCCATTGCATCTATCGCAGCAGCAACACCCATAGCCATGCCCTGTATTGTTTTAATGACCAGAATATTCTGGGCATAATCAATAGAAAGCACGCCCTCTTTAAAAACACGGTTCATACGCTTTGCGGTCTCCGAGCTGCCGTTTGTCATTACGGCATATTTAAAGCCGCCGCCCTGTATGCCGACCTTTGTCACCTTAAGCTCGCGTATGTCGCGCGACACCGTTGCCTGCGTAACATTAAAACCGTCTTTTTCAAGCATTTCGGCAAGCATTTCCTGTGTGTCTATATCATTTTCTCTTATCAGTTCGATTATTCTGGACTGTCTTTCGGTTTTCATTTATTCACGACCTTATCCTTTTATTATAAAATCTTTATTATTTTTAGTCAAGTAAAATTCCGTTAAAATTTAGTCAAATTCCGTTAAATTTTAGTCAAATATTTGTGCTTTTATGCAAATATATATATCAAAGCGCTTAATTTCCCATCATTTTATACCGAAGTGTATCATAAAAACTTCTTTTGCTTGTTTTTATAATTTTAACGCCCAAATCGGAGCCCGTCACTTTTACATCATCGTTTTGGGAAACGGGTATGCGTTCTTCCCCGTCCAGCGAAAATATCATACCGCTGCCGTCCAATATTTTTATTGTAACACAGTCCTCGCCGCTGATAACAAAGGGTCTGGAATAAAGATTATGCGGGCATACACAGTTTACAGCCATAAGCTTTGTATCGGGCTTAAGTATGGGACCGCCCGCCGAAAGATTATACGCCGTCGAGCCCGTAGGGGTGGCCACGATAATACCGTCCGCCCTGAAAACATTGATAAACGCACCGTTTATTGACATTTCAAGATTTGCAAGATTAAGCGCCATTGCATTTGAAACATAAACCTCGTTTAAGGCAAGATATTTGCCTATCTCCTTATAATTATGGATATGTCTTATATCCAGAAGCATACGTTCCTCAACGGTGTAATTTCCTTCCAGCACATCTTCGACCGCCGCCTGTGCATCCGCGCGGTCAACATCCGCCAAATAGCCAAGTGTACCGAAATTTATCCCCAATATGGGCAGGTCATATACGGCAGCGCGCCTTGCGCAGCGCAGTATAGTCCCATCGCCGCCAAGCACAAGCATCATATCGGCCCTTTGATACAACTGCGCTTCGCTGCATATCTCGCCGCTTTGCGTATGCTCATATATTTCATTTGTAACAAGCGGCACACATCCAAGCTCATATAAAATCTCAACAAGCTGTTTTGTATGCACATAGCCCATATCCTTACTGCTGTTTGCCGTAATACCGATGTATTTCATCAAACCAATACCTCATTTTTTCAAAAGCCCCGATATAAGGGCCTTTATATCAATATCCTGCGGTGATCTTTTTAAATACATAAGATACTCCGTGTTTCCGTCGCCGCCTTTTATAGGCGATATTTCAAGCCCGGCGCAGTACAGACCGTTTTGAGCCGCTGCCGAAACAAGCCGTACTATAACATTTTTATGTATCTTCGTATCGCGCACTATACCGTTTTTTGAAAGATGCTCCCTGCCCGCCTCAAACTGCGGCTTTATAAGCACCGCTGCCTGTCCGTCAGCCGAAAGCAGCCTGTCTATCTCGGGCAATATTTTTTCAAGCGAAACAAACGAAACGTCGCAGGCCGCAAAATCCACCCTCTGCGGACAGACAAAATCGGTTATATTTGTCTGCTCAAAGCAAAACACCCTTTTGTCATTTTTAAGCCTTTCAACAAGTTGCGCCGTACCCACATCAACCGCATAAACACAGCTTGCGCCGTTTTGCAGCATACAGTCGGTAAAGCCGCCCGTCGATGCGCCTATATCTATACAAACAAGACCGTTAAGGTCAATTTTAAAGCCTTTCAGCGCAGCTTCAAGCTTAAGGCCTCCTCTTCCGGCATAACGCATAGTATCGTTTGCATCGCTTATTTTTATATCGGCATTTTCGTCAACCATAAGTGCGGGCTTTGAAACGGTTTTTCCGTTTGCCGATACCACACCCTCTTTTATAAGCTCTGCCGCCTTTTGTCTTGAAATATTAAATTTTTCTTTTACAAGCAGATCTATACGCTTCATTACCCTATTGTTTCCTTGATCTTTTCATAAACCGAGAGTGCATCCAAGCCGTAGCGTTCAAAAAGCTGCGCCTTTGTTCCGTGTTCCACAAAGCAGTCCGGAAAGCCAAAGCATTGCAGCAAGGCACCGCCCGTACCGATCTTTGAAAATGCCTGTGACATCACGCTGCCAAAGCCGCCGCGCAGCACATTATCCTCAAGTGTGAAAACATATTTATAATTTTTAAACAGATCCTCGGCCATATCCATATCCAACGGTGAAGAAAAGCGCGCATTTATAAGCGTAGGCTTTGCTCCGTCCTTTATAAGCCGCTCATATACGCCTATCGCCACCTCCATCATGGTACCGTAGCTTACAACGGCTATATCGCTGCCGTTATAAATATATTCGCTTTTTCCCAATTCTATCGGGCTTTGCGCGTTATTCATTATATCGGATGCCGCACCGCGGGGATAACGTATTGCCACGGGCTTTCTTAACTCCACGGCAAATTCAAGCATATCCTCAAGCTCTTTTTTATTCTTTGGCGCCATTACGGTCATATTGGGTATAGTATTTAAAAAAGATATGTCAAATATACCCTGATGCGTTTCTCCGTCGTCGCCTACAATGCCCGCCCTGTCAACCGCAAGTATAACGGGCAGTTTTTGTATGCATATATCGTGTATTATCTGGTCATAGCTGCGCTGCAAAAATGTTGAATACACCGCAAACACTGGCAGGCAGCCGCCCTTTGAAAGGCCGCCGCAGAATGTGACCGCATGCTCTTCGGCAATGCCGACATCAAAAAATCGGTCGGGATATTCAAGTGCAAACTGTTCAAGACCCGTTCCGGACGGCATTGCTGCCGTGACCGCACATATATCCTTATATTGCGCCGCAAGCTGGACAAGCTTTTTCCCGAAAACCTTGGAATATGTAGGTTTGCTGCTTTTTACAAGCGGTTCCCCCGTTTTGGGGTCAAAGGCACCTATGCCGTGAAACTTGCTTGGGTTTTCCTCGGCAGGAGCATACCCCTTGCCCTTCTTTGTAATAACATGAAGAAGAACGGGCTCGTCCAGTTTTTTGATACGGTTTATTATCTGTATCAGTTTTTTTGTATCGTGTCCGTCAACGGGGCCTATATATGTAAGTCCCAGCTGCTCAAACATAACGCTCGGCAAGATGGAATGCTTGATACCCTCTTTTGTCCTGCCCAGAAAGTTATACACGCTGTCACCGATAACAGGCAGTTTTTTAAGTGTTTTTTGTACATCTTTTTTGGCCGTAACGTATGTGGGCGCAAGGCGCAGCTGATTTAAATAATTACTTATTGCCCCGACGTTTGCGGATATAGACATTTGATTGTCATTTAAAACAATAAGCATTTTTGTTTTAAGCTGACCCGCATTATTAAGTGCCTCGTAAGCCATACCGCCCGTCATTGCCCCGTCGCCTATGACCGCCACAACATTATAGCTTTCCTTTCGCATATCGCGTGCATTTGCCAGGCCAAGCGCTGCCGATACCGATGTGGAGCTGTGGCCCGCATTAAAAGCATCACATTCACTCTCCGACGGCCGCGGGAACCCGCTCATACCGTCCAGCTTTCTGAGCGTTTTAAAGCCCTCCTTGCGGCCTGTCAGTATTTTATGTACATAAGCCTGATGCCCTACATCCCAAACAATTTTATCCCGCGGGCAGTTAAAGCAATAGTGCAGCGCCAATGTAAGCTCTACCACGCCCAGGCTTGACGAAAGGTGTCCGCCCGTTTTTGATATATTCTCCACCAAAAAAGCCCTTATTTCCTTTGCAAGCTCATCAAGCGCCCGCATATCCAGTTTTTTAAGATCCTTAGGCGAATTGATCTTTTCAAGATAACCCATAAAATCCACTCTTTCAAGTTAATTATTTGTTACACAAAAACATTCATAACAATTGATAATGTTATACCAAGTATTGCGCCCGCCGCCACCTCAACGGGTGTGTGGCCGAGCAGCTCCTTAAGGTTTTCATCCATCTGAAAGCCGTAATTTTCCATAATATCCGCAATATCATTTATAACTGCAGCCTGCTTGCCCGCGGCACGTCTTACGCCTGCGGCATCATACATGACCACCATGCAAAGCACAAAGGTAATGGCAAATTCCAGACTGTCAAAGCCGCGTATTATACCCACACTTGTTGCAAGGCTTGTTACAAACGAGCTGTGTGAGCTTGGCATACCGCCGGATGAAGTTATAAGCCGCCAATCTATAGTCTTTGACTTTATAAGGTCTATGATTATTTTGATAACCTGTGCTATAAGCCATGCAAGCGCCGATATCCCGATTATTTTATTGCTGAAAAACTGTTGTAAAAAATTCATATTTATCCCTACTTTACTCTATCCACAAGACTATTTATATAGTCAGCCAACTGCTCTGCCTCTTCACCAAGCTTTTTTGCTTTATCAACAGCTTGGCGGGAAAGCTCGATATAATCCTTCTGCGCCTTTTCAAGTCCGTAAAGCGAAACATAGGTGACCTTTTGGTTTTTCTCATCGCTTAATATCGGTTTACCCAGCACTTCTTCCGTACTTGTAACATCAAGGATATCATCCTTTATCTGAAAAGCGTAGCCCATATCCTCTCCAAGGCTTTCCAGCAGCTTTATTTTGCTCTCATCCGCGCCGCCTATAATGCCGCCTGCCATAAGTGCCGCTTTTATAAGGCCGCCCGTTTTATTTTTATGTATATATTCAAGGGTGCCTGCATCTATCTGCTTGCCCTCGCTTTCAACGTCTACAACCTGACCCACAAGCATACCGTCCATACCGCTTAAGCGGGCTATTTCCCACGCCGCCCTTGTATACCGCGGCTCATATTTAAATGACGGATCGTACAGCATCAGCTCAAATGCATAGGTCAAAAGGCCGTCACCGGCAAGAATAGCCGTTGCTTCGTCAAACTGCCTGTGACAGGTCGGCTTGCCCCTGCGCAGGTCATCGTTATCCATAGCGGGAAGATCGTCATGTATAAGCGAATATGTATGTATCATTTCAAGCGCACAGGCAAATGTCATTATCCTTTTATCGTTTTTATCCCCGCCGACAGCCTTATGCGCCAAAAGCATAAGCAGGGGACGCATCCTTTTGCCGCCGGCCATAACGCTGTAGCCCATGGCCTTGTATATTCTTTCCGGATATACCGGGTTTAAAAGCCTTTTCAGTTCTTCGTCTATGCTGTTTATAAGTTCGTTAAACATTATAACACCTCGTTAATAATTTTCCGTATCAAATGCTACCGTTTTAAAGATACCGTCCGCTGTTTTTTTAAGTTCTGTGACCTCCTGCTGTGCTTTATTCAGCTTTTCCGCACAAAACACCGATATCTCAATACCCTCTTTATATAATTTAACGGATTCCTCAAGCCCCGTTTCATCACTTTCCATAGCCTGTGCTATTTCTTCAAGCCTTGCAAGAGCCTTTTCAAAGCTTTGCTTTTTCGCTGCCATTTGTTATCCCCCTTACAGATGCATTTATAATGCCATCCTTTACATTTATACTTATTTCGCTGCCTACCGCAGCATCATTTACGCTTTTTACCGGCTTGCCGTCAATATACGCCAGCGCATAGCCTCTTTTTATGACATTCATAGGCGAAAGCGCTTCTATGGATGCAATTGCCGCACTCAAGCCCGCAGCATTTTTTTCATATATCCTCTCTGCGGTATTCTGTATTTTATCAAGCTTATCGCCTACATAGATCTGAAGATCGAATATATCGTCCAGCGGCCGCTGCAGCTTTCTTGTTAAAAATGCGTGTCTGAAACGCATTTCAAGACTTGCCGTCCTTGAATCAAGTGCCGTTTGTATGCGCTTGAATGCATTTTTGTAACGCATTTCAAATGGCTGTGCCGCAGGCACGGCAAGCTCCGCCGCCGCAGAGGGCGTAGGCGCACGAAAATCCGAAACAAAATCGGCTATTGTAAAGTCCACCTCATGTCCTACCGCCGAAATAACGGGAATTTTTGAATCAAATATCGCCCTTGCGACAATTTCCTCGTTAAAGGCCCACAGGTCCTCCATCGAGCCGCCGCCGCGGCCGACAATTATCGTATCGGCTCCGCCCCATTCATTTGCAAGCGCTATGCCGCGCGCAATATCCGCCGCCGCATTTTCGCCCTGAACAAGCACGGGGATTATAACAAGCTTAACAGACGGATTTCTGCGTCCCGCCACATTTATTATATCCCTTACCGCCGCCCCCGTCGGGCTTGTGACAACAGCCACAGTCTTGGGATACTCGGGTATGGGCTTTTTATATTCTGGAAGAAAAAGCCCCTCCGCCTCCAGCTTTGCCTTTAGCTTTTCAAACGCGATATACAGCGCGCCCTTGCCCGCAGGCTGCATATAATTTACATAAAGCTGGTATTTTCCTGTTTTTTCGTAAAGCGAAACACGCCCGCCCGCCAGGACCGACTCTCCGTTTCCGGGCTCAAACTTAAGGCTCTGCACATAGCTTCTGAACATAACGCAGTCTATACTGCCCGTTTCATCCTTCAGGCTGAAATAGAGATGTCCGCTTGTATGATACTTGAAATTTGATATTTCACCCTCTATATAAAGGTCGTTCAAAAACACATCGTTTTCAAATATGCGCTTTATATAACCGTTTATCTGGGAGACCGTATATACATTAACCTTCATTTTTATCCCTTATTTTCGGTCAAGGCTATCACCTTGCCTATAACACCGTTTATAAACGCGGGAGACTTGTCCTCGCTGAACATTTTTGCCAGCTCCACAGCCTCGTTTGCCGCTACCGCATTTGGGATATCGTCCGCATAGATTATTTCATATACAGCTATTCTCAATATCGAAAGATCCACCTTTGAAAGTCTGTTGATATCCCAGTTGTCAAGTCCCTGCACAATAAGCTTGTCAATTTCCTCTTTATGTGCCACTATGCCCTCGGCTTCGTTAATAATAAACTTTTTATCCCGGTTGTGTATCGTGCGAAGTCTGTTTATCTTGTCCTCGTCCATATCCATAAGCTCGTTTTCGCTTACGGACTCGTCCGTTACCTCCGCAGTCGTCTTGTATTCCTCGTCGTAGGTCGCCATTATCTGCTCTATGGCAACATCAACATCAAACTCCGCTTGGAAAACAATATTTAAAATGTGTTTTCGCGCCGTTTTCCTGCTCATAATATATGCTCCTTTTTATCCGAATGGCTTATTCCGCCTTTTCCTCGGGTGTTCTTCTGAAATCTATATCGGCAACGGTAACATTTACCGTACCTACCTCCAAACCGGTCATGGTTTCGATCGCATTTTTGATATTATCCTGCACCTTAAGCGCAACATCGCGTATCTTGCAGTTGTACAGCACCATAATGCCCACATTTACATAAACCACGCCTTCTATTATATCAATTTCTATGCCCTTTGTTTTACCCGTGCTTTTTTTGCCGAAAATGCCGTTGTTTGAAGAAACCAGCTTTGCAGCACCTTCGACCTCAAGCGCAGCCGCAGCCGCAATAACGGATATGACCTCATCGGAGATTTGAATAACGCCTTTTTTTTCGTTTTCCATATTACTGCCTCCCTAAATTTAATTTTTGTTCTTCACATAGCTATACTTATTATAATTTTATCACAAAAAATATCTTTTGTAAATGGTTTTATGCTTTTTCGACAAATCCTTTTTGGCTGTACGCACAAAAAAAGGAGCCGCCGCATTAAAGATATCCCGATTTTGATATCTTCAATGCTTCAGCCCCGTTTTTATAAAGCTTATTTAAAAAACTCCGCCGCCTCATCATCTATGGTCTTTACCTTGTTTTCGTCGGCGTTTTCTCCGGCATCGCCGCCGTTATTCCGGGCGGCCAAATACGCCTGCTCGATCTCCTCCGCCTCTTTTTTCTGCTTAATAGTGTATACACACTGCAAATACAGACAGGAGACCGCCAGATACAAGGCCTTTACCAATATAGTCATACCGTCCGTAAGCGACATTATAAATGCAATAGCATCACCTATAAGTCCTGCTATGCCAAAGCCCATAGCAAGATTTAAGCAATTGCCCTTGGCCGCCTTATAGCCTATCAGACCCCTTGCAACATTAAAGATCGCAGCAAGCAGCGAAAGCGCGCCGGTAGCAGCCATACCCGTGGTAATACTCTTTGCCTGCTGCTCAAGTCCGTTCTCTCTTTGCTTCATAATCTCCCTTAACTCTTCATAGTCGCCCGAGTCATCCAATGCCGTGCTGTTTTGGAACGAGATCATAGAAGATGTGCCCATAAATATTACCGCGATCGACGCCACTATCGTCAAGATAGCCAGTACCAATATAAATGTTGACGATGCCCTTAAATTTTTTTCGCATTTCATTTTTGTTTCCTCCCATCAGAAAAACCGCCGCCGTTTTTAAATGACCATACCCGTATTTTAAACACGACCCTATGCAGCCTCGGGTATTTTAGAAATAACATTTTTATTGATAGATCTGAATGCCAGCGCGCAAAGAGTTATCGAAATTATCTCGGCTACCACAAACGCAAACCATACATTGCTTAACTTTTGCGTAAGCGAAAGCAAAAATGCGACCGGTACAAGCACTATCAGCTGGCGCGCAAACGATACGCCCATTGATAAAAAGCCCTTTCCCAAGGCCTGAAAGACCGAAAGACTGATAATGCAAAAGCTTGCTATCGGGAAATGTATACTTATTGTCCTTAATGCGGGAACGCCCATTTGAAGGATATGCTCCATATTTTCCTCGTTTGCAAAAAGCATAAGCAGCTTGTCGGGAATAAGCTGGAAAACTATTGTACCCAAAAGCAGCAGTGAAAAAGCATATATAACGCTTAATTTTATGGTTTTCATCATTCTGTCACGCTTTGCAGCGCCGTAGCAAAACGCCACAATAGGCACCATACCGTTGTTAAGACCAAACACGGGCATAAATATAAAGCTTTGCAGTTTAAAATATATACCAAAGATCGCTATTGCGTTGTTGCGTGCCTCGTCAAGCGTAAGTGTCGTATCCGTGATCTGCATATTTGAAAAAATAGTATTTAGCAAAAGCACCATTACGGAGCCTATGGATGCCATAAGGATAGACGGAATACCTATATAAAGTATTTTGCCCATTTCCTTTAATGTTGGCCTTATACTGCGAAATTTTACAAGCTGGATCTCCTTGTTTAATTTAAGGTTAAGGCAAAGTGCAACGACCCCCGCCACACACTGCCCTATTACGGTGGCTATCGCGGCACCTTTCATACCCATGCGCGGACAGCCGAGCAGGCCGAATATCATTATCGGGTCAAGTATGATGTTTATTACGGCACCCGTTATCTGCGTTATCATGGAAAGCATGGTCTTGCCCGTTGACTGCAGCATACGCTCAAAGCAAAACTGCGCATAAAGGCCCATGCTTAAACAGCACGCATATTTAAGATATACCGTACCCTCTTTTACTATATTCTCCGAGGGCGACTGTGAGGCCATAAAAGGTCCCGTGACGAAAAATCCTATTATCAAAAACAATATGTAGCAGCAGGCATATACAACTATACCGTTTATTGCCGTGCTGTTTACGCCCTCCTGATCCTTTTCGCCCAATTTGCGGGAAAGCAGGGCATTCATACCCACGCCTACGCCGGCGCCTGTCGCTATCATAAGGCTTTGTATCGGAAACACCAAAGAGATGGCTGTCATACAATCCGCGCTGTACTTTGCGACAAATATGCTGTCCACTATATTATAAAGCGCCTGAACAAGCATAGATATCATCATAGGCACAGCCATTGATATAAGCAGCTTATTTACGGGCATGGTACCCATTTTATTTTCTTTCATCGTTCCTTCCACGATTTTTCCTCCCGGTATTTTGATTTTTATTTTATTTTGCTGAAATATACAGCTTTTCTACCGCATCCCAGTCAACAATATCAAATAATTCGCTTACATAGCTTGCACGCAGATTTTTATATTTAAGATAATAAGCGTGCTCCCATACGTCAATAGTAAAAATTGGCTTATTGCCCGTTTTAAGGCTTATGGGGTTGTCTTGATTTGCACTTGCACTAAGTACAAGACTGCCGTCCTTCGCAACGCTCAACCACGCCCAGCCCGAGCCGAACTGACCAATAGCCAGCTTGGATATCTGCTCCTTAAAGCTGTCAAAGCTGCCGAAGGTCTCGTCGATCTTTTTGGCAAGCTCGCCCTTGGGTACACCGCCGCCGTTTGGCGATAGGGTCGAAAAATATAAATTGTGGTTGTAGTAGCCGCCGCCCTGGTTTCTTAAACCGGTGCGAAGCTCCTCGGGCGCCTTGTCAAGGTTTGCAAGCAGCTCCTCGACAGGCATATCGGCCATTCCCGCCTTTTCGGCAAGCTCGTTAAAAGCCTTTGTGTACGCCGCGTGGTGCTTGCCGTGATGCGTTTCCACAGTCAAGGCATCAATGGTAGGTTCAAGTGCGTTTGACGCAAAGGGTAATTCATACTGTTTGTACATAAAGATACCTCCTTTTTTATCTTGTGGCAGAAAACAGGTGAGGTTTTTCTCGGCAAAGCCGAATAACCGTCCTTGTTAACGCCGAAATTCCGGTAGGGATTTCGGCATATTCCGCCAGTTTGCAGCCTTGTCTGCGCGCCAGCAAAGCTGTCACTTGCAAGTCTGTAAGGTATGCGGACTAAAGTCCGCTCCTCGGACGGGCAA
Source organism: uncultured Eubacteriaceae bacterium (assembly GCA_947167715.1). Lineage (GTDB taxonomy): Bacteria > Bacillota > Clostridia > Lachnospirales > CAG-274 > RGIG4310. The sequence goes on from CAMVJD010000015.1 coordinate 27,939, forward strand.
AGCTCGTCCTGCGGATTTAAGCCTGCGGCGCCAAGTTACTTGTATCAATTCTTCCGCCGCAAATGTATATTTGCGTTAAATTTGTAAAGCTGCGGAGTAAACATTGGTATACTATAACGTAAAGCCGCGACTATGCTTTGCTTACATGTGAGGGATCCTTTAGCATCCCTCATCCCGAAGGGATTTGTTTTGCTTTAGCAAAACAAACAACTCAGAAAGTAAGCGCGGGTGTGGGGTTCGGTCATTACCCCGCGTAGGGGCGCGCAGCCACACAAATCGCTTGCGACAGCGTACCGCAAAAATGTCTTTTTAGCTTACGCTTCCGCCGTCCTCGGTGCTTCCGTCAACGGTCAAAAGACTTAATGCCCCGTTCTCGTCCTCTGCGGCAAGTATCATTCCCTCACTTACATACTTGCCCTTAAGCATTTTTCTGGGCGCAAGGTTCGTAACAACAACTACCTTCTTGCCCACCATTTCCTCGGGTGTGAAATACTTTGCAATGCCCGAAAGAATAGTGCGTGTCTCGCCGCCTATCTTAACAGTAGACTTCAAAAGCTTGCTGCTTTCCTCGACCTTTTCACAGGCGAGTACCTTGCCTATCTTCATCTGCACCTTGCAGAAATCGTCTATCGTGATATACTCGGCAGGCTTGTCATCCGCCTTTTCCTCTTTCTTTTCCTCGGCCTTTGCCGCAGGCTTGTTTGCCTCTTCAAAAGCCTGTACCTTTTCCATAAACTTCTCGGGGTCTATCCTTGCAAAAAGCATTTCGGGCTTTTCAACCACCTTGTTGCCCGAGGGATACTCGCCGAACTTGTCAAGACCGTCAAGATCCCTTGCGGCGGTGTTAAGCTGTGCAAGCACCTTTTCCGCCGTTTCGGGCATAAAGCTTGAAAGCAGGTTCGCACCTATGGATATACTCTCGCAAAGGTTGTAAAGCACCTGCGCAAGCCTGTCCTTTTTAGCCTCGTCCTTGGCAAGCACCCAGGGCGCGGTCTCGTCTATATACTTGTTGCAGCGCTTGAAAAGATTGAATATCTCGGTTATCGCATCCGCAACACGCAGCTTCTCCATCTTGCCCTCAACAACGCCCTTTGCGGCAGTAACAACGCTTATAAGGTCGTTGTCCACATCCTCTGCGGCGCCCGTTTTTTCAACAACACCGCCAAAATATTTGTTGCTCATCGAGACTGTGCGGCTTACAAGGTTTCCAAGCACATTTGCAAGGTCGGAGTTAAAACGCTCGACCATAAGATCCCAGGAGATTATGCCGTCGTTTTCAAAGGGCATTTCGTGCAGTACAAAATATCTTACCGCATCCACGCCAAAGAAATCCACAAGTGTGTCGGCATAAAGCACATTGCCCTTTGACTTGCTCATTTTGCCGTCGCCCTGTAAAAGCCACGGATGTCCGAATACCTGCCTGGGCAGCGGAAGATCGAGCGCCATAAGGATAATGGGCCAGTAAATGGTATGGAAACGGATAATATCCTTACCGATAAGATGAAGGTCTGCGGGCCACATTTTCTTGAAAAGGTCGCTGCTGTTTCCGTCACAGTCGTAGCCTACGCCCGTGATATAGTTTGAAAGCGCGTCAAGCCAAACGTAAACTATATGCTTGCTGTCAAAATCAACGGGTATGCCCCATTTGAACGAGGTCCTCGAAACACAGAGGTCCTGAAGACCGGGGAGCAAAAAGTTATTCATCATTTCGTTCTTGCGCGAAACGGGCTGGATAAACTCGGGGTGAGTGTTGATATGCTCGATAAGTCTGTCGGCATACTTGCTTAATTTAAGGAAATATGCCTCCTCCTTTGCGGGTGCTACCTCGCGGCCGCAGTCGGGGCATTTGCCGTCCACAAGCTGTGATTCCGTCCAGAAGCTCTCGCAGGGGGTACAGTAAAGGCCCTCGTAATATCCCTTGTAAATATCGCCCTTATCATAAAGCTTTTTAAATATTTTCTGTATCTGCTTTTCGTGGTAATCGTCGGTAGTTCTTATAAACTTGTCGTAGGAGGTGTTCATAAGATCCCAAAGACCCTTTATGGTGCCTGCTACATTGTCTACAAACTGCTTTGGCGTAATGCCTGCCTCTGCGGCCTTTTGCTCTATCTTCTGACCGTGCTCGTCGGTGCCTGTCTGGAAGAATACCTCGTAGCCCTGCTGTCTTTTAAAGCGTGCAATGCTGTCTGCAAGCACTATTTCGTAGCTGTTGCCTATGTGCGGCTTGCCCGATGTATAGGCGATAGCCGTTGTAATGTAATATTTTCCCTTGTTACTCATTCTTGTTTTACCTTCTTTCAGTTTATTATACTATTTTTAATTTGCGTTTGTCGGTGCTGCATCCGAAAAATAGCCCATTTCTTCAAGCGCATCGGACACAGCAAGACCAACCGCATAGCAGCCGCTTGCGCTGAAATATGATTCGTTAAGAAAATACTCATCCGGGATATTCCCTTTTTTGGCCTGCGCTTTTCCGTTTGGCGAAACCTCATACAGCTCCTCTACCTTGTCCACATTTTCACAGATACGCTTTCTTGCATTTATAAACTTATCGCCAAACTCGGCTTCAAGCGCCTTTTCGGCCGCCTCCAAGGTTTCTCTGTCGCCGTATACCGGGCTTACAACAGCGTATTTGTCGTTGCCGCCAAGGCTGTCGGCCATTTTTCTGTAAACCTGCGCCGCGGCCTGCGGCTCGGAAAACATTTCGTCACTTCCGACAAAAAATACCGTTATATCGTCGCGTCTTAAAAGCATACCTCTTGTTTCTATCTCGGCAGGCTCCGTTATCAAAACGCGCTCACCGCTTGCCGAACGGGTAAAATACAATTTATTGTTCATTTTTGATATCATACCCTCCACGCCGCCAATGACACATGGATTAAGACCCGCATTTTTGCTTAAGTCAAGGTACATCCGTTCGCCGTCCTTATTGTCAATAACTATTTCAGCGGGCGTCTTATCCTCGGGAATTATAAACGGCGTCACCATCAAAGGTATGCCGCCCACACGTCCCGCGACCGCCACCAGCGAATCATCGCCCGAGGCAATATTATAAACATTTCTGTTTTTAAGCCCTGCCATTACACCTGCATAGGATATTATCCCCTCGTCGGCAGCCAGCGTAAAGCTGTCGCCCCAGCAGGAAATGGGTGTAGGCTCTTTTACCATGCTCATGGGCATACCGTCCGTTTTATTCGGGTTTGCTTCAACATCATCGGTTTCTCTTTGAAAATTATTCATTACCTTGTAATAATTTTCGGGTACCTCGTTTGACACATCCACGCGCGTTGCCGCCTTAATGCCTATCACCAGCGTCATTGCCGCAAAAATCACGCCAAAACCCAGTATAATTTTTTTATCGCCGTCAAAAAAGCGTACTTTCTTGCGATTTGACGACATTTTTATCGCATTTTGCTTATTTCTTTTTATCGCAGCTTTTTTGCTTGCGCTAAGCTTCATTTATTTCCACCAGCCTTAATTGATCAAATTATAAAAATCATTTTTAAGCATAACACATTTTTCGGCTTTTTTCAATCCTTTTTTTCAAAACAAAGCCTGTACAGACATTGACTTACCGAAAAAGCCTTTAGCTGTTTATCCAGCGCCGCCTTTTTTTCGGCATTAAACGGCTTGTTGGTTTTAACGGCGCGTATCATGATATTTTTGGGTGTATGCTCCATATCAATAAATTCCATAACATTTGTTTTATAACCCATTATTTCAAGTATCTGCGCGCGTATGCCGTCCGTCATAAGTGCCGCAAAGCGTTCCTTTAAAATGCCGTGCTGCATTATTGTGCTTAAATCATCATTTTTTATTTGCTTAAACAGCTCATGCTGACAGCACGGAACGCTCATTATTACCTTACAACCCCATCTTATACCGTGATACATTGCTATATCTGTTGCCGTATCACAGGCATGCAGCGTTATTATCATAGCTATATCGCCCGAGGTATTTTCTATATCGGCAATATCCCTGTTATAAAATTCAAGCCGCTCAAAGCCAAAATCCTTTGCAAGCTTGTTGCAATGCTCCACAACATCCGCCTTAAGGTCGTACCCTTGTATTGTCACATGCTTTTGCTTTAATTCGTTTAAATAATGGTACATTGCAAATGTAAGATAGCTCTTGCCGCAGCCCATATCAATAATAGTGCATTTATCGGGTATATGGCTTTCAACATCCGCCAGCATTTCCACAAAGCGGTTTATCTGTCTGAATTTTTTTTGCATACCGCTTGTTATGTTGCCGTTTTCGTCCATTATGCCAAGCGATATCATCCACGGTGCGGCTTTTTCGCCCAGAATATATTTTTTACGTCTGTTATGCTCCTTTTCGGAAAAAACGCTGTAGTTTACATTTTGCTTAAGCCCCGTCAATTTAAACAGCCTGTCCTTGTTCATAAGAAGTGTCAGGTTAAAATTGCCGCTTACAGTACATTGTTTAAAGCCCTCTGTCTGCATTATGCTTATTATTTCCGATATAACGCAGCCCCAGTCAAGATTTTCATGTATTACCTTGTTTTCAATATATCGTGCAAACCTGTACGCCGCCTTGCCGTTAAGCAATATTTTTTCTATTTTTACCTTTTTCAGCGCCTGCGACCTTTTTGCGGGATTGCTTATAACGGCAGTTTCAATATCCGTAAGCAATTCACTCAACTTTAAAAACGCCTGCTGTGCGTTATCCATAATTATTCCCCTTTTATGTCATATTTATATAAGTATAGCATATGAGTTTTATTTTGGCAATAGAGTGTTTGTTTGACTTTCCCCTTTTTTAATAAATGCAGCGGCCGGTCAACTTTTAATTTTTATATTTAAATTTGCAGGTATATTTTTTTGGTTCCTGCAAAAGCTAAACACAAAGAAAAAACTTTTGAAAGGGGCAGTATAATGCGACGAGATCTGTTTTTACTTATTGTAATAGCCGCGGCAATACTTGGCGTATTTTATTACGCAATAAAAAGCAATGAGCCCGAGATATGGGAAAACTCGGCTTTTGTGGAGAGGTCAATATATGGATGTATACATTAAGCCCGTAAAAAAGGCCGCCCTGCACGGTGCGGTAAAAATAGGCGATATTGCGGAGGTATCGGCACAAAACGGTTTGGCAAAGCGGGTGGAAAGCCTTAAGCTTACCGAGATAAACACAGACGAAAGCAAGCTGATATCCGTTATAGATATAATTGAAAAAATCAATTCCTCGCTGCCCGGACACACCGTTGTAAACGTGGGCGAGCAGGACACGGTCATAGAGTTTGACGACCCCGCCAAAAAGGAAAACCGCTTCTTTAGCTTTATAAAGGCGGCCGTTGTGACGATAATGCTTGCTGCGGGGTCGGCAACGGCGATAATGAGCTTTCACTCGGACGCACAAATGTCCAAGGTATTTGAAAATTACTATTATATATTTTTCGGGGAGCATGCCCAAAACCCCGTTGTTATACACCTGCCGTATTCTATAGGGCTGGCAGTCGGCATAATAGTGTTTTTTAACCATTTTTCTGGTAAAAAGCTGACAGGCGACCCCACGCCCATAGAGGTGGAAATGTCCGTTTACGAGGGCGAAGTGACGGATAACCAGATAGATACGCTTAACGAAAAGAGGAAAACAAATGGCGGTTAAAATGCTTGCTCTGGCCGTAGTGGGCTTTGGGGGCGGACTGGTCATAGCGGGGGCCGTGTTTGCCTTTATTGCCATAATCGGCGTGGTACCGCGCATTGCGCAAAAGACCAAAACCGAAAAATATATCATGCTTTATGAGGAGGGGATAATTATAGGCGGCATTTTAGGTGCAAGCTGCCTTATGGTGGATTATTATCTGCCTATCGGTGCTGTCACGGTAATGCTGCTTATGTTTATGGTGGGGATATTTTACGGCTGTCTTGCGGTCTCGCTGGCGGAGGTGCTGGATGTTATTCCGGTGCTTACGCGCCGCAGCGGTCTTAAACGGGGACTTAAATTTTTTATTACGGCATTGGCTGCAGGCAAGCTTATAGGCTCGCTGCTGTATTATTTTGTCCCCGGCTTTTTTATTGAATAGGAAAGGAGAGTTATAATATGAATAACGAAAGCTATGACGATATGGTCAAAAAGGCATCGCCCGACAGTCCGCTTTTAAAGGACTGCATAAGGGCGTTTGCGGTGGGCGGCCTTATCTGTGTGATAGGTCAGATGCTTACAAATTTTGCGCTTAATTACGGCCTTGACGAAAGAGGCGCCGCCACCTTTACCTCGGTAACGCTTATCGTTGCGGCGTCCCTGCTTACGGGTATGGGCCTTTACAGCAAAATAGGCAAGTTTGCGGGCGCGGGCTCTATAGTGCCCATAACGGGCTTTTCAAACAGCGTTACCTCGCCCGCGGTGGAGTTTAAAAAAGAGGGCTATGTGCTTGGGCTCGGGTCAAAAATATTTATTATTGCTGGCCCCGTTATACTTTATGGCGTGCTTACCTCTATAATAGTGGGCATGGTCTACTATTTTGCGGGGAGGTAGCAGATAAATGGCAAAGCATATAGGTGCGGAAACGGTGGTCTTTTCAAAGCCCGTTTCAATTATCGCTGCGGCATCAACGGCAGGCACAAAGGAGGGCGAGGGTCCTCTCGGAAAGCTGTTTGACAGGGTTTTGACCGACAATATGGCGGGTGAGGAGACCTGGGAGGCCGCCGAAAGCGCCATGGTAAAGGATAATTTATCTATACTTTTTGAAAAAAGCGGCGTTCGCCCCGATTTTATTTTTGCGGGCGATCTGCAAAATCAATGCTGCGGCACAAATTACGGCGTAAAGGATATCAAGATACCCACATTCGGCATTTTTGATGCCTGCGCTACCTTTGGCGAGGCGCTGGCGCTAGCGGCAATGACTGTTGACGGCGGCGCGGCGGAAAATGTCGCCGCGGGTGTATCAAGCCATTTTTGCAGTGCGGAAAGGCAGTTTCGCTTTCCCCTTGAGCTTGGCAATCAGCGGCCGCAGACCTCGACCTATACGGTCACGGGTGCGGGCGCGGCTATGGTGTCAAACAAGGATGTCCCGCCGTATATCACAGCCTTTACAATAGGCAAAATAGTTGATTACGGCGTAAACGATGCAAACAATATGGGCGCGGCAATGGCGCCCGCGGCGGCGGAATGTATATCCGCGCATTTAAGGGATACCGTAAGGGCGGCGGACTATTACGACCTGATAGTGACAGGCGACCTTGGGTATGTCGGCAAAGAGCTTTTATTGCAGCTTTTAAAAAACGAGGGTATCGATATTGCCGACAACCACACCGACTGCGGTATAGAGATATTTGACAAGGCATCGCAAGATACGCACGCGGGCGGCAGCGGCTGTGCCTGCTCGGCGGCGGTATTTGCGGCAATGCTTTACAAGCGCCTTAAAAAGGGCGAATTAAATAAAATTTTGCTTGTGCCTACGGGCGCACTTATGAGCCCTACCTCGATACAGGAGGGCAAAAGCATTTTAGGTGCGGCTTATGCCGTTGCAATAGAAAACGGGGTGATAAAATGGAATATTTAAGAGCCTTTGCGGTGGGCGGCCTTATCTGCGTTTTGGGTCAGATACTTCTGGACAAAACAAAGCTTACCTCCGCAAGGATATTGGTGCTTTTTGTGGTGATAGGCTGTATTTTGGGCGGTCTTGGCTGGTATGACAGGCTTATCGACTTTGCGGGCGCGGGTGCTGCCGTACCGCTGCCCGGCTTTGGCAACCTGCTTGCAAGGGGTGTCAAGGAGGATATTGACACAATGGGCGCAATGGGTATACTGACAGGCGGCCTTAAGGCAGGCGCCGCGGGTATAGCCGCCGCCATAGTGTCTGCATTTTTTATGGCTATGGTTTTTAGGCCGAAAGAAAAGTAAACGAAACGGCTCATTCCTTATCGGGGTGAGTCGTTTTTTTGCGCCTTTTTATAATAATTGTGCCTAACAGATCAACCACAGATCCCAAGCCAAATAATATGTTGATTTTTCTTTTTATATATGCTATAATTCAACCAAACGAAAGCATTGTAAAACAAAATAAATAAATCGGGAAAAAATTATGAAAAACAAAATAGTTCTTAATATTATACTTGTTTATTTTATCGTTGTAAGCATAGTGCTTGTAATGCAGCTGTATTCGGGCACAAAAAGCAGCGAAACGCCTGTGGCTGAAACCGTGCGTCTTGCCGACAAGCTTAACAGCTCTGTTGTCATATACAAGGACAGCCCCGTTATGCTTATAAACAAACGTCAAACAATAATAGGCGGCAAAAACCTGAATGTGGTGCCCGTTAAATTTAACGGCTGCTACTATGCCCCGCTTTCTTTTTTTGAAACAGCCTACGGTGCTGCCGTAGAGGATGATTTTGACAAAAAGCAGGCTACCCTGCGTATGAACAACACCGCGGTAGTATTTACCACGGCGCAGGCACAGGTAATAAGCTCGTCCGAGGAAAGCATTATAAACCTTGCAAACCCCGTTATTTACCGCAACACCTACGCATATATACCGTTAAATGCATTTTGTGATATTTTCGCCAAGGAAGCGTTTGAATATAACGACAGTATGCTTATTATCAGCCCTGCGGAGGAAAATGTCGTTTTCGACCCGTCGGCAGAGGCGGAGCTTTTGGCGGATATCGAACAGCAGGTAAACAATTTGCCCCTTGTTTTAAGCGAAAATAATCTTAAAACACTTATCGGTGCAAGAGCCGGCATTTTCGGCACGGGCAGCGACACCGGCGCAATGCAGGTAAGTGCGGCAAAGTCCGAAAAAATGGTCATTGCCAATTCCCAAAGCGAAAAACTGGCCGTTCTGGGCGACACCGTATATGCGGTATGTGCAGGCAGGCTTGTTGCGGGCAACAGCATGGATGCGGCATTGCAGCCGTCGGAGCTTCCGGAGGGCTTTACGCCCGATAACATAAATGTCTACAACAACCGCCTTTATATTACGGGTACGGGCGAAAACGCAAAAATGCCCGTTATCGAACAGACCTTTTCCTCCGAGCCCGACAGCTCCGACACACAAAGGCAGGCCAATATTACCGTACCCGGCAAAAAGTTTTTCCTTTTGTGCTGTGACATAGACGAAAATATGCAGCCCGTTGTAAAAAGGTGGTTTTACTGCGACGGCGAGGCTGTGGACAAGCAGCTTTTTGAAAACTCGCTTTGCATAGCCGTAAAGAAAAGTGCGGTCGAGCCGACGGGTGACGGCGAATACACCACCCCGTCGTATTGCGACCTTAACAGATCCACAGCGGCAAAGCTTGACGAAATAAAATATATGCCGCAAATGCTTGACAAGAACTATACGGCAATATACCGCTTTGACCTTGCGGATACCGGTAAAAAGGTAGATGCGGACTTTTTCCTTGGCGTGGGCGAGGATTTTGTGCTTACGCAAAATTCCGTGATTTTTGCCGCACAGGGCTCCCTGCCCAGCGAAAACGGCACTACTACAAACAAGCTTACAAACCTTTATAAATTAAACCTTATAAACGGCGCGTATTATCACGAATATATCGACGGCACGCTCACATCGTTAAACAGACTTAACGAATACGGCGGTTATGCCGCACTTGCCGAAAAAAACGGCAAAAGCCTTTTATATACCCTTAATGCCGACCTTAAGACCGACAGCAAGCTTTCGCTTTCGGCTGCTGCGCTTGCAGGCGCTGTATACAGCGGCGGCAGCATTTATCTTACCGACGCCTCAAAGAATCAGCTTATTATAGCCTCTCTTTCCCAGGTATACGAAGAAGACGAGACCGACGAGGAACCGCGTACAGTTATACAGGCGCAGGAAAAAGCAACTATGGCGCTTGACGGCGTTGAATATATCAAGCCCTTTGAATCGGCGCTTATAGGCCTTGGCAAAAACAAAGCCTCAAACAACGCCGAAATAAGTATGTGGAGCATAAAGGAAAGCGCAGTTAAAACCGCAGGCGACATTATAGGCGATTCGGGCACCTCGATAACACCGGTGGAGACCAAAAACATCGCAGAGGGCGAAATGCTTTTTGATTTAAGCCTTTTTGTTGCCGAGGAAAATATTTCCACGGAAAAATACAACGGCATATATATTTATAACATAAGCGAAAACAGCACGCCCGTTTTTAAGGGCAGAATAACGCATAATCCCGACGGCAGCACGGGCATAACAATAACCGATGCAGCCTACCTTAACGGCAAATACTTTGCCCTTTCAAACAATATTTTTACTGTAAATGCAGATAACGCCGATATGACCGAACTTAACAGATATACGGCTTGAAAGTGAAACCAATATGAATACTGCAATAATTGCGGAATATAACCCGTTTCATAACGGACATATGCTTAATATTAAAATGGCGCGCAAAATGACCGCCTGTGATAATATAATAGTAATAATGAGCGGCGATTTTGTGCAGCGCGGCGAGCCCGCAATATTTAACAAAGCCGTCCGCACACGTCAGGCGCTTGAAAACGGCGCCGATATGGTGATCGAGCTTCCCGTGCAATACGCCTCGAGTGCGGCAGATATATTTGCGGGCGCGGCGGTAGAAATACTGGATAAAAGCAATATTGTTTCCTCGCTGTTTTTTGGCAGCGAGGAAGGCGATATAAAACGCTTTGAAAATGCGGCCGATATTTTTGCAGCCGAAAGCGAGCAATTTAAATCTCTGCTTTCAAACGGTCTTTCGCTCGGGCTTTCTTATCCCGCGGCAAGGCAAAGTGCGGCCGAAGCATTGCTCGGTCACAGCCTGTCCTTTATAAATAATCCCAACAATATTCTGGCAATGGAATATATTATCGCCTTAAAACGCAGAAAAAGCAATATACGCCCCTTTACTATGAAAAGAGAGGCAAACGCCTATTCTCAAACCCGATTAAGCGGCTGCATATCGTCTGCGGCGGCTATAAGGCAGGCGGTTTTTAACGGCGATATCCCCGCTCTCGCAATACCCGAAAACACTTTAGACGATTATAAAAATGCGGTATTTCCGCGCCTTGACGACTACAGCGACATTTTTGCATATTTACTGCGCACGCTTGATATCGATACGCTTTCGCATACCGCCGATATGACCGAGGGTCTTGAAAACAGATTTTTAAAGTATTCGGGCTTAAAAACCATATCACAAATAATAAACGCGGTAAAAACAAAACGCTATACCCATACCAAGCTGCAAAGGGCGGTACTGCATACAATACTTGGCATAACCAAGGATATGCAGCTTGCCGCGCCCGCCTATATAAGGGTGCTTGGCATAAGGGCCGACAAAAGGCAGCTTCTTGCCGACCTTTCGGCCAAGGCGGCACTCCCCGTAATTACAAATGTAAAGGAAGATAAAAACCTTTTAAGCCACGAAATAAAGGCCGCCGATATTTATCGTATCTTTACCGATAAAGCGATAGGCAGCGAATATTCAAACGGCCTTATAATAAGTCATAAGGGCACCTCTAAAAATCAGGGTGAAACCAAATGCAGTAAGTAATAAAATATATACTCCCCGAATAAAATTAAACGTATGAAAACATTTTACGAGGGGAGTATAATTAATGGAAGCTACTACAAATAACGCTGTCGTAAGCGGCACCATTGCAAGCGCATTTACATTCAGTCACGAGGCTTACGGCGAAAAATTTTTTACATTTTTTATAGAAAGTGCAAGATTAAGCGGCACGACCGACGTTTTGCCCGTTACGGTATCGGAAAGACTTATAAGCAGCGAGCTTGCGCCGGGAGATAATATAACGGTCGCGGGCCAGATACGCTCCTACAACAGCTACAGCGATGGCCGCACACATCTTTTGCTTACACTTTTTGCGCGCGATATACTTTGCTGCGGCGACAGCGAAGCGCCGCAAAACATTGTTGAATTAAACGGCTATATATGCAAGCCCTGTGTTTACCGCACTACCCCTTTCGGCCGAAAGATCGCCGATATTTTACTTGCCGTAAACCGCAGCTACAATAAATCCGATTACATACCCTGTATATGCTGGGGACGAAATGCTGTTTTTGCAAGCCGCCTTAATATCGGTGACAATATTAAAGTTTCGGGCAGGATGCAGTCGCGAAAATATCAAAAAAAAATAAACGATACCGAAATAATAGAAAAAATTGCTTATGAAATTTCTATTTCCCGCACGGAGATTTTATATAATGACGAAAAACAGCATATTCGTGAATAAATGTATTGGGTATATTGCGGTATTTTTGTGAAAATATTGACAAAACAGAAAAATAATAGTAAAATATGATAAGGATATAGGGGAATTTCTAAAAATTGCTTTAAATCAAAACACAAAGAAATTTTCAGAAGTCCCTTAAAGAATATCTATACCAGCTTTAATAAAAATAATTAAGGGGGACACTACAAATGAAATCAGATTTATATGTAGAATTTTCCGGTAAGCAGCTTGATACAAAGGCTCTTCTTGAAACTGCAAAGGAAATTTGGAAAAACGACGGCAATAAGGTAAAGGATCTTCAGAGCGTTGAGCTTTACTGCAAGCCCGAGGAAGGCAAGTGCTATTATGTATTTAACGGCGAAGGTTCTTCCGACAGCTATTTCAGCATCTAATTTAATGTCATAAAAAAACCGGCTGTGTAAAAACAGTCGGTTTTTTTAATTGATTATTTCTCGGCCATTTCAGCCTTTCTTGCTGCAATGACTTTATCCTGTACATCCTTGGGTGCTTCCTCATAGCGTGCAAATTCAAGTGTATATTTGCCCCTGCCCTGGGTCATACTTCTAAGGTCTGTCGAATAGTTTGCCATTTCGGCAACGGGAACCTCAACAATAATGTTCTGCTTGCCCTTTTCGTCCTTTTCCATACCAAGGATACGTCCGCGGCGCTTGTTCATATCACCCATAACATCGCCCGTGTAGTCATCGGGTACGATAACGGTAACGGAAGCGATAGGCTCCATAATACAAGGCTTTGAAGCGGGGTCGTTAAAGGCATCCTTAACAGCCATAACAGTTGCTGTCTTAAACGCCATTTCCGAAGAGTCAACGGGATGATAGGAGCCGTCAACAAGTGTTGCCTTAAGTCCGACAACGGGATAGCCCGCAATAGGTCCTGCCTTTACGCTGTCCTGCAAGCCCTTTTCAACAGCAGGGAAGTACTGCTTGGGTACGGAACCGCCGAAGATCTTTTCCTCAAATACATAAGGTATTGTAAGATCTCCCGAAGGCTCAAAATCGATAGCAACATCGCCGTACTGTCCGTGACCGCCCGACTGCTTTTTATACTTGCTGCGGATAGAAACCTTGCCCCTTATCTTCTCACGGTAGGGAATGATAGGCTCGGAAAGCTCAACATCAATTTTATACTTTGTTTTAAGCTTGTTTACAAATACATCAATATGTGTATCGCCAACGCCCGCAACAACGGACTGCTTTGTTTCCTTGTCAACAGTAAAGAGGATAGTCTTGTCCTCTTCCATTATCTTGGATACAGCACCCGCAAGCTTATCCTCGTCGCCCTTTGCCTTAGGCTTAACAGCCATTTTAAGAAGTGACTGCGGATATTCGATAGCAGGCAGCTGAACGGGTCTTGATGCATCTGCAAGGGTATCGTTTGTACCGGTGTTCTGAAGCTTTGCAACAGCACCGATATCGCCTGCCTTAAGCTCGTCAACCTCGATCTGCTCCTTACCTCTTAAAACATAAATATGACCTATCTTTTCTGCGATATTCTTATTTACGTTTTTAACCATAGCATCCTTTTTAAGAACGCCCGATGTTACCTTGAAGATACTTAAGCGGCCAACATAGGGGTCTGCGATAGTCTTGAAAACAAATGCGCTGAAAGGCTCGTTCTCGTCGCAGTTTATCTCGACAGGCTCTTCTGTCTTGGGGTTGATAGCCTCGATAGTGGGCTTAACTGCATTCGTAGGCGGAAGGAACTTAATAACATTCTCTATCATAATACGAATACCAAGGTTTAAGGTAGCCGCACCCATAATAACGGGTGTAACGCTGCCGTCAACAATACCGGTTCTGATACCGTTGAACATTTCGTCCTCTGTAAAGTTTTCCTCGGCAAAGAATTTTTCCATTAAATCGTCGCTGGTCTCTGCAACAGCTTCTTCAAGCATGCTTCTTATTACCGCTGCCTCGTCCTCAAGACTTGCGGGCATATCACAGGTAATGATCTCGCCGTTTTCAAACTTACGCGCCTTGCGTCTGATAGTGTTTACAAAGCCGACAAACTTGCCGTCCTCTCTCCACGGTGCCTGAATAGGTGCTATGGACTTGCCGAACTGCTGCTTTAAGCTTTCGATCATATTGTCAAAGTTGGCATTTTCATCGTCCATACCGTTTACGAAGATCATTTTGGGTACGCCCATTTCATCGGCAAGCTCCCATGCCTTTTCCGTACCTACCTCAATGCCCGACTTGCCGTTTACAACTATAAGTGCCAGATCCGCAACGGAAAGTGCCTGTCTTACCTCGCCCTCAAAGTCAAAGTAACCGGGCGTATCAATAAAGTTTATCTTTTCATCTGCAAATTCCACGGGAATAAGTGCCGCATTGATAGAAACCTTACGCTTAATCTCCTCGGGATCATAGTCGCTGACTGTATTGCCCTCTTCCACACGGCCGCGCCTTTTTATCGCGCCGCTTATAAACAATGCGGACTCCGCTATTGTTGTTTTGCCGCAGCCACTATGGCCAAGGATAACGACATTTCTGATTGCATTTGCCGAATAACTTTTCATAAATAACATCACCTCTTATAAAAATTTGGGGAAACACCGAATATAATCAAAAGCTAAATAATCGGTGCTTTCTTGAAAAAATTGTTGAAAAAATATTCGCTTTGCTTGGTTTATATATAACATAAATCAAGCCTATAAAATACATATTCGACACATCCGTCAATTTTCCTTTATTTATTTTTTAAAAAATCAAATTTTTATACAATATTCACAAATAACATTTCGGTGTTTATATACACTTGTTTTGATATTCCGGCATAACCGCAAATGTTTCTTCCTGTGAGCGTATATCCGCTCTAAAGGAAGATCATTTGTGGATTTGCCGAAAAAAAATTAACTTATCGCAGGAACATTTTATTAATGACATTTTAAACAATAATTCTGTAGTTTCCGACAAATGGTATAGTTCATCCTATCCTTTCAAGTATAGTGTGTGCCATATCCGCGTATTTATCATCGCTTGTCTCATCGCTGTCGCCCGTAGAATGTACAAAGGCCTGTCTGCCGTTTTCGGTTATAAGATAGGTCGTGTTTTGTCCAGCATCGCATGCCATTTGCTCGTAGGTTATTTCGGCGTTGGGGTCAATTTTATCCGCATAGGATGCCAGGATTTTAAATGCCTCGGTATCGGGGTATGCGCCCACGGGCTTTGTTGACTGGTCGTTATAAATTTTATTCAGCTCGGTCATAAGGTCGCTGTACGGTGAGGGGTCAAAGTTCTCGCTTGAATAGCTGAAGGTGTAAATATTGCCGTTCATATCCACAAAGCTGCCCTCGTCCGCGTGATACCAGGCGCTATTTGTATAATGGCGCAAAAGCACTATTTTAGTTTTTTCGGTATTGGGGGTATAGGTTTTCTCGCCCGTTTTAAACTCGTCCTTTTTAAGGTCGTAGGCTGTATAAAAGCACAGCTTGTCCGAAAAGCCCGTGTGCTTTTGCTCAAAATCGTCATATTTATAGGTGTAATTATTATCGTCGGTGTAGCAGCTGATATTTTCGCCGTTTTTCAAAAATACAACGGGTATAATATCCCCCTCCCGCTTGCTTACATAGCCCGTTTCAAGGGTGTACTCATTACCTTTTTTGTTTTTGGCCGTTATTTTAAAGCCGTCCGCATCCTCAATAAGCTCGCAGCCCTCGTCCAATACCAGCTTGTGAGCTTTCTCGCCCTGCTTTATAAGATCAATTATAATATCCCTCGTGCTTTCGTCCTTAAGCTCGCCTGCGTAAAATGTCTGCTTAAAGTTTTTGGCGTCCGTTACCGATATCTCGCCATAAAAGTCACAGCTTTGCAAATCTTTTATATCCATAGCATTTTCCTCCGTTTTGACAGTACCTTGATGCATACACGAGGCGGACATTACCAGCCCCGCCGCCACAGCTATTGCAAATACAAGCTTCATAAAAATACCCTCTTTCTTTATAAAAAAGCCGCACGGAAACACCGAACGGCATATCTCGGAGCTATGCCGAGTTTTTATTCTACCACTACCAGTCTTGCAAGGTTTTCGTTGTAATTTCCAAGACAGTCGGTAGCAAAATATTTAATTATATACTCACCCGGAGTATTTACATCAACGCAGCAGCTGATATCATAGTGTATAACATTGTTTGCTATATCATAGGCGGTAACGCCGTCGTGAAGTATCTCCGCAAGGTTGTTGTATGCGTATTCGTCACCCTTTTTAACAAACTTTTTAGGCTCCTTGATAATGATTTTTACCTGCTCCTTTTTCCACGGGTTGTTCGGGTTGGGGTCGGTAGGATCCCAGGTAGGATAGGTGGAATTAGCCGTAAGCTTGATAGGCACAGGCCTTGGCAGCGGATCCGTAGGTGAATCCAGTACCTCTACCGTAGTACCAAGGGGGCAGTTGTCGTATATCCATTTTGCATCGGCAACGCTTAACCTTACACAGCCCAAGGATTCCTTTCTGCCGAGAGAATTAAAGGTCCTTGTGATAAGCGTGCTTTCGTCGCGGCGTCTGTAGCAGGCGCTGTGGAAAAGGCATCCGCCCGCAAACCTTGTGGAATACTGACCCCAAACACCGCCCAAAAGCTCCTTCCAGCGGTATTTTTCGGGTGTCTTGTAAATTCCCAAAGGTGTGTTGCCGCCCGCACCGGGGGCACATATCATTGCCTTGTAAGGTACCGTGTAGTTTCCGTTGTCGTCCTTTGCGTAGATAGTTGTTACCTGTGTCTGCCTGTTTATTTTGATATAGTACGGGTGGCTGTCGTCCGCATATACGGACACCGCCGACATAAGCACTATAAGCGCCGACAACATTGCTGTGATCTTCTTTGCTGCGTTCATTTTTTTAAATTTACTCCTGTTCTTTTACAGGGCGTTATTTGCCTGCAGGCATTTGTAAATATATTCTGCCGCCTCGCCCCTTGTTATTTGTTTGCCGCCGTTGAATTCGCCGCCCTTTTCGGGGATAAAGCCCATAGCGGAGGCTATTGCAACAACACCTGTATTTTCCGCACTTACGTCGGTAAATTCTGTTTTAAAAATATCTTTTTGTGCAAGCTCGGTATAACCGCTTTCGTTGACAAAAATTTTGGCGATATCATACTTTTTAAGCGGCTGCTTGGCCTCTTCCTCGCTGTAAAGCGCGGTACTGCTGCCATAATAGCGCTTATTGTTTGTATATATGATATCCATATTTATAAAGGAATAAAAATCCTCTATCGTGATAAGCTCGTTTGGCTTAAACTCCTTATAAGGCAGCACATAGCCGTATTCCGCAAGGGTCTCTATCACCTGCTTGTAGGGGCTGCCCTCAAGGTCGGTATACTCGCCGTATTCGTTATCTATCTGCGGCGTACCCGTATAGGGGTTTATCTTCTCGCCCGTCAAGGCATCATAATAGCTTTCGCCCCTCCAGCAGCGGTAATATCCGCCGCCGCTCATATAGCCGTAGGAAAGCACGGCCGCATTGTCGGTGATGATGTATTTAAGACCAAAGCCCTCGTCCTTGCTGTTTTCAAACACAGTCCTTTCGGCAACTGCATTTTTTACGGACGGAAAATCAAGCTCGTCCCAGTTTTTATTGTAACGGCTTATTGTAAGATCGTCGTTGCAGCTTATTGTAACGCCCTGATCGTTTACCTTTATACCGTCGTGTGTACGCTGATACTCCACCGAAGCGCGGTCTGCATCCGATTTTTTAATGTAGTCCTTACTGTTGTATATCTCGGGAGCGACATTTTTAAAAAGCTCGTCCGCCACATTTTCGACCCTTTTGATATCGGGGCGCTTTTGGCCGTCGTTATATTTATAATTTCCAAAGCTTAATATCTCACCCGTCTGCGCATTAAGCTCGGCATTTGCATATCTTTCGTTTTTATCCCTGCCGCTGTAGCTTAAGCTTATGCTTGGGTGGTCGCCGTAGGTGTTTATATTGGAGCTTTGAAGTGTATAGCCCTTTATCTGCGGGAAAAACTTTTTAACATTCGCATCCGCAGTTTCCTTTGAAATAAGGTTTTCAAATTCCTTTATAGCCTTTCTTTCAAATTCGGTAACGCGCTTTGCCGCGCTTCCCGCTGCGCCCATACCGTTATCGGCAT
Source organism: uncultured Eubacteriaceae bacterium (assembly GCA_947167715.1). Taxonomy (GTDB): domain Bacteria; phylum Bacillota; class Clostridia; order Lachnospirales; family CAG-274; genus RGIG4310. The sequence goes on from CAMVJD010000015.1 coordinate 46,219, forward strand.
CGGCTGTCGCCTCCTCCGCCTCGATATAATCGTCCTCGCTTAATGCGGTTATCTCCTCGCCCGTAGAGGCATTTATATTTTTTGGCCTTATGATATAGACGGGCTTTACCGTCTTTTTGTCACTTTCGTAATCGTAGAATATATTATAATAAAGGCCGATATTTTCGCTGTTTTTGTAGTTATGATATATTTCGTCTGCGGTAAGCAGCTTTATGGTTTCGGGCTTGACGTAGGTATAACCAAGCACCTTGTCACAAAGGCCGCTGAAATTTTGTATATAGCCGCCCACGCGGTCAACGCTTATGCTCACGCCCGCATCTACGGGTATGCCGTTTTGGGTATATCTGTAATACATCCTGACACTTCCCGCATCAATGCCTAAATTTACTCTCTCAAAGCTTGCCGCCTTGTCGCCGTAAACAGCCTTTAACAAGGCCTCGGCCTTATCTATGGCCTGCTGCTTTGTCAGCTTTTGCGCATCTTCGCTTTCGTCCTTTTGGCTGTAGCTGTAAAAACGCTTTATACAACCGTGTTCATCAAGCGAAGCGCTGTAATTGTGCTCGCCGTCCTCGCTGCGCCACGATATCTCGACATTTTTGTCGTATTGGTTTATCTTTACATCGGGCAGATCCTCGGGCAGGTCAAAGCACACCCTGACCCTGTCTATATATGTCTCGTAATCGGCTTGGTTTATACCGTTTTGTGCCATTACCGGCATAGATGCCGCCATTAAGGCTGCCGTTATAAATGCTGCAATAAATCTTTTCATTTGTATACACTCCTTAATTTATAAAATTATATCCGGATGCCTTTAACAACATCCTTTTATAAATAAAGACAGAATATTTACAGTAAAGGTCACAAAAACCGTACTAAAAACTGTAATTCGGATTAAGCGAAATATTAATGCCTATATCGTCAAGCGGCATATACGCCCGCAGCTTGTCAACGGTATACAGCACATATTTTTTTATTTTATCGCTGTCATCCGATTTTACCATCATCCTCCAGCGATATTTGCCGCTTATTTTGGAAATTATGGCAGGTGTCGGGTCATAAAGCGTAAACGCCGCTTTTTTGTTATAACGCTGCATTATCTCAAACAGCGTCATTATGCAGCGGTATACCTTATCCTCGTCCTCGCCCGATACAAGCACAAAAAACAAATTTGAAAACGGCGGGTATTTCATAAGCTTGCGAAACGCCGTCTCCTGCTTGTAAAAATCCTCGTAGCTGCCGTTTACAGCCGCCTTTATGCTGTAATGTTCGGGGGAGTAGGTCTGCACAAAAACACGCCCCGGAAATTCCGCGCGGCCCGCACGGCCCGCCACCTGTGTTATAAGCTGATATGTTATCTCGCCCGAATGATAATCATTAAGGTTAAGCGAAAGGTCGGCCGCCAGCACGCCCACAAGCGTAACATTCGGAAAATCAAGCCCCTTGGCTATCATCTGCGTACCGATAAGAATATCCGCACCGCCGCTTCTGAAAGCGTCCAGTATATCGCCGTGGCTGTTTTTGGCCGCCACCGTGTCCGAGTCCATACGCAGTATCCTTGCCGACGGAAACAGCCGCTGCGTTTCCTGCTCTATTTTCTGCGTGCCTGTACCAAAACAGCGTATATGCTTTGAACCGCACTGCGGACAAACCTCCGGCATTTTAGCCTCTGCACCGCAGTAATGGCACATAAGGCTGTCGGTGAATTTATGGTATGTATAGCTTACGCTGCACCGCGAACAGGTCATAACATAGCCGCATTCACGGCAGGAAACAAAGGTGGAATATCCGCGTCTGTTTAAAAACAGTATCGTCTGTTTTTTTTCATCTAAATTTTGCTTTATCGCTTTAAAAAGCTCTCGGCCGAAAATGCTTCGGTTTCCGCTTGCCAGCTCCTCCCGCATATCGGTCAATATTATTTCGGGCGGAGCAAGGTTAATGCGGTTTTTCATTTCGCAAAGCCTGTACACCCCCGCCTTTGCAAGGCTGTAGCTTGTTACCGACGGGGTTGCGCTGCCCAGCACAAGACGGCAGCCGTAAAGCCTTGAAAGCTCCAGCGCTACCTCTCTGGCATCGTATTTAGGTGACTGAACATCGGCCTTGTACGCTGCCTCATGCTCCTCGTCTATTATTATCATGCCCAACTTTTCAAAGGGCGTAAAAATCGCCGACCTTGGGCCTATCATAACCGAAATTTCATTGCTTCTCGCCCTGCGCCATTGGTCGTAGCGCTCGCCGTCCGACATTTTTGAATGTGTCACGGCCACTGCATCGCCAAAGCGCGATACAAACCTGTCCACAGTCTGCGGAGTAAGCGATATTTCGGGTACAAGCACTATTGCCTGCTTGCCCTCGGTAATGGTTTTTTCTATAGCCTGAAGATAGACCTCGGTTTTGCCGCTGCCCGTAACGCCCATAAGCATAACAGGCCTTTTATCGTCGGAAAGTATGCTGCGTACAGCATTCTCCTGCTCGTCATTAAGCTTAAACGGCGAGCTTTTTACCACCCTTGCGGTATTATAATTGCCGCGGTATATTTCATTTTCTTCTGTTTTTAAAATTTTTTTCCCGATAAGCGCACTTATCGGTGCCGTATCTATACCCAAAAGCGCCCTTACATGGCTTACGGGTACGCTGCCGCCCTCTGCAAGAAGCTCCAGCACACGGCTTTGCTTATTGTTTTTTTGAATTATTTTTTCTATCAGCTCGTCATCGGCATTTTCCCTGTCAATAAAAACGCATTTATAGGTTTTGCTTTTTACCTTTTTGGGGATAATACATTGTATACATTCGCTTAAGGTGGAATAGTATTCCTTTTGCATCCAATATGCAAGCGCAATGCGTTTTTCGCTTATAACAGGGTAGCTTTCAAGTATTGCGGCAACGGGTTTGATTTTTTCATCGGCAATATCCGCGGTATCGCTTAACGCGATAACATAGCCCTCGATCACCTTATTGTTTTTGCCAAACGGCACATTTACGCGCATACCCACGTTAAGCCTGCCCTGCATATCATCGGGTATCCTGTATGAAAACACACGGTCCAAGGCCCTTACTGCAATAGATATGACCACAAGCGCGTATTTCACACACTCACCCCCGCTCTTTTAAACATAAGGGGCTGTCGCGTTAAAGATATTGATATCTTTAATGTTTCAGCCCCATTTTAAATTAAAAATCATAAATATAGCACAGACTTTTAAAAAAGCTATTTTGTTATAAAGCAGCTGCAGCGCCGCAGTATATGACTATTCCTCGCTTTCGTCCAATGCCGGGTCGCTCATAATGTCTTCAAGATCCTCTGCATCGTCTTCAAACTCATCGGCATCGATATCATCGGCATCCTCGCCCTCTTCGTCGAAGCCCTCTTCGCCAATCGTCATTTCTTCCTCTTCTTCCTCAACGGCAGGCTTTATTGGCTTAAGCACGGTGCCCTGACCCTCGGGTACTACCTCTATCTTGCCCTTGTACATTTCCTGTACCGCAATAGACATAGCCTTATCTACCTTTATCTCGTTTTCTTCTATCATAGGCTTATGTCCGTCTATAAGCTGTCTTGCGCGCTTTGCGGCTGCTATAACAACCGTATAGCGGCTTTTTACATCGCTGCCCTCGGCTGCATCTTTATTTAAAACGTCCATAAGCTCTGCATAAGATGGTCTTAACATTATTTTATCTCCTTTTGAAAAAATGATTTTATAAGTTATTGATTATTTTTTCTATTTCTTCTACTGCCTGCTCTACCTCAAGGTTGACCACCTGATAATCGTACTTATCCTTGTACTCCATTTCCTCCTTGGCGCGGGCAAGGCGTTTAACTATGGTTTCCTCGCTGTCCGTGTCGCGGCCTCTTAAACGGCTTTCAAGCTCGTCCATGGACGGCGGCAGCAGGAAAATAAGTGTTGCCTCGGGGTAATTTTCCTTTACCTGCAAAGCGCCCTGTACCTCTATTTCAAGCAGTACGTTCTTGCCCTCCTCAAGCTTTTGAAGCACATACTTTTTGGGGGTACCGTAATAGTTGTCAACAAACTTTGCATACTCAAGAAACTCGCCGTTTTTTATCATTTCCTCAAACTCATCAACGGTTTTAAAGAAATAATTAATGCCGTCCTGCTCAAAGCCTCTCGGAGCGCGTGTTGTTGCGGATACCGACAGCGCATACCTTTTCCTTTCCATAAGCCCGTTTATCACGGTGCCTTTACCTGTACCTGCAGGGCCCGAAATAACGATCAATTTACCTTTTGACATAGTAACAACTCCTTATCTTATTTATAAATTCATTTACCTTTTACTGTGTATCATTTTCTTTGGATATACGGCTTGCTACCGTTTCGGGCAGAAGTGCCGACAGCACCAAGCTGCCGCTGTCGGTCACAATGACCGCCTTGGTTTTTCTGCCGCAGGTCGCATCTATTACACAGCCGTTTTCCCTGCCCTCCTGTATCATACGCTTTATCGGCGCAGATTCGGGGCTGACAACGGCAATAATGCGCTGTGCTATAACTATATTTCCAAAACCTATATTTACACTTTGAAGCTCCTTCATATACAAACCGCCTTTTCAGCACTACTCGATATTTTGTATCTGCTCCCTTATTTTCTCTATCTCGCTTTTAAGGTCTACCGCGCAGTTGGTTATTTCAAGGTCATTGGATTTTGAGCCTATCGTATTGACTTCGCGGTTCATTTCCTGTACAAGAAAATCAAGCTTGCGGCCTACGGGCTGCACCTCGCAGATAATGGTCTTCATTTGCTCGATATGGCTGTAAAGACGGGTCAGCTCCTCGTCAATGCAGGCCTTGTCGGCAAAAAGCATCACCTCGGTCAAAAGCCTTGTTTCGTCCACATTAAGCTCGCTTATCTCGGAAAGCCTGGTCAAAAGCCTTTGCTTGTAGTCCTTGGCAACAAAGGGCGCACGTTTTTCAATTTTTTCAACTGTCTGCTTTATGCCGACAAGCTTTTCGGCAATATCCTTTTTAAGCGCCTCACCCTCTGTTTCACGCATAGAAACAAAGTTGTCAAGCGCCATATCAAGCGCCGCCGAAAGGCACTCCCAAATTTGGTCGCCGCTGTCGGGATCAAGCTTTTTTTCCACGGTTATAATATCGGGGAATTTTGCGATAAGGTCAAGCCTTATGGGATGATCTATATCGTATCTGTCCTTTATCTTTTTTACCGTTTCGACATAGGCATCCGCAAGCGGCTGATTAAAGGTTATTGCAATATCATCATCCGAAAATGTTTCAAAATTGATATATACATCCGTTTTGCCGCGGAATATCCTCTTGCCGATCACCTTTTTCACCGCATCCTCATACATTATCATTGCACGCGGCAGCTTTACGGTCACATCATTGTATCTGTGATTTACCGACTTTATCTCTACCGTAAATTTTCTGTCATAACGGCGGTCCTCACCCCTGCCGTAGCCTGTCATACTTTTCATAGTGATACCCCTTTATATTTCTACTGCAAGCAATTATATTAAGGGCACCTCTAAGAATTGCTTTTAAGCAGAACGCAGAGGAATTTCCGGAGAGCAAGGAAAAGGCTCGAAAGCATAGCAGAAAAAGCTATGTTGAGAGACTTTGACGCAGTTATCCGAAAATTCATCAAGTTATGCAAATAATGAATTTTTAGAGGTGGCCTTAAACCTATACAAAGTCTATTATACTATATAATAAACAAATTTAAAAGACCTTTTTTGTAAAAAAACACAAATTTTTTTAAATTTTTTTGTACATAAAGAAAAGGCCGCATAAAATCGACCTTTAAAACCATTAGCTATTTTTAAATCAACAGCTTTATCAAGCCCCAAGCCTTATTTACATATATCCCCTCTTCCTCGGGGCGTTTTATTACAATAATTTTCATACCAAGCTTGTATGCGGCAGAGCATTTTTCGGCAAATCCTCCCTGCTTGCCGCTGTCCTTAGTTACCAGTATATCACAGCCCCAAAAATCGCGCAAATTTTCGTATTCGGTAAACGGGCCCTTACCCGTTACTATATCGTCAAAGCCGTATTTTTTGCATATTTCAATATTATCCCGATCATCCAGCACCCGAACCCTTGACCTGTCCGCAAACTCCGACAGAAACGGCAGTTCCTTACTGCCCGTGGCTATAAATATTTTGCCGCTTAAATTTTTAAGGTACGCCGCAACATTCTCTACATTTTCAAGGTATACCGCACCCTCGGCCTTTTCCGCGGGCTCTCTTTTTATGCGGAAATACCTTTCCTTGGGGTAATTGCAGATATCGGCGGCAGCCCTGATATTGCCCGTGATATTTTCCGCATAGGGGTGGGTGGCATCAACAACGGCAGTATAGCCGCTTTTTAACATATCGGCTATGTTTTCCGCGCTTTGTTTTCCGATAATTATGTTTATGTATTCGGACACGGGCAAAAGCTCACCACCGTATTTTGTGGTGACGCATATATCGGCGTAAATTTTTTCATCGGCACAGCGCTGTGCTATTAGCCTGCCCTCGGTAGTACCGCCGAAAATCAGCAATTTTTTCATTTTATCCCACCCTTTCCAAAAAAAGCAATGTCATCAAACCAAAGCATAAAAATTAAGATGGTTTAGCAGAATCGCTACGGGTATTATATCACAAAATCAAATACATTACAAACATAAAAATGCGCTTAAAGAAACAGCAAAGCTATTTCTTGTAAGCGCACTTTTGTATGTAAAATTTTATGGCGATTTTGTGTTTATCCGTTTGTTACAATATTTTCGGAAAGAGGTTTCATATTACTTAATGAATCCCATGCCCTTACTATTACCTTTGCGCCGCTGTACGGTACCTCAACGTCAATATCCGTGCTGCCGTTTGATGTATACGCTGTTTTGACCGCGTATATCGTACCGTCGCTGTTATAGGATGTTGCGATGATAACACATTTTTCACCGGTATTAAGTGCAGCGGTATAGGTCGCTGTGCCGCTTCCGGTCGCTGTCTTTGTTACGGTAAGCTCACCTGCATTTATAACCTCGCTGTCGGCAGGAAGTGTAATACCCGAATAGCTCTGTACGCCTTCGCCTATCTTCATTGTCGCGCCGCTTACGCTTGAACCGTCTGTCGGTGTAAATACCGCGGTCTTTGCAAAGTAGTCGCAGTAGATCCAATCGGTCTGGTAGGGCGAGTCGGGGGTGTATCCCGTATTTCTTGCCTTGTCCGGGAAGCTTACGGTACCCTTTATCTGCTTGCCTGTTGAAGTATAGAACGCAATTGCAAACTTATCATGCTCAAAGCTCTCATCCTCATAGCTTGTGGATGTGTCTTGACTGCTTGTCTGCGTCCCCTGTGTATCAAGCGTTATTTTTTGTGATGCACCCGCTCTTACAAGGGTATCAAGACGCATATACTTGCTGAAGGTCAAAACAATTTTTCCGTTCTTTGTTTCCATCTTGACGGTAGGCGTTTCTTCGGACATAAGACCGATATTAACATTTGTATGTTCGGGCGGTACCTGAATGATAACGGTCTCCGCATCCTTATACTTCTTGTTTTCATCGGTAAATTTTACCTTCCAATCGCCGCTTGGCACCATCCAGCCGTAGCGTCCGCCGAGGTCACCCTCGCCAAAAGCCGTTGTCTGGGGATTATCCTGCGGAGCATCCTCGTTGGGGTCTGCCCACGGTGCATTAAAATCGCCCTTGTCATCTGCCTGATAAATAGCTGCGGTTATGCCGCCGACTCTGTTGTCCTCAACGGCCTCAAATACATAGCCCGACGGGTCTATATAAACATTTACCTTTGGCATTTTGGATTTAAGACGATACTTTAGTTTGCCGTTTTCGTTTACAAGCACCCAGTATTTGCTTAATTCTTCCTCAAGCATTTTGGGACTTACATAACCGTGAAGCTTTTTCATACGGTTTTCGATAACAGCCTTTGCCTGTTTAAGCTGCTGTGCATGCTTGACCTTTGTTTCCTCAAATCTTATACGTTCAAGAATATCATGCTCGATAGTGCGATAGGTCTCTGCCTGATATTCGTTTGCATAATCTCTTGTCTTGCCATAGAACCATCCGCCGAAGAAAAGTCCGAGTTTAACCGCAAATGCACCCTTTGCCGCAGTGCTTTCGGGCGATGGATCCCAGAAGCCCGCGCCGCAGGTGGCTACCTTTACGGTACTGTCCATTACATAGCTTGACTGCCTTAATTCAAGATAATCCTGAATGTCGTGTGATAAGCTCTTTCTTGCTTTTTGATCCTTTACATATTTGAGCATCTTCCAAAGCTTATCGCCCGATTCGCCCGCAGGACCTCTTGCTATGGTATACACCGTATCAATAACATTAAGGCCGTTTGCGATCTTTCCCACTGCCTCCGGCACATAGCCTGCCGCTTTGGCCGCATCCTTGATACCCTCGGCATCTAAGCCCGCACTTGTGGCTTCATATATAGCCCTTGATTTTCCGAGACTTTCGTGCAGATCCACAGCGGATTGTCCGAAGCTGACCCAATCATAGCCCTTTTTCAGCAAAGGATCTCCGTCCGAGTTTGTTTTTGCCTTTGTCTTTCTTTTTGCTGCATAGGCAGTCAAGGGAGCATCATCATCGGCCGAATATACCGATATGGCGTCGCTGTAGCCTGCCGCCTCATACATAGCATCCCTTACCTCTGACGGAACATAAACGGTTTTGCGCATATAGGAGTGATACTGTGTTTTGCCGTTTACCTGCTCCTCCCAGTTCTTTACCGCAAGACGTTCAAGAACACGTCCCTGAACGGTCTCCCTTGTTGCCCAATATATCTCGCATCCGTCATCCTCTTCTATCTGCCCGTCACGCTCCTTATCAAGCTTTGTAAACAGTTCGGAAAGAGTATATTCCTTATTTTCGCCGACAGTCAATATAAGCTTTGACTGCTGTATCGTCTCCGTGGGAGCGGCGGTATAGGTATAGGTCTTTCCGTCCTGACTTACATCCAGACTATACTGAAGCTCGGCTATCTCATCGGGTATGCTGTCCTTTGTGGTATCATAATATAATTTTCTTTCCGCCTCGGTATAGTTTACCCATTCATCGACCTGATCGTAGCCGTTGTCACAATCGGGGACCTCAAGACCCATTATATTATAATAGTCCTTTAACGCCTGCTCACGAAGAGTTTCGCGATTTGACGATTCTATCTTTGCAGGCAGCGTATAACCGATATTTACCGCAAATTCGGTCGATGTACCCAGCTCGGCCCCGGCAGTAAGCGAAAGATCGGCATAGAACTTGTCGCTTGTCGGACCGTCCGATGATATATTGCTTATTTTGTCCGTGCCGACTATCCACCAGCTTCTGTTGTGTGCGGGGTCGTCACAGGCCAAAGTCGCCCTGAATACGCCGTTTTTATTTGTTTCAAGGTATACATTTTCCAATTCGTCGGCAGATGCGCCGTATATCGGGAATACGACTATCGAAGGCCTGCTCGGTGCAACCGATACCGTGATGCCCTGACGCTTGCCGTTGTGGTACCATATCATTGCGCCCGAATATATATCTCTTTCGCTTAAATTTAAGTATACACTTTTCTTTGGTGTGGAAACGGTAACATATCCGCTGCCGGATCTTTTTTCGCGTGTTGCCCAAATACTGTGTGTACCTGCATCAAACATATCGGTAAGCTTAAATTTACGCTCCGTTGCGCCGTTAAGCTCCGCCGCATTCACGGTGCCGATAGCCGCACCGTTATCCCAGATGGTTATGGTGTTTTCGCGGTCATCGCCCTTGTATGCCGTTATATTGATGCCAAGCTGCCACGGATAATCGTCAAAATGCTGTCCGTTGGTCCAGCCTGCCTTTTCCAGCTCGTCCCTGACATTTACGTTTTCGGGTACCGAAATGTCAAAATTGAGTACATCCTCGGTTATGCTTAAACTGTCGGAGGAAATGGCTCCGTTATTTTTGTAGTTTAAGGTAAGCCCGAAGTCCACCGTATTTGTGCCGGAGTTATATGGTATAAGCGCGTATACGGGTACGCTTATGATATTTCTCAGCTTGTCCGTGCCCGTGTTTTTATTGTACCATATCCCGTCGTCGGCAGGCTCCTCTCCGTTTACGATAAGTGCGGAGCCGCTGTCGGTGCCGCTTAATTCAACGGAGTAAAGTGCATCCTTGTCGCGGTCGGAAATATCGCGCTTTGTAATTATACCGCGAAGCTCGGCATAATCCATATCGTTGCTGTACGCATTTATAACGTAATCAAAGCCGTAAGGGCCGAAGCCTATATCGGAATAGGAGCTTGACGGCTGCTTGCTGCCAAGTGTAACGGTGCTGTTTTCCACCAGCTTTGAAATATTGGTCGTCTTTATTGCACCGGAGTCTGCCGAATCAAGAAGATCAGGCCTGCCGCTCTTTAAAAGCTGGCTCATTAAATTTGCATCATCCGCATTTACATAGAAGGTGTACAATTTATGGCTTTTTGTCGAGCTTTTGTAGGGGATAATAAGCTCGCCCGTGCCGCCTGCCCAGCCAATGACGTTTATATCCTTGCTGCCGTTTTGAAGCGTCTGCTCGCCGTCCGAAAGCACGGCATAGCCCACATATCCCTCGTTTTCGGCATCGCAGGCGGTAACGCTTATTTCGCCCATTGGGTCATATGCCACTGCCCTTGCCGCAAGTTTTTTATCCGCGCCGAATTTTGCCGTTATGTCAAAGCTGCGGAGGGTCATCTTTTCGCCGTCAACATCAAAAATATTATCGGCGGGTCTATTGTAATGTACAATTACATTTTTTCCGCTTGATGCTGCGGAAGACAGCACGCTTAAATTGCGGAATGTAACAAAGCTCTGTCCGTCCTTTTCCGTTTCAAACCAATCTGTTCCGCGCTGATATACTGTGCCGTTTATTTCGATAGTGTTTATCGACAAAAGCGAAGCATCGGCATCAATAAGGCTGCCGTCCAATTCGTTGCCTATCGTATCTCCGTCGTCGTCTTTTGCAAAGCTTCCGTCTGCGCCGCGCAGTGCCGAGGGCTCCTTGCTTAAAAACGGGATTATTGCGTAATCGCCGTAATAATCAAGCGATATTTCTCCCAACGAAGCCGCCGATGTACCGGAAGCAAGGGTACTTTCGGCCACACTGTAGCCGACTGCCCTTATCTCAATTTTGCCCGCATAGCCCGCATATGCATCGGGAATGGTAAAATCGCCGTTTTCGTCACTTGTTGCCACCGTTTTATGCGTGTAGGACGAGCCGTCATTTCGTGTTATGGGCTGGCTTACTACGATATTTGCATAGGGCACGGCTTTTTTGTCTGCGCCCGTACCCGTGACCGTTTTGCCCGTTATACTGCGCTTTGCAATAGCTTCAAAAGCAAAATCGAGACTCTGTTGGCGGTCATTATCGTAAACCAGCGTATATTCGCCGTTTGCGGGCGAAACGCCCTTTATAAACGGATAAGCATCGGCATCATAGCTTACCGCTGCCTTTATCCTGCTGTCAACGGGCAAAAACGGGATAAATGCCGGCTTGCTGTCGCTTGCGGGGCTGCTTATCCTGTTGGTTTGACCGTCGGGAGTGGTTATATCCATTACGACCTCGGCGGGTATTTCCTTGCCGCCGTTTGCCGATGCACTTGAAACATTTACCTGAAAGCTCTGATACTGTTCGGGTATGTCGTTAAGAGCCACTTTCTGACCAAACTCGCCCGTTACGGTAAATGTACCCGATGTGACGTGTCTGCCGTCCGAGGTAAGCTCGTAGGTGCATTTGCCGACAGAAAGATTTGGCATGGTACCGCCCATTTCGTATGACGGGACATTACTTGCAAGCGTAGATGTACCGTATGAAAAATACGGATAAATATTCCAGCCCGATGTGGTTTTCTTTGTGCTGCCAAGCACATGCCAATTGGGATCAAACCTATATCTTTTTGTGTTTGCAAGGTAGGTACGGTATGTCTTGCCCGCGCTGTCCGTTACCGTAAGCACAAAGCCGCCCTGCGAGGTACGCTTTTCAAAGCCGCGGAAATAACCGTCCATATTCTTGCCCGATGTGAAGTTGCATACGCTGTCGGGAACATTGGTAAATTCCACAAAGTTGCTGCAATAGTAGTTTTCAAGCTTTGTTTTTTGGGTCGCGGAAACCTCGCCGCGCTCGTTATATACACGCGCTTCAACATACAAAAGCTGCATTGCATCACTCGGCACGGTAATAGCCGCCGAGACGCTGTACTCATGCTCTACGGTAACTTCCTTCCCGTCCTTGCTTTTGTATATAAGTGCGGCAACTGTCTTGCTTGCGCCTGCCGCATCTATGCTGATATTTACCGTTGTTCCGGACGGGGCGTAATGATACAGCGCAGGGGTCGTCCATATATCGTCCTCACCCGTGCCTGCGGCATTTCTCCAGCCGCCCGCGGTCATGTCCACTACCTCCGAACCGACTGCGCTGAAATTTCCGCAGGAGGTTGTGAATACCCCGCTGTTTCCCTGTGCATAAGCGTTGTAGCTTTCTCCGCTTTTGCTTACGACAGTGGCAAGCTCGTTAAGCTGTACAGCGCCGGAATACCTTCTTGATATGTACGATGCAAGGCATTGATAGGAGTATTCATAGGCATTTGTTGTAAAGCTTACCGAGCCCACGCTGCCTATCGTTACCCTGCTTATATCTATACTTATCTTTTTTGACGGGTCACGAACAGCTTGAAACTCTATCTTTGCCGCATCGGGGAAATCCGCCGCTGCATAGGCCGCGCCGCCCCAGATCTTTTCGGAGGCGTTCCATGTAAGCGCCTCGGTTTTAAGAATACTGCCGCCCGATGATATATATACGGCCTGCTGTGCCTCGTAGCTTGGTGCGTTACAGTAAACGGCATACTTGTAATCGCCGTTTTTGTTCAATATATAAACTCCGTCATCCGTAGGCGCATCCCCGACAACTTCATAATAGGTATTATTGACATTCGGTTCAAGCTGACGTATGCCTGCCGATGTTGCCACCGATACCGACGAGGATAAATATGATATCTGAATTGGGGCGCATTGCCAACTTTGCCCGTTGCTTGACTTATAGCCCTCCGGATTTACACGGTATATGCCATAATCGGGCAAGGGTACCCTGAGCGTGACGGGCGATGTCGTTACATATTTGACAAAACGTCCGTTTTCATCATACCACGGTGTCGGGTAATAAAAGGTCGTGCTGCCATTGGTATTCTCCAGCCTGATGTACATATCCGTATTGATATAATCGTGCAGATCGACAGTCATATTTACATAGCCGTCCGTGACACTTGTGCTTTCCACCGTAAAGGTAGGCAGTGTATCGGCACTTACCGGTACGCAGACAAACGGCATAAGCATAACCAATGCCATAACAAACGCAGTAATTCTCCTTAATTTCAAGTCTTTCATATATTCACCCTGCCTTTCATATTGTTTTCGTACCATTAAGAATTTTTTTAAAACAGACCATATGGGATCATGTTTACGCACTATATAATATGGTTATATTTTACCATACGGAATAAAATGTTGCAAGTTTATTTCAAATATTTCACAAATATTTTCAAATAAATTCGATTTTTTTGTTATTTATACTTGAAAAGCTTTGCTTTATTTGATATAATCATATAAAATATATGGTATAAAAAACGGCAATGCTATTTATTATTTATTAATAATGCCATTGATAAAAACGGAGGGGTTTTTATGAAGAAATTGTTATTTTTTATGTTAAGCATTTTAACGGCGTTTTCTTTATATACAGCAGTCCTTGCGGCCGAGGTGGAAATAACAAAGGCAGAGCAGGATCTGTCCGGCAATATCAAGGTCGAGTGTACGTTGAATGATGCCTCTGCGGGCGAAAACATAACCGTGCTTGCCTGTGAATACAATGATGCATCATATTCAAAAGATATTATTTATATCGACCAGTTCAATGCGGATGTAACGGATAAAAAATTTAATTTTACATTTCACCCCGCATCGTGGACAAATGCAGAAAAGGCATATATAGTGCGTGTCGGCGGTGCCGATATAGATACACCCGCATACAGGATAATAGCATTTTACGGTGTAAAGGTATTTTCCGCCGGCGATATAAACGGTGACAAGGTCGTTGACGAGCTTGATGCAAAACTGCTCCTCGGATATATAAGCAATACTGTTTACCTCAGCCGGGAACAGCTCGAGGCAGCCGATGTTCGTGCGGATAATAATATAAATATGCTTGATGTGATAGAAATTTTGAATAAGTAATAAACAAACAAACGCCAACGTATGCATATTTGTCATCGTTGGCGTTTTTACTGTTTATCACGATAGTGGGGAATATATCGGCTTGCGCTTACAGACATGCGCATTTTGTGACCCTGCGGCTTGATGCGGGACGATAGTAACTTTAGCGTCGCAGACTTAGTTTGAGTAGCTGAAGCTACTCAAATCCCGT
>CAMVJD010000016.1 GCA_947167715.1 uncultured Eubacteriaceae bacterium
CTTAATAATATTAACACAACTTTAAGTCGTTGTCAATACCTTTTTTTAATTTTTTTAAAATTTTTTGTCGCTTTTGATTTAATTTCATCGGCAACAGATAGTATGTTACCACAACCCCGTTTTTTTGTCAACACTTTTTTCAAAAAAATTTTATACAAAACAGACACGGATTTTTAACATACTATCAGACAATTTTACTTATTACGGTTTTAATAATTTATCGACCGTACTGTTCACTGCGCCACACATTGTACTTTACAAGCTCCACACGCATTGTTCTTATTACATATGCAACTACCGCAATATCATCAAGACGTCCTATAATAGGTATAATATCCGGCACAAGATCTATGGGCGTAAGCAGATATATCAACGCAGAAGCGATTATCAGCACGCTTTTTCTCGATACTTCGGTATATCTGCCGTCCGCATAATCCTTGACAAGGCGGCACATACTTTCAATATTGTCTATATAGCCGCTCATCCCTCTTATTTTTTTGGCTTTATTAAGTATTTTGCGTACTACTGCCGTCGCGCGCTCGTTATCCGAGATAAGACGTATGGCTTTTTTAGTACGTTTTTCCAGCTGAACCTCGATTTTCTCCTTTGAAAATTCCATAAAACCATTCCCCCTTTTGATTTTTAATCGGAATCAACAAATCTGCTGACTACCGGCATCATATCAAAATATGCAGAAGTTTCATCACCTTCCGAGCCAAGATAAACAGTTTTTGACGCTTCAATATATTCATTTTTCTTTACGGTCACGGTATGGCTGCCAAGGTTAGTGGAATAGTTCACGGGAGTTGTGCCTATCATTGAACCGTCAATATATACACTTGCGCCCTCCGGGTCGCTGTCAACATGTATTTTGCCCTTTGGAACATGCACTTCAAGATCGGCATGAAGAACATTTGTTTCCGAATCTATAATAACGGTGCTTGTAAAATCTTCATACCCTTCCTTGGTTATTTTTACATTGTATCGGCCGTAAGAAAGCAATATCGGCTCTGCAAGCGAATACTCCGTATCATTTATAAACAGCTTAAAGTTAGGCCTGTTTGCGCTTATCGTCAAAAGACCTGTTTTGATCTGCATTGCGGACAGGTCTACCTTTGTTACCTCGCCGGGACGTATAAGCACATCCTTTGAAAAGTCTTCGCATATGGGGCTTATTACCTGAATGGTGTGCTTGCCCTCGGTCACCTTGAACGTATCGGAATTTGCAAGCGAAATGGTCTGGCCGTTAAGTATAAACTGCGGGCTTTCTATATTTGAATAATTTACAAACTGCAGATCGCCGTGGCTTTTGTCAATGGTTATAGAGTATACCTTGTTTTCGGTGCCGTTGTCATAGCCCTTTAGTGTAACATAGTCGGATGTATCTATACTTGCAAGGGTCGAATACTCGTTTTTATAGCGGACCGTCGTTATATCCGACGAATACTTAAAAGATTTATCTTTATATGCAAGCGCATTATCGCCAAATTTAACAAGCTTCGCCGAGGTATTGACAACAAGACCCACATCCGAATACGACCATGCGTTTTCGCATTTTTTAACATCCGTAAGGTTGTTGTTTTCGTCATATTTAAAGGTGACAACATCACCGATAAAATAGTCGTCAAGCGAGTTGGTGCCCGGATAGCTGGTGTCCTTTGTGGCATTTAAAATAACTGTTTCATTTGCCTTAAGATTAACAAAGGTGACCGTATCACCCTCTATTTTTTTGATAACACCGTCGATATCCTTGTTTATCATATTTTTCTTTGCATCACGCAAAAGGTCTTTTGCCGAAAACTGCTTTTCGCCGTCCTCACCCTCGTGCGGCACCCAGTTTTCCACAGCGTAGTCATAGGCATAGCTGTAGCTTTTTATGCCGGCAACAGCGCATATAACGCAAACGCATATAAAAAACAGCGGAAAAAGCGATGCCCCGTAACGGCGCACACTTCGCCTGATAGTTATTTTCTTTTTATTATTTTTAGCCATATATTGACCTCCGAAAATACAATATATACATAATTTACTTATTATATAATAACACTTTCGCCATCCAATATCAATATATTTTTTCTTCTTTTATAATTTTTCATTCCGCAGTTTCTTCCGTCACCAAGACCGAAAAACCATCCGAAGCCGTTGTTACCGTGCCTTCGGAGGTATAATATACATTACAGCCCACATCTTCAAGCGCATCAACGGTCTCCTGTTCGGCCGGATTTTTATCGCTGCAGGTGATCACAGCATAAACGGGTCTTACAGCCGAAATAAAAGCATCGGTAAAATCGTTGTATCTGCCGTGGTGAGGGACCTTTAATAAAGTATATTCATTTTTGCCAAGCTGCGTTACTATTTCCTTAAGGCGTTCGCTTTCGGCATCTCCCGCAAAAAGAAAGCTGTTATTGCCGTGCTGTGCGGTTATTGCCAGCGAATAGTCGTTGTCGCTCTCTTTATACTCGCTTTTGAGCGGCGGATATATGCTAAAGCCTACATCGTCAAGCTTTATCTGCATATTTTCCGTCAGACGTGTGATATCAAGCCCCTTTTCATCGGCTGCGGCTATAAATTTGTCGTATTCTTTTACGCTGCCCTCATAATTTGGCGTTATTATATTGTCAACAGCCACATTTTCAATAAGCTTTGCCGCGCCGCCGACATGGTCCTTGTCAAAATGCGTTATAAAAAGATAGTCTATTTTTTCCGTACCCTTTTCCGCAAGCAACTCCACAAGCTTGTCCCCGTCGTCCTTTTCGCCGCAGTCTATCACCGCCGTATGTTCCTCGGTCTGCAAAACTATTGCATCCGCCTGTCCCGCCTTTAAAAACGTAATTTCAAATTTGCCCGTAACTGCCTGCGCATTTTCCGTTTTTGAACAGCCCGTAAAAACAGCGCAAAGCAAAGCCGCAGCGGCCGCGCCCACTCTTTTTATCATATGTCTCACCTCTTCTTATTTATTGGTAACCCTTGTTTCTTCTACTATTATATACCGCAAAAATTAAAAATGATTTATGAGAAAATTATATTTTATTAAAATTTTAAAACGGAATATCCACCGCATTAAGGGTCTCCTTGTAATATCTTTCAAGCTGCTTTGGTGTAAGATGCTCCACAAAGGTCTTTTTAAGGTCGCAGAAATACAAAAGCTCGTTAAGTATATCCAAAAGCGCCGCCATATTGATCATTTCTTTCATGCTTTCGGGCAAAGGCTGTTTTTTATACTTGCTTATAACGCCCATAATAAGCGGTTTATTATAAATATAGCACTCGCGCTTGTCCACGTTGTCGGCAAGCCTGCCGAATATCTCGGCAATATCGCTTTTAAGCGGGAAATCGTCCCTAAGCCTTTCAAGTGATCGGTAAATACGCATAAGCGTTTCCAGCTGATCCTGACGCATAAGCATATATTGGCCGTAATATGCAGTATCCTCAAAAATATTTTTCTCGTATTCAAGGCCGTTTTTTACGCCCTCTTCAACGTGATTTTTAATAAAGACCAACCTTTCCTCGTCCGGCAAAGGCTCATCGCCCAAAAGAAAATGCCGCATTTTTACCAGAAACGATTTAAGGTCGTTTTCGATATATTCCATTTTGCGCAAAAGCTCGTGCGAGTTGTCCCAAAACAGCAGATTGAGTATGATTGCAGACGAGGTGCCCACTATTACCAAAAATATCTCGTCCAGCACAAAGGACGGCTCAAAGCTTTTGGCAAGCAGAAAATGCGTAGTCACGACCGTGCTTGAAGACAGCGTATTAAGCCAGTTAAGCTTATATGCGGCAATGACCAGTATAAGCATAAATATGCAAAACGCAATTTCGTTAAAGCCTATATATGTAAAAAGAAAATACGCCGTTATCATGGAAAAAAGGTATGAAAAGAACCTTTTTACCACATCCGAAAGGGTCTCTTTTTTTGTGTCCTGTATTGAAAGCAGGGTTATTACCGCCGCCGAGGCGCTGTTTTGTATACCGAAAAGGTGGCATACAAAAAACGACAGCGTACTCCCGACGGCAATTCTTATCACCTTGTTAAAATTAATTTTGTTCATTGTTCAGTAAGTCCGTAAGTTTGTCGATATCATTTTTTATAAGTTCAAGCCCCGAAAGCCAAAAGCCCTTGTCATATAAGTCTATATCTGCGATCTTTGCCACATCCGCAAGCTTCATACTGCCCGTAGCCGCAAGCATTTTATTGTACATCGGCATAAACCCTTCCCTATCCCGCAAATATTTTGCATAAAGCCCCCTGCTTAAAAGCAGGCCGAAAGCATAAGGGAAGTTGTAGTAATTGTAATCGGCATCGTAATAATGCGGCTTGCACGCCCACATATACGGGTGATAGCAGGAAAGGCCGCCGTAGGTCTTTTTCTGTGCCTCTGTCATTATTTCGCACAGTTCCGCTGCCTCAAGCATACCCTCCGCCCTTTTTTCAAACACCCTGTCCTCAAACAAAAAGCGGCTGTATATATCCACAAGGCATTGCGCGGCGCCCTGTATATCGTTTTCAAGTATAAAAATCTTTTGTTTATTATCCGCGTTTTTAACAGTATGGTTTATAAAAATGCTTTCGCACAGCGTTGATGCCGTTTCGGCAATAGGCATAGGATATGCGCTGTTCAGAAAGCTGTTGTTATATAAAAGGTGGCTGTGATAGCCGTGTCCAAGCTCGTGTGCGATAGTTACCGCATCATTAAAGCTGCCCGTAAAATTGATAAGGTATCTGTTTTCCTTTCTGGCGTGGATGCTTTCGCTGTAGGCGCCGCCGACCTTGCCTTTTTTAGGAAGAAGATCCAGCCTTTGTTTTTCAAACTCTCCCTCTGCAAATGTACCAAGCTCCTTATCAAATGCGTAAAAGGCATCAAGCACGGCAGTCTTTGCTTCTTCAAGGGTATATTTTATATCGGCATCGTTTATAGGCGCAAATATATCATAAAACGCAAGCTTTTCCGTACCGAGAGCCTTTGCCTTTAAATCAAAATATTTGCCGAAAACAGGCAGCGATTCTTTTACCGCACCAAACATAGCATCAAGTATATCCCTGTCTATGCGTGACTGCTCCAAAGCCTCGTCAAGCGGGCTGCTGTAGCCGCGCATGGATGATGTTGTTATCACCTCGCCTTTTATGCCGTTCATGGCAAAAGCGGCAGCGTTCTCAAAGTTTTGATATAGACCGAGCTCCGACGCATAAGCTTTTTCTCTTACATTTCTGTCGGCATCGTCCGCAAGCGCGCGTATCTGCGAAAGATTATATGTTTCACCGTTATACTCCGTTTCGGCGTTTGAGCTTTCCTGCTCCCAAAGCCTTTGCCACGCTGTCGAGCCCGTAGTTTTCTTACGCGATATCAAAAGCTCCTCCTCGGGCGAAAGCGCATGCTTTGCAAGCTCCGCCTGTTCCGCGATATAAAATTTATGCTCCTTTAAAACAGGACTGTCATCGGTAAAAGAAAGGTCCCCGCAGCTTTTCAGATATTGCAGAAACAGCGCCTCGTGCACCGAACAGAGCGCCGCCGTATTCTCATATTTATCCTTAAGCCTTGCAAGCTGTGCGTTTGACGTATCCACGCTTGAGCCAAGCATAAGATATATGCCTATTGTAGAGTAGTATTCAAGCGCGTTTTTTCGTTTTATATATTCCTCGGTCTTTTCCGCCGTCACCTCGCCGCAAAGGTTTTCCTTTGCCCAGCTGTTGAGCGCCTCTGCCGCGATAGGAAATCCTGCCATATCCTTTTTGAATTCTTCGCTGTCTATACCGTTATATATAGATGAAAGTGACCATTGAGTTTTCATTTTTCACATTCCTTTCGTTTTGCTTTATTTGGGGAAAACACAAAATGCAGTAAGGTGTTTTTACATAATTATAACATATCCGAACCGATTTGTATATATAATGTGCGCTTTTATTTAAATCATACCAAATAACAGTTGTATATTTTTTCCCACCGTGCTATAATTATCGTGAACGTCAAAAATATTTCGACATTTATGATATGACGGGGCTTAAAGCTTTATTATACAGAAAAAGAGGTGTTTTTTATGCTGACCGGAAAAACAGCCGTATTGGGCGTGACCGGCTCTATTGCCGCATATAAGGCGGCAGGCCTTGCCAGCGCTTTAAAAAAACTTAACTGTGACGTACACGTTATTATGACCAAAAACGCTTGTGAAATAATCACACCGCTCACCTTTGAACGCCTTACGGGCAACAAATGCGTTGTTGAGACCTTTGACAGGGTAAATGCCTTTGATGTGGAGCATATTTCTTTGGCACAAAAGGCGGATATTTTTATGATAGCGCCCGCCACCGCAAACATTTTGGGAAAGGTCGCCAACGGCATTGCCGACGATATGCTGTCCACAACGATTTCCGCGACCCGTGCGCCCGTATATTTTGCCCCCGCCATGAACACAAATATGTACTTAAACCCCATTGTTCAGGACAATATGAAAAAGCTGGAGCATTACGGCTATCATATAATACAGGCGGCAAGCGGCCGTCTTGCCTGCGGTGATGTGGGCATAGGCAAAATGCCCGAGCCCGAGGTACTTTTACAGTATATTATAAAAGAAATAGCCTTTGAAAAGGACCTTGCGGGCAAAAGGGTGATAGTTACGGCGGGCGCCACCTGTGAGGATATCGACCCCGTGCGCTATATCACAAACCGCTCCACGGGCAAAATGGGCATAGCCATTGCAAAGGCGGCTATGCTGCGTGGTGCGGAGGTAACGCTTGTAAAGGCCAAGACCGATATAGCCCCGCCGATGTTTGTGGATGTAGTGGATGTACGCAGTGCCGAGGATATGTTTAACGCCGTGACCGAAAGGTTCGACAGCTGCGATATAGTCATAAAGGCCGCCGCCGTTGCGGACTACACTCCCCAAACGGTCGCAGACGAAAAAATCAAAAAATCCGACGGCGAAATGTCGATACCCCTCTCCCGCACAAAGGATATTTTAAAATACCTTGGGGAGCATAAAAAGCACCAATTTATCTGCGGTTTTTCCATGGAGACCGAAAATATGCTTGAAAACAGCCGCAAAAAGCTGGACAAGAAAAATGCCGATATGATAGCCGCAAACTCGTTAAGAACGGCAGGCGCAGGCTTCGGCACGGACACAAATGTGCTTACGCTTATTACAAGGGACAGCGAATCAGAGCTTCCCATAATGTCAAAGGACGAGGCCGCACATAGATTACTGGATATGATAGTAAAATCTATGACGTAAGAAACAATTATAGTTTTAATATTATAATACATATAAATATTTAGTATTATAAAAAATACGCTTTTTATAGTAAAATATATAGTAGAAAAATTCATTTTTTGTAGAAATATGAAATATACCAAAAGGAAGTCTCAAAAAATTTAAGGAGGTATTCACTTAATGAGTAGGATCGATAAAGTCAACGAGCTTATTGCCAAAAGGGAAGCCGCTCACACATCTAAAGAGCGCACACGCCTTGATAAGCTTTTTGACGAAAACAGCTTTGTCGAGATAGGCGCCCATAACACAGATGCGGGCGTTGTTACCGGCTATGGCACAATAAACGGCAGACTTGTATATGCATTTTCGCAGGACGGCCCCGTAAATGTTGCCCACGCCGCAAAAATATCAAATATGTATGACCTTGCAACAAAAATGGGCAACCCCGTTGTTGGCATTATGGACAGCAAGGGCGTAGATACATCGGAAGGAATAGATACTCTCGAAGCCTTCGGTATAATAATGAAAAATCAGGCGCAGGCCAGCGGCGTTATCCCGCAGGTCTCTATAATCGCAGGCGACTGTATGGGTATGGGCAGCTTTATTCCCGTGCTTTCGGATTTTGTTGTAATGACAAAATCAAACAGCTCGCTTTTTATGCAAAGCCCCTCCGTTTTTGAGGGTCTTGACGGCAAGGCAAACCCGCCTTCAAGCTTTGATGCCGCAAGGCACGCACAGACAACGGGCCTTGCGCATATAGTAGGCGAGACCGAGGAAGAGTGCTTTGAAATAACAAGAGAGCTTTTTGGCTACCTGCCCGAAAACAATATGGAAATGCAGGTAATAGAGCCCACGGACGACCTTAACCGTCTTGATGCAAGGCTTAACGAATTTTTGCCGGAGGACAACGAAACGCCTATAGATATGCGTTATCTTATCACTTCGCTTGCAGACAACGGTAAGTTTTTTGAGATACATAAGCAGTATTCGCCCAATATTATGGTAGGCTTTGTACGCTTTGCGGGTATGACCGCGGGCATAATTGCCAACAATGGCCGCATTAATGTGACCGCGGCATTAAAGGCAGGCGAGTTTGTAAACATTTGTGATGCTTTTAATATCCCCATTGTTACGCTTACCGATGTTGCGGGCTATGACAAAAAGCTCAGCGAGGAATTAAGCGGCATTGAAAAATACGGTGCAAAGCTTATCTACAGCTTCGCAAATGCTTCCGTACCCAAAATAAACATTATTATAAGAAATGCCATAGGCAACGCTTATATGCTTATGAACAGCAAGCATATCGGCGCGGATATTGTTTATGCATGGCCATCGGCGTGCATAGCGCTTATGGACAAAAAGGCATATACATCCATACTTAAGGCTACAAACGAGGAATATGACGAGATATCAAGCCCGTACACGGCCGAGCACCTTGGTTATGTGGACAGCCTTATCGTACCGTCAAACACAAGAAAGCGGATAATAGTTGCCCTTGAAATGCTTATGACAAAGCGCGAAAGCAAATCCGCGCGCAAGCATTCAAGCATTGAGTTTTAAGGGGTGAGGCTATGAACAGTATGAATATTACCGATAAAATGTCGGAGGGTATTGTGGTCTCGATCATGGGCTTTATAATAGTTTTTGTTGTATTGCTTGTTATAATGGGTATTTTAAGCCTGTTTAACCTTTTTGCAAAAATCGAGACAAGGCGTGCTTCGGCAGTTAACACACCCGAAGCACCCGCGCCCGCGATCACTGCACCTGCACCGCAGGAAAACCTTACCGACGATACACAGCTTGTGGCCGTTATAACGGCAGCAATAGCCGCAGCCAGAGCAAGCGAGGGCGAGGGCGGCATAGAAGGCACGGACGGACTTTTTATAAAGAGCATAAGACGTGCAAACGCATGGAACAAGGATGCATTGAACCAAAACAATTATTAATACCTACATATTAAGGAGAAATACAAAATGAAAAGCTATAGAATTACCGTAAACGGAACCGTATATGATGTTCAGGTAGAGGAAACAGGCGCTCAGTCCGCTCCCGCACAGGCAGCCGCACCCGCAGCCGCTCCCGTACAGCAGGCTGCTCCCGCAGCACAGCCTGCCGCTCCCGCACCCTCGGGCAGCGGCGCCGGCACACCCATTACCGCACCCATGCCCGGCAATATCCTTGATATCAAGGTCAAGCTTGGCGACAGCGTAAGCGCAAATCAGGTAGTTATAATACTTGAGGCTATGAAGATGGAAAACGAAATAGTCACCTCCGTTGCCGGTAAGGTAACAGGCATTAATGTTACCAAAGGACAGACCGTTGCAAGCGGTGATACACTTATAACCGTAGGTTAAGGAGGAACCCCTATATGTGGCAAAAAATACAGATGAGCCTTGCCGAATTTGTGGCACATTCGGGTTTTGCACAGTTTGCGGAGCCCGGCGGCTGGAAATTCATAGTTATGATAATTGTTGCTCTCGGTCTTTTATACCTTGCTATTGCCAAAAAATTTGAGCCGCTTTTGCTGCTGCCCATAGCCTTTGGCATGCTGCTTGCAAACCTGCCATTAAGTGGTGTTATGAACGGACCGGTAAAGCCCGTATTTGACCTTTTGGGCGTTAAGCAAACCATTTTCGGGCCTATGCAGACCACCTACAAAATAACCGCCTCCTACGCAAGCGAGGAATTAAGGCGTACCACCGAAACAAACGGCGGCCTTTTGTACTATATTTTCCAGGGTGACGAGCTTGGTATCTTCCCTCCGCTTATTTTTATGGGCGTTGGCGCACTTACCGACTTCGGTCCCCTTATCGCAAACCCCAAAAGTCTTCTTTTGGGCGCAGCGGCGCAGTTTGGTATATTTGCAGCCTTTATTGGCGC
Organism: uncultured Eubacteriaceae bacterium; assembly: GCA_947167715.1. GTDB lineage: Bacteria > Bacillota > Clostridia > Lachnospirales > CAG-274 > RGIG4310. The sequence continues at coordinate 10,084 of CAMVJD010000016.1, forward strand.
ATTAAAACTTGGCTTTACCTTTGAGGAGGCCGCTTCTATCGGTATTATCGGCGGCGCAGACGGTCCCACGGCCATTTTTACAACAACACAGCTTGCGCCAAAGCTTTTGCCCACGGTAACGGTCGCGGCATACAGCTATATGGCGCTGATACCCATTATACAGCCCCCTATTATGAGGCTTTTGACAACTAAAAAAGAGCGTGCTATCAAAATGGAGCAGCTTCGCCCCGTTTCCAAGCGCGAGAAAATACTCTTCCCCATAATAACCGCTATAGTGGTAATACTTATACTTCCCGACACGGCATCACTTATAGGTATGCTGATGCTTGGAAACCTTTTAAGAGAATCCACCGTTACCGACAAGCTTGCTCACCATGCAAGCGAGGCGCTTATGTACACAATAAGTATTTTTATCGGTATAAGCGTTGGTGCAACTACACGCGCCGACAACTTCCTTGTACCCGAAACACTTAAGGTACTTGCGCTCGGTCTTGCGGCTTTTGCCTTCTCCACCGCTTTTGGTGTTATATTCGGCAAAATAATGTGCAAGCTCAGCGGCGGCAAGATCAACCCGCTTATCGGTGCTGCAGGCGTTTCGGCCGTACCTATGGCTGCAAGAGTAGCACAGAACGTCGGCAAGGAAGAAAATCCCAACAACTACCTGCTTATGCACGCTATGGGTCCCAATGTTGCGGGCGTTATCGGCTCTGCGGTAGCATCGGGTATTTTCCTTTCACTTTACAGATAATTATTGGAGGTATTCATAAATGGCAATTAAAATTTGTGACTGTACACTTCGCGACGGCCAGCAGTCCCTTATCGCTACCCGAATGCGCATAGAGGAAATGCAGCCCATACTTGAAAAAATGGATACGGCGGGCTTTCACGCTATGGAGGTCTGGGGCGGCGCAACATTTGACAGCTGCCTGCGCTATCTGCGCGAGGATCCCTGGGAAAGACTGCGCGCTTTCCGCTCGGCTTTAAAGCACACAAAGCTTCAGATGCTTTTAAGAGGACAGAATATCCTTGGCTATAAAAACTACCCCGACGATATTGTTGATACCTTTGTAAGAAAAAGCATTGAAAACGGTATCGATATAATCAGAATATTCGATGCGCTCAACGATGCAAGAAACCTTGAAACAGCCGTAAAGGCCACCAAGGCAGAGGGCGCACACGCACAGCTTGCAATAAGCTACACCTTAAGCGATGTGCATACGCTTGATTACTATGTACAGCTTGCAAAGGACTATCAGAATTTGGGTGCCGACTCTATCTGTATAAAGGATATGGCGGGTCTTTTACTTCCCAAGGCAGCATTTGACCTTGTAAAGGCACTCAAAGAGGTAGTAAGCGTGCCTATTGAGATACACAGCCACTACACCAGCGGCGTTGCATCTATGACCTATTTAAAGGCTATAGAGGCAGGCGCGGATATAATAGATACCGATATGTCGCCCTTAAGCATGGGTACGGCACAGCCCGCTACCGAGGTAATGATAGCCGCGTTAAAGGGCACGGAGTACGACACGGGCATTGACGAAAACACGCTTAAATCAATTTGCGATTATTTCAAGCCTATCCGTGAAAAGGCGCTTGAAAGCGGTCTTTTAAGCCCCAAGGTGCTTGCGGTGGATATTGCCACGCTTATGTATCAGGTACCCGGCGGTATGCTTTCAAACCTTGTAAGTCAGCTTAAAAACGCTAACGCAGAGGACAAGTATGACGAGGTATTAAAAGAGATACCCCGTGTAAGGGCGGATATGGGCTATCCCCCGCTTGTTACGCCTTCCAGCCAGATAGTCGGCACACAGGCCGTATTAAATGTGCTTATGGGCGAGCGCTATAAAATGGTGCCCAAGGAGTCAAAGGATCTTGTACGCGGTATGTACGGCAAGACTCCCGTTGCCATTGCGGACGATGTAAGGGAAAAAATAATAGGCGACGAAAAGCCCATTACCTGCCGTCCCGCCGACCTTTTGGAGCCCATGCTTTCCAAGATGCGCGAAGAATCAAAGGAATATGCCGAGTGTGAGGAGGATGTATTAAGCTACGCACTCTTCCCGCAGCAGGCTATGGACTACTTTAAATTCCGCCGGGCACAGCGCCTCGGTGCAGACCCTGCGCTTGCAAGCGGCAGCGTATACCCGATATGAGAAAAAATGAACGTATAAGATCAATGCTCGCCCTTTTGGACGAGCATTATCCTACAGAGGATAAATGTTATCTTTACTATGAAAATGAATGGCAGCTTTTGTTTGCGACCATAATGTCGGCACAATGCACGGATGAGCGTGTAAATACAGTCACAAGGGAGCTTTATAAAAAGTACCCTACCCTTGAAAGCTTTGCATCGGCCGACCTTTCGGAGCTTGAACAGGATATCCGCTCCACGGGCTTTTATCACAATAAGGCAAAAAATATAATTGCCGCGGCGGGGCAGCTTTTGACGGAGTATAACGGCGTTATGCCAAGCGATATAGACAAGCTTACCGCCCTTGCGGGGGTCGGCAGAAAAACGGCTAATGTTGTGCGTACACATATTTTCCATATACCGAGCATTGTGGTGGATACCCACGTTAAGCGTATTACAAACAAGCTTGGCATAGTGGACAGCGACGATCCCGTTAAGATCGAGTTTGAGCTGATGAGGCTTTTGCCAAAGGAGAACTGGGGCAGGCTTAACACACAGCTGATAGCCCACGGCAGGAGCATCTGCAAGGCACGGCGTCCCGACTGCGAAAACTGCTTTTTAAATGTCTGCTGCAAAAGTTACAAAGGATAAAATACATATTTCAATTTGTCGAGAGGATTTTGAGCGGACGGACACATAGGTCCGTCCCTACAACAAATGATCTAACATATCACTAACATATCACCGTTTTGTAGGGAACGACCTATGTGTCGTTCCGTTGCCTCGTTTCACAACAACACCTCGTCAAATTGAAATTTACTTAATACTATGGATAAAAAAAGTTTGATACAATTTATAAAATTTGCTGTAATAGGCGTTTCAAACACGCTTGTCAGCCTTATAGTCTACTACATATTTGTGTTTATTGACCCCGCTTTATACATTGTCGGCAACACCGTCGGCTACGCAGCAGGCGTTTTAAACTCCTATTTCTGGAACGAACGCTTTGTTTTCGACCGCAAGGGTCAGTCCCACTTAAAAGGTATATTTAAAATGTACCTTTCATCAATTTTCATTTACTTGCTTAACACAGGTATGCTTTTTGTACTGGTGCATTTTATCGGTATAAGCGAAAAAATAGCACCGCTTATAGTTGCGTGCGTGCTTTTACCCTGCAATTTTCTTATTAACAAGTTTTTTACATTCAGACAGCGAAAAAGCAAAAATGCCTGAACACGGAGGAAAAAATGAACGATACACCAACAGTCAGTATATGTATCCCAACATATAACGGCGAAAACTCTATCGTCGATACGGTAAGATCGGTATTGGCGCAAACAATGGTCGATTTTGAGATAATAATAAGCGACGACGGTTCTTCCGACGGCACAGAAGCCGCTGTAAAACAGCTTAACGACGATAGGATACACTTCTACCCCGCAGAAAAGCGCGGCGGCCCCGTTGCAAACTGCAACCGCGCCCTTAGCCTGGCAAAGGGCAAATACCTTAAGGTTCTTATGCAGGACGACCTTCTCGAGCCCGAGCATCTTGAACAGGCCGTAAAGTGTTTTGAAAGCGACCCCGAAATAGTAATGACCACCTGCAGCACAAATATTATTGACGGCAAGGGCAAGGTAACTATGGTACGCAGGCATTGCAGTAAGGACGCCGTATTTGACGGTATTTCCTATGCAAAGCGCTCACTGCACGGCAGAAATATATTCGGCGAGCCGTCCATAATCTGCTACCGCCGCGAGGTATACGACAGCGGCGTGCGCTACCGCGAAAAATACAAATTTAATTTTGACTGGGACTTCTCCATCAGGGCTGTCACGGGCAAAAAAATAGCATATATCTCAAAGCCGCTTGCCGCATTCAGGATAAGCGACACCTCTATAAGCGGCAACTACTACAAGAAAAACAAACGTCTTATATATAACGAAAATATGGAGCTTTTTAACGACCACAAGCAGGCGCTTGGGCTGACGGGGCTTGACCTTTTTATCTTCAAGACAGCAACCGTCTTTCTTCTGGCCGCTAAAATGGTCTATACCGTTATATCCCAGACCTTGGCAAGGCACAGGTGATAGTATGTCGGGTTACTCCGAGCTGATCAAAAATTTTGAAAAAACAAGGGATTATATGCGCGATTTCTTTATTTACGGGTTTAAGGTGCGCGGGGACTTCGGACAAAAAAGCGCCCGCACCTATGACGACGAAAAAAGACGCGCCGAAAGCTGGCTGGGTGATGTACTGCGCTATGATGATTCCATACGCGGCAGACAAATATCCATCTCGGCCGACAGCGGCCGTATTTTTGAAAACCCGCTTTACCGCGCCTATTATTCCAAAAGCTTTACCGATAACGATATAAAGCTGCATTTTTTCATACTTGATATTCTCCGCGACGGCGATACCCTTTGCCTTAAGGAGATAGTCGAGGCTATTGATGCGCGTTTCGGCACCTTATTCGAGGAACAGACCGTGCGCAACAAATTAAAGGAATATGTTGACGAGGGCCTTCTTAAAAGCGAAAAGCGCGGTAAGACGGCCTTTTTTTCTATATGCGATATTTGCTGTGATCTACCGCCAAGCCTTGCGGATGCTATAAAGTTTTTTTCCGAGGCCGGGCATTTTGGTGTGGTAGGCAACAGTATCCTTAAAGCAGCCAATACAAAAAACGATATATTCTTTATTAAGCACAATTATATTGTGCATACGCTTGAGGACATTCTTCTGCCCGATATACTGCGGGCGATAGACGAAAAACGCAGCATAGAGTTCAAGAGCTTTTCCGCAAAGCGCCCCAACGACACCGAGGGGCATGATTTTACGGCTGTACCGCTTGGCATATTTTGCTCCGTACAGACGGGCAGACGTTATCTTGCCGCCTATATACCCGACCAACGGCGTTTCCACTCGTTCAGGCTTGACAAGATAAAGAAAATAAAGCTCGGCGGAGTTTACGCCGATCATGATTTAATTTACCAAAAATTCATCAAAAACCTGCCGCATTGTTTTGGTGTGTCCTTTGGCTCGCGCCACGATAACGGGCATGTTGAGCCGCTAAAAATAACCTTTAGTATCGACGAGACCACCGAGGATCATATCATCCGCCGTATCGAGCGCGAAAAACGCTGCGGTATATTTGAAAAAACCGCCGAAAACACCTATACCCTTACCCTTGATGTGTTTGACCCCAACGAGGCCATGCACTGGGTAAAAAGCTTTATAGGCAGGATAAAAAGCATAGAAGGCGGCAGCGAGGGGTTGCGCGAGAGGTTTTATTCGGATATGGAGCGGATGTATAAGATGTACTGCGAAACGGAATAATTGGTAAATTCACCCACATAAGGAATAAAAATATGATATTGTTCAGCGAGATATACGGCGTATACTTTCGCATAGCCGCAAAGGTTTTAAGCCGCGAAAGCATGACCGAGAAAGAAATAACCGACATAATTACAAAAAACGGCTTTAACGACAGCATTTTATTTCTGCCGCAAAAGCTTCTGCCAAGCGGCGGCGACTGGGGGCTTTTGCGCAAAAGCGGCGCAGGCTTTACCCCCGTTTTAAAGCACAAGCCCGCCTTTATCCCGACAAGACTTCAAAAAATGTGGCTTAAAGCAATGCTTTCCGACCCGCGGATAAATCTTTTTCTGACTGCGGAAGAAAAAGCCGCGCTCGATCAAAAGCTTGCGGATATAAAACCGCTTTTTTTAAATAATCACTTTTTCTATACCGACCGTTTTTCCGACGGTGATGATTACAGCAACGAAAACTACATAAAAGCTTTTCGCACTATTCTGGCCGCTGTCAAGGAAAAACGCATACTTAACATACAGTTTACCTCGGGTCACGGCAGACGCATAGCCGGGCATTTTGTACCGCTTAAAATAGAATACTCGCCCAAAAACGACAAATTCCGCGTATATTGCTATTGGCTGAAAAAAGGGAAGATAATAAACCATTCAATTATAAATATAGGCCGTATAGACCGCGTAAACGCCACAGACCGCACATTTGCAAGGCAGCTTTCCGAAAAGAGCTATTTTGCCGCCGAGCGCTGCAAGGAGCCCATCGTGGTCAAGGTTACACCCGAAAGAAACGCGATCGAGCGCTTTATGCTGGAGTTTGCAAGCTACAAAAAGCATACCGACCGCGACCTTGAAACGGGCGTATGCACAGTAAAAATGTGGTATGAAAATCAGGACGAGACCGAGATGCTTATAAGGCTTTTAAGCTACGGCCCCGTGTTGGAGATACTCGGCCCTCCCGCAATAAGAAAGCAGGCCGCCGAAAGGATAGCAAAACAAAAGGATTTTACGGTTGACAGTCAAAAAATAGCATTGTATAATTTATATAGTATAAAAAAATATATTGGGGGATAAAAATGGAAAAATTATCGTTTGTTATACCCTGCTACCGTTCACAGGACAGCGTGCGCGGGGTTCTTGACAAAATTACCGAAACAGTAAAAAAAGACGGTCGATATGATTACGAGATAATCTGCGTAAATGACTATTCGCCCGATAATACGCTTGAGGTGCTTAACAAGGCGGCGGACGAAAACGACAAAATAACCGTTATTGACCTTTCGCGAAACTTCGGTCAGCACGCTGCGCTTATGGCCGGCTTTAATTATGTAACGGGAGACATTATAGTATGCCTTGACGATGACGGGCAAAACCCTCCCGAGGAGATGTTTAAGCTTATAGATAAGCTTAACGATGGCTATGACCTTGTATCGGCCAGGTACGAGGATAAAAAGCGCTCCCTTTTCAGAAAATTCGGCACAAAAATGAGCTTTTTTATGTCCGAATGGCTTATCAACAAGCCAAAAGGCCTTGACCTTAACAGCTATTATGCCGTCAAGCGTTTTGTTGTGGACGAAACAATAAAATACAAAAACGCCTATCCGTTTGTTCAGGGCTTGATGTTAAGAATAACCCAAAATATGACCAATGTTATGATAACACATAAAAGCCGCGAAACGGGCGAATCCGGTTACAGCTTTACAAAGCTTTTATCGCTTTGGATGAACGGCTTTACGGCCTTTTCCGAAAAGCCGCTGCGTATCTCGTCATTTATAGGCGGCACCTGCGCGGCTATAGGCTTTATTATGGCAATAATAGTGGTTATAAGAAAGCTGCTTGACCCCGGCGTACCCTTGGGCTACAGCGCAATAATGAGTGCCATAATGTTTATGTCGGGTGTAAATATGCTTATACTCGGGCTTTTGGGCGAATATATAGGTCGTATGTATATTTGTATAAACAACGCCCCGCAGTTTACCGTGCGTTCGGTCAAACGCGGCAGCGAAAAAGACGACAAAACAAAATCAACTACTGCCGATAATTAATGCGGCTGAAATTTCGGAGGTATTAAAATGAACTGTCTTGATAATTTTATTGACGAACTTCAAAATATATGTAAAAACACAGATAATGCCGTATACTTGTACGGTGCAGGCGGCCTTGCATCAAGAATAAAGGATCTGCTTATCAAAAACAATATACAAATTGACGGATATATCATCGACGATGCGTATATCCCCGCCGATGAAAGCAAGCGTTTTATTGACGGTGTGCCTATGATATCCGCTAAAAACGGTATAACCAAAAAATGTGTTATAATCCCCGCATTTATGGCACTTACAAAAGAAAACGAAGAAAAAGCGGAAAATAACCCCTTTGTTGAAAAGTTTTTTGATATTGACTTTGGCGGTATTTTTGCAATGAACGATATTAACGTATATGATGACGAGCTTTTTACCAAAAATGCCGATAAATTTTTGTTTTTGTTTGAAAAGCTTTCGGATTTTAAATCGCGCGAAGCACTTATAATGTTTATGGCACAAAAATATACGGGCATATTCAGAAAAAAATACTCCAAAAACGTGACCTACTTTGATAAAGAAATAGTACAGCTTGAAAATAACGAAACGCTCATTGACTGCGGCGCATATACAGGCGATACCATAATGCAGTTTATTGACGAATTAAATGCACTTGGTATTACATATAACAAAATATATGCTTTTGAAGCAGATGACAATAATTTTAAAATAATGCAGTCCTCATTAAACGGACTTAAAAATATTGAGCAGCTGCCTATAGGTGTTTGGGATAAAAAAGATACCCTGCACTTTAACAACAGCCTTGGGCTCGGTTCAAAAATATCCGATGAGGGTGTTGAATTAAAGGTCGATTCCATTGATAATATAATAGGCGATGAAAAAGTTACCTTTATAAAAATGGATATTGAGGGCTCCGAGTTAAAGGCGCTTAAGGGTGCGGAAAAAACAATTTTAAAAAACAAGCCAAAGCTTGCTGTATGTGTATATCACAAGCCCGATGACCTTATTACCATACCGCAGTATATTTTAAGCCTTAACCCCGATTATAAGCTTTATTTAAGAAGTTACTCCGCTTCGGGTGTAGAAACCATTCTTTACGCTATACCGTAAATGTTTAAATAAAATTTAATCTTTTTATACCGTTTTTTGTAATATTAATGTGTTATACTTACAGTAATATTGCGAAAGGCGGTTTTTTTATGTCCGAAGTACCCAACAAAAAGATTTCACGGCTTATAAAAATGCTTTGTGCTGTAATGATATATTTTATTTGTGCTATGCTTTTTTGGCGTATCCCCATATATTTGCAGCTTAATGCGCTAAAGCTGCCCGAGGGCGTGCAAACGGTATATCCGCCCATGGCAGCGGTCACGGACAAAGGTTACGGCACGATACGCGCCGAAAAGATAGTTAAACTGCAAAATACACTTGAAGATACAACATACTTTGCCGAAAAAAACAAATCAAGGCTTTTAAGTTGGCACATTGATACAGAGCCTTATGAAAATAATTACGGCCGCGAAATATATTCTTCCCGATCGGACGGCAATTTTACAAGCCTGCCCGATACCGAAAAGGCGAAATATTTAAGGATAATTTACGAGCGGGAATTGTTTGAATTTACGCCCATAGACTATATAACGCTGATTGCTGTATTTATTGCCCTTGGAATAGTGACAGAACTGATATTTGCCCTGAAAAGCAAGGATATTCACATACTTACATTTAAAAATTTTATGCGGCTGCTTACATATCTTCATATTTTTATTGCCTTTATTTCCTTTTTTCTTTCTTTGGCCTGTTATCAGGCATTGCCGATGCTTTCGTCCTTCTTTTCGGAGCTTTGGGTCGGCTACGGCGATTTTTTGGAAAGAATAAGAAATTACCATCCGGCTGCCATAACGGCTGTATTTTTTCTTTGCTGCTTTGCGTATGATTGGGCGGGGAAAAATACTGCATCCTTTAAATTTGGAATAGGCACTATACTTTTTAATACAGCCTTGATAATTTACGGTACTGCATTTTTTACAATGATGATGTCGGTTTAAACATAAAAAGACCCGCGGCACGAAACCGCGGGCTTTGTTATGTAAGAATGAAATTCTTATTGCTTTTTATCAATAAGAATCAACGTGTGTTGCCAAAATTTTATTTATTCAAATTTTCTTAACGCTACGCCTGTATTCACTTCGTGAATTTCGGCTCAACGCTAAAAATTTGGTCCTTCGGACTCATAAACAAAATTTTGCCTTTGAACAAATTCTTATTGCTTTTTATCAACAAGAATCAACGTGTGTTGCCAAAATTTTATTTATTCAAATTTTCTTAACGCTACGCCTGTATTCACTTCGTGAATTTCGGCTCAACGCTAAAAATTTGGTCCTTCGGACTCATAAACAAAATTTTGCCTTTGAACAAATTCTTATTGCTTATCTCTGAACACGGCCGGAACCGTCGCAGTTTTCAACCTCTGCTCTTGTTACAAGGTTAAAGTCACCGGGGATGGTGTGCTTTAATGCAGAAGCAGCTACAGCGAAGTTAAGCGCGTCTTCCTTGCTCTTGCCGTCCATAAGACCGCAGATAAGACCGCCTGCAAAAGAGTCGCCGCCGCCAACACGGTCAACGATAGGCATAATATCAAATCTGTTTGAACGGTAGAAATCTCTGGTTGCACCGTCCATGATGCAAGCAGACCAACCATTGTGAGAAGCGGAGAAGGACTCTCTTAATGAAGAGATAACATACTTGAAGCCGAACTTGTCGCACATCTGATTGAAGATATCCTTGTAGCCTGCCATTTCAAGCTCACCGCTTGTTACGTCTGTGTTGCCGGGCTTGAAGCCGAGAACCTTCTCTGCGTCTTCCTCGTTGCCGATGCAAACATCAACATACTGCATAAGGTTTGTCATAACCTTCTGTGCCTTTTCGCTTGACCATAATTTCTTACGGAAGTTAAGGTCACAAGAAACTGTAACGCCCTTTGCTTTAGCTGCCTTACAAGCAACCTCGGTAACCTCTGCTGCAAGATCCGAAACAGCGGGTGTGATACCTGTGAAGTGGAACCAGTCAGCGCCCTCGAAGATAGCGTCAAAGTCAAACTTATCGGCAGTTGCGGTAGCGATCGAAGAATTTGCTCTATCATAAACTACGTTTGATGCTCTCATAGATGCGCCAGTTTCAAGGTAGTAGATACCAAGACGGTCGCCTGTCTTTGCGATATGCTTTGTCTCAACGCCGTACTTTCTTAAAGCTGCGATAGCACACGCACCAATAGGGTTATCAGGTACAGCCGTTACAAACTCTGCCTCATGTCCGTAGTTAGCAAGCGATACAGCCACATTAGCCTCGCCGCCGCCATAGTTGATGTCGAATTCTGTTGCCTGAATAAATCTTTCATTTCCGGGTGTAGATAATCTTAACATGATCTCGCCCATTGTTACAATTTTGCCCATTGGAAAAATCCTCCTTATAATATATTTACAGACCGCCGCCTTTATACGGCAGACTGCCTTATGGATATATTATAGCATACCCGCAAATGTTTTTCAACACTATATTTCAAAAATTTATCATTTTTTTTACACTTTTTTTACAGTTATAAAAAAAATAATTATTACATTATAATAATTTTACTTGACTTAATCAAGGATTCATACTATAATATAATTAAAAAATAATTAAAAATTTGTTAATATTGTGTTAATAATTGAATCTACTATAAAGTATGTCAATATTTCAGGATAAATATTACGGAAAGGAGAGTATATATGACTGCAATAAATAAGTTAAAATGCAACAAAAACAAAGGTTTTTCCCTTGTCGAAATGATAGTTGTAATTGCAATTATGATCGTTCTGCTGTCAATGCTTGTTCCCTATGTTGTGGGATACATTGAAAAAGCGGCAAGAATGTCGGCTATCAACACAGCAAGGGTCATGGTAAACGGCATGGAAGTATCTATGATAGAGCATGCCCAGGAGGGCTCGATATATCTTAACAAGGTATATACGTCCGAATATTACGATAACGGCAAGGCTCTCCCCTGCGGTTTTTTAACAAATTACATGCTCTATTATGCACAGACCAATTACAATTATGATAAATCCAAACATGATTATGCGGATTTTCTTATTGCAAAGGATATATTGGAGGCCGTGCGCAGCGGTCCCAAAGAAACCAAGCCTGCTTTAAAATTTACCAAAACGGATAGACCGCTTGGTGCAAATTGCAAGGAATATTGCAAAGACGGCGGCACGGGTGCCATTTTTGCCTATGCTCCCGCAGGCGGCGTTTATTATGCACAGGTTTGTACAAACGGCTGGCTTGTGACCTACGAGCACGGCAACTATGATGCACAAAAGGTTAAATCCGATACCGCATTTGCCAGCAAATCAAAGCTTAATGAAAAAAAGTAAAAAAGTAAAAAGCATACTCAAACATTGCGGTATGCTTTTTTCTTATTTATATATTTTTAATAGCCAAGCAAAATAATATAAAATTATTTTAAAAATAAGTATTGACAAATTGTTTATTTTGGTGTATTATATTGTTTGTTGGTTAAGTGTGCGTAGCTCAGCTGGATAGAGCGTCTGGCTACGGACCAGAAGGTCGTGGGTTCGAATCCTGTCGCACACATTCAAAGCCTTGCAAAGTTTTTTTTGCAAGGTTTTTTTTGTTTTGATCGTCATTTTTTATTGACCGCCGCCGCAATAAATGGTATCATTAAATATAATAAAATAATCTGTTATAAGCATGACAAGCAGTTTTCAAAAATATGAGGTATTTATGAGTAAAAAGTATATTGATCAACAGGTAAAAATATATGATATAGAATTTCCAAACAAGGGCATAGGCGATTGGGACGGCAACCGTGTTACGATAAAAAACACACTTCCCGGCCAGACGGTGCTTGCCGATATAAAAAAAAAGCACAAGCAGTTTGAGGGCCGCCTTAAGGCCGTAATTGAAAAGGCGGATTACGAAACGGAGCCTGCCTGTCCGCGTTTTGGCACCTGCGGCGGCTGCACATATCAAAACATAAGCTACGAAAAGCAGCTTGAAATAAAGCAAAAAACCGTAAAAGACCTTTTGGATAAGGCAGGCTTTTCGGGCTTTGATTTTCTGCCCGTAAGGCCAAGCCCGATAACCGAGTGCTACCGCAACAAAATGGAATTCAGCTTTGGAGATAACGGTGCGGAGGGACTTTTAAGCCTTGGCATGCGCAAGCGCGAAAGCTATTACGAGGTCGTGGATGCGGGCTGCTGCAAAATAACCCACCCCGATATAAGAAAGGTCCTTGATACAACGATAAATTTCTTTCGTCAGACAAACGAAACTTTTTTTCACAAAACAAGGCATACGGGCACACTTCGTCACCTACTTGTAAGACGCGGCTATTTTACCGGAGAAATGACGATAAATCTGGTAACGACCTCCGAAATGAGCACCGACCTTGAAAAATGGAAAAATGCACTTCTTGCTTTGCCGCTTGAGGGTAAAATAGCGGGAATAACGCATATAATAAATGACAGCGTTGCGGATGTTGTAAAGGCTGATAAAACCATTTTGCTTTACGGGAAGGATTGGTTTACGGATAAGCTTTTGGGACTTGATTTTAAAATTTCGACCTTTTCGTTTTTCCAGACCAATTCCGCAGGCGCAGAGGTACTCTACTCTACCGTGCGCGAATTTGCAGGCGCCGAAAAATGTAAAACGATTTTTGACCTTTACTGCGGTACAGGCACCATTACCCAGCTTTTAAGCCCCAATGCCGAGACAGTCTACGGCATAGAGATAGTCGAGGAAGCTGTAGCCGCCGCCAAGGAAAACGCCGCCCTTAATAATATAGCCAACTGTAAATTTATAGCGGGCGACGTGCTTAATATGGTAGACGACCTGCCCAAGGATCCCGACCTTATTATCCTCGATCCCCCGCGCGAGGGCATAAACCCCAAGGCTATATTGAAAATAATTGATTTTAACGCAAATAAGCTTGTTTATGTAAGCTGTAAGGCAAGCTCTCTTGCCAAGGATCTGACCGTATTTGAGGAAAACGGCTATAGGATAGAAAAGGTACAGTGCGTTGATATGTTCCCGGGGACATATCATATAGAGACGGTAGTTTTACTCCAAAAAGGAAACAACTAAAATCCCTGAATTTCAGACATAAATCAAAAAAATATCATACCGGAAAGGAGACAAAACATGAAAAGAAACATCACAACATTTGCAGCCTTGCTTTTGCTTTTGCAGGCAGGGCTTTACGGCTGCAGCACAAACTAAGCACAAGTCGGGGACACGGCGACCGTATAGACGGCTACGAGGAGCCTGTGGCGATACTCACAAAGGAGGCTGCATCTGCGCTTAAGGAGGTCAGCGACGACCTTAACGAAAAGGGCTATCGTTTAAAAATATATGATGCCTACCGTCCGCAAAAGGCTGTTACCAACTTTATGAACCGGGCGCTGGATACCGAGGATGTCCGTATGAAGGAATACTTCTATCCCGAGCTTGAAAAAGATGTGCTTTTCCCGCAGGGCTATATTGCAGAGCATTCGGGACACAGCCGCGGCAGTACGGTGGACCTTACACTTTTTGATATGAATACGGAAAAGGAGGTGGATATGGGCGGCACCTTTGATTATTTCGGCGAGTTTAGTCACCCCGATTATAAGGAAATAACAGACGAGCAGTACGAAAACCGAATGATACTGCGCGAGGCTATGACTTCTCACGGCTTTAAGCCGCCGGAGGAGGAATGGTGGCATTTAAAACTTAAACAGAAGTTTTTAATAAAAATTAATAAAAAGGAGAATTAAAATTATGAAGAAAAGAATTATTACATCAGCATTGGCATTAACACTTGCGGCAAATATCTGTACAAATGTATTTGCGGCGGAAAAAACGATTGAAATGCAGGTAGACAACTCCGTTGTCAGAGTAAATGCGCAGGAGGCTAATATCGATGTGCCGCCAATTATTATAAACGAGCGCACAATGGTGCCGTTAAGAGCCATTGCCGAGACCTTGGGCTGCTTGGTGGAATGGGACAGCGAGACCAAGACAGTTACCATAAAGCAGCAGACCGGCATCGAAACAGAAACCACAGTTTCCGATAAAACGGCATTATCGCATTGGACGGACGATGCGGCGGCAAAAAAAGCATTAGTTTCTTATATGAACAGCATTACCGACAAAAACAGCGCGGATTATATCCCTCCCGAAAGGCGTATAGCTGTTTTTGACCTGGACGGTACTCTTTTCTGCGAGACAGATCCCAACTATTTTGACTACACGCTTTTGGTGCATCGTGTGCTGGAGGATGAAAGCTACAAGGACAAGGCTTCGGAGCATGAACGCGAAACCGCCGAAAAAATAGTTAAGCAAAACGAAACGGGCGAATCCTTCAAGGGACTGGAGATAGACCACGGTCAGTCGATAGCATCGGCCTTTGCAGGAATGACATTGGACGAATTTAATGACTATATCCAGGAATTTAAAAAGCTCCCGATGCCAAGCTACGACGGTATGAAGCGCGGCGACGGCTGGTACAAGCCCATGCTTGATGTAGTGGACTACCTTCAGGCAAATGATTTTACCGTGTATATCGTAAGCGGTACGGACAGATTTATCGTGCGCGGTATAGTTTATAATTCTCCCATTGATATCCCCATGGGTCATGTAATAGGCTCCGATGAAACGGTAGTTGCAAGTGCTCAGGGCGATAACGGCGGACTTGACTATGTATTTAAAGACAGCGACAAATTAGTGCTTGGCGGTGATTTTGTCGTTAAAAATCTTAAAATGAATAAGGTTGCCGTAATTGCACAGGAGGTAGGCGTACAGCCCGTACTTTCCTTTGGCAACAGCTCCGGCGATTCAAGTATGGCCGAATACACCGTAAGCAACAACCCCTACAAGAGCCTTGCATTTATGCTTTGCTGTGATGATACCGAAAGAGAAAACGGCAATGCAGAAAAGGCCGAGAAAATGGTCAAGCTTTGCGAAGAGCATAATTGGATACCTATTTCTATGAAAAACGACTGGACGACCATTTACGGTGAGGGCGTTACAAAAAAATAAAATAGCGGTAAATATTACCGATATCGGCGATGTTTCTCATATTTGACGGTGTTGGCGGCTATATGCCTTGACAAAAATCAATTGGTGTATTATTATGATTATATAATAAAAAGTATATCCGAAAAAAACAGCCGCACAGGGCATAGCTGCGGCATGGCGGATATATTAAAAGGGGGTCGTAAGAAAAAATAAAAGCATTGTAAATGGAAAAATATTTAATAAAAGGGTGAATAATTATGAAATTAAATTTAACAAAAAGAACATTGGCATTTTTACTTTCGTTATCTATGTTGGGCAGTGTTTTTGCTGCGCCGGTATGGGCTAACGACGGCTCGTACGACGAAGATATTGAGGCGCCTGTTATCGAGCAGGATTTTAGTACAGCATCTTTGGAAATGACAGTGGGCGAAACTGTTGATGTAAACGATTATCTTTATTATACTGCAGATTCTTACGATTGGGATTACGATTCCTCGGCTGTAAGTGTAAAAAAGGGTGTAATAACCGCCAAATCGGATGGATATACTGCAGTTACCGCAACGCACGAATATCAGGTGGTTGCCTTTAAAATAGGCATTGAGGGCCGCGAGGAATCAAGAACTGAATATGTAAGCGTTACCGTTGGCGTAGGCGGCGAGGAAGGCCTTGGACAGTATTTAGAGCTTGGTGCATCCAACTATTCATGGAGCTCGGATAATTCAAGCATTGCATCCGTAACAAGCGGCGGTTTACTGACAGGTAAAAGCAAGGGCTCAACAAAGGTATATGCAAACAGAACAAAGGGAACAAGCTTTGTTTTTAATGTAACCGTTGAGGGCGGCGGTTCGTCAAGGACATCAGAAAAAAGCCTTACATTTTATGTAGGTGATATAGACTATCTTTCATCCTATGTTGGAAATGACGTGTCGGATTACAGGTGGACTTCGTCTAATTCGTCCGTAGCCGAAATATCAAGCGTAGGCAAGATCAATGCGCTTAAAGCGGGTAATGCTACAATAAAAGCTACCCCGTATGATGTAAGCACAGAATATGTATTTTATATTACCGTTAAGGACAATGGCTCATCCGCAGAAAAGCAAAATATAACGATGTATGTGGATGACACAAAGGATCTGTCGGGATATGTAAGCGGTTCCGCAAGAAATTACGATTGGACATCCGATGATAAGAGCATAGCAACGGTATCCGGCAGCGGCGTTGTTACTGCAAAGAAAAAAGGTACTGTAAAAATTTATGTTTACGAATCAAACATAACAAACGAAAAATATGTTTTTACAGTTACCGTAAAAAGCAGTTCGCCTTCCTCGTCAAGCTCAAGTGCAGATGAAAAATATACCATATATATGGGCAGAGATGACAGCGTTGACATTTCCGATTATATTGCAAAAAGTGCATCCAGCTATGATTGGGAAACAAGTGACAGAGATGTTTGTAAGATATCGGGCAGCAAATTAAAGGCTGTTGATTCGGGCAGCGCAACAATTAAGGCATACGGCAGCAGAAATTACCAGTTTAATGTAAAGGTAAATAAAAATTACAGCAACTATGCTGTAAGCGTAAAGGTAGACGGAACACTCGATCTTGAAAAATATCTTGACAATGCGGTTTCCAAATATGATATTTCATATTATTCAACAAGTATTGCAAGGGTCAAAAACGGCGAGCTCGTGGGACAGAAAAAAGGTATGACCTATGTTATCTTTGAAAATAAAAATACAAATGAGGTAGTACAGCTTATGGTTGAGGTAAGCGGTACGGCCGCAGTTAAGGAAAAGGCTACCGAAGCCACCACACAGCAGAAGGTCACAGAGGCTCCCGTTGAGAAGCCTCCCGTTTCAAACGGACCTTCCTTCAATGATATCTCCCACAGACAGTGGGCGGTGGCAGCTATAAACAATATGGCTGCAAGGGGCTTTATAAACGGCAGAAGCTCAACTGTATTCGCCCCCGACGACCAATGCTCAAAGGCTGACTTTACCATAGTTCTCACAAAGATGATAGGCATTGAAAACGATGATTATACGGGCGGCTTTGACGATGTATCAAGCGACAAATACTATGCAAAATATGTAAATGTTGCAAGATACCGCGGTATCTGCGCAGGCATTACCGGCAACAATTTCAAGCCCCAGACACCTATAACAAGAGAAGAAGTTATGTATATGGTTTATAAGGGCCTTGAATTAAAGGGCAGAAACCTTGATACAGATGCTTCCGCGCTTGGTGCTTACAATGATGCAAGCAAGATAAGCAGCGAATACAAGGAGGCAGTTGCGGCTCTTCTTAACGAGGGCATCGTTTCCGGTGTTTCCGCTACAGAGATAGATCCCACCGCAACAATAACCAGGGCACAAATGGCAGTTCTTTTAAATAATATTGGTATTTGACCAAAATTAAGTACCCTCCGTCTTTAAGGCGGAGGGTCTTTTAATAAAAAAAAGCTGCTTAAAGTGCCAATTTAAAACACTTTAAGCAGCATAGTCATACCGTTTTTCGTTTTTGCCGTCTTTTTAATTTATTGCCTTATTTTTCCGTTTTTTTTCTCGGCAGTCTTTCTCGCCTTTGGAATAGTCATAAGTAATGGTTTTAAAATGTCTATTTTGCGGTTGTCTCCATAAAATCCAAGCTTGTCCGAAGCTTTGTTTTCAAGCGCAAAAAGAAGCTCTTTACCGAATACATTTAAGGAAATATCATTATTCCAATAATTGTAGGGCTGAACATCCATTTTGCCGTCGCATATCTCAACATAAAACGAACCGTGGCCCTCACCGATAATATTAAACTGTACGGCAATAAACTCTTTAACATCCCCGAGCTTTGCTTTAAGCAGTCGTTCTTTTGCTCTTTCAAAAATTTCTTCGTAAGTCATAATAAATGTCCTTTCTTTAATAATACACCGTCGTTTTTTATTATTTTACACCCAAAGCATTTTTATGTCAAGACTATGAAAACATATAAGCATATTTATCTTATCCACTTATCCGCCTTTGTTGGCTTGTCATATCCCCAGTCCTCGTCCGCCGCCGACACAACAAGCGAAAAACCGTTTTTTTCCAGCACCCTTGCCGAGGCGCGGTTTTCAACCATTGTACTTGCGGTTATTATCTCGGTATCGGTATCGTTATAAATATAGCCAATTAAAAGTGCCACTATCTCCGTTGCTATACCCCTGCCCCAATATTTTTTTATAAGCCTGTATCCAATACTGACCTTATGTATATTATCCTTAAAACCGTACATTTCCGCCAGGCCGCAGATATCCCCGCTGTTTTTAAGGTATACACCTAAAATGACAGATTCTTTATTTGCAAAGCATTCATCATATATTTGTTTTATCACAAAATTTATATCCTTATACTTTTGTTCAAACAAAAATGTCGGCAAATACTTATACACGTCCTTGTCCCCTACCATTTGCGCAATGGCATTTGCATCCTTATCGGTTATTTTTTTTATTACAATATTGTTTCCCGAAATACACGGTATCTCGTCAAAAAATTTTTTCATAATTATAATTTGTCTTGTTTGTAATTTTAGGGTTTGGGATACAGCCAAATACGGATATTGTAAAGACCCTTTCCCAAATGTAAACCCGGCATTTCGGAAAGGGCCTTTTACATCGGCGGCATATTGATTTTTAACGCCGTTTGATTTGTGATCCCGATATCTTTATCAATTTTTGTTTGGTATAAACGAACTTATAAGTCCCGCAAGTTCGGGCACACTCATTGTCTGAAGATAGATCTTGCCGGGGCCGGTAAGCTTGGTAAGGAAAAGACCCTCACCGCCCAAAAAGATATTCTTAAGGCCCGATATGGTTTCGATATCATACTTTACCGTAGACTCAAATGCGGCAACATTGCCCGTGTCGACCTTCATTACCTCTCCGGGAGCAAGATCGTATTCAATGGCATCACCGTCTATTTCAAGAAATGCCATACCGTTGCCCTTGATCTCCTGCAGGACAAAGCCTTCGCCGCCAAATAAGCCCGCGCCTGCCTTTTTTGTAAAAGCAACTTTTACATCAACGCTTTTTTCTGCCGCAAGGAAAGCGCGCTTTTGAGCAATATAAGAGCATTTTGAACAGTCAATGGCAATTACGCTGCCGGGCATGGTCGCATTAAATGCTATCATTGCACCGTCTTTTTTTGCGGTGTAATTAGCCATAAAAAGCGATTCGCCCGCGAGCATTCTGCCAAGACCCTTCATAAGGCCGCCGTTTGTGTTTGTTGACATTTCAATGCCCTCACTCTGCCATGCCATACCGCCCGACTGGGTGTACATTGTCTCTCCGCTGTTTAATTTTACCTCAACTACGGGTGTTACTTTTCCTTTTATCTCGTATTGCATAAAAATACCTCCATTTATAATTATTTATTTGATTATACAACATTTTTTGCAAAATGTAAAGTACGATCGACCCTTTTTTTATTTCCTGCCGCCAAAAGGCAAGAGAAGTACAAATATTAAAGCCGGCCGTCGTTTTCTATACATACGCAGACCGAGGACTCAAAAACATCTTCCTTAATGTTAAATTTTGCATAACCGTCATGTTTTTCGACTATGGCGATGATCGAGTTAATGCCCGTGCCTATCTCGTCGCGCTTGCTGGATATAAACCCGCCGCGCTCTTTACGGATATTTCCGTCACAGCTGTTGTCCATTGTGATATAAAGCATACCGACCTTTACATTGGAGCGAAGCCTTATAAAGCGGTTTTTGCTTTGAGTGCGGCCGCAGGCCTCTATCGCATTTTCAAGCAGGTTTCCGAAAATTATGCACAGCTGTATATCCGTTATACTTCCGGTGCTTTGCGGCATTTCAAGGCTTACATCGTAGCTTATGCCGTTTTGCTCGGCAGCCTTTGCGTAATAGGTGATAAGGGCGTTAAGCGCTTCATTGCGGCAGTAGACGGTCACCTTTTCCTGCGGTATGGCATTTATAAGCTTTGCAATATACTTCTGCGCCTTTTCATATTCCTTTTCGTCGATAAAGCTGTCAAGCACAACATATTGATGCTTCAGGTCGTGCCGCTGGCGTTTAAGCTCCTCGGCGGTCTCTATCAGCATTTTTCCGCTTTCGTACTGTGCGTTCATCTGTTTTTCCATTATGGCCATATTTTCGGAAAGTCTGCGGTTTTCCGATTTAAGCATAAAAATATTTCTGATATCCACACCCGAAAAATATTCCGTTATAACAAGGAAAAACAATACGCCTATCTGAAAAAGCAGCGTCTTGTACTTAACAAAATTAAGGCTGTAATTTATAAGCTCCAGCGCCACAAAAAATGTCATAACGATATAAGCCGGCGAAAATTTTGCAGTGTCCTTATTTTTAAAGCCCCTTATGCAGACAACGGCGGTCATTACAAAAAATACCGTCATCATAGCATAGTGAAAGAAAAACATACTTTTATGAAACGGCACTATGCCAAGCAGCTGCAAACACATTGCGGCAACAACCGAGCCGCCCATAATATATGTAAGTATATCCAGCACTATACTTTTCCCGTCCAGTATTTCTTTTGTAAAAAGAAGTATTGGCAGCGACGCGGTAAACATACTTACAAATGCGCCTATATACAAAAGATACGGCCGCTGTATTATAAACACGGTAAAATTACATTCGCAAAGGCACCAAAGGCCGAAGGTCATACCAAACAGCCCAAGCCAAAAAATAGACCTTGCGTTTACCTCGGACGGCAAAAGCGAAATAAACATTATCATTAAAAACAAGCCTATAAATATCTGCAGTATTGACAGCACAAACGGTATCGACATTTTAAAAAACAAATACCGCATAATATCGCTGCCCTCGCCGTAAAGCGGCGCGGATAGGCTTAAATTGTCCCTGTCACAAGGAAACTCATAAACAAGGTCAATATAGACCTTTTCCTCCGATAAGGGCAGATTTATAAGGCAGACCTGTGTCGGCGGGTCGTTAAGTATGCCAGGATAGGTGCCTTTTTTGCCGTAGCTGTAAATTTCCACACCGTTTGCCATTACCGACAGCGGCGCATATACGGTTTTAATATACATCATATCATTTCGGGATATGATAAAATCGTTGTAAATATGTACCTTTGCGCCCTTTTCAATATTTTTAAGAGAATACGGCAGGGTTATTTTTTGCCCCTTGATGTCCGTGCCCTCTACATCCATATACATTTCATTTGCGGAAGATATGCTTTTGAAATACTGCGGCGGAGCAATATTTTTTGATAACAGCATACCCGTTAATATCAAAATAAAAACAAGGCATATTTCGGGCAGATGCTTTGATATCCCTTTCATTTGGAGACCCTCATTTCGGAAAAAACATATTCGTTAAAGCTGTCCCGTATCTGCGGATAATCACGCTGTTTTATCGGCACGTTGTCACCCGTGCTCATTTCAAACAAAAAAAGCTCGCGGTCGATATTTTTTACATAGTCAAAATTTACTATATAAGATTTGTGGCAGCGGAAAAAGTTTGAGCCGCCAAGCTCGGCGCTCAAATTGTCAAGCGTGCCTATTCTATGTATATTCTCGCCGTTTACAAGGTGTATATATACCGTGTGATTTTTCTGCTCGGCATAAACTATATCTTCGGCTGTTACAAGGCCTTGATTTTTGCCGAATTCGATACAGCGGCGCCTGGTGGTCATACGTCTTGACAAGGCCCTTTCAAGCACCTCTGTGACTTCCTCGTGCTTGACGGGCTTTTCAAGGTACCTTTCCACATTAAGGCGGTAGCCGTCTATTGCGTGGTCAAGGCTGGTCGTACAAAACGCTATATAAACGTCCTTGTCTTTTTTGCGTATTTTTTCTACAGCCTCCACACCCGTCATCCCGGGCATATAAATATCCATAAGTATCAGATCGTATTTGCCGGGTTCAAAGTTTTTTACAAGCTCCGACGCATTATTGAAAATATATTTATTAACGGTAAATTCGGTTTGTTCAAGTATCTTTTCGAGCCTTTTAAGCTCCATATCCTCATCTTCGCATATTGCTACATTCAATACAGCCATAACATCACCTCATTTGCATAAGTATATAGTATCATATTTCCATACGAAAAATCAAGTATATATGCAAAACTCGGTTTTTTTTGGATAAATCGCACAAAAAAAATAAAAAAAACAAGGCGCGGCCGATATGACGTGACAAGCTTAACAAGCGGGTTTGAGGGTTGTCAAGTGTCAATTTCGAAATTTTAAATTACGAAACTGACAGTTTACATAAAAAAAACTTTATGATAGAGTGAATATATAGGGAGAACCTATATTTAACAAAAAAGCAAGAAAAAAGAAAGAAGGAAATAAGAATATGAAAAGATTTTTAGCATTAAGTTTAAGCGCACTTATGATCTGCGGCGCATTAACAGCTTGCGGCGGCAGCAGCGAGGCAGAGGCTCCCGCACCTGCTGAGACAAGCGCACCTGCTGAGGCAGAGAAGCCTGCTGATGCAGAAAAGCCCGCTGATGCAGAAAAGCCCGCTGACGAGGCAAAGCCCGCAAAGAAGGAAGCAAAGCCTTCTACAGAAGGCTTTACATTTGCAGACCTTCAGGACAACTACGCTATCCTTTCTGACCTTTACGACACAGTTGAGGCTGCTTACATGGACGAGTCCATTGCACAGTCTGACGAGGTAGAGGCTAACCTTACAGAAGCTAAGGACCTTATCGACCAGATGGGCGAGCTTACAGAGGCTGACTTTGCAGACGAGAAGGATCTTCTTGAGATGAACGATGCTATCTACAATATGTGCGAGGCACTCGGTGCTATCGTTGACCAGATGGAAGAGGCTCCTGCAGAGGGAGATGTAGCAGCAGAAGAGAGCGATGACATCACATTTGATGATCTTTCCGCAGCTTATGCAGAGCTTGTTGATCATTACAACACAATCAAGGACGCTGCTGAGGCAGGTACAGTTACACTTAACGACGATCAGCTTGCAGCTATGGACGAAGCAGCTGACCTTATCAACGAGCTTGGCGAGATCAGCGAGTCTGACTTTGCTTCACAGGATGACCTTAACTCGGTTGGTGCATCTATCGTTTCAATCGATGCAGGTCTTGCAGCTATCGCAGCAAGCCTTTCATAATAAGGATGTTTGAAATTTTCTACAGCGCCTAATGGTAGAAAAATTCATAATAGAGAGCCGTCTGTTTTTTTAAGCAGGCGGCTTTCCCCCACTTTTAGGGTCGCCTTGTTTATAAAAACAGGGCGATTTTTTCAAATTATTTCGGACGAAAGGAAGTAACGCTTATGGAAACAAGAAAATGTCTTAACTGCGGTGCTATGCTGGAGCTGTCAAAATCCAAAACCTCGCTTGAGTGCCCGTACTGCGGCTCAAAATTTGATATAGAGACCGAGACCAAGGAAAAAATAGCACAAAACGCAAACGATTTTAACGAAGAGATGTTCAGGGTAGAAAGGGACTTTACCGCAGATAGGGCTAAAAAGCAGACGGGACGATGCATAGACAACCTGCTTTATTGCATGAACGAGCTTGGAACGTCCGAAAAGATAGAAAACCATATCAGAAAAAACCTTACAAACGGAGACCTTGCGGCCGAGGGTATAAACGACAGCCTGATAAATAACGTAAAGGGTCGTATAGACAGCGAAGCAGAGCCCGGGGAGCATATTATAGTGTACAAGGACCTGGGCATATTCTCAAAGGGCAAGGAATTTGTGGTAGTGACCGAAAAACGCCTTTTGTTTTTCACAAAAAAGAATTGCAAATCAATACTTTTCAAGGATATTGACACTCTGCGCCTTAACGACAGCGGGGACTACTCCGCATGGTATATAAACGGCGACATTGACAAGCGTATCCCGTCTATGGAGCCCAGCGGACAGCTCACGGGTGCGGTGGTTGCACTTGCTTGCCTTAAATCCTTTGAACAGGACCCCGGCCGCGAGAGAATAAGATTGATTTAATATATTTTTAAAGGGACAGTACATTTTGCGTACTGTCCCTTGTTTTTTTACTCGTATGATACTGTTTCGGTGGTATATGTATTATTATAAATATCGGTAAGGTTATAGTATATAAGCGTACTGTTTTCGCCTATATCCTCGTAGCTTACTTCAAGCTCGCCGCTGTAGGTTATCGGCTCGCCGAAGGAATATACGCCGTCAAGTTCGCCGTCATAGGTGTAAAAATCGCAGGAAAAGTCTATCACATCGCCGTCATTAAACTGTTTAAGGCCCTTTCGCGGTGCTGTAAGCGTGTTTTCATCCTGTGCCAAACGATAGCCCGTTACATAGCCGTCGGGATGCTCGGAGTCCCAATATACCATAATTTCTATTTCCTCGCTGTCATTAAGTGTTGCGGGAACATAGCCGTAGTTGGTGTATTTTTCGCCGTCCGATACATAGTATTCCGTGTAGAATGGCACGGTCTGACCGTTCAAGGCTACCCAGCTGTTATCAAATTCAACTATCAGGTCGCCGTCATCATCAAAGGAGTAAACGCTGTCCTCACCAAGGTCTATATAGCCCTCGCCGTCATCAACAAGCACCTGCAGGCCAATATCCGTTATATTGTCCCAATCCTCGTCACTCATTGAAAGCGCATAATAATCACCCTTTTCAAAAATTTCAAGCTCGCCGTAATCGCTTAACTCAAAATCGTCGTTGAAATATTCCTCGCTCTCTTCGGTGTTGTACCATGAAGCATTGTGCAGGTTTTCAAGAAAATCAGCCGCCGCTGTGGAAGAATAGTTTTCGTTTGTGCTGTTGCTTGCTGCCACCTGACCGCCCGTCATAAT
This sequence comes from uncultured Eubacteriaceae bacterium, assembly GCA_947167715.1. Classification (GTDB taxonomy): domain Bacteria; phylum Bacillota; class Clostridia; order Lachnospirales; family CAG-274; genus RGIG4310. Next base: position 35,421 of record CAMVJD010000016.1, read on the forward strand.
GGTAAGGAAGCTGTCAAAAAACGGCTCGTAATCGTTAAAGCCGTAGCTTTCCATATCCTCCGTTGCTGTCTCGTAATATTCCGGTACATCATAGGGATAATACATAGCAAGTCCGTTTGCGCCGTAGGTGGAACTGTTTGAATATTTTACCGCGCTCGATACCGCATCTATAACATCCTGCTTGCCGTCTATACCGTCAAGCCGCGTAACATAGGATAAAATATCTATCTGCTCAAAGCCGCCGTCGCCAAAGTCCTTTGCATTTGAACGCGCATTTGATATACTGCTGTAAAGCTCGTTTATATTTTGTGCCGAATTATTTAAATAATCGCTCAATGCCTTGTATGTATACGGTATTTCGGCCAGATCTATCACCGAAAGCGTATTGCTGTCCCAAAAGCTTGAATCGGGGCCGGATATATAATCGTCGATTATTACCTTGCCAAGCTCTACGGAATCAATTACCGTATCCGAGGAAAGCTTGTTTACCCAATTGGTATAATACCAGCCCGTACCCGGCTCTACCTCCTCCGAGGCAATAAGGTAATCGGCATAAGGCTCCAGCATATATGCGGTCTCCAGCGTACCCATAAGGCAGGCATCAAAGCCGACTATATCAAATTTCACATTGCTTTCGTTAAGCGCCTTGCTTATCTCCGAAAGCTCCAGCATCTCGTCATCGTGATACTCGTCAACACCAAAGCCAAGTGCCGAGCCGCCGCCGTGGTTCCAGAAAATAAGCATATATCTGTCAGCGGGGTAGCATTTTGCCGACCACTTAACAAAATCGGCAAGGGTGTCCGGCTCTACCATAGAGGTGTTTCCCATATCCTCCATAAGGCTTATTTTGCCGTCCTTTATTACATGTCGCTGTGTAACACCGCTTTTGATGTACGGGTTATGCCACGTTTTTGTGCCGCCTGTCTGCAAGGTGATATTTATGCCCGAGGTGTCGGCGGCAAGTATCTCGTCCAGATCCTTTGAGGCACTGCCGTCATCGGTCTCCAGGTCGCTGCCTATCATATATATCATTAAGGTCGTTTCGGCCTTGTTTCCCGAAAACTGCGTGTAGCTGTCGCGCTTGTCATCTATGCTTACTTCGTTGTGCTGAAATACGGGCTCGCCCTCGCCGGAAAGCGCAGCAAGTATAATAAACAAAACTATCATAATTATTATCAGCGTTAAACAGCCGCATCCACAGCCAAGCGCAATAAAACAGCCCTTATTGTTTGATTTTTTTTGTTCCATACTGTCTCCTTTTAAAAGAGCCGCCAAAATGACGGCTCAAATTTTTATGCTGCCGTTATTTGTTTAAGAATAGCTGCGGCATCCGCTTTTGTTATCTTTTTGTCCTTGTTCATATCCGCCGTATAGCTTGCAAGGCTGCTGTAAGCAAAGCTTATTTTCTGCGCCGCTATCGCATCACGGATATCGACCGTTCCGTTAAGGTCGGCATCGCCCGCATAATACTGCTTTGACGAGCTGTCGCCGTGCAGCTTTGTAGAGTTGCTGCTCATATCCGCACCGATATATTTGCCGCCGCTTGTCGAGGCACTGTCACCCGTTGCGATATATCCGGCCATAGGACCCGTGAAGGCACTGCTTGAAGAGCTGTTATTCGCCGTAAGGGTCGAATATGCGCAGATGCAGTTTTGTATTGTTGTACCCTTCCACGCACCGCCGACTATGCCGCCCGCGTTGTCCTGTGAAATAATTATATTGTATGCCGAGCAGCAGTTTATTACGGTACCGCCGTTATTTACCGTGTTGCTGCCGCCGCCCGCTATTGCGCCCGATCCCTTTGTCGAATAGAAGTAGGAGTTTATAACGCTTGTGTTTTTTACTACCGCGCCCGTACTTAAGCAGCCGAACAGGCCTGCAAAGAAGTACTCGTCATTATCGCCGAAGCTTCGGCAGTAAAGGCCGCTGATATAATGTCCCCGTCCGTCAAAGGTGTTGGTATAATGCACACCCTGATTATGATCCGTTGCGTTTCCTATAGGCGTCCAGCCGTAAACCGACTCCCAGTCCTCATAGCTGCCGGGGTTAAATACAATATCGGCGGTCAGCGCGGCATCACCCTTGTTTCCGCCGTTGATATAATTTGCGTACCAATAAAGCTGACCCATATTGCCTATCTCATAGATATTGTTAACTAAATCGGCAGGCTGACAATTACCGTTATCGCCAAACCCGTTTTCATCATAGCCTTCTGCATTCGTTGTCTGCTGATGTGTGGTGGTCTCGGTGGTCGCCGTATCATTAAAAAAAGTTGTCGCTTTTGTTGTAGTTGTCACTTTTGTTGTGGTTGTAGTTGTTGTCTCCGTGGTTTTTTCGGTAGTGACCGCGGCGGTGTTGGAATAACCGCCCGATACGGCGTAAACCTTTTTATGTGTGCTGTCAAGCACGGGATAGGTATCGCTTGAAAGTGTCTGATACCATATATCGCTTGCGTAGCTGTCGCCGCTGTTAAGCCTGTAAGCGGCCTCGCCCGATGTAAACTGCGCCTTTGTAAGACTTGCGGCCTTTGCATCTGCCGAATAGCTGCCCGAAATGCTGCCATAGAAGCAGTTGCTCTCGCCCGCGCTTTCCTGAAGATAGCCCGTTATAGGCATTGAAAAGCCGCTTGAACCCGTTATGCTGCAATCCAGTACATAGCAGTTTTTGATATAAGCCGCTTTCCAGCAGCCGCCTATTATACCGCCCGCGTTGTCGGTGGCTGTTATGGTATTGTTTACCGAATAGCAGTTTTCAACCGTACCGCCTGCTGTAAGGTTGCTGTTGCCGCCCGAGACAGCGCCCGCGCCCTTATCGCCCTTGAAATACGAGTTGATAACGCCTAAATTTTTGACCGTTCCGCCGCTTCCGATGCAGCCGAAAAGTCCCGCAAAGAACGGATTTGCACCGCAGTAAAGGCCGCTTACGGTATGTCCCTTGCCGTCAAAGCTGTTTGTGAAAAATATGCCCTCGCTGTGTTTCGTTGCCGCCGCAATAGGTGTCCACGCCCTTGCTCCGGTCGAGGATGCGGTCATTTTACCGCCGTTTACGGTAATATCTTTTGTAAGCACGGCATTTGCCTTGCTGCCTTTATTGATATATGCCGCATACCAGTAAAGCTGTCCCGCGTTTGATATCTGATAAGCGCTGTTTGTGTAGGACGGCTGCTGATAGCTGCCGTCGCTGCCAAAGCCGTTTGAATCGTAGCTGACAGCGGCCTGTGTGGTCGTTTCCGTCGTGGTCTCGACAGTTACGGAGGTATCGTTTCCGTAACCGCTTGTTTTCTTTATTACAACACCGTGACTTTTGTCGAGTACGGGGTAAGAATCCTTGGGCGTAATATCAATGTTCTGATACCATACATTATCGCCGTTTGTATTAAGCAGATATGCCGCCTCGCCCGATGCAAACTGCGTTGACGAAAGTTCGGCTGCATTAGCGTCCGTACCGTTTCCGCTTAAGTAGTAGCAATTTGTTACGGATGCCGCCATACTGCCCGAAGAGCTGATCTGCGTAACGGCAGTTGCATTATTGCTTACGATCGTACCCGTACTGTAACAATTTTTAACATAGTTATTTGCAGCGTTATGATTTACAAGGGCTGCAATGCCGCCCGCCCTGTCGGTACACGATACCGTACCGCCAAAGCGGCAGTTTTCAATAGTACCGTTGTTGACTACGGCGCATATACCGCCTGCATTACCGAAGGAAAGTGCCGTTACCTTTGCATCCGATGAACAGCCCGATATTTTTCCGCCGCCCAGGTTGCCCGCAAGGCCGCCTGCGTGGCCGCCCTGCACATAAACATCGTCCCCGAGCGTACAGTTTTCTATAAGACCGCCCGTTTCCACACGGTCGGCTATACCGCCGTCAAAAGTGGTAACTTCCGCGGTATCTTTAAAGCACGAATTTTTAACGGTAAGGTTTCTGACCGTTCCCGAAAGGTTTGTAAACATACCCGCATTGTCGGGCGATATAACACACAATCCGCTTATGCTGTGTCCGTTGCCGTCAAACACACCTTCAAAAGTCAAAGGCGGTGTCCAGTTGGCCTTGGAATAATTAAGGTCTACCTTATCCTCTGTCATAACGATGTCGGCATAAAGTTTTGCCATTTGTGTATCGGGAATACCCGGTTTTATCTGCGCCGCGAAATCTTCAAGGTCGGCTTTGCTGTATATGCCGTAATATCCCGCGCCCGCAAGAAACTCGTCGTCATACCAGCCCTTTGTGACACTTATTTCACCGCCGCTGATAATTACAAAACTGTTGGATTGGTACATAAATACACTGGATGATGTGGTGTTTATGTCCGAACAGAGGATAATAAATTTTTCCTTGCCCGAATTGTCGGCATAAGGCGCGCCCAGCTTTGTGTTGCGCGACACTTTTGTAAAAGTATTTTTCCAATTATTTGCATCAAGCACATACAAATTAAGGCCTGCCGCTTCAAGCTGATCCCAGTTGGTGATCTCCGTTATGCTGCCATTTTTTGAATATACCAGCTTCATACCTGTAAGATCTATCACATCACCGCTGTTATAGCTTTTTTTTGCCGTTTCCGATACGGTGTTTACACCATCCGCCCACGGGATGACCGCATTAAAGGCTGTATATTCTATATTTGCGCCGTGATCTGCGGGTACTTCAAACTGTCCGTTAAGTGTCTTTACCATAATGGCACCCGTGCCGTAAATATCCGTGCTTTTGCCGCTTTCGCCCGTATATATGGTATAATACGGCAGCTGTTTTCTGACGGTCTCCGTGTCCTGACCGAAACCGTATTTGCCGGTCGATTCGTGCTTCATCTGCGCTATCCTGAAATATCTGAGCGCATCGTTAAATGTCCATACACTACCGTCGTCGTTGGCAAAAACGGACGAGTCTGCCTTGTGATATTCACTCATAAGATATTCTATAACATAAATATCCTTTTGTGTTTTGGTATAGTTTGAAGGAACATTGGTCGTATAGAAATATGAATAGAACTTTCTGTACGCCTCATTGTCACCGCAGGAGCCGTTTTTATAAACGCCCTTGTTTGCCTGTGTGTTAAGATAACGTATAAATTCGTACGGCTGTGCATAATCAAAATAGCCGTAGTCGGTATACGCCCAGCCGTTTACAAAGCTTTGTCCGCGTGCCTCCGCACTTGAGCCCATATAAAGCCAATCTGCGTGATTGGGCATTATAGATACGGAAAGTGCCTCGTTCAGCCAAAGGCCGTAGATAACACCCGCGGAATCCGCCATAGCGTGCTGACACTCGTGCGACATAACGGGATAAGTGTTTTTAAAGTCCGTTCTGTGGTCTGCGGCGTATACGGGACAATATATTGCCGTAACATCCGCATTGCCGCTGAAATACCAGCTGCGGTCGGCACCGTCGGCTACTAATTTAATGATTATCGACATTCTGTCGGAGTAGTCTTCATAGCTTATATATTTATCAAAATCATACGGCTGCAAATAATCGGTATAAGCCTTTTCAAACTGCTCGGCTGCGGCGCTTCCAGCGGTCGTTTTTTCCGAAGCGGTGTAGCCTATCCCGGTGTCTGCCCATACATAACAATGCGGGCTGACGGCTATACATTCGTAGGTGGTGCTTGTACCGAAGTTTTCTGTATGACCCACCGTATAGGCCACGCTTCCCTTTTTCTGCGTGGGAGTTTTTGTGCTGCCGCCGCTTGTGTATAAATGTGCGCTGCCTTTGTTTTCAATATCAAGATTATTGCCCAAAGTATTTTCGGCACCCGGGCCGCCCTTTAATACACCGTTTGAATCAAAGACGATATTGCCCGTTGATTGCGCCGATTCCCAGTCAAGGCTTGTGTTTGAAATAAGCACATAATCGCCGTAAAGCACCTGTGATGCGTTTGTCTGTACCACATTGATACTTGTCGACAGCATTACCGCCGATAATACCAATGATATGGTCCTTTTTATTTTTTTCAATTATATTCTCTCCTTTCGGGAATTGATTTACTATACAGTATCACACTTTAATTATAACACAAACCCCAAAAAATGAAAACTGTCAATTTCGTAATTTCAAACTTCGAAATTGACAGTTTACTTTGCCTTAAAAATATTGTATAATAACATCATAGTGTGTAACTATCGGTAAATATATAAAAACGGAGACTTAAAATGAAAATAAAATGCGATTACTGCGGCGGTATGGTCGATGAAAAAAGCACCTCCTGTCCGCATTGCGGGGCTATGCTGAGCGGTGTGAACCGTATGGCAGACGGCACGCCCAAAACCATAGAGGAATTAAAAAAATGGTACACGGACCATAATCTTCCGCCCGAGGATGTAACAAGGTTTTTTATCGGCAAGGATATGGGCTGTGCAAAGGCCTTTGGCATATACCGGGATTCTGCCGGAGATTTTGTTGTTTATAAAAACAAGGCAAACGGAGAACGCGCCGTGCGCTACAAGGGCGCGGACGAGGCCTATGCCGTAAACGAGCTTTATCAAAGATTAAAGGCCGAGATAGCCGACCAGAAAAGCCGCAATAACGCACAAAAAGGCGGCGGCAACAGCGGCGGCGGCAAAAAAAAGAAAAACGATGCGGCCACGGGCTGTCTTGCGTTTATAATACTTAACCTTATTTTTTGGATACCGGGCATTTTGTTTGCCGTATTCGATAAAACCCCTTCAAGGGGCTATTATAGGTATGAAAATACGGATTATTACTATCAATCCTCAAATTGGTATGCATACGATCAAAGTGCCGATAATTGGTACGAGACTTATGATGTACCCCAGGATTTCGGCGAAAACAGCAGCGACTACCGCGTGTACGACCACCAGGGACAGCGCTTTGAGGACAGCGGCTGGTATCAGGAGGACGATGACAGCAGCGACTGGGACAGCGACAGCAGCTGGGACTCAAGCGACAGCTGGGACAGCGGCAGTACGGATTGGGACTCGGATTGGTGATATATTTTAATATGACTTAATACTAAACAGGCGGCTCTTTCTAAAAGTGCCGCCTTTCCTTTCGGATCGGCGGCATTGTCATTTAAGTGCGCTGCTGCGCAAGGTATTTTAGCTTTGTGGAGCCTCAACTATAGCAATTATGGCTATAACATCGAGCATATCGGGCTTTTCCTTTGTGCTGTCGGTCATTCTTGCCGCAGCAAGCTGTTTTTCGTTAAGTGTTGCTGTACCGCCTAAATATTTAAGCAGTAAAGCCGCATCGGCTTTTTCTATTACGCCGTTAAGGTCAACATCACCGTTTGTGCTTATTATGACCTGTGCCGCGCCTGTCTTTGTTTCATAGCCGTCGGCAGTTATCCTATAATAAACGGTGTATGTGCCTGCTGCGGTATATTTAGGACTTTCGTCAAGGTCATATACGCCTGCCGCTGTGCCATACTTAACAGCTGCTCCCGAAGGTGCCGCAGCCGATATATCCGCATTTGATATAAATGCTGCCGTCAAGGTAACATCATGTTTCGGCATTGTAAAAGTATAGGCCTTTTCGCCCAAGGCGTCAACGCCTGCCTTTATGTCCACACCGCTGCCGCTTATTTTTTCAAGAACAAAGCCGTCATTTGCTGTGGGAACTATTTTTACAACACTACCCTGCGCAGCCTTATTTGTTGATATACTTATACTTCCGTTTTCGATATTTTCGTCAATAAGTACGCTGTAAGGCGTATCAAGCACCGCCTCTACGGTTATATCGTCTGAGGGCATTCTGAAGCTGTAGCCGCCCGACGCATCAAGCTGAATGTTTGATGCCACGCCGTTTCTTGTATACTTGTAGCCCTTTATAGCCTTATCCTCATCGCCGCGGGATGCGGAAATGCTTATCGTATCGCCGTAATGGGCAGTTGTCGGAAGATAGTGGTCAAATCAACGCGGGGGATATATTCTATCCAATGCTCGGTAGGAATAAATGTAAAGGTAGAAAATCCGTCGGGATCGTCAAAGTCCACGCAGTCCATACCGTAATCGCTTACAAAACTGCCTGCGTAAGTATGTTCCGTGCCGTTGTGGTTGTTGTAAACAAGCATTGTCGAGCTGCTTTGCATACCCGTAAGCACAGGCGCCGTTATATTAATTGATGTACCTGCCGTATTAAAGGGGACATCACTTTTAACAAGGCCCTTTACTTCCTCTCCGCCGGTTTCATCAACGTAATAAACGCTGTAGGTAAGGCTTATTGCGTCTTTGTCTTGTACTTCTTGCGCCGCATATACCTTGTTATCCAAAACAGCGGGCGGGGCATCATCTTTTACAACGTGAACAAATCCCGCACATACTGCCGCAACAGTCAATGCAAAGCAAGAGGCGGTCAATATCTTTTTAAGCATAAATATCTCTCCTGTCAATGATATTCGTATTCCGCAGAAATAAATTTCTGCTACATACTCATAACCAACGGAATTGCAAGCAATTCCAAATTCAGTGGGAGCTTGGACTCCTACTGAATTTTAAGTAAGCACCCCCGCTTTAGAAGCGGGGGACTTCCTTAGTTTGTTAAAAAATCCGACACTATGCGGCGCATTTTTTTCTCCTTGACTAAGCATTCCTATTTTTATTTTTCATTTTTTATAGGAATGCTTTCCGATAACTTTATATTTTTATTATACAATACTTTCGGCTTTCTCACAATAAGGATAAAGATATTATTTTTTTAGGCAAAATTTGTTATAGTAAACGACATTTAAAAATGTCCTTTACTATAACCCTGCGGGGCATGCACACGACTGCGTACAAGGAATAAAGCCGCTTTGCGGCTCGCAGTCGGCGCAAGTAAACGCCCAAAGTCCAAAGACTTTTGTCGTTTACTATAAATATAAACATTTATATTAGAAATTCTTATTTCAGTTTTAAATAATCCTCATCCGAAACAGGTTCGCACCATTCTGTTGAGCCGTTTTCGGCAGGAACTTCTACTGCCAGATGCTGGAACCACTCATTCGGGGCTGCACCGTGCCAATGTTTAACACCAACGGGGATATTTATGCAGTCACCGGGGTTCAGCTCAACGGCGTCTTTCCCCCATTCCTGATAATAGCCTCTGCCTGCCGTACATAGAAGTATCTGTCCGCCGCCTTTTTCCGCACAATGGATATGCCAGTTATTACGGCAGCCCGGTTCAAAGGTGACATTTGCAATAAAGACCTGCTCTTTTGATATAGGGTTAAGATAGCTTTGTCCAACAAAATATTTTGCAAAAGCATCGTTTTTAGCTCCGATTTTGAATACGCTGAGTTCTTTCATAATTATCTTCCTTTCCTATATAATTTTCTTAAATAACCTGTCGGCATTAAAGCCTGCAAACATAAACAATACGATCATCGCAATATAATCAATACAAAACCAAATATACGGTTCGGAATAGTCAAAGAAAACAAATATATTCCTCAAAAACATATATTGCAGCAGCCCTCTTTTCATAAAGGCATAAATTCCGTAAGCCGATATTGCGGCAAAAGCCGAAAATACAGCTTTTTTATGCTTTATTTTGGCTGTCATAGTGCCGCCGTGTGTTCCTGCGTGAAAACTCATCAGCACAAATGCCCAGTTTGCCGCGCAAAGGTGAATTTTGCGCATCAAGTCACCGGCGATATTTATTTTCATAAACACAAACAGGTGCTTTGATATCATTATACCGCTTATCATTGTTAAAATAAAGCAAAGCAGCAGCAAAAAATTTACTGCTGTCTGCATTATTCTTGCGGGCGTATACCTGCCTTTGAATACCGCCGTATACCATTTTCTGTTTATATAGTTATGAGCAATTAAAAGTATACCCATTGTTATGCCTATGACCTCATGCGCCGTTTCACCCACAAGGGAGTAGCCCATTAAAAGCGGCAGAATAAGTGTCATAGCCATATCGAGTATCATCCTTATTTTTTTCATCATATATATTTCACTATTTTTGCAGGCACACCGACAACAATAGCATTATCGGGTACATCTTTTGTTACGACCGAACCTGTACCTACAATGGCGTTTTCACCTATAGTCACACCGGGCAGGATATTCACCCTTGCACCTATCCATGCATTCTTTTTAATATGTATCTCGCCTGTTTTTATCACACGAATATTATTCGGTTCGTGATTGACTGTAAACAAACCGACTTCGGGACCCATCATTACACCGTCCTCAATAGTTATCGTACCTATTGACATTACCGTAAGACCGTGGTTTGCAAATACATTTTTGCCCAAAAACATACGGCAGGCAACATCTACCTGAAACGGCGGCGTAAAGTATGTGCCGTCTTTCATCTGATCGTTCAGCAGTTCGTTTTCAAGCTCGATTATCCTTTCCTTTTCGTTCGGGTCTGTTGAATTTATTTTATAACAGATATGTCTGCATCTGTCCATTTCTCCATGTGCTTCCTTATGATATTTTTCATCACGGATATCATATGGGATACCGTTTCTTAAATCTTCAAATACACTCATTATTTCATCTCCTCCGCTGCCTTATTTATAATATTAAGTGCATTAAGTGTGCGCGGATAGCCGATAAAAGGTATACAGTGCGAAATTATCTGTATAAGGAAATTTTTATCGTTTCCAATACGCATATTGGCTTTTGTGTGTCCCATGAGCTGCGGTTCACAGCCGCCCTGTGCGTAAATATAGCAGAATGTTATCATTTCGCGCTGTTTATAGTCAAGTCCTTTTCTTGTGTAGTAATCGCCGAAGCAGTTATCGGCAAGCCAATAATTTATATGCCTGCTGTCTTCGGGACCCGACTGCCAAAAATCTTTCATACCCTCGCCGAAAATATCGACCTGCGCCTGTGTGCCTGCTTCTCTGCGGTTTTCCGTTGTTGTAGTTGCCTGCGGTTCAAGCGGAAGGCTTATCCCCCTTGATTCAAATATTTCGTTTGTTGCTTTAAGGAACGAAAATACTCTGCCAATGCCTAAATAAGCGACTGCCTGGTAAACTATCTCCTTTGCTTCAACGGGTGTAACGCCCATTTCAAGTGCCGCGGGAAGTATAGCCTTAAATTCGTCTATGCCCTGACAGCCGAGAAGTACCGCAAGAATAGCCATGTGGAGGGTCTTGTCGTCTATCTTTTCCACACCGTCTTGAAGCGGCATATTTATTACCTCGTCAAAGGCAAAGTTGTCAAAACGCTCTATAAATTCGGGATCGGTCTCAAGAAATTTTGAAACATAGCCCGGAAACATTTTTTCGTGATATTCTTTTGCAAAGTCTGTAATCGCCATGTTTTTACCTCTTTTATTTATCCGCAAGCCAGTCTTTGACTGTTTGTTTTACCGAATCATCATTTTTTTGTGCTGTTTTTCCTTGAACTGCAAGTCCGGCAAGCACGGTCGAATCGGGAAGCATTTGTTTAAGCTTTTCGTCCGTGCCCGACATTCCGCTGCCCTCATGCGTACAGAATGGGATCACCGTTTTTTTGCTCATATCATAACTTTCAATAAAGCTGTAAACTATCATCGGCATATCGCCCCACCAAATGGGATAACCAAGATAGACCGTATCGTAATCTTCCCAGTTGTCTATGGTGCCAAGCAGTTCGGGGCGGGCATTTTCCGCCTGCTCCTTTTTGGCATAGTCGGTCAGTTCCTTGTATGCTGTCGGATAATTGTCAACAGCGGGGTAAAGCCTGAACATATCCGCATTTTTCTCTTCCGCAATTATATCTGCGATGATCGCTGTGTTTCCTTTGTCGATAACACCGACATTGTACTGCTCGCCCTCGCGCGAGAAATAGACAACAATGGTATCGTTTGCCGCTGTATCGGTGTTTTGTGCCGTTTCGCCGTCCTGTGTCTGCGGCACGTCGGCGGTCTCGGTGACAACAGCCTTTTTAACACTGTTTTCGGTGGGCTGTTCAACGGTAATATTCTGTTTGGATGCACCGCAGCCCGCCATACATAACATAATGCCTATTGCAAATATCAGCTTTTTCATAAACACTTCTCCTTTTTATTGCGGCTGTAAAGGTCCGTAGTAATAAGACGAGGTCGCACCGCCGTCGATAAGGAAGGTCGAACCCGTGATAAATGCGCCCTTGTCGCTCATAAGCAGTTCCGCAACATTTGCAACTTCGTCGGCCGTGCCAGGTCTGCCTGCGGGGCATTTTGCAAACATATTTTTGTAAAAATCGCCGCGTGGTCCGTTAAATTCGTCAAGCGCAAGCGGGGTCACGATAATGCCGGGGGCAATGTCATTTATTCTTGCACCTCTCTCGCCCCATTTTACCGATTCCGCCATAACGCGCTTTTCGTTGCAGCGCTTTGCCATCTGGTAAGCGTGGAGAGTGTCTTTTATATTTTCGGGTTTTAAAATTTCAAGGTCTAAAAGTTCCTCGGTCGGTGTAGTTGCAAGCTGCCTGTCCTGTTCTGCGGTAAGCTGCGGCATTCTCCAACCCGACTGGCTTGAAATGGTAACGCCCACACCGCCTTTTGCAATAACTTTGATTACATCTTTCATATATCACACCTCATATTCATTTTTCAATATTTTTATAAATTCTTCCGTATGTTTTGTGGAATTGTTTGCTTTGGCAAAAGCGCAGTAGCGCCGCATTATGGGTTTATCAGCCTTTGTAAGTTTTATTTTCTTTGTCACATCGCCAAGCTGTATCTGCTTTTCACCGCCTTCAAGCGGCATAAAACCCTTGCCCTGTATAAGCATCATCCTTGCATCTTCAAGGCGTTCCGAAAAAATTATATCGCTTTTGAAACCGAGGTCGTTATGATAAAAACTTTCTTCTATCTTTTGCTGAGATCTGTTTGCAAGCAGTATGCAGGGGATATTTTTAAGGTCATCCGTTTCGACCGAGTCAAGCCCTGCGATAAGGCTTTTTGCCGATATTTCAATGCAGTATTCCCGCTCCGTCAAAATTTCGTTTATATACTCGTCGGAAAATTTGCGGCGCTGGTCGTTTATGGCGATATCAAAGGTGTTGTTCCGCAGTTTTTCATACAGCTCGTCATGATTGCCGTAACTTATCTCAACGGAAACATCGGGGTATTCGGCCGCAAACTGCGCGACCGCGCACTGTATCTCTTTATCGTTAAAGCCGCGCAAAACACCGATTTTAAGGCTTTCCTCGTTTATATTGCCTGCAATGCGCGAGGTCTCTTTTATTATCGTTTCAAGGTCGGACATCAGCACAAGGCTTTTTTTGTAGAAATATTCGCCCGCGGGAGTTATTGTGAAACTGCGCTTTGATCGTTTCAAAAGTTCCACGCCGAGTTCCTGTTCAAGCACTTTTATCTGCTGTGATATAGCCGACTGCGAAATAAAACATTCCTCCGCCGCATCGGTGAAGCTGTTGTTTCGGACTACCGACTGAAAATATTTTATCTGTTTAAACATAAACTATCTCCCTTAATAAGTTGAGGCTCTTGCATAAGTAAAAAGCCAATTTCCGTTTTTCTTTTCAAGCCGCATATTCAGCTGTAAACGCCATGTGTGCCTACTGCCGCCGAAGACCGCCGCATTTACCCTGCTTTTGCCTACAATTTCCGCTGTGTCATTTCTTGTTAGAACAAAAATATCCTCGTGTTCTGCGGAATAATAATTCAACACACCGTTTAAAATTGCTTTTATATATTCTTGTTTTTTCTGTCTCATGCCTGTCATATGAACAAGCACAAATGACTTGTCATGCAGGCGTTCAAGTGCGTATTCGTCTTTTTCTATCATCGCCGAATACATTTGTTTATAAAGCGATTTTATATCTTCGTTCATAACAATTCACTTATCCCTTTTTCAAGCTCCGCCATATCGGTAACAAGTTTGTCGCCGCCCGTTGAGTCGAATTGTACCGATAATGTTTTCATAGTTCGTGTTTTGCATAATTTCTTTATATCCGCAAAAACGTGACCCGGCCAGCCGCCGTGAGTCTGTACAGCGGCGATTTTTTTGCCCTTTAAATCGTTTTCGGTAAGAAAAGTTTTGACTGCGGGAGCCATTGTATACCACCAAGTAGGAGTGCAGACAATTATATTTTCATAATCGGAAATATCTGCGGATAAGGGCTTTATTTCGGGCATAAAGCCGCTTGTGACTTCTTCCTGTCCCTGATTTACAATATCGTCATAACTGCCCGTATAGGGTTTGACTGTTTCTATTTGCACAATATCGGCATTATGGGCTTTTTGTATCATTTCGGCAATGCGTTTTGTGTTGCCCCGTGCCTGTGAATAATAAACAACTAATGTTTTCATAAAGCACCTCTTATAAAACTTTCTTTAACCAAGCCTCGACCTTGCCTTCGGATTTTTCGCTTTCCGCACCGTGGATAGAAAGTCCCGATTTAACATTTGCACCCTTACAGATATTTTTCAGATCTCTTTCGCTGCTGCCCATACCGCTGCCCTCGTTTGTGCAAAACGGGATAATGTTTTTGCCGCTTAAATCAAGTTTTTCCAAAACGGTAAACATACACATTGGCATTGTTCCCCACCAATTCGGGTAGCCGACAAAAATGTTGTCATATTCGGAAATATTTTCGGGCATCGCCTTTACTTCGGGGCGTGCCTTGTCGCGCAGTTCCTGTTTTGCTTCGTCAATACACTTGTAATAATCCTCATCATATGCTCTTGCGGTCTCAACTTCAAACAAGTCCGCGTCAGTGTGCTTTTGTATAAATTCCGCAACTCTTTCGGTATTGCCCTTTGAGAGCTTTTTTATACTGCCGTTCCAATAATTTTCGCCCTTGCGTGAATAATAAATAACTAAACTTTTTGACATATATATCTTCCTTTCATAATTGGATTTTTGTTTTTATATTTATATTTTATACCTGTTTTAATAATAAATCAATTCGGATTTCTTATACATATAATAAGTTTTTCTTATAAAAATGGGCGGTCTCTTACGAAACCGCCCGCAGCTATAAAATTATAAACACAGCTTAAATATTTCTTCTGCATCATCTGGAGTGAGAGTAGTGAAACCTTCCAGTTTTCCCTCGCCGCCGCAAGCCTTTTTTGCCATAAGAGCAAAGTCCTTGTCATCAATGCCAAGATCCGAAAGTCTGCTCTTCAAGCCAAGTGTCTCAAAGAAGAATTTTTCCATTGCCTCTATCGCAGCCTTTGCACCGTCTGTTTCGGAAAGTGTACCTGCTGTCCTCTACCATAGTTTCCGACGGTGCCCAAGCGGGTTGTTCCGTTGTAACGGGTTTAAGTTCCTCGGCCTGTGTTATCTGCGCAAATCCGCCCAACATGCTGCCTACCTTGCCTGCGGGCGCAGTCACGATAACAGCAGCCGCCGCAGCGGCAGCAAACAGAAGTTGAGTTCTGATTTTCATTACCCCTTTTGTGATTTTTGCTGAATTTAAATGTATTTTTTTATGCAATCTGCATTATATATCAATCTTCAGACTTTGTAAAGGCACCAGGGGCATGATTTTAAAATTTGTTAAAAATTTCTCAAACTGCCGCAAAAACAACTCCGCGGTCTGTGTAATTTTAAAAACAGATAGGCTCAATGTCCTTATCACAATACTCGGCGGCTATTTCCTTAAAGAGATCTATGACACGCTGTTCAAAAAGTCCGGGGATAGCCAATGCCGCAGGCAGCATTCTTGCGCAGGTGACCGCCATAAGCTGTTCTTCCGCTTTTTTGATAAGCTTTTCGTCATCGGTATCGAGATAGGTTTTTATATATGTGTCCCAGATACGGCACAGGTCTTCGGTGGTAAAACCTCGCATAAGGTCGCTTTCGTTCCTTGTTTTTTCGTCCGTTGACTGACCCATTTTAAAGGCAAAGAACATTGTCACCATATCAAATATCGGGTGACCCTTGGCAGCACCCGAAAGGTCTATAAACATATATTCGTCATTTTGCAGCATAACATTTCCTATATGTGCATCGCCGTGTATAAAGGTGTTTCTGTCGGGTATGTTTTCGATTATTGCACGAAGCACTTTCGCCACTTCATCCGAGCACTCGCCTGCAAGAGCGTCTATGCGCTTAAGGGTGGGTATTTTTGTCGATTCAAAGTGCTCGTCAACCTCTATCGAGTGCATCTCGCGCATTTTAATGGCAAACCGCTTCGTATGCTCCTCTATATGTGCCTTGTCCTTTTTCATTACGGATGCAAGCTCCCGCGCGTTCAGAAGTTCATACACAACGCCGTAGCTGTCCCCTACTTTTACCGTGTCGTAGGATATGGCGGTGGGCACACCGAATATAAACGCATCTTTCGCCTTTGCGTTTTCCCGCTCTATCATTTCAAGGCGAAAATGTGGCTTAAAGACCTTTATTATAGTTTCCTCGTCCATGCGGTAAACACTGCCCGTTGCGCCCCTGCCGATAAGCTCCATGCCCTCGACACTAAGGCTGCGCAGAGCTTTTTTTACATCAAGGATATTGTCGAAACCCGTTACGCTGAAAATATCGTAAATTTCGGGTGTGACGTTTATTACACTGACATTCCCCCTGCTTTTTTTCAGTTTCAGCAATACACGCAGCCCCACACTTGAAATGTATTCAAGCTCGCCCGCATCAAGCGTTATGTCACCCGCTCCCGCCGCCGCAAGCAGCTCGTCCTCAAGCTGTTTCGCGTTATTTGAGTCTATTCTTCCGAAAATTTTTATCGTGTTTTCATTTATCTTTGTTATCATTTTATTCTTCCTTTCAATAAATCCTCTTGTGATACACATTATAGCACAAAATCATTTTTTATTACAATATATTATTTTGAGTTGACTGATTTTTTCACCGGACAGTAAAATCGGAATTTGCGACAAGGCTGAAAGAGTCTGTTTAACAATAATCCAAGCGTCGCAGACATTGTTTGAGCAGCTAAAGAAAATATGATACCCGAAAGATTTTACTTCCACGGAAACGAGATTGAGCAGTTTATACATATTCAAGCCAAATGCCGATGGCAGTAATCTTGTTCGTGTAAAAAATATGCGTGCATATGTGCTTCTTGAACACCCGATTATCCCGGCGGTTTCGTCACGGCTTATTTCATTATTTCTATATCTTATAATTACATCAAGGTAATTTTCAGGGTTATATTTTGTCGGTCTGCCGAATTTAACACCTCTTGCCTTTGCCGCAGCTATGCCCTCAGCCTGTCTTTGGCGTATATTCTCTCGCTCATTCTGTGCTACAAACGAGAGAAGCTGAAGCACAATATCCGAAATAAGCGTGCCTATTAAGTCCTTGTGAGATGTTGTGTCAAGGAGGGAAATGTCAAGCACAACAACATCCGCACCAATTTCTTTCGTTATATGCCGCCATTGTTCGATTATCTCTTCATAGTTCCTGCCCAACCTATCAATGCTTTTTATAACAAGAATATCGCCTTTTTTCAGTTTTTTAAGCATACGCTTGTAATTTTTGCGTTCAAAGTCCCTGCCGCTTTGCTTATCGGTGTAGATGTGCATTGGTGGTACACCATACTCAGTAAACTGCTTTTTTGTGCCTGAAAGCACTTCATATTTCCATACTGTAGGAAATGACGGGAAGATTATCCCACTTTTTATACTTTTCGTCATAACTTTCGGGCGGGGCGGTCGATACAAGGTGTCCCACACACCAAGATACGATATAACCGTTGCCCTCTATATATCCGTCATTTCTGTTCTTTGCACCGATAACTTTAGCTATGGTCTGTGCAACAGACGGTTTTTCTGCAATTACTAATTTTGTCATATATTTATTACCTCCTTTCTGCAATAAAAAAAGCAAGCACCTTTATCGGTAACTTGCTTTTTGATTATGATTATTCTATGGAAACACTAATTAATTCAAAAAGGAAAAATAAAATTTAGCTTTAGCGGCAAAAATTATAGCGAACCAGCCGTATAAACCGCTTGAAAAGCGGTTTTAGGCGAATGTGAAAGGGCGAAACGGCGGCTACGCCGTGCAGCCTCAACCATAAAAGCCTGTACGCTATGTTGCCTCAGCTAAAGCTGAGTGCAATCCCCGCAGGGGATCGGGTTTGCTTCAGCAAATCCCGACTAAGTCGCGCGTTTCGGCACTGCCCATATTTTTTGTAAATTTTATTTTTTCGACCTTAAATCAGTGTTTCCCTATTTTTCTATATTATATATATACACTTCGTGTATTTCTTCGGTATATCCGTCATAAAAGCCTTTTGGCATACCGAGAACTATTTTTGCACCCCGGTTATACAAAAGTAAAAACTGACCCTTTTCCTTATCAAAAGTAAGTCCTTCGATCTCTCCCTGTTTTGTGACATCATCAAAGGCACGTTCCGCTTTGGGTGTACCATTCTCAAAGCCGTCGGTGAGTGAAATACGGTACATATTGTCGGGTTCGTCATTATCTGCATCGCCGTCATCACACGTTAAATAAAGACTGCCATCATAGTAAGCAACACCCTGAAGCCATTTAAGCCCCGGCTGCATAAGCATCTTTCCGCGGTATTCTCCGCTTGAGAGATCGTACATATAAAGATAATTGCTTGATTCGTCATCTATCCACGATGTCATATATACAATGCCGTTGTCGGGGTCTACCGCTATGCCCGAACATTCCAGCTGCCCCGTATCCTCGCGGAAAGGAAATACACGTTTAAGCTCGAGAGTGTCGCCGTCATATACTGCGACTTGTATGTTTTTGCCGACACCGTCAACAAAATATTCCGCACCGATATACAGTTCGTTATTGTATACATCAATATCTCCGATGTGATTCACTTCAAGGTCGTAGCCTGCAAAGGGGTCGGTGTTTTCTTTGACAATGTTCCAATCTTTATCGTATTTTGTCAATGTAGTCGAACCGCTGACCCAATAATTATTGCCCTCAACACATACGCCTTGTCTGCCGTTGACCTGATGAATTGAGTCAAGCGTATAGTTATGTTGTATTGGCGTAGTATCGGAAGTGACCTCTTCCGGTTGAGTTTTGTTTGAACAGCCGTTTAACACTAAAAGCATAAGAAGCACAAACGGCAAATAAATTCTTTTACCCATAAAAACACCTCACTTTTTATTATTCATATCATCTTTGCAGTATTTAAGATAATTATAGCATAAAATACGTTCGTGTCAACAAATGGGTAAATTTATTTATCCGTTTATCCACCATTCAAAAACGTCTTCACCCGTTTTCCATTCAAGTCTTGTTTCAAGGCCTTTTTCCTTGCGGTGTTCAAGCATTTTGTCAAAGGTTCTTATGTACAACTCTTTGTACTTCGGGAAGGCTTCAAACTCCATAAGGCGTGATTTTGAAGTCATCGGGCAGCCGATACAGCCAACACGCTTGAAGCCCATATCATTCGTTTGCCTTTTCGGGTACGGCGGAGAAGATATTGCCGTGTCGGGTAAAATAACCCTTGTCAACAAGACCCTTTAAAAGCCTTAAAACTTTTTTGTAAGAATCT
>CAMVJD010000017.1 GCA_947167715.1 uncultured Eubacteriaceae bacterium
TTGCAAAAAAAATTTGGTGTAGCCTATCGACCACACCAAATATTATAGAACCATAGTTTCGAGGGAGAAGAGTATCTCACTATAAAATAACCCCGAAAAGTATATTTCGGGGTCGTTTTGTTTCACGTGAAACATTATTCGGGTTTAAAATAATAGATATTCTTTAAAACTCTATTTATCTTCACGGTCTCATCAAGCATTTCTATAAAATCATCAAGTGTCTGTCCGTCATCTGCCTTATATGCGGGGGCAGAGTAGTTATATGCCGAATTGCCAAGACCTTTTCCAATTAAACTGCCGCCTTTATAAAAAATAACTATATCTTCATCCTTTTTGGCTGAAATTGCACTTTTACGCAGTATACCCATTGATGTATCAATATAATTATGCGGTATATCAATATATTTTTTCGGCTTTAAATTCATTTCCGACAGAATAAGTCTTGCTATCTGCTCGCGATTTGTTTTTGCAAAGCGCAGGCATATCCTTATATTTTTATAGTAATCCTTATCCCTCAATTTTTCTGTGTAATATTCGTTATATTTAAAGCAATGGCTCACCATCATACCATACCCGCGGGAGCCGCTGTGTATAAGCAGATATTTATTATTATTTTCATCCGTATCAAGGCTGATAAAGTGATCGCCACCGCCCAGAGTGCCAAGGCAGCGCTCAAAGCGATTATAAGGTCTGTCACTTTCAAAGTCAAAGGAAACTATACTTTTTTCGTGTACATTTCTTCCATAAGGAACAAATTTTTTTATAGTTTCATCAAGTGAAGATATATCAATATCAATATTTCCAAGCTCGATACATAATATGCCGCAGCCAATATCGCTGCCGATAAGTGCAGGCGGCACCGTAAGCTTTGTATGTATAGTCAACCCGTTTATATAATTTGGCATAACGCAAAAGTTTGGCATTACCCTTATGCGCTCGCGGTCAAGGCCGTTGTTTATAAGTATTTCATCCAAATCCTTTAATTTTTGTATGTCAAATACTTGTTTATGCGAGTATATAACCTTATCTCTCATATCAAAACCCCATTTAAAAAAATGGGCTTGTTTGCCAAGCCCATAAATTTTACTGTAATTTTTCTTTGCCGCCCATATATGGCTGTAAAACCTTCGGAATATTTACAGTGCCGTCGGCATTAAGATTGTTTTCAAGGAATGCAATAAGCATACGCGGGGGAGCTACAACAGTATTGTTAAGTGTATGAGCAAAATACTTCTTGCCGTCCTCACCGTTTACTCTTATTTTAAGACGTCTTGCCTGTGCATCGCCAAGGTTGGAGCAGCTGCCTACCTCGAAATACTTTTTCTGACGAGGTGACCAAGCCTCAACGTCAAATGATTTAACCTTAAGGTCTGCAAGGTCGCCGGAGCAGCATTCAAGTGTTCTAACAGGAATATCAAGACTTCTGAACAGGTCTACCGTGTTCTGCCAAAGCTTGTCAAACCACATTTTGCTGTCCTCGGGCTTGCAAACAACTATCATTTCCTGCTTTTCAAACTGGTGGATACGGTAAACGCCGCGTTCCTCAATACCGTGAGCGCCTTTTTCCTTACGGAAACAGGGTGAATAGCTTGTAAGAGTGTAAGGGAGCTCGGCCTCGGGAACTATAGTGTCAATAAATTTACCTATCATTGAGTGCTCGCTTGTACCGATAAGGAAAAGATCCTCGCCCTCAATTTTATACATCATGGAATCCATTTCCGCAAAGGACATAACGCCCGTTACTACATTACTTCTAATCATAAAAGGCGGTACGCAGTAGGTAAAGCCGCGGTCAATCATAAAATCACGCGCATAGCTGATTACTGCGGAATGAAGTCTTGCAATATCGCCCATAAGGTAGTAGAAACCGTTACCTGCTACCTTGCCTGCGCTGTCCAAGTCGATACCGTTAAAACGCTTCATAATTTCTGTGTGATAGGGTATTTCAAAATCGGGTACAAAAGGCTCGCCGTACTTTGTAACCTCAACATTTTCGCTGTCGTCCTTACCGATGGGTACGGAGGGGTCGATAATATTGGGAATTACCATCATAATTTCCCTGACCTTATCCTGAAGCTCACCCTCCTGCTTTTCAAGCTCGGCAAGTCTTTCTGCCTGTGCATTAACCTGTGCCTTTATCTCCTCGGCCTTGTCCTTTTCGCCCTTTGCCATAAAAGCACCTATCTGCTTTGAAAGGTTTTTTCTGTTTGCTCTTAAGCTGTCTGCCTCCTGCTGTGCTGCACGAGCCTTGGCATCAAGCTCTATAACCTGATCTACAAGCTCCAGCTTACTGTCCTGAAACTTATTTTTGATATTTTGTTTTACAATTTCGGGATTTTCTCTTACAAATTTAATGTCTAACATTTTACATCCTCCTGCATTTAAAGCATAAATTTATTAATTACCTCTGCTACCGCACCGTGATTATTATCATTTTCGGTGATATAATCGGCACATTCAAGCATAGGCTTAATTGCATTTTTTACCGCAACACCAAGTCCTGCGGCTTTTATCATTGGTATGTCGTTTTCGTGATCGCCTATTGCAATGACCTGTTCAATAGGTATATCAAGATAGTTTGCAAGCTCCTTAACGGCTGTGCCTTTTGTTACGTTTAAAGGATTGAATTCATATAAATATTCGTGTGAAAAAAAGGTACAGCATTTTTCTTTTATGCTATCCGGCATAAGCTTTTCAAGCTTTTTAAGCTTGCGGTGAGTGGCAAGGATAATTAATTTATTTACCCTGTCACCAACGTGATTTTTTAAATCATCAACTATCTCGGGTGAGAGCATAGACCTTTTACAATACTGTTTTGTAAAGAATGTCTCTTTATCTATCCAGAATTTTTCATCCTGATAGAGCTGAACTTCGACTTTATTGCTTCTGCAAAAATCTATTATATCAAGTACAAGCTGTTTTTCAAGATAATGACATATAAGTACCTCACCGTCTTTATATATTATACCCCCATTGTAGCCAATAGTAAAGCCCGAAATGCCAAGTTTTTTATTAAATTTATCAATACTCATATTTGAGCGTCCGCTGCATATGGAGATATATTTTCCGGCTGCTGCTGCATTTTTAATGGCTGTAATATTTTCATCACAAATAGTATTGCCGTCCTTGCATAAAAGGGTCTCGTCAAGGTCGATAAGTAAAAGCTTATACATTGTCTTTAGCACCTTTTTTATTATTTTTTGATCTTAAAAGTTCTCTTTTACGTTTTTTAATTATCATTCGCTCTTTAAACACTATGTTTGTGCCGTTATCCTTTGCGGCAACAATAGCTTCCCTTTCTTCCTCACTTAAGGGAGAAAGACAATCACCTGCTATTATTTGTTTTGCATAGGTATAGCAGCCGTCGCGATAATACAGGCTGTTTAAAACAATACCCGAGTCATTTTGGTCGAGCAGGGCAATAGAATATGATAATTCGCCGCCTATTTCCTCAAATGTGTTATATTTTACAATACCGATTTTTTGAATACCCGTTTTAAGTACGCGCTTTATATCCTCGATATCCTCAAAAATGCCGTCATTTTTTTCTTTTATTTCCCTTACCTCATCAAGATACTCTTTTAATTGAAGCTCCAGATTGTGGCTTTTGCTGTTTGGTCTCATAAAACGGTCAAATTTGTTTTTAAGCTTTTTTACCTGAAGCATAGCAAGTAAAAAACAAAGGGTCATAATAATAAATAGTATTAGAATAGCGGCAAGCACGACTGTAATGTGGGTTTCTATAAAATAAAGCATTTATTCCACCTAATTTCTGTTAAATTTGTTTCACGTGAAACATTATTCATTTACTGAATTTTTCTTATCATACCAACTATTCTGTCTAATTCATCATCAGAATAATATTCTATAACAATTTTACCTGTGTTATTTTTTAAATTTTTAATATTTACCTTTGTACCTAAAATTGATTTAAGGTCCTTTGCTAAATCAAGGTAAATTCTTGCTTCCTTTGGATTTTTCATTACCGATGTCGGCGCCTGCTGTATTGAGGCCTCATTAATTTTTTTAACAAGCTCTTCTGTTTGTCTAACACTTAAGCCCTCGTCAATAATATGTTCTGCCGTTTCAAACTGAATATCATTATCGGTTATTGCAAGCAGCGCACGGCAATGTCCGCTTGAAAGCCTGCCCTCGTCAAGAAAAGTCTGAACACGCTTGTCAAGGTTTAAAAGACGCATACTGTTTGCAACAGCGGCACGGCTTTTACCGACCTTTGCTGCAATAGCTTCCTGATTAAGGTTAAACTCGTCCGAAAATTTTTTGTAGGTCTGTGCCTCTTCAAGCGGGGTAAGGTCCTCACGCTGGATATTTTCAATAAGGGCAATTTCAAGTGCCTCTATATCGGAAATGTCGTTTTTAACAATGACGGGTATTTCGGTTATACCTGCTTTTCTTGAAGCTCTCCAACGTCTTTCGCCTGCTATTATCATATAATAGTCATCCACTTTTTTAACGGTGATAGGCTGTATAACGCCCATTTGTTTAATACTTTCGGCAAGCTCGTTCAGTGCTTCATCGTTAAAACTGCGGCGGGGTTGATCCTCGTTTGGTGTAATTTTATTGATATCAACAAAATAAACCTGATCGCTTGAAAGGGTCTCGGTTGATGAACCTGTTGTCAACGGTTCAAGCCCAAGTTTTCCTAAGCCTCCGCCCATACCTCTTGATTTTTTCTTTTCTGCCATAATAATTCCTTCCTATTATAATGTAATTATTTACCGTGTTCAAGTACCATATCCGCAAGCAGCTCGTATGCCTCGGCACCTTTTGATTTTGGATCGTAAAGATTAATTGGCATACCGTGGCTTGGTGCCTCACTTAGGCGCACGTTACGCGGTATAATACATTTGTATATCGAATCGTCAAAATAATTTTTAACCTCTTCAACAACCTGAAGCGACAGATTTGTTCGTCCGTCGTACATAGTAAATATTATGCCTTCTATATCAATTTTGTTGTTGAGCTTACTTTTAACAATATTATAGGTATGTACAAATTGTGTTAAGCCCTCAAGCGCCAAAAACTCGCATTGCAGGGGTATTAAAACCGAATCTGCCGCAACAAGTGCATTAAGCGTAAGAATATTGAGTGAGGGTGGGCAGTCAATTATGATAAAATCATATCTATCCCTTAAAAACAGCTTGTCTATAATATTTTTTAAAATATAGTTTGGTTTTTCAAGCTCAACAAGCTCTATCTCGGCACCTGCAAGGTTGATATCCGTAGGCAGTATATCCATTGCATTAAAATATTCGACACGTTTTTTGACCTCAAAAAAATCAGCATTATCGGTCAAAAGGTCATAAAAGGTTTTGCTTCCATCGTTTTTTTCAATGCCAAGGCCTGTAGTAGTGTTGCCCTGTGGGTCGGAATCTATAACCAAAACGCTTTTGTTTTTAGCTGCAAGACAGGCAGATAAATTAATTACCGTTGTGGTTTTGCCAACGCCGCCCTTTTGATTGGCAACAGCAATAACTCGTCCCATAATGTTCTCCTTTACAATAATTGTTTTAACCTGATTATATAAATTGGTTTTTAACCTTTTTTTATTATAACATATTTTTGTTTCACGTGAAACAAAAAATCAAAATATTATTTAACAAAATTTATTATATTATAAAAAAATTTTTTGTATAGTTTTGTAACACTTTTGTAACAAATTATTTAACAAAAAATAATATTAAAATTTTAGCAAAAACTATTGAAATTATTTGTTTATTTGGTATAATTATAATAGGTTATTATGGATTATAGCGTAAATATAACTGCTTACATAGACTGTTATGTAAGACATAAAAGAGGTGGGCTATGTTAAAGCTTGATAAAATATATAAAAGCTACGGCAGGGCGCATATATTAAACGGCGCAAGCCTTGAAATAAACAAGGGCGACTGCATAGCAATAATAGGGGGCAACGGCTGCGGAAAAACCACGCTTGTCCAAATTTTGTGCGGTATAATACGCGCAGACAAGGGCAGGGTGATAAACGGGAGCAGGTCTGTTGAAAAGGGTGAATTTAAGCATCTTTTTGGATATCTACCCCAAAACGATCCTCTTATTGACGAGCTTTCGGTAAAGGATAATCTTAAACTTTGGTTTTCGTCAATGGGCGTACCCTTTAAAAATCATCCTCTTTTAAAAAAATTAAAAATAGATACATATTTAAATAAACCCGTAAATAAGCTTTCGGGTGGTATGAAACGCCGTGTAAGCCTGTGTATTGCTATGGCAAACGAGGCACCGATACTTGTAATGGATGAGCCCACTACCGCACTTGATATTGTTGCAAAGGATGAAATGTGGGCCATGCTTTCGGAATATATGTCAGGCGGCGGTACGGTCGTGCTTACCACGCACAATTATGATGAAATTAAAAACTGTACCCGTCTTATTTTAATGAAAAACGGTGTTTTAAAGGAAATAAACAAGGATGCCACATATAATGAAATTGTGGAATATCTGAACCAGGGTGGAAAGAATGAGTGATAATAAACGCAAAAACCGCGATGTAAGGGTAGCGACACGCGAAGAGCTTTTGGGCCGCTCTGCGCGGGGAGAGAGCAGGGGAGCATCATCCCACAAAAGCGGCGAGGAAAAAAGAAAAGAGGGCAGCGTAAATACAAGGCGCCGAAGCGAGAACGAAAGCAGACGTACCGAGTTTGAGCCTGTCAGGCGTCAGTCAAAACGTCCCTCACATGAAGATTTGGAGCTGAAAAGAAAAAGAAGACGCAAGAAAAAAATTAAGCGTATTATAAGAGTGACCACTGTTTTTGGTGCTATGCTTTTAATTTTGATATTGCTTATATCCGGACTTTTCAGTTTGTTTTCGGGCAGCAGGGGAAAGGTAAGACGTGCCTATGCAAAAACAATTTCAAGCTATCAAAAGCGCAGCGATATTGTCGGCACCATATTTGGCAGGGATGTTGTCAAGCTGTTTAACAGCGGCAATTTAAGTCAAAGCTTTTCTCTTTCTGTTACGGATAATACCGCAGGAGCGGCAGGGCTTGGCATAAGCGGCAGCCTTGACAAAAACACATCGTCAAAGACCGCTGCGGCGCAGATAGGCGTTAACTACAAGGATATAACAGCCGCGCAGTTTAAAATGTATACGGACAATAAAACAATAATGTTTTCTTCACCGGGTATATATGACGACTGGCTTTCAATGGACTGTGAAAATATAGTGTCACAGCTTTCAAATTCTGCCTTGGGTGCCGATCTGGAGCTTTCGTCCGACCGCGAGTTTTCACTTAAAATGTTTAAGGATGAGGACGGCGAGGGTGAGATAGTTTTAAGCCTGACAGAGGAAATGTCGCAGCTGTTTACAAAGGAAATAGACAGCCTTTCCAAAAAAGCCAATTATTCAACCATTAAGGAAAAAAAGGCCGTGTTGATAGACGGCGAGGAAAAGAAGTTAAGGGGCTACAGGCTTGATATTAGCGGCGATGATTTTAAAAATGCACTTGTAAATACCTTAAGTAAAATAAGGACAAATAAAAAAATCAAATCACTTTTAAGCGAGCAGGCTAAATTGCAGTATGAATCGGATACACTTATAAAGGTGCTGTTTGACAGCCCCGAGGCGCTTTTGGAGGAATACTACAAGGAAATGGATATGACGCTTGAGCAGATCAATTCATCTACATTTATCGATACAAACGCCGAGATATATATTTATAAGGGTGTTATTGCGGATTTGAAATTTAACACCGTATATAATATTGACAAGGACCAGATGAAGGTGACACTTACCGGCGGTATGTATGGCGGCAAGCATCCTTACGAGGATGTAAGCCTTGTGCTTTCGCTTGAAACCGATAATAAGGTGCTTACTGCAAGCTATATTGAAAACACGGATAATTTTGACAATACTTTTGTTAACAAGCGCAGCTTTACGCTTGACGGCGGCGACGGTACGCTGGAATTAAATACAAGCATAACCTTTGACAAGTCAACGGGAGTATTAAACGGCAGCGCAGACCTTAAAACACCCGGCGGAATATCAATGAATATAAACGGATCGGGTAATCTGACAAAGGAAAGCGGTATTACAAAATTGACTTCGCAGGAAATAAAGCTGGATTACAACAATGCGCTTACCCTTGTTATGGAGGGCAGCTACGAGGTAAAGGCATTTAAAAAGCGTGCAGAGCAGCCGCAGGGCAATGTTACGGAGCTTTTCAAGGCCGATGCTTCACAGATCGCACAGATAAAGGCAACTGTTGCACAAAATATAGATTCGGCAATAAATACGCTTAATCAAGCACTTGCAAGTGTTGATGGCATATCAAATGTACCCGCCGAAAATAAAGAGGGTACAACGGAAACAACGACAAATGACGGCACGTCGGAGGAAACAACGGCGGATGCAAATGAGGAAACGGCAGAAAGCGATGATAATGCCGCTTAAGCCAACACAAAAAAATGAAGCTTACATTTAAATTATTTTTATTGGAGCTTAAACGTACCTTAAAATTTATGCCGCGCATACTTTTGTGTGCTGCGGCATTATTTATAATTGCCGCGCTTTTGCTGCGCTTTGGCACAAGCGACAAGGGTGACGGCTCTGTTAAGGTAAAAATAGGCTACTACAATCCAAATAACGACAATTATATAAATATGGTAATGAATATGGCTGCGGAAATGGAAAGTGTTAAAGCCACGGCCGTGTTTGAGGCCGCAGAAAGCAAGCAGGCAGTATATGACGGTATTTCAAACGGCAAATTTTACGGCGGCATTGTTTTTCCCGATAATTATGTACAGGGCATAATGGACGGCAGTAATACCCCTGCGGTGATAATAGTGCCAAAGGGCAGTAAAAATTCGGTATTCAGACGTCTTGTATCGGTGGGCAGCGATATGCTTGTCAGCGTTCAGGCAGGCATTTATGCGGCAGCCGAGGGTAAAAGACTGTCCCGCTCACAGCTTTTGGGCATAAATATGGAGTATGTAAATTTTGTAATGGGCCGCAGTAAGCTGTTTGTGTGCGAAAGCTGGTCGCCCTATGGCAGCTTAAGTATAAAACAGTATTACTGCGCATCCGCAATGGCATTTTTATGTATGCTTTTGGGTGCGGGTCTTTCGTTTATGTTTTACGACTACGGCTCGGGCTTTAAAAGCTATTGCAGGCTGTGGGGCTATAACGGTATTTTTATGCTGTTTTTAAAACAGATAGCCGTTAGCGCGGTTATTTTTGCGGCAGCCCTGCCGGCACTTTTTATAATAAATAATTATGTTCCCTTTGTGGAGATAAGGCCGTTTGAGGTAATATCTGCAATATTTATCTGCGGACAGCTTATAACCTGTTTTTATACGGTATTTGGCGGTAATGCTGTACTTATTTTAACGGCATTTACGCTTGTAAGCGGGTTTGTTGGCGGGCTTTTTGTGCCTGTGGTCTATCTTTCGGGCACGGGGCTTGACAGGCTTTCCGCTTTTATGCCTATAAACACCGTATTTAACTGTTTTGCGTCACTTTTTAGCTATCGTTTGCCAAAACTGTCGGTATTGCCGATGGCTGCGGCTGTTTATGCAGTAACCTTTGTTATCTGCGCTTTGAAAAGAGGTGCGGAAAAATGAGCTTTTTAACGGATATTTTTATTTATTCAAAACGTATGCTGCGGCATTTTGGCATAGTGCTTTTGCTGCTGTGTCTCCCCGTACTTGCAATAATGTTTCGTAATTTTGCAAACAAAGCCGAGGGTGCTTATGTAGGTATTTATGCCGAAAGCAATGCGGATGAAATAACAAGTGAGCTTCTTAAAAATAAGGATGCAATCAATTTTAAGATATATTCAAGCAAAGACCAAATGATAAACGATGTGGAAACACAAATACTTGAATGTGGCTTTATTTTGCCCGAAAATGTGTCCGATATAGAAAATATGCAGATGATCTGCGGCGAGGGTTATGCCTCTGTTTTATCGGAGGTAAGCAAGGAGGCGGTTTTTGCGGCGGTTTTAAAGGTTTACGGCGATAAGGCCGCATTAAGCTTTGCCAAAAAAAGCAATATTGATATAAATGACGAAAATTTTAAAACCGCTTATTTAAAATATGCGGAGAGTACGCCCGCATCCGTCACCTTTGACGAGGCACCCGCAAATATCGGCGAAACGGCGGCAAAAAAGAATATCCCGCTTTGTATTGCGGCGGCTATGCTTATTTGCGCGGGCTTGATAGGCGCGGCCTTTTATATGGGCGACAAAAAACAAGGGATACGCTTTGGTGCGGGCAAATGCATTGCGGTCGCGCTGCTGCTTTTCTCGGCGTCTGCCGCTGCCGCCCTTATGATTTTGGGACAAAAGCCCGACTTTTTAAGGCTTGCTGTTTTTTGCGCGGGTATTTGGGGCGGAAGTTGTATTTTTGCCGCCTTTGTTAATAACGAAATGATAGCACGTCTTATTATGCCCGTTGTGCTGATGGCTGTATTTTTGTTTGACATAGTAGGTGTTTCGGATATTTTGCCGCAGCTTAAGATAGTGGATAATATGCTGCTTTCACATTATTTTATTTATGAAAATATTGTAAGATTGACAGGTATTTCGGGCATACTGTGTGTTATAGGATGGAAATTTATATGATAGAAATTTAACCAACTAAGGAAGTCCCCCGCTTCTAAAGCGGGGGTGCTTACTTAAAATTCAGTGGGAGTCCAAGCTCCCACTGAATTTGGAATTGCTTGCAATTCCGTTGGTTATGAGTATGTAGCAGAAATTTATTTCTGCGGAATACGAATATCATTGACTATTATAAGAGGCTGTCGATAAGTTCGGCAGCCTCTTAAATTTTACTGTTCTCTTAATTTTGCACCTATCTTTTCCTCCAGCTCGGAAAGAATTTTCTTCATAGGTGAGCCTATCTCTTCATCGGTAAGAGTCTTGTCGGGGGCGCGGAAGAACAGACTGTAGGCAACGGACTTAAAGCCCTGCTCTATCTGCTTGCCCTTATAAACATCAAAAAGACGTATATCTTCAAGGAACTTGCCGCCCTTTGCACGCAGGATATCCTCAATTGACTTAACGGGAACATCGTCGCGTACAAGCATAGCGATATCTCTTTCAACTGCGGGGAACTTGGGCAGCGGCTTGTAGATATGGTCGAAGTTTGCGTTTGAAACAAGGGTATTGATATCTATAACTGCGATATATACCTCTGTGCCTATGCCGTAGTTTTCGGCAACAGCGGGATGCAGCTGACCGACAAAGCCTATATTTTCGCTGTTTAAGCTTATATCTGCCGTTCTGCCGGGGTGCATATAGGGCAATTCCTTGTTTGCGGAATACTCTGCATTTTTAATGCCCAGTACGCCGAAAAGCTCCTCTGCTATGCCCTTTACTGTAAAGAAATCAACATTCTGACCAAACATACCTATTGTAAGCTTGGGCAGCTCGTCGGGTAATTCCGTAAGCGGAAGTGCCTTGGGAATATATATCTTGCCTATTTCAAACAGGCCTGCCGATTCGCTCCTGTGGCGCTTAAAGTTGGTTGCAAGGCTTGTAAGCATACCGTTTAAGGTCAAGGTACGCATAATGCTGAAATCCTCGCCCAAGGGGTTTGAAATTTTAACTGTATTTCTTAAATCGCTGTCTGCGGGG
Source organism: uncultured Eubacteriaceae bacterium (assembly GCA_947167715.1). Lineage (GTDB taxonomy): Bacteria > Bacillota > Clostridia > Lachnospirales > CAG-274 > RGIG4310. The sequence goes on from CAMVJD010000017.1 coordinate 11,616, forward strand.
ATATTAAGCCTGTCAAATACCTTGGGGCTTTCAAAGCTGTAGTTCATGGCCTCGCAAAGACCCATAGCCACCATGGTATTTTTTATTTTATCCTCTATCTGCTGTGAGGGGCTCTTTTTGCCGACTGTAGGCGTACCTGCCGCAAGTGTTGATTCTATCTTGTCATAGCCATAGAAGCGGGCAATTTCCTCCGCAAGGTCGGCCTCTGCTTCAAGGTCGGGGCGGAAGGTAGGTATAACGGCCTTGCTGCCGTCTGCCTTTACCTCGATAAGCTTGAATAATTCTATCATTTCATCGCTTGAAATATTTGTACCAAGCAGCTTATTAATGCTTTCGGGTGAGTATTCAAGCGTTCTTTCGGTGCGTACATTGGGATAGCAGTCTACCATACCCGGGCAAACCTCGCCGCAGCCCAACATTTCAACAAGCTGTACCGCACGGTTTACCGCAATAATTGAAAGATTGGGGTCAAGACCCTTTTCGTATTTTGCGGAGGCGTCTGTTCTTAAGCCTAATTTCTTTGCGGTTATACGCACATTGGGGCCGTTAAAGTTGGCGCTCTCAAATAAAATTGCCTCTGCGCCCTCGGTTATTTTTGAATTTTCGCCGCCCATTACGCCCGCAACGGCAACAGCCTTTTCGCTGTCGGCAATTACAAGCATAGACGGGTCAAGATTTCTTTCAATGCCGTCAAGGGTAACTATCTTCTCGCCCTCGTTTGCATTTCTGACAATAATTTTTCTGTCCTTTATGCAGTCTATATCAAATGCGTGCATAGGCTGACCTATTTCAAGCATAACATAGTTTGTGATATCCACGATATTGTTGATAGGTCTGACGCCCGCTGCGGTAAGGCGGTGACGCATCCAAAGCGGAGACGGGCCTATTTTTACGTTTTTAACGGCTCTTGCAATATATCTGGGGCAAAGCTCGGGGTTTTTGATCTCAACGCTTATCATATCGGCAGCGTTGCCCTCGCCCTTTTCCTCTACCTTGATCTCGGGGAATTTAAAGGGCTTTCTGAAGGTTGCGGCGGTTTCGCGCGCAAGACCCGTAATACTGAAGCAGTCGGGGCGGTTTGAGGTTATCTCAAACTCAACTACCTCGTCATTTATCTGTAAAAGCTCTTTTACATCTGCGCCCAAGGGCACCTCGTCAACAAAAACGTAAATACCGTTTTCGGGAGCCTCGGGATAGTCGTGGCGTGTAAAGCCAAGCTCCTCGATAGAGCAAAGCATACCGTTTGACTCAACGCCGCGCAGCTTGCCCTTTTTAATTTTAACAAGTTCGCTGCCGTGATATACATTGCTGTTTACCATAGCCACGGGAACGATATCACCGACCTTTAAATTTGATGCGCCGGTAACTATCTGCAAGGGCTCGCCGTTTCCCACATCTATCTGTGTCACAACAAGCTTGTCGGCATCGGGATGCTTTTCTATTTCAAGCACCTTGCCCGTAATAATGCCGTCAATGTCTTTGCCCATAACGGTAAGGCTTTCCACCTTGCTGCCCGAAAGGGTTATCTCGTCCATAAATTCCTGCGTGGTGCAGTCTAAATCAACATATTCTTTTAACCAACTTATAGGTAAATTCATTCTTTCTCACCTCTAATCAAAACTGTTTTAAGAACTTGGTATCGTTTTCAAATAATAATCTTAAATCGGAAATAGCGTATTTTTGCATAGCAACACGTTCAAGACCCATACCGAAGGCAAAGCCCGAGTATTTTTTGCTGTCAATGCCGCTCATTTCAAGCACCTTGGGATGTACCATACCGCAGCCGAGTACCTCTATCCAGCCGCTGTCCTTGCAGACACGGCAGCCCTTGCCGCCGCAGGCAAAGCAGGATGCATCCATTTCTGCGCTGGGCTCCGTAAACGGGAAGTGATGCGGACGGAAACGAACCTTTGTGTCCTCGCCGAAAAGCTCCTTTGCAAATACGGCAAGCGCACCCTTAAGGTCACCCATTGTGATGCCCTCGTCAATAACAAGACCCTCTAACTGGTGGAAAACGGGAGAATGTGTTGCATCTACCTCGTCCGAGCGGTAAACACGGCCGGGAGCTATCATACGGATAGGCAGCTTGCCCGACTCCATAACACGCACCTGCATAGGTGAAGTCTGTGTTCTTAAAAGAAAATCGCCCTCACCCTCGATATAGAAGGTATCCTGCTCGTCGCGTGCGGGGTGATCCTTGGGGATATTAAGCGCCTCAAAATTGTAGTAGGCCTGCTCAACCTCGGGACCCTCGGCAATTTCGTAGCCCATACCGATAAAAATGCTTTTTATATTTTCAATTACTGTTGTCATAGGGTGAAGATGTCCCATTTCGGGTACCTTGCCGGGCATAGTTACATCAATAGTCTCTGCCGCAAGCTTGATCTCCTGCTCCTTTGCCTGCAATTCTGTAACTGCGTTTGCAAGCATACCCTCTATTTCGGCACGGACGGTATTTACCATCTGTCCTACCTTGGGTCGCTCCTCGGGGCTTAAAGCGCCCATACCCTTTAAAATTTGTGTTAATTCGCCTTTTTTGCCAAGTATATCTACCCTTATTGCATCAAGTGCTTTAAGGTCGACAGCCTCGGAAAGGCGTGACTTTGCCAATTCTCTGATTTGGCTTAATTTGTCCTGCATTTTTTTTAAACCTCCTTTAAAAAATCCGACGCCCTGCGGCGCATTTTTTCTTCCTTGATCAAGCATTCCTATTTAATTTTTTTTCATATTTTATAGGAATGCTTTAAAAAATCCGACGCCCTGCGGCGCATTTTTTTTTCCTTGATCAACTGTAAAAACTAAAAAAGCCCCTTGCAAAAGCAAGGGACGAAATATCGCGGTACCACCCAAATTCCCGTATAAACGGGCACTCATGCGGAAAATAACGGTTCCTGCCGTGACCCCCTACCTGTCAGGGGCCAAACTCCAACGTGAAAATTCGGTTTTTGCCTTAACTGATAATGCTTGCAGCCGATGACATTACCTCTCTGACAAGTGGTGCAAAAACTTACTTTGCGTTTTCTTGGTCTTTTTATTTATAAAACATTTATAGTATATCAATTTGTGTACGGCTTGTCAAGCAAAATTTTTACGGTGTCCAATCCCCGAATATGTTTTCAACGGTATATTCGCCTATATCGTCTGCGGATAGGGTCTTTGTCCATTGCGGCACATCATAGCCTGTCGTAAAGCTGTTCTGCGCGTAAAATGCGGCATCGTGCTGCCTGTTTTTGTTCCATCTGCTCCAAAGCGTGCGGTTTAAAACATCGGTCGCATCCGTGTTTATAAATACGGTCCTTGCGCCCTCCGTCCACGGTCTGCCAAGATAAACGGTGCCTTTTTCGGCATCCCCGTCTATACGGCAGTTTAAAAATACCAGACCGTATTTGTTGTTTGCGGGTGTGCAGGCCGCCGTAATAAAGCAGTCATAGCCTACGGGACGGTGCTTGCAGAAAATATCGCAGTTTTTAAAAATGCTGATCGAGCCCCCGAAGATAAAATCCACATCGCCCTCGATGTAGCAGTTTTCAAAATAGCTTCTTACATATATATCGGGGTCGTTAAGAGACTCTTTAAAACTTGGCCACAGCATAAGCGTATCCTGTCTTGCGATAAGACGGCAGTTTTTAATAACGGTCTTATCCGCCATAACATTAAGTGCGACAGCCTGTCCGACAATTTTGCCGTAGCCTGCGCTGTTTTGTACGGTAAGGTTATCAAGTACGGTATTTACGGCTTTTCTGCTTATTTCAAGGCTTGCGGTCGCAAATGTGCCCATAGGACGGCCGCTTTCGTCGTTTCTGAAAGCGCTGTCGTTATACACAATAACGGTGTTTTCCTTGTCCTCGCCCTTAATGGTTATATTGGGCCTGTCAATAAACACCTTTTCAAAATAAAAGCCGTTTTTTAAATATATCTCAACCTCATCGGTATCATATGCAATGCTGTCCAGGGCTGTCTGTAATGAGTCAAAATCGCCCGTGTTGTCTTTGGCAACTGTAATTTTTTTAAGCATATTTCCTCCTGTACAAAAAGTTGTTGTTTTGTAGGTATGCTTTACAATTATTCCTTAAATTGAGAAAGCAATATTTCTCCGTCTCACACTTTAATTATACTTTATAATTGATAATAAAACAAGAATAATTTTTTAAATTGGTTAAAAACTTAAGCGGCTGTCAATTAAAACAAATTTTGCCGCAGTACCTGTGACGATTTGTCAAGGACTTTTTGATATTTTTATTTAAAAATATTATTTTTGTGGAAATTATAAGAATGTTATGTGTAATATTGATAAATTTAAGAATTGAAGAATTGAAAATTTAGGAATTTAAAGGCGGCAAATACCGTCTTTCATTTTTGTGTAGATTAAATAAAAACTGCCGATAACCTATACTTTATCGGCAGTAGTAAACCCCTACAACTTTATTGTCTACATTATACACGATTTTTGTGCAACAGTCAACAAAGAAACCGCCCAAAAGCACCTTAAAACCGCACTCCGAAAAAGTATGATTTAATACAAGTCACCGCACCGCAAAACAAGCCTTTTCCGTACCTATCCCCGATTTAAGGGCGTAAAGCCTAATATAAAACAAAGGGGATTGAAATATATGGTTTACGGCTATATTCGGGTATCTTCAAAGGAACAGAACGAGGACAGGCAGGTTATAGCATTACGGGAATTTGGCGTGGATGAGCATTGTATCGTTATTGAAAAAGCAAGCGGCAAGGATTTTGACCGTCCTAATTACAAGCAGCTTATAAAGCGTTTGAAAAGGGGTGACAGGCTTGTTATAAAGAGTATTGACCGCTTGGGTCGCAACTATGAGGAAATAATAAACCAATGGCGGCACATAACAAAGGACATCGGGGCGGACATAATCGTGCTTGATATGCCGATTTTGGACACCACACAATTCAAAAGCCTACTCGGTACATTTATCAGCGATTTAGTCTTGCAGTTACTCTCGTTTGTGGCTGAAAATGAGCGTTCCAACATCAGACAGCGACAGGCGGAGGGCATAGCGGCGGCAAAGGCAAGGGGCGTTCATTTCGGTCGGGAACGCAAGTATGACCCTGCGGAATATTTCGATATTTACGAGAAATTCAAGCGTAAAGAGATACGCCAAAAAGAGATGATACGGCAAATAGGCTGCTGCGACAGCACCTATTACCGTATGTTAAAGGAATTTCGGCGTATGTATGCAGAAAAGCACGAGGGAGAATAATATGGAAATATATAGGGTATCATTTTTCGGGCATAGGCGAATGGAACACTTCCGACTTGCGGAAGAAATGGTTGACGATCTGATATACAAGCTGATACACGAACACGAATATGTGGAATTTTTTGTAGGGCGTGACGGAGATTTTGACCAATTAGCAACATCGGCGGTAAAAAGGGCGCAACACAGCTACGCCGAGCATAGATGTGACATAACTTGGGTTATGCCTTATGAAAAGGCTGAATACACCAAAAATGCGGAAGATTTTGAAAAATATTACGATTATGTTATTATTTGCCCCGAAAGTAACAAGGTACACCCGAAACAGGCTATACAAGTGCGCAACAGGTGGATAGTTGACAAAAGTGATTTAGCGGTGTTTTGGGTGGAAAATAATTCGGGCGGTGCGTATATGACTATGAAATATGCAGAAAGAGAACAGGCGGAAATGATAAACCTTGCAGACAAAGTCGGAATAGAAGAATAATACTGTATTTGGCGATTTTTCACATTTTACGTTTATAATTTTTTTACATTTATTATGTTGAATATTTCGGAGATTTGTGGTACTATGTTTTTATGAGAAGTGTTTAGTAATAAATGTAGAAAATAAAGGAAAGACAATACAAAGGAGGCTTAAGAATGAGCAATGTCAAAAAAATTTTTGCCGTGTTGTTTGCAGTTATGGCGGTAATGCTGATGAGTACGGCGGTATTTGCGGCAACTATAACAGGTACAGGATACACTTTTAACACCACAACAGGAGAACTTACAATAACGGGAAGTTTTTCTGGAATAGGCAGCAATGCAGGTTTTGCAAAAACGGACATAAAAACCGTAAAAACTACAAGCGGTGCAAAATTATTGTCTTTTCATTTATTTTATGGTGCAAGCAACTGTACAAGCATTGATTTATCCAATGCCGAATTTAGTACTACAAATTGCAGTGGTATGTTCAGGGATTGTAACTCTTTGAAAAGCATTACATTTCCAAGTACAAGCGGTTTTACTTCCCAAGTCAAAGATATGCAACAGATGTTTATGGGATGTTCATCATTGACTTCACTTGATTTAAGTAATTTTGATACACATAATGTAACAAATATGAATTGGATGTTTTATGGCTGCGGTACATTAACCTCACTTAATTTAAATAGTTTTGACACTACAAAAGTCATAGATATGGGCGGTATGTTTCAAGATTGCTATAAGCTTACGGAAATAAATGGTCTGAATAAGTTTAATACAAGTGAAGTCACTAATATGAAAAATATGTTTTGTGGCTGCAATTCTGTTACTACACTTGCTATAAGTAATTTTGACGGAAGTAACGTAACAAAAATGGCGTATATGTTTAGGGACTGTTCTTCTTTGACAACTATTAACCTTCAAAATTTCAGCAGTTCAAACCTTACGGAATATACTGACATTTTCAAAAACTGCACAAATTTAAGGGAAATTACTCTCGGAGCAAACTTCAGTGTTAGTAAATGGATGAGTTTACCTAATCATTCGGGTTGGATAAAGCACACTTCCGAACTTATTTATAATACCGAGCCTTACATCGGAGAAATCGTAAGCGGTACGGGCGAGTATGCTGTCATTAACAATACATCAACCCAATGCTATGCCCCTATATGCTATGAATATGATGAAGAAACAAAAACTCTTTCTCTGCTGGGGGATATAGTGGTTGCAGATAGAATAAACGAATTCCCGAAAAAATCCGAAGTCCTTATCGTAACTGCAAAAGAGGGTACAGTCCTTAAAGGCAATTTGGGTTCTATGTTTGAAAAATACACAGCCTGCAAGAGCATTGACCTTTCAAATGCACAGACCGCTTACACATACAATGGTGTTGCCTATCCCGAATACGGCACATATATAACAAGTATATATGATATGTTTTACGGTTGTTCCTCGCTTGAAGAAATAAATTTAAGTGGATTTTACACAAATAGCTGTACGGACTTTTGGGGAGCATTTACAGGCTGCACTTCACTTAAATCACTCGATATTTCTCTTTTCGACCTAAGCAAAGCCGAATACAAAGAAGAAATGTTTAAAGACTGCACAAGTCTTAGTGAACTTAAAATCGGAAGTTTTTCGATAGACACAGATATGTGTTTGCCGAATAAACCGAATTATTGGGTAAACAGTAATGATACAAACAGCATTGTAAGCGGCAGCGGAGAGTATGCTACAATAACAAATAGCAGTAAGGCGACTTTTTTAAGAGCGTATCCGCAAGGCGATGTAAACAGTGATAAAAAAGCCGATGATGAAGATGCCGCAATATTGTTAAAATATTTAAGCGGAATAAAATCAGAAACCGACTTTACCGAAGACGAATTTGCAAGAGCTTATGTAAACAACGACAAAAAAATTGATATGCTTGATGTTATAACAATACTTAACAACTGATATTTAAGGGCAAGGCAAATAAACACCTTGCCCTTTTTCTATGCCTATCTTTCGCCCCTTGCCTTTTTCAGATTTTCAATAAGCCTTTCACGCTGCTGCTCGGAGATAACTCTCGGCTTGCGGAAAGAGATGTATTCTTTGGGAACGGTATAGTTTTTTGAGATTTCGCTTTGCTTTTTCAGCTTGTATGTATCGGGAAACTCGGTACACAAGCTATCCAACCGCCGTATCTGTACGGGGTCGGCGGTGTATATCTCGGCGGTCTTTTCTTCTGCGTTAAATGTGATTATGGTTTCCTGTTCGTACTTCGATAATGTCATAATGTTCAATTCTCCTTTTTTGATGTAAAATTTCCCCAAAACCTTGGGATAAAAAGCCCTGCACCTATCCCGACAAACATTTATATGGGTAAAATGCAAGGCTTAAATATCCGCAAATTTTATGCTGTCTGTGATGATATTTTCTCGGCATCGGTCTTTGCCATTCTCAAAACCTTATCTTCAAAATTTTCTTTCGCCTGTTCGTTAAAGTGTAGCATAACTTTGTATGTCATTTTGCCGATTTTTACTGTGGTGTAGTTTTCACTCATATTTTTTTATCTCCTCGCTTTCGCTATCAATCGTATAACAACTATTATCAAATATATTATCACAAAGGCAACAACGGTATTGAGTTCTATCATTGCACACCAATGCGGCTTAAATATCGGCAAGGCTGCGGCTATCGCAACAAAGGCGGTTTCTTTCCAAGACCAATATTTTTTTGCCGTTTCTTCAAGCCACGCATACAAAAAAGCAAGCAGAAAGAAAAGCAGGACCGCACAAATAATTATCATAGCACAAAACAAGATCCAGCCGACAATAACGGCGGCTGTTTCGTCTTGTATATACTGTGCCAAGTCATAGAACAGACCGCAAAACCAAACCACCGCTTTGCCGATGTAATGAAGTACATAGTAAAAGTACAGCAGACAGCGGCAAATATCGTTTAAAACAATAATACTTGTCGCTATTGCCGACAAAAATAAAATGATAATAAAGGCTCTTGCATTGTAAAGGCTGTCCGAAGCGGCGGAATAGCTGTTGTTAAGCTGATAATTCGCTTTTTCAAGTTTTCGTATCTCGGTAAGATAACCGTCTTTCTTACATAAAAAACATTCAAGGGAAGTGCGCTCCTTATAGACAACTTTCTGCTCGGTCAATGCCGTTTGCAGCTTATCTTTCGTAGCTGTAAGTTCTTCTTCGAGTGCGTTCTTCCTCTTCGTCAAGGTCTGTATCTTCCTGTTCAGGCTCAAAATCGTCTGCTCCGATTGCTCCGCTGCCGCCACTTTCTCTTTGTTTCTCTTGTTCTCCTCGTTCAATCTCGTCAATAAGTTCGTCAATCTCTCTACTTCCGAGTTCTCGCTCGATCTCGTCGATGGCTGCCGCTGTGCCATTTCTTCCAAAGTCATTTAATAACGCCTCCTTTGTAAAATCTTCTTTGAATATCTCCGTCAATTTCTTGTTTCTGACCTTTTTTCCGTCTGCATTTGTGAAAGTGATGTATTTTCGGCTATCTTCCCAAGTAACTTTTATGTTTTGCTGTGCCAAAAGTTTTATAAACTCCGCCTTGCTTGCGGCGGTCTGCTTTGCGGTCAAAACAGCAACGGCAATGTCGGCTAACCAACTTTCGCCCTTGCATATCTGCTCATAAGTATAGCGGTCGTAGCTTGTTATTTTCTTTGACGGTTGGCAGATAGACAAGCCCCTGCTTTGCAAAATGCGGTCGGATATATCCTTGAAATTCTGTAGATCACGCTTTGAATAAGCGAATTTTTTGCCGTTTACAAAACTGACTGAATTAACAACAAAGTGCGTGTGTATGTGATGTCGGTCTTTGTGCGTGGCAAAACAAACCTCGTAGCCGTTCAGCTTTTCCCAAGCTGCCGCAAGTTCGGCGGCTATTTCGTGTGCTTGTTCAAGCGTTATGTTTTCCGTGGGCGAAAAACTTTGCACAAAGTGCTTGTACTGCCTGCCGCCCGTTTTTCGCCACATCTTTTTTGTGGCTTTCATTTCAAAAAGTGCGTGTGTACCTCTGCAATTATAACCACCGATAAGGCTCTTGTCGGTCTTTTCGGTTTTCGTGATGTAGTTTATTACCCTCGCCAAAGATGCGTGAGAGTTTATCGCTTTAATTACTGCCATTCTTCACGCATAGCCTCCAAAGCCATATATATTTTTTCAAGTTCAAAGGAACAGTCCTTTATCTGACCACTGTTTACTTTTCGTGTCAACTGATTAAGATTGTTGCCCATATATTTAAGCTGGGCAACGATTTTGTCACCGCCTTTTTTGATTATCATCGGCTGACAATATACACAGGTGAGAATGAAATCCCGCATATTCATTTCCGAATCCTCTTGCATATTTTTGACGATATGCCATTCGCTTTCGGTCAGACGAATGCTTAAATTTTTATTTCGCTTTCGCATAAGTTTCCCTCCCTTTTTTTGAAAATTTTGTGATAAGAAATAAAAAATGCCCGACCTTTTTCTGTCGGGCTTTGCGGCGTTAGCCGCCACCTTTAGGGGATTGAAGGGGATATGCCCCTCACAAGCTACTCGATAAGGCACGCCATCGAGGGTGAATATGTTATTATTAGGACAAGCAAGAATAAACCGCTAAGAATTGCGTGTTTTGAATTGAATTGTCCTATTTTTTAATTTTAAAAATCAATATTATTTTGCACGGCAGACTGTTTTAATGAACGGTCTGTTTGTGCTGCGTAATTAAATATTTAAAACCTATGAGGTAGTTTCTGTAATGGGAACTGCCTTTTTTTATTTCAGAGAGGAGAATTTATATGCCAAAAATTATGAAAGTCGGAGAGATAAAAGACTATACTATCGTTGACAATTCTTGTCTGCGTGATGTGAACTTGGATATTGCAGAGCGTGGATTGCTGATAACAATGTTGTCGCTGCCCGATGATTGGGATTTCAACGGCAGGGGGTTATCTTCCATTCTGCCCTGCGGCAAGACTAAAATCTATTCTGCGCTGAAAAAGCTTGAAACAGCAGGCTATTTGATGCGCAAGCGCATTTACAAGGACGGGCGTGTTACGGACTGGGAATATTATATTTGCGGCAAGGCTATATTTTTGGATAATACAACGGATGTGCAGGAAGAAACTGCGAAAACAAATAATAACGCTGAATGTTTTGAACAGGATCGCCCTGCCGATGAGGTCAAAATTTGCGATGCAGATATTACAGATAACTCTGCGCCCACTTCTTCCCTTGTTCTTGAAAATCAAGAGATAGACGAAGAAAAACAAGAAATGCCCGACGATAATAAAATAAACAATAATAAAATATCAAAAAATAAAATATATAAAAATCAATCTATCAATCATACTGCGTATGAGGTTGATGGATTGATTGACGTTTCGGCAGAGGATTATGAAAAATACAAAGAGTTGATTAAACAGAATATTGATTATGACAGTTTTGCATATTCGTCAAGCAATACTGACTTGCAGGAAATTGACGAGATCGTTGAGTTGATGACCGAAACGGTATCTATTAACAATAAGCCTGTGAAGATAAACGGTACTTTAGTCCCTGCGGAAATAGTCAAAAGCCGTTTTCTTAAAATCAATCACGGCGATATTGATTATCTTCTTTTCGCTTTATCACGAAACACAACAAAGGTTAAAAATATTCGCGCCTATCTGATTGCGGCTATATATAACGCCAAAACTACCCAGAGCAATTACTACGGCGCAGAGGTAAGACACGATTTATACGGAATACAATAGGCTTGGCTAATTACAGTCAAGCTTTTTTATACAAAATTCAAGGAGGATATATGGCAAACAGAAAACGAAATGAAAGGCTTTCATTAAGGCTGCGCCCCGATGAGAAAGAAATGATTAAAAAGCGTATGGAACAAGCTGGATACAGCACTTATGCCGATTTTATTATAAAGGCGATAACAAGCCCTGTTACAGTAAAAATTGATTTAATTCCGCTATTTAGGATGATAAGCGAATTAAATCACATAATGGTAAATCTGCGACAGATTGAAAGGGTTTTCAAGCAAAACAATATTGATTGCAGCGTTATTGATGATATTACAAGCACAACAGGTGAAATGCTTGAAGTCACACATCAGGTCACGAAGATATTTCAAGAGGTCAAGGAGGGATTTTACGATGGCATATTCAAAGATATTGCCGATAAGGACAACAGAACACTTGCAATCTTCAATAAATTACATAGCCGACCCCGATAAGACCGATGAGCAGCGGTTTGTTCTCGGTCACTACTGTACTCCGCAATATGCCTGCGAGGACTTTGAAATGATTTATAAAATGGGCAGCGGTAACGGTGTTATAAAAGCACATCACATTGTACAGTCATTTGATCCCGAAGATAAAATAACTCCCGAACAGGCGTTTGAGATCGGACAAAGCCTTATGCGGCGATTATATTCCGACCACCAATACGTTCTTGCTGTTCATAATGACCGTGAGCATATCCACGTTCATATAATCGTTAATGCTGTGAGTTTCAGCACGCACAAAAAGTTGTATGCCAACAAAGCTAACCTTGCGAAACTACGGCGCACAAGTGATGATCTTTGCAAAGAAAACGGTTTGTCAATAATTACGGAAGAATTTAAGACCCAGCGGCAGTATATGAAACTTGTTATTGATAAGACAATAAAAAAAGCCGCTGATTATGATGATTTTATCAATCTTATGAAAAGACAGGGCTATGAAATGAAAACCGATAAGCACCTGTCTTTTAAAGGTATCGGTGATGAGCGGTTTATGCGCACAGACACGCTCGGAACTGCTTATACGGAAATGTCTTTGCGGAAACGCAGCATAGGTGTTGAAGTACCTAACCATAAGAAGAACGGATATTACAATAAGGATATCAGAATGTCTAACCGCAAACAATTAAAATTTGAAATAAATGCGGCTATGAAAAAGGTTGATAGTTATGAGGGTTTATTGAATGAACTCCGCCTTTCGGAAATTGAGATAAAACACGGCAAATATCTTGCTATGCGTCTTCCCGATACACAGCGATTTATCCGTACAAAATCACTCGGCTTTGAATACACGGAAGAAATGCTCGAATTGTATTTTGTCAACCGTGATCTGTATAACGTGCTTTTAAAGCAGGAGAATGAAACAAAAATCGAACGTTTGGAAGAAAGCAGCGAGTACAACAAATATGCGGCGGCGCATAATGTGGATATTCAAATTCGTATGCTGAATATGTTATCCGAGAATGGTATTGAAAATCTTGACGAATTGAAAACAAGAATTGCCGAACTCGAAATTAAGCTGATAAATAATAAAAATACAATAATCAATCTGAATACCAAAAGCAAAGAAAACAGGGATATTGTACGGGCAATAAGGAATTATTGGCGGTTGAAGCCCGTATTCGAGGAATATAACTCACTTGATCGTTCTTCGGATAAAGAGATTTTTATGCGTGATAACAAGAATAAAATCGAGGACTACGCGGCAGCGGTAGAAATATTGAATAAGTCCAAACTGCCCGATGGATCGTTGCCCAAAGCCGCCTACTTAAACGCCGAAATAATGGAAAACAACGACACCGTTGCCGAATTAGAGAAAGAAAACGAAGAATGTTCGGCTGAACTTGAAAAACTGAAAACGCTGTTGGCTAATCTTGTTAGCATCGGTGCGGTTGAGGAAGATGCGGAAGAAATTCCGCAAAAGACCTATACTTATGATGTGTCACGCTGATTAACCTTTTTGCCCCGACCTTTCGGGCTGAAAATATTATTTTGACTTTTTCGGTCTATCCTGCTGTAAAATAGAGATACTATTAAAACAACCCGAAATTTCGGGCAGAAAGGGGCTAAAAAATATGGATAATAATTATATCGGCTATGCCCGTGTGTCAACGGTGCAGCAAAATGAGGACAGGCAGATAATAGCCTTGACGGAATACGGTGTACCGCCTAAAAATATCTACACTGACCGTCAAAGCGGCAAGAATTTTGAACGCAAGAATTACAAGCGTATGCTTAAAAAGCTGAAAAAAGGCAAGGTGCTTGTTGTTAAGAGCATTGACAGGCTCGGTAGAAACTATGACGAGATAATCGAACAATGGCGTTATATAACAAAAGAAATCGGTGCGGATATAAAGGTCATAGATATGGAATTATTGGACACTACAACCCACAAAAATTTGCTTGGCACTTTCATATCGGATTTGATATTACAGCTTTTATCATTTGTATCGCAGAATGAACGTGAAAATATCCGTCAAAGACAGGCAGAGGGCATAGCAGCGGCAAAGGCAAGAGGTGTGCGTTTTGGCAGACCGACCTTATATCCGCCCGACAAATATTTAGATATATTTATTCGTTACAGAAACAAGGAAATATCGCAAAAAACAGCTATGCACCTTATCGGCTGCGGAAACGGCACTTTTTATCGTCTTTATCACACATTGAAATCAAGCGGCAAACTGCACTGAAATTCCCATTTTGTATACGTTTCGGTAATACCCTTTTATTGTACATATCAAACAACTTTATATTTAGTATTATAAGCAAAATTTGTTCAACAGTCAATAGAACGGAGCGCATTTTCGCCCATAAAAATGCACTCCGATAAATCATAGAAAATTAGAGTTTGGACTGTTGGGGGTGCTTATTATGTTTGAGGTCTACACGGTTTCTTTCTTCGGGCATAGATATATTGAGAACTTTCGTGTTGCAGAGAGAAAGGTTGAAGATTTGATTAACAAGCTGATACAAGAACACGAATATGTTGAGTTTTTAATTGGGCGTGACGGAGATTTTGACCAGATTGCCACATCTGCCGTACTTCGTGCAAAACACGGCTACGCCGAACATAGATGTGATTTGACTTGGGTTATGCCCTATCTAAAAGCCGAATACACCAATAATGCAGAAGATTTTGAGAATTATTATGATTATGTTGAGGTTTGCGCCGAAAGCGAAAAGGTACATTCGAAACAGGCTATACAAGTGCGCAACAGGTATATGGTTGACCGCTCGGATTTAGTTGTGTTTTGGGTGGAACGCAATTCGGGCGGTGCTTATCAGACAATGAAATATGCCGAAAAGCAAGGAAAAAAGATAATAAATATTGCTGAAAGCACGAAACAAAAATGATTACATATAAATTCTCGTGCTTTATTGATTTATTGCGTAAAATTTGGTAAAATAATTATAATGACAAAAACTTTCATAATATCACTTTATGGGAGTATTTTCGGACTTTAAATATGTTATAATTAAAGATAAACATATACAAGGTTTTACTATATATGAGAGGAGTATAATTTTATGGCAGACGTAAGGAAGGAACAGGAGCGTGAAGAACTGCACCGCACTATATGGGCGATAGCCGATGATTTGAGGGGCAGCGTTGATGGTTGGGACTTTAAAACCTATGTTCTCGGTACTATGTTTTATCGTTACATATCCGAAAACTTGACGGAATACATAAACAAATTTGAAATCGAGGCAGGCAATACGGAATTTGACTATTCACTTCTTGCCGATGACGAGGCGGAGGCTGTCCGTTCGGATATGGTAAACGAAAAGGGCTTTTTTATTCTTCCGTCCGAACTGTTTAAAAATATTTGTGCAAACGCAGAAAAATTGGCAGAAGAAAACAAGCTGAATGAGGTTATAGAAACGGTATTCAGGCACATAGAGCAGTCTGCACAGGGAACTATCAGCGAGGCTGAATTTTCGGGTTTATTTGATGATTATGATGTAAACAGCAATAAACTCGGTGCGACCGTACCAAAACGCAATCAAATGCTTGTTAAGCTGCTTTTTGGTATAAGAGATATGAAACTCGGCAATTATCAAGACAATACCATAGATGCTTTCGGTGATGCCTATGAGTATTTAATGGGTATGTACGCATCTAACGCAGGCAAAAGCGGCGGCGAATATTTCACACCGCAGGAAGTTTCCGAACTTTTGACACAGCTTGCGGTTGTCGGTAAGACCGAAGTAAATAAGGTATATGATCCTGCGTGCGGTTCGGGATCGCTGCTTTTAAAATCGGCAAAGATACTCGGTATAGATAAGGTCAAATCGGGATTTTACGGACAAGAGAAGAATATTACCACATACAACCTTTGCCGTATAAATATGTTTTTGCACGATATTGACTATGACAGATTTAGCATAGCTTGTGAAGATACACTTGTTCAACCGCAGCATTGGGATGATGAGCCTTTTGAGGTCATTGTTTCTAATCCGCCGTACTCTATTAAGTGGGAAGGCGATGATAACGCAACACTTATCAACGATCCCCGTTTTTCGCCTGCGGGCGTACTTGCACCGAAGTCAAAGGCAGATATGGCGTTTATTATGCACTCGCTGACTTGGCTTGCAAGCAACGGAACGGCGGCAATAGTTTGTTTCCCGGGCATAATGTATCGTGGCGGCGCAGAACAGAAAATAAGAAAATATCTTGTTGACAATAACTATATAGACTGTATTATCCAGTTGCCCGACAACCTCTTTTTCGGCACTTCAATAGCCACTTGTATAATGGTTATGAAGAAAAACAAGGTTGATAACAAGACCTTATTCATAGATGCCACAAAGGAATTTTTAAAGGTAACAAATAACAACAAGCTGACAGAAGATAATATACGGCACATTGTTGACGAATTTACAAGCCGTGAAGATGTACAGTATTTTGCAAGGCTTGTTGACTATGATGAAATAAAAGAACAGAATTATAATCTGTCTGTATCAACATACGTTGAGCAGGAAGATACACGGGAAAAGATAGATATTAAGGTGCTTAATGCGCAAATAAAGGAAATTGTAGCCCGTGAGCAAGTTTTGAGAGATGCTATTGACAAAATTATAGCAGAAATAGAAGGATAAGAATATATGGCAGAAGATCATACTAAACAACATACAGTTCCATCTTGTTATTTAGCGAATTTTGGCATTAACGGAAATGAAAGTAGAAAATCAACAATTTTTTACTATAACATCTTAAGCAAAAAAACAGGAACTTCTAATTTGGAAAAGTTTCCTGTTGACAATAATTTCTATGATGTGCCAGAACTTGGCGAATATAAAAAAATAATTGAACACGGTTTTGCTAAAATTGAAAAAGAGTATACACAATTATTAAAAAGGCTTATAGATGTTCTCAATATAAGAATTTACAGAAAAAATATTATAAAAAATCTGCTAACACGTGAAGAAAAGCAAAAGTTAGCTGCTTGCTTTGCGATACAAATGATAAGAACAAAAAAACATAGAGATTGGCATAAATATATTTATAGTCAAATTGTAAAGGGGTTTCCTTGGCATAAATTTTCCGAATATGGAAAAAAAGATTTTCAGAGACTTCATAATAAGGAATTACTATCTTTTGACACCGCAAATTTCTATGCGAATATTTTTGAAGATTGGTCTTGGGTACTGTTAGTCAATGATACTGATATACCGTTTATAACCTCGGATAATCCTGTTATAGCAATAAATCACGGCAATGCCGTACATTATTCTGCAATTTCGGATGATTTAACATACTTCGTACCTATATCACCTAAATATGCAGTAGAGATATATCCTAAAAATTCCAAAGTCAAAGAATTCCTTGTTTTTAATAGATTAAAAGAAAGGGATGTTTTAGGATATAATTATAATATAATAGCAAATTGTTCCTTGATGGTGTATTCAAACCGTAATTTTGATTGGCTTGAGGAGATGCGGAAAAATGACAAAACTTGAAGAATTAGTAAAACAATATTGCCCCAAAGGGATAAGATACATTTCAATAAATGAATGTATAAAAAAAATAGAAAGAATAAATTGGAAAGAAAACAATAATACATTTGAATATATTGATTTAACATCTGTTGATAGAGATACGCATAATATTACAGAAACAACCTTAATAACTTCTAAAACTGCTCCGAGTAGAGCACAACAAATTGTAAGGGAAAATGACATAATCGTGGGTACCACTCGCCCAATGTTAAAGAGATATTGTGTAATACCTAAAAAATACGATAACCAAATATGTAGTACAGGATTTTGTGTTCTGCGTGCTAAAAATGATATTGTTCTTACAAGATGGTTGTATCATAATATTACTTCTACTTCGTTTTTCTCTCACGTTGAAAAACATCAGCAAGGAGCAAGCTATCCTGCAATTTCAGATAAAGATGTAAAAAATTATGTTATACCATTACCACCTCTTGAAGTGCAACTTGAAATAGTCAAGATACTTGACAATTTCACGGAACTTACAGCGAAACTTACAGCGGAACTTACAGCAAGGCAAAAGCAATATGAATATTACCGTGATATGCTATTAAGTTTCGATGTTCGCAGGAGAGGGAATAATGTTGTTGAATGGCGAACGCTTGGAGAGATTGCGAACAATATATTTTCGGGAAAGAATAAGAATAAATCAGAGAGTGGAAATTATCCTGTTTATGGTTCTACGGGAATAATTGGATATTGTGATGATTATGAATATTCTAACGAGCAAATACTAATTGCAAGAGTTGGGGCAAATGCTGGATATGTTCATATTGCAAAGGGAAATTATGATGTTTCGGATAATACACTTATTGTAAATATCAAACCCAGTTATTCTTTAAAATTTGTTTACCACGTTTTAACAAATATAGGCTTAAATAAATATGCTAAAGGCGGTGGACAACCATTAGTAACAGCAGGAGAAATGAAAAAAATTAAAATTCCTATTCCTTCGCTTGATGTGCAGGAACGCATTGTAAATGTTCTCGACAATTTCGAGGCTATTTGTTCCGACCTCAAAATCGGACTTCCTGCCGAGATAGATGCAAGGCAAAAGCAATATGAGTATTATCGTGATTTACTCTTGAACTTTGAAAGTTATTCACAAATTGTTAATGTAGAGAGAGAGAGAGAGAATGTCGCAAGTGAGCGAATAAATACAATTAAACTATTCAGATACGTTTTCGGTTTTGCTTATGTAACATTAGCTGATATTTCAGAAAACCTTGATGCTAAAAGAAACCCTATAAAAAGCAATATGCGTCAAAAAGGTAAATACCCATATTATGGGGCATCGGGAATAGTTGATTACGTTGAAGATTATATTTTTGACGGTGACTTTTTACTTGTATCGGAAGACGGTGCAAACCTTGTAGCAAGAAATACACCCATTGCATTTTCAATCACGGGCAAAAATTGGGTAAATAATCACGCTCACGTTTTAAAGTTTGATAATCTTGATTTGCAGCACTATATTGAAATATATTTAAACTCCATCGACTTAAAAAAATATATTTCAGAGGGCGCTCAACCTAAATTAAATCAAGAAAATTTAAAGAAGATAATTATTCCTTTGCCGTCTGATGAAGGAATAAAAGAAATTGTTTCAATACTTATGAAGTTTGAAAAATTATGCAACGATATTTCGGATGGTATTCCTGCCGAGATAGATGCAAGACAAAAACAGTATGAGTATTATAGAGATAAACTACTGTCATTTGAGGAGATTAAACAAGGGTGAGTCAATTAGCAACAATTAGGCAACATTATATTCCACAGTTTTATCTAAAACAGTTTTCGTACAATAAAAAAATACTATATCAATATGATGTTATGAATAACAAAGCATTCCCCGATCCTGTATCTGTGGAAAGTATTTGCTTTAAGAAAAATCTATATGAATTTAAAGATAATAATGGGGACATTATTGAAGAAAACTTTATGGAAAAATGGTTGAGTGTATATGAACGAGAGTTTGCAAAGACCTTTCAATCCATTCGGGCTAAAGCCGCTTATAAAGACAATTTTCATACGCTTTCTTTTCTTTCAACAGAAGAAAAAGCATTATTGGTCTTTTTTATGGCAACGCTTATACTTCGTAACCCCGAAATATTGAAAGCTGCTCAAGAAACCGCTTTAGAGGTCTTCGGGACAAACATAGATACGACTTCTGCGTGGAATATAGGACTTAAATCTTGTTTACCAATTTATGAAAAATTTGATATAACTAAAAATACTGTATTAAATTCCGTAATGCGTTTTTTTGATAATTTATCGTTTCAAATATGTGTATCGGATAATGAAGCGTTTTTTACCAGTGATAATCCTATTTTTATAAACGGTAAAAATCAGCCGATAATTATAAATGAAATTATCTTGCCTATTTCAGAACGACTGGCTTTATATATGAAACCATACGAAAGAACAAAAAAGGGATTTAAAAATAGGCTTGTGCAAATGGATAAAAATGATATAGAATATTTTAATAGTGCAACAATTGCTAACTGTAAAAAATGGCTTTATTCAAAACAACCATTTACGAAAGAACAGATTAAACAAATTATGAAAATTAGAAACGAAAGGGGTTGAAAATATGAGCCAATACAATGTTATACTTTCCACAAACGAAAGCACGGTAGTTGCGGAATATGAGCCGCAAGGCAGTCGTTCGGACGCATACCAGAGCGAGGCGGAACTTGAAAAAGCGTTTTTATATCTGCTTGAAGGACAGGGCTATGAATATATTGATATTCATAATGCCGATGATCTGAAAGCAAATATCCGCAAGCAGCTTGAAAGACTTAACAAAATAACCTTTACCAATGCGGAATGGGATAGATTTTTCAATATCGTGATCGCCAATACCAATGAACACATTGAAGAAAAATCACGAAAACTTCAAGAGGAACATATACAAAGTTTTAAGCGTGATGACGGTACGACAAAAAATATTACCCTTATCGACAAAAACAACATACATAATAACCATTTGCAAGTTATAAATCAATATGTTGAAAACGGCGGAAATTACGATAACCGTTACGATGTGACAATTCTTGTAAACGGTCTTCCGCTTGTGCATACCGAACTTAAAAGGCGTGGTGTACCGCTGAAAGAGGCTTTTAATCAGATAGACCGCTATCAAAGGGATAGTTTTTGGGCTAATATGGGCTTGTATGAATATGTGCAGATATTTGTTATATCCAACGGCACAAATACAAAATATTATTCAAATACTACCCGTTTCAGTGCAATTAAAGAGCATAGCAACGGCAAACGTGCAGGCAAGAAAACAAGCAACAGCTATGAATTTACTTCTTTTTGGGCTGATGCAAACAATAAGGTCATACCCGATCTTGTGGACTTTACAAAGACCTTTTTTGCAAAACACACCTTGCTGAATATTCTTATCAGATACTGTGTGTTTACTTCGGAAAATTTATTGCTTGTAATGCGCCCTTATCAAATAGTGGCTACGGAACGTATTTTAAACAAAATAAATATATCCTCAAACTATCACAAAGAGGGAACAATAGATGCAGGCGGTTATATATGGCATACAACGGGCAGCGGCAAAACGCTTACTTCGTTTAAGACCGCACAGCTTGCATCAAGGCTTGAAAATGTAGACAAGGTGCTTTTTGTGGTTGACCGCAAAGACCTTGACTATCAGACAATGAAAGAATATGACCGCTTTGAAAAAGGAGCTGCCAACGGCAATAAAAACACAAAGACCCTTCAAAGACAGCTTGAGGACAAGGACAAAAGCGGTGCATATCACCCATACAAGATAATTGTTACAACAATTCAAAAATTAGATGTGTTTATAACCAAAAATCCGCAGCACGATGTTTATAATAAGCATATTGTTATTATTTTTGATGAATGTCACAGAAGTCAATTCGGTGATATGCACACACGCATTGTAAAGTATTTTAAGAAATACCATATTTTCGGCTTTACGGGTACGCCTATATTTGCCGACAATGCAAGCAACAGGGGCAATCCGCAGTTAAGAACAACGGCACAGGCTTTTGGGGACAAGCTGCATACATACACTATTGTTGATGCGATAAATGACGGTAATGTACTTCCTTTCCGTATTGACTATATAAATACGGTACGCAAAAAGGACGGTATGGCAGACAGTCAAGTTGAGGCTATTGACAACGAGGCGGCTTTACTCGATCCAAAGCGTATAAGTGAGGTTGTAAAATACATAATAGAGCATTTTGAACAGAAAACAAAACGCAACACGGGCTATTATGATTTTAACAAGCTGACGAATATCGAAGCAGTAGCAAAGGGAACAGCATCTTCGGAAGAAAAGAACAGGCAAAAGATAAATGGTTTTAACTCCATTTTTGCGGTTTCGTCTATTCCTGCCGCAAAGCTGTACTATACGGAATTCAAAAAGCAGCTTGCCGCAAGACCCGACAAGGATATTAGAATAGCAACGATCTACAGTTATGCGCCCAACGAGGCTATTGACGAAAACGGCTTTATGGACGATGAAAACTCGGACAGCACGGACGGACTTGACCAAAGTTCAAGGGACTTCTTGGAAAGTGCTATTGCCGATTACAATAAATATTTCAATACCGCTTATGACACAAGCAGCGAAAAATTCCCGAACTATTACAAAGACCTTTCGCTGCGTATGAAAAATAAGGAAATTGATATTTTAATCGTTGTAAATATGTTCTTAACAGGTTTTGATGCCACTACTTTAAACACATTATGGGTTGATAAAAATTTGAAAATGCACGGACTTATACAAGCATATTCAAGAACAAACCGTATTTTAAACTCCGTTAAAACCTATGGAAACATAGTTTGTTTCCGTAATCTGCAAAAAGAAACAGACGAGGCAATAGCCCTGTTTGGCGATAAAGAGGCTTGCGGAATTGTAATGCTGAAATCCTTTGCGGAATATTTCAGCGAATACCAAAAGCGTGTTGAAAAACTGCAAGAAGAATATCCGCTTGGAACGGCTATTGTCGGGGAAAATGCGGAAAAAGATTTTATCTGTCTTGTTAGCAGTATTTTAAGATTAAGAAACATACTTACCTCTTTTGATGAGTTTGCAGGCAACGAAATTCTTGCACCCATAGATTTTCAAGATTATACGGGTATGTATAACGATCTGTACGACAAATACCGTGTAAAAGTTGAAAAAACAAAGATAAATGATGATATTGTTTTTGAAATGGAACTTGTTAAGCAAGTTGAGGTAAATATTGATTATATCCTTATGCTTGTTGCAAAATATCACCAGTCAAACTGCAAGGATAAAGAAATACTCGCTAACATCGACAAGGCTATCAGGTCAAGTTTGGAACTTCGCTCAAAGAAAGAACTTATTGAGGGCTTTATAGCAAAGATAAATTCGGAAACAGATGTACAAGGCGATTGGGAAAAGTTTGTAAATGAACAGAGAGAAACAGACTTGCAAACACTTATAACCGATGAACGCTTAAAACCCGATGAAACAAGGCAATTTATAACCCAGTCTTTCAAGGTTGGTGAATTAAAAACAACAGGATCGGACATAGATAAACTTATGCCGCCTATGTCACGTTTTGGCGGTGGCAATAGAGCCGAAAAGAAAAAAGGTATTATTGGAAAGTTTAAGGAGTTTTTTGAAAAATATCTCGGTCTTGGTATTCCAGATATGACGAAGAAAGTTGAGTAACTAAATTATGCAAGAGATTTTTCTCTTGCATAATTTTAATGAGGATTAATATATGGCATATACAGATTTGGAAATAAAAAATAAAGTTTGGAATTTTCTCGCTCAAAAGAGAGAGCAAGATTATTGGGATATAAAACAAGAATGGCATAATAAAATAGAAGATTTAATTAAAGATATTATTTGTTTTGCTAATACAGTTCACAATAAAGATTGCTATTTGATTTTTGGTATTTCCGACGATTTAAAGGTAGTTGGTATGAGCAAAGAAAGACGTAAGCAGTCTGATATAATTGATACTTTATCAAATTTACAATTTGCAGGTGACAATATTCCGCAAATCGAAATAAAGACTGTATCTTTACCAAGTGACTTTGATAAAAGTAAGGTTGTCGAAATAGATGTCTTGATTGTATATAACACAAATAATACACCTATATATTTAAAAAAGCATTACGGAGAAATGATACAAGGGTGTATATATACACGCAATAAAGATAAAAATACCCCAAATAGAGGTAATGCTGAAATAGGTGAAATTGAAATGCTTTGGAAAAAGCGTTTCGGATTAACAGAGCCTCCTCTCGAATATATTTGTAATAGACTAAAATATAAATTGGAATGGCAGCAAAGCCAAGAAAATTGGTACAATATATATAAACCCGAATACACAATTCATATATACACAGAAGAAGATATTCCATATTCTGATATGTTTTATGCTTATTCACAAGCAAATGAATCTATGAGATTTCAAATGCTTGAAATCATTGCTAATAATACCGTACTTAAAGAATATCAACTTGCTATACTTGACGGTGGGCGATTGATTATTCCTATACCTAAATGGGCTTTTGTAAACGATCAATATTCAAATGATAAGTTTTCTTATAAGTACTACATAAAAGATAGTCATAGACATAAACTTTTGGAATTTCTTTATAATGCCGAAAATCAAGAAGAACGTTATGCATTTGACAATTTAGCTCGTGTTATTCTTGTTTTTAATAACTATGAAGAATATGAAGATTTTAATTATTATATTCTATGTTCACATAAAGAAGTAAAAAAAAGAATAGCTGAATGTACTAAATATAATCATATAAATACAGGAGATGAAACAAAGAATGCAGCTTATATTGAATATCTTAATACAGGAATTGTACTAAATGAATTATTGTCTACTTTTAGACAGGATAAATTGTGGCATAAATAAAATAGATGTTATTGGAAAATAAAATCTCACGGGCGGATAAGACACCGCCCGTTTTAATCATATGTAGATATATTCGTGATGAATAATCTCCCTAACTTTTTGCTTTAAATTGTTGCGCCTGCCTACCCATTCAAGCATATCAGAATGCTTTAATTCTTCGGTTATGCCCTCTGACTTTGACATCTGTTCCATAAGCCTATCTTCCATTTGGCAGCAAGTTTTATCGACCTCAATAAGATGTTCCCACAAGCCTTTTACCAACAGCATTTGATATGTTGCGTGTCTGTGTTCTTCTAAAAATTCAAGCCTGTGTCTGCCGTACATTGACAGCTGATAATCGGGTTCTTCCTCCTCGTCCAGTTCGACAAGAGGATAGTAAACAAACTGCGGCAGCTGCAATTCGTAAGTCAAATTATTTTCGTCCTTGTACTGCGGAAACCACTCGTCCGTTTCGTCACAGTAAAAATACTTCATTTCGTCAACGATTTTTTCTTTAATCATAATATTTTCTGTCCTTTCATTGTTGAATGTGATTTACTTTCTAAGTATATTATACACTATAACCGATTATATAGCAAGGATTATTTTAGATTTTATCAAAATATTTTTACAAGCCCTTTATTTTATGATATAATTATAGAAAAATACTCGAAAGGAATTTAAAGCTATGGCATCACATACATACTCGCCCGAAGCACACAGCAGAGCCGTTACAAAATTTGTTAAAACGCACCTTGACCGTATTGAAATGCGCTGTACAAAAGAGAGTGGATTGAAAGAAAAAATCGTTGAACACACCAAAGAAACAGGCGAAAGCATAAACGCTTTTATGTTGAGGGCTGTGCAGGAAACTATGGAACGGGATAAAGCAAAAAATTAAATATTATATTCGTATATTGAGCCGCAGTAATCGAAAGATCGCTGCGGTTTTTCTATTCCTATCGCTATTAAAATTTTGCCACAAGGCAAACGGCAGGGTTTTAGGGTTTCCCTAACAAAGCGAATGTGGCTGTCCACGTTTTTCAAGTTTGAATTTCGGTAGGAAATGCAGGCTTGAAAAATCAAAGTGGATGCCCACATTCTATTGCTTGCAAAGTAGTAGAATTAGACCTTTTAAATGCTAATTTTTTTCACGAAAAATATGGGCAGCCATATTTGATATTACAGAAAAAATTTTTAAAAAAAATATGCTCCGCTTTGTAAACACTTGCATAATTTTTATGTTATTATAAATTTAGCTGAAAGAATTGCAGAAAATATGCAACGTTTTCAGTATTCTTATGCTACAATTTTATTAAGCAAGCAAATTTGTCATATTATGAAAAAATTTGCTTACGAAAGTCGGTCTTAAACGTTTAGATTTTAGGGCTTTATATGTTATAATGTTAATACAGAAATATTCTTATCCAATAAAGTCGGCAAAGCAAGAGATTTATTGAATAACAGAATTATATATCGCACTTTGAAAATTAAATAGAAAAAATCGGGTACTTTAAATTTACTCCGAGCCGATTGACGTGATGCGCAATGACTGTTTTTACAAGAGCGGCAAACATTTCGGTCAATAACGGCGGCTTGTAACCGCTGCTGCGATGACGGGTGAATGGATAATGATACTTGCGGTTCGATACGCTTTGCCCATATAGACGGGGGAATGGTGAAATGCCAATGGTGGTTTACTGCCACGCCTGATTTTTATAAAAATTCAAATGACAGGAGGGATTAAAAAATTTTTTATTCGGGTATGGACAAAAAGATTTGTTTATGATAATATAGATGCAAGGACAATTCTTCTTCTATTCAAAACATCTGTTCTTTGCGGTTTATACCTTGAAATATAAACGCAAAGGAGAGATAATCAAATGAAATTATCTAATCAAACTTTTATTGCAGCAGCTTATTTGAGATTATCAAAGGAAGATGCTGTTGTTGCCGATGCAAAAAAAGCAGAAAGTGACAGTATTTCCAACCAAAAATCTTTAATCAAAAACTTTGTTAAAGACTATCCCGACATTAAAATTGCGGAATATTATGTAGATGACGGTTACACGGGTGTTGTATTTGAACGTCCTGCATTTCAGCGTATGCTTTCGGATATAAGCGATGGTAAAATAAACTGCGTTATCGTAAAAGATTTAAGCCGTTTCGGACGTGAGTATATCAATGCAGGAAAATATATGCAAAAACTGTTCCCTAATATGGGTGTGCGTTTTATAGCTATCAATGACAATTATGACAGTCTTAACAGCGACGATCAGACGCAGGGTATTGTATTATCGATCAAAAATCTTATGAATGATAATTACTGCCGTGATACAAGTATAAAGATACGCTCTATCTTGGAGGCAAAAAGACAAAACGGCGATTTTGTCACAAACTTCTGCCCTTACGGTTACAAAAAATGCACCGATAACCATAATAAAATTGAAATTGATGAATATTCGGGTGCAGTTGTGCAGGATATTTTCAAGTGGCTGCTTGACGGTTTTAGCTTGTACAAAATAGCCGAAAAACTAAATGCTATGGGCATTAAAACTCCTATGGATTACAGACTTGAAAAAGGCGAAAAAATCAACACGCATTTTAAGAAAAACGAAATTGCGGAATGGTCGCATAATATCGTAAGACGAATTGCAGAAAATCCCGTTTATATCGGAACTCTTATACAAGGTAAATCCACAACGCCTAACTATAAACTGAAAAAGAATATTGTTATAAAGGATATGGAAGAATGGGCGATCATTGAAAATAATCACGAACCTTTGATTGATGAAAGAATATTTTATGTTGTGCAAAGGTTATTGCGGTTAGATATGCGCACTTCTCCGAAACAAGATAAGCTGTATACATTTTCGGGTTTACTTTTCTGCGGTGACTGCGGCGCACCTATGACACGCAAGGTTTCTACGGTTGGCGGTAAAAAATATGCTTATTATATGTGTTCAAACCATAAAAACAATAAGTCTTGCACCTCTCACAGAATAAGAGAAGATATTCTCGAAAACAATGTTTTAGCGGCTGTAAGAGATTGCGTTGCTATGCTTATAGATGCCGAAGTTGTTATAAAAAAAGCCGAAAATCTCTCTTCCGAAAGAATAGATATTAAAAAGATGCAGGAACGTATAGATGCTAACAAAGCGGTCATACACAAGCTAAACTCGGACTTGGCTGCCCTTTATTTAGACTATAAAGACGGTATGTTTGAGCAAAAAGAATTTATTATTATAAAAAATGAGTTTGAAACTAAAAAGGCTGCGGCTGAAAAGGCTGTTGAACAAATAATGACTGAAATGGAAAAAGTACGTCAAGGTGATACCGATAGGAACGCTTTAATAAATGAATTTAAGAAGTATAAAAATATAACAAAACTTTCACGGGCTATGGCAGTAAGCCTTATCAACAAAATCAATGTATTTGAAGAAAAGAAAATTGAGATACTATTTGACTGCAATGATGCGCTGAAAACATATCTTGAACAAGCCAAAGATATAAAACAGGCAGAACTTTCAAAAAAGGAGGCTGTCTGATATGGCAAGAAAATCAAGAAAAACAGTCATTACCCCAGATACAAACATATTTCAACCGATCTGTAAAGCTGCGGCTTATGTGAGATTATCAACCGAAAAAGAACAGACACTTGCAAGAGGTACGATTGAAAATCAAGCGAATTTCATTAAAGAATATATCGCCCGACAGGAAGATATGGAACTGTACGATATATATGTTGATGATGATATAACGGGAACTACCTACGATCGCCCCGATTTTCAAAGAATGATGACAGATATTCGCCGTAAGAAAATAAATGTAGTTATCGTAAAAGACCTGTCAAGGCTTGGCAGGAACTACGTTGAAACAGGTGAATTGCTTGAAATGACTTTTCCGATGCTGAATGTAAGAGTTATTGCTATTACAGATAATTACGATTCTGATAAAGGCGCAGGCGGCTTGTCGGTGGCTATCACCAATATGGTAAATGACTTCTATGCAAAAGATATTTCAAAGAAAATATATACAGCAAAACAAAGTATGATGCAAAAAGGTATACCTACGGGAGCTGTACCGTTTGGCTATAAAAATGCCTATGATGAAAACGGTACAAGAATAATCGTTATTGATGATGAGCCTGCCGAAACAGTAAAACTTATATTTAAAATGTTTTTAGATGGCAAATCAACAAAAGATATAGCTGATATTTTAAACAAAAAAGGCTGTTTAACTCCATATCAATACAGATACAGAGACCGCCCCGAAAAATTAGCCGAAAGACCTTATTTAAAATGGACTATACATAGAGTAGCCGCTATTCTTGCACAAGATGTTTATACGGGCAAATATACGCTTAAAAAGCGTGAAAAAGCCTATTTCAGAAATGAAGATATACATCACAATCCGCAAGATGAATGGCTTGTGTTTGAAGATCACCACCCTGCAATAATATCAAAAGAAGATTTTGATAAGGCGGCAGAATTAAAGAAAAGGAAACTCGGCAAGAACGCCAAACATAAAAAGCCTGTCATAAAATATGAGAATTTATTGAAAGGCAAATTGTTCTGTAAATGCGGCTCGGCATACGGAAACAAAAGGAACGGAAATACTTTTTATTGTCTGCGTAAACACACATACGGTGAGGAAGTGTGCAATAATGACAATATTTCCCACGATACACTTTATAATGCCGTATTATCGGTCATAAAAGAGCAAATCGACCTATTGCTGGATGAGGATAAAATAATAAAGGCTTTAAATTATTCTTCCTCTGCAATGTTAAGAAAAAAGAGCCTTATCTCGATGCAGGCAAAAAAGCAAGCCAATATCAAGCGATTATATAAGCTGAAAAGCGAATTGTACTCGGATTATACAGCCGATATGTTTACGGAAAAGGAATACATAACCTTAAACCGTGAATATTCGGCGCAGATCGAAAGTATTGAAATTGAACTTGCAAATATAACTCGGTCAATACAAAGCCTTGAACAAAGCCCTGTTGACAGCGAAAAAATCAAAACAATAATACATAAGTACAAAAATAAACGCAAGTTATCACAAGAAATGGTCGATGCTTTAATAAGCAAGGTCATTATATATGACAGCAAAAATATTGAAGTACAGTTAAATTTTGATGATGTATTGCAGGAAACGCTTGCAAAACGAGAAGAAAGGCAGGCGGTATTGAATGGCTGATAAAATAGCTTTCTACATAAGGTTATCCGCAGAGGACTATGACGCTCAAAAAGGTATTGTTGATGAAAGCGACAGTATAAAATCCCAAAGAATACTGCTTAAAAGTTATATAAATAAGCATAGTGAATTTAACGGCTGTGAGATCGTTGAATATTTTGATGACGGAACTTCGGGAACTCTTTTCCGTAAACGTGATGAATTTCAATCAATGATCGAAGATGCACAAAATGGTCGATTTAACTGCCTTATAGTCAAAGACTTGTCACGTTTCGGACGAGATTATTTAGAAGTCGGCTATTATACGGAATTGCTGCTGCCAATGCTTGGCATACGTTTTATATCCGTAAATGACGGATATGACAGCAATAATTTCAAGGGTACAACAGGCGGTATGGAATATGCACTCAAAAACCTTATGCACCAGTTATACAGTATGGATATGTCAAAAAAGACAAAAAGTGCTTTTGAAACACGCAGAAAAGCAGGACAATGTGTAATGTCACATTTACCTTACGGGTACAGAAGAAATCCAGAAAACAAAAGCGAAATAATTGTTGTTGAGAATGAAGCCGAAGTTATAAGAGAAATATTTGAAATGGCTGCCAAAGGATGCAGAGCAACAGAAATAGCAAAACACCTTAATATGAAAGGCATACCGAACAACAGCAAAACAAAAGGTATATGGGACACAAAACTGATAACAAAGAAGATACACGATGAAATCTATATCGGAAATCTTGTTCAGGGCAAAATAGAGATAGTTGGCTTTGGTGACAGCAAAAAAGCCGTACCTGCCGATCCCTCAAAGTGGACGATAACAAAAGGAGCTGTTCCTGCAATAATCAGCGAGGAACTTTTTAAGGCTGCAAATGCCAACTTTCCCGTCAAACATAGGAAAGTCGGGAATAAAAAAACAGTTAATCTGTTCAAATGTGGGTATTGCGGAAAGAAAGTGCATAATGAGTTTGGAGAAAGATACGGGTGCAGAGATAGATTTTTTACTTCCGATACAAAATGCCAAAGTGTTAAAATGTCACGCCGCAAAGCCGAAAAAGCTGTCCTCGATACAGTAAAATATGCTTGCTGCCTTATGCTTGAACGCTTTGAGATTATATGCAGGCAGGAGGAAACTTCCAAAGATGAAATAAAAGCAAATATTAAGGCACTTGAAAGTGAAAAAACAAGATTAGAAAAATCACCTGTCACTTTGTATAAGCAATATAAGGCGCAAGTCTTAACAAAAGAAGAATTTATGCTTGCAAAAGAAAAAGCAAGTATAAGGCTTTCAGAAGTCGAAACACAATTATCTGAACTTGCGGAACAGCTTACGGCAACAACAGAGCCCGTTATCGAAAAACAAGATTTGACAGACTGTGCGCTGCTTAAAACCTATGACGGTGAAAAGCTGTCACATATCATTCAAGAAGTAAAACTGTACGGCGATGATCGCCTTGAAATAATCTTCAAATGTGATGATTTTTATCAAAGCTGCTTAAAAACACTTGAAATGTAATCTACAACAAACAGATATGCCGCATAAAAAGTGTCGTTTTTATATGTGGTATATTTATTTGAAAAAAATAAATTTTTTTGTCCTATACTTGACAAATACAGGAGCTTGCAAAACCGCCGTAACTTGAAATCAAGTGCGTAAGGTGGACGCCCACCTTGATTTTTCGGTAAGCTGAAAAATGTAAAAGGCGGTTTTTGAAATGGGCG
This sequence comes from uncultured Eubacteriaceae bacterium, assembly GCA_947167715.1. Taxonomy (GTDB): domain Bacteria; phylum Bacillota; class Clostridia; order Lachnospirales; family CAG-274; genus RGIG4310. Next base: position 42,894 of record CAMVJD010000017.1, read on the forward strand.
AAGGTTAATTATATTTTTGCATTCTCCCACACTGTGTGTATGCAAAATATTTAATGACCCGACAGCCCATTTCCGAAAAAAGAACAGGCAGGAAATGAAAAAGTGTTTTGCAAAATTTTCACTTCGGGCTGTTCCGAAAATAAAAAAAGACCTGCGAATTTATTTCACAAGTCCAAAATAAAATGTATTTATGCTGTAATTATTCAAAATACAGATATTTTTCTGCATTATGTATTTGCTTACTCATAGAAGTTTTTTATATGTCATATCTATTCCGAAAGCACCTAAAGGTGCTGTAAGAAGTATTGCAATTACCGAAACCGCCAACACAATATTCCCACAAGAAAGTCCCATTGCTAATGGCAAACCACCTATTGCTGCCTGTACAGTAGCCTTTGGTATATATGCTATCATACAAAAAAATTTTTCTTTTAATTTAAGCTTGGTTCTTAACAAACAGAATAATACGCCGCCCATTCTGAAAACAAGTACAGCAAAAAGCAACAATACAGCATTTACGCCCACCTCTTTCAAACTATCAACCGCAACCGCTGCACCTATCGATACGAACAAAAATACTTCCGCAATGCTCCACATTTTATCATACTTGGATGCTAATTTTACGGCAAGCGGGGCTTTGATTTTTTTTATTCCCACACCAATAAACATAACAGCTATCAATGCAGCAAAGGGAATAGGAAAATGGTCCTCTATATATAACAGAATAAATGTCAATGAAAGAATAGTTGCACTTTTTATCGTATCACGTATGTGAGTTTTTTCAAAATAAAATGACAGAAGTATCCCTAATAGAAAACCGATAACAGCTCCAATAAAAATAGAGAAAGGTATTTCGGCAAAGCTTGAAAAAGAAACGGATTTACCTTGCGCTATTCCTGTGAATGCAGTAAATAGTACGATAACAAAAACGTCATCCACAGACGCTCCTGCAAGTATCATCTGTGGAATACAATGCTCTGTGCCACGTTTTTCGTCTATAAGTTTTATCATTCTCGGTACTATTACCGCAGGAGATACCGCACCTACAACTGCACCCATAATTGCTGCATCAATATGCGAGACTCCCAAAAATATCGGTGCAAGTAATACCATACCGCCCACTTCAAAGCACGCGGGTAAAAAGCACATTAAAACCGCAGGTCTGCCAACTTTTTTTAGATCATTAAGGTCAAGTTTCAAGCCTGCTCTTAATAAAATTATAACAAGTGCGATTTTTCGAAGGTCAGGAGCAATATCTAAAACAGATGTATCTATCACATTTAATATATGCGGTCCGATAACAATTCCTGATATTATCATTCCGAAAAGACTCGGGAGTCTTATTTTTTTACTAAGCCATCCTGAAAGTAAACCTGACAAAATTATAAATGCAATGCTGATAAGCATAAACTCAACTCCTTGAATACAAAATAAAAAGCTGATAACTGTGCACGACAAAAAGACGTACAGAAGTCATCAGCTATAAAAGCGGTTTAAACACTATGTGTTAAGGGAGAACATCATTCCCTGCATATTTAACTGCTTTTATAATAACATACATATTCAGTATTGTAAAGTCTTTTTATACCAATTATAAAAATTATAAAAATATTGGTTATGCTTAATGTCAAAAATACGGCGCCGTTCCGATTTGCCTATCGTCATAGCTCCCCCAAAAGCTATGGCGAATAGGCTAACAAAAATCGGATAAGGCGTGTTATACTTGAACGGGTGTTGCTGTTCTCGGTTCTCGGTTTGTCAGGTCTTTCAACTCTAAGTAAACACCGTTTGCTTTATCGACAGCACGCTCTTGTTCTTTTCTTGCTATGATTTTTGGCTTTTGTCTTTGTTTCCATTTCTCATAGTATTCTTTTTCCTTGCCGCTCGCCTTTCGTTTAAGATAGTTTTGATGTAAGCGTTCCCTTGTGCGTTGCCTTTCTTCTTCGGCGGCAATTTCTTCCGCCGTAGGCTCTTGCTCTTTTAGGTTAGGCGGTATGAATTGTCCCACGAAATTAAAATATATCTCCACTGTCTGCGGAGAGGTTGAACAACCTTTTATATCTCGTTCGTGTACCAGTATCTTATCCACAAACTCATTTATCATAGTCGGAGTCAGCGTATCAAAGTTTTGGTACTTGTCCATAAGTGCGATAAAACTTTCTGCCGACCTTAATGAAATATTGTACCGCTCCAGATCTTTATTGATAGTTTCTATTTCGGCGGAAACGGATTTTTGTTCGGCACAATATTTTTTATCGAGAACATCATAGCGGCTGTCGGGTATCTTGCCCAAGATGTTATCTTCATATATACGGCAGATAAGATTTTCAAGTTCTTCCTCTCTGGATTTGAGTTCTGCAAGCCGCTTATTTAATTTTTTGACCTCGCTGTTAAGTTGTTCCTCTTGAACATTCTGAATAGCAGCGATAAATTTTTCCTTGTCTATCTTGGAATACTCGGCTATCTTTTGAAGCATTGTTCTTATGAGCTCCAAAACGACATCGGCATTTATGCGGTGCTGGGTCTTACATAGTGTCCCGCAAGGTACTTTGCCGTACTGTGAACAGGTAAACTGCGGTATTCGTTTGCCGTTATTAACTCTGTGAACATACATTTTGCCGCCGCAATCGGCACAATACAACAAACCTGTCAGCGGATGTGCTTCGCCCCAACCATCGGGATATCGCCTTGCACGTCCTCTGATACGCTGAACATTGTCGAATAACTCCTGCGATATGATAGGCTCGTGAGTGTTCTCGAATACAAGCCAGTTATCTTGGCTGACATAATGCGATTTTTTGTCCTTGAAGTGCTTTTGCGTTTTAAAGTTGACGGTATGACCGAGATACTCCCGCTTGTCCAATATCTGCACGACCGTTGAAGAACCCCAACCGTAAATATCTTTAAAGGTCTTGGTCTGATTAACTCCCTGCTTATGCTTTGCCAAATGTGCCGACGGGATAAGTACCTTTTCGTCTTGCAATATCTTTGCGATCTGATAAGGTCCTTTGCCGTCAAGAGTCATTTCGAAAATGCGGCGGACAACTGCTGCCGCCTCCTCGTCAACTATCCACTTGGTCTTGTCCTCCTCGGATTTAAGATAACCGTAGCATACATTGCTCATCATACGCTTGCCCGATAAGCCCTTTGCTTTGAAAACGGACTTTATTTTCTTGGAAGTATCTCTTGCGTACCATTCATTCATAATGTTGCGGAACGGGATAAAATCATCGTCTCCCTGTGCCGTGTCCGTGCCGTCATTAACGGCGATCAGACGAACACCACGCTGACGAAGCATTTCCAAAACCTGTCCGACTTTCAGATAATCACGCCCCATACGGCTCATATCCTTAACGATTATCGTAGTTATCTTGCCTTGCTCGACACCTTCAAGCATTGCAAGAAAACCGGGTCGGTCAAAACGTGTACCCGAAATGCCGTCATCCGTAAAATGTATGAAGTTGGTCATATTGTGGGACTGGGCATAGTTTTCAAGCATCTTCTTCTGATTGATAATGCTGTTTGACTCTCCCACAAGCTCATCATCACGACTTAACCTCTCATATAATGCAACTAATTTCTCTGCCATAGAAACACCTCCTTTTCCGCTTTTTTTCTAACTTTTTCCATAGCAGATTTGAATATTGATTAAAAAGTCTCTATCATCATAGCACCCCCAAAAGCACTTGGTAATTAAGCATGTGTTAAAATTCTGCATAATCCGCAGCGGCTATCAAGCCATAAAAAAGCCATGTTTTTGTGCATTGTGACAAAAAAATATTGTTTAATTGACTTTATTGGCGAAATATTATAAAATATTATAGTATGTATGACTTGAAACCGAATTTATGCGGATAAGTGTTAATTATTTCACAAATAAGTATCTATCCGCATTAAAAAATAAGGAGGATATTATGGCAAAGCTACAGGCGGCTGCGGCCGCAAAAATTGCGGAGATCTGCGACAGATACAAAGACGAAAAAACTCCGCTTATGATGATTTTAAGTGATATTCAAAACGAATACGGCTACATACCCCTCGAGGTGCAGGAGCTTGTTTCACAAAAAACAGGCATATCCGTTGCCGAGATCTACGGTGTTGTTACCTTTTATTCGTTCTTCTCCCTTACACCCAAGGGAAAATACGTTATCGGCTGCTGCCTTGGTACGGCGTGCTATGTAAAGGGCGCACAGCAGGTAATAGACAAATTCTGCGAAATACTTAAAATAAACCCGGGCGAGACCACCGAGGACGGTTTGTTTACAATTGACGCCCTGCGCTGTATCGGTGCCTGCGGCATCGCACCCGCAGTAAGCATAAACGGCAAGGTTTATCCGAAGATGAGCGTTGCACAGGTCGGCGAAGTTATAGAGCAGTACAAAAAGGAGGCGTAAAGCGTGATAGCAAGTGTTGACAAACTTAACGAAAATATCGAGGTCTGTTCAAAGCGCCTTGGTGACAAGCTTACGGGCGCAGACGGCAAACGTCATATAGTTTTATGCGGCGGTACGGGCTGTCTTTCCAACAACTCAAAGGAGATAGCCGATAAATTCCGTCAGGTACTCGAGGAAAAGGGTCTTCTTGACAAAACCACGGTAAATCAGGTGGGCTGTTTTGGTTTCTGCTCGCAGGGTCCCTTTGTTAAAATTTATCCCGAGGACACTCTCTACCGTCTTGTTACCATGGACGATGTAGAGGAGATAGTCGAAAGCGACATTATAAACGGCGTTGTTGTGGATCGCCTTTTATACGAGGAGCCGTCCACGGGCGAAAAGGTGTCCAAGCAGGACGATATCAATTTCTATAAAAAGCAAAGACGTGTTGCTTTGCACGGCTGCGGCGTTATCGACCCCGAAAACATAAACGAGGCTCTCGGTCACGGCGCATTCAAGGGTCTTGAGCGTGCGCTTTCAATGTCCAGACAGGAGGTCATTGACGAGGTGCTTGCATCGGGTCTTCGCGGACGCGGCGGCGCAGGCTTCCCCACGGGCAGAAAGTGGCAGTTTGCATATAATTCGGTAAGCGACGAAAAATACGTTGTTTGTAACGGTGACGAGGGCGACCCCGGCGCATTTATGGACAGAAGTATATTAGAGGGTAATCCCCTTGCGGTGATCGAGGGTATGATGATAGCGGGCTATGCTATCGGCGCACAAAACGGTTATTTCTATGTTCGTGCGGAATATCCCATTGCCGTAAACAGATTAAAAATAGCTATTAAGCAGGCGGAAGAGCTTGGCCTTTTGGGCGACAATATTTTGGGCTCCGGTTTCAGCTTCAGATGTCATATCCGTCTTGGTGCGGGTGCCTTTGTCTGCGGCGAGGAAACAGCACTTCTTAATTCGATAGAGGGCAAGCGCGGCATGCCGCGTCCCAGACCCCCGTTCCCCGCGGTAAAGGGTCTTTGGGGTCAGCCCACCATTATAAACAATGTTGAAACTCTTGCCTGCGTGCCTTATGTTTTAAGGGAAACAGCAGAAAGCTTTTCTTCCGTGGGTACGGAAAAATCCAAGGGCACAAAGGTATTTGCTCTCGGCGGCAAGGTAAACAACGTAGGCCTTGTTGAGGTGCCTATGGGTACAACTTTGCGCGAGCTTATTTATGATATAGGCGGCGGCATACCCAACGGCAAAAAATTTAAGGCTATCCAGACAGGCGGCCCCTCGGGTGGCTGTCTTACAGAGGAATTCCTTGACGAGCCCATAGATTTTGACAACCTTGTACAAAAGGGCTCCATGATGGGCTCGGGCGGCGCTATCGTTATGGACGAGGACAACTGTATGGTAGATGTTGCTAAATTCTATATGGAATTTATCTGCGACGAATCCTGCGGCAAATGCTCGCCCTGCCGTATCGGTACAAAGCGTATGCTTGAAATACTTACCCGTATAACAGAGGGTACGGGCACTATGGAGGACCTTGAAGCGCTTGAAGAATTAAGCCGCACGGTAAAGAACAACTCGCTCTGCGCCCTGGGTCAGACAGCGGCTAACCCCGTTGACTCCACCTTAAAGCATTTCAGGGACGAATATATTGCACATATCGTGGATAAAAAATGTCCCGCACACGTTTGCAAAAAACTTATGGAATACTATATCGACCCCGACAAGTGTATCGGCTGCGGCCTTTGCGCAAAGGGCTGTCCCGTTGAATGTATCAAAAGAACGGATTATGTTGCAGAGGGCCACAAGCTTGCATCCTTCGCTATCAATGCCGATGCCTGCGTAAAATGCGGTTCCTGTATAAGCGTTTGCCGTCTTAAGGCAATTTCCAAGAAATAATAGGGGGTAATAACTATGGCGAAATTAAATATTAAAATAGAAGGTATCTCCTATCAGGCCGAGGAGGGCATGACCATTCTGGAGGCCGCTAAGGCAAACGGCTATGAGATACCGTCACTTTGTACCTTTAACCACGGCGAATGTAATGTAGGCTCCTGCCGCGTTTGTCTTGTAGAGGCAACGGGCGCAAGAGGCCTGGTTGCAAGCTGTGTTTATCCCATATCCGAGGGTATGGAAATTAAAATCAATTCTCCGAAGGCTCTCGAGGCAAGACGCGAAAGCGTTGAGCTTCTGCTTTCAAACCATAATCAAAACTGCCAGCAATGTGAGAAAAACGGCAGGTGCGAGCTTTTGCACGTTGCAAAATTAACGGGCGCAAGGGATAACGCCTTTGCAGGCTCTCACACTCCCGTACACATTGACAGGCTTGCACCCGGTATTGTAAGAGATACCTCTAAATGTGTGCTTTGCGGCAGATGTATAGCAAGATGTCAGAACGCTCACGGTCTTGGTATTTTAGGCTTTGAAAACCGCGGCTTCAGCACCTTTGTTTCTCCCGCCGAGGACAGAAGCTTCCAGAACTCTCCCTGTATACAGTGCGGTCAGTGCGTAAGCGTTTGTCCTACCGGCGCGCTCATGGAAAACAGCGAGATAGGCAAGATAGACGAGGCGTTCAGGGCAGGCAAGCATATAGTTGCACAGGCTGCTCCCGCAGTAAGGGCGGCACTCGGCGAGGAATTCGGCTATCCTATCGGTACACCCGTAACGGGCAAGATGATAGCCGCTATGAGAAGACTCGGCTTTGAGAGAGTATACGATGTAAACTTTGGCGCAGACCTTACAATAATGGAAGAGGGCACAGAGCTGCTTGACAGAATAACAAACGGCGGCGTTCTGCCTATGATAACCTCCTGCTCACCCGGCTGGATAAACTATGCCGAGATGAACTACGGCGACCTTCTGCCCCACCTTTCAAGCTGCAAGTCGCCCCACCAGATGCAGGGCGCAGTGATAAAAAGCTACTGGGCACAGCAAAACGGCCTTGATCCCAAGGATGTATTTGTTGTTTCGGTTATGCCTTGTACCGCCAAAAAGTACGAAAAGGACCGCGAGGTCATGGAGTATAACGGCGTAAGGGACGTTGATGCGGTAATAACCACCAGAGAGCTTGCAAGAATGATAAAGCGCGCAGGTATTATGTTCAATCGTCTGCCCGACGAGGATTGGGACAGCGATATTATGGGCGATTACACGGGCGCAGGCGTTATCTTCGGTGTAACGGGCGGTGTTATGGAGGCCGCTTTAAGAACCGTTTACTATAAGCTTACGGGCAAGGAAAGGGACGGTATCGTATTTACCGAGGTACGCGGCCACGATGCGGGCATAAGAGAGGCAAGCCTTGATATCAACGGCACAAAGGTAAATGTTGCCATTGCCTCGGGTATGAAGAGCGCGAAGGTGCTGCTTGACGATATCCGCGCAGGCAAAAGCAAATATCACTTTATTGAAATTATGGGTTGCCCCGGCGGCTGTATAAACGGCGGCGGTCAGCCGTATGTGCGCGAGTGCTTCCTTGAAAACGAGGATGACGATATTATGGACACCTATAAGGAAAAGCGCGCAAAAGCCCTCTATACCGAGGACGAGCGTCAGACCCTGCGTCAGTCGCATAAAAATCCGCAGATAATCAAGCTTTACGATGAATTCCTTGGCGAGCCCAATTCACATAAGGCTCACGAGCTTCTGCATACGACCTACGAAGCAAGAGAAGGCTTTAAATAATACTAAAAAAAGCTGTCGCATTATGATATGTACCCAGAATTCTGGACACATTGATTTATGAGCAGGCCACACACAT
>CAMVJD010000018.1 GCA_947167715.1 uncultured Eubacteriaceae bacterium
TAACGCATAAAAAATACCCTCCTTACTGGGTGTCCAGTAAAGAGGGTACATATCATTAAGCGACAGCTTTTTTGTATATAAAGCCTTCTCTGTCAGCAATTATCGCAGACATCCCTCGTGCCGTCAAGGTATTCACCTACGCGCACGCCCTTTGCCTCCTTTGCCTTTTCCACACTTGCGTGGATAAGCTCCTTTACCTGCCTTGGGTTTTTGACATTTTTTATCTCCAGATGCGCATTTGTTTCGTCCGCAGAGTGGACAATAATGCTGCCTACACCGAAAATACGCTGCCAAAGGTTTATTTTAAGCGTAAGATCCCTGACGCGGTAAAGGTTTATTTCTTCAAATTTTACATTAAGCAGGCCAATTTCCAAAAACAGGCGGTCATCGCTGAGCGCATATTTTGTAAATGATATAGGCAGCCCTAAATGCCTTTTTCTGTCCTGCCAATTATAAGTTATGTTAAGACTGTCTTTTGCCATAATAAAACCTCTTATGCAAGTATGCTGTCAACAAGCGAAACAATACCGTTTTGTGCCTTTGCGATCTTGCCCTCTACCTCTTCTATGCTGCTGCCCTTGCTGCCAAAGTAAATTTTGATCTTGGGCTCGGTACCGCTGGGGCGAACGCAGAACCAGGTATCGTCCTCCAGTATATAATAAAGCACGTTGCTTGACGGAAGACCCGTGGACTTTGTTTCGCCCGTTTTAAGGTCTACTATCTTGTCGGCCTTGTAGTCGCGCATTTCAATTACCTTAACGCCGTCTATCTCCTTGGGTGAATCCTCACGCATCTTGCTCATTACCTTTGCTATATTGGCAACGCCGTCAAGACCCGGAAGAGTGATGGAATGGATAGTTTCCTTGTAAACGCCGTACTTTTTGTAAAGCTCAAGAAGTCCGTCATAAAGGCTCATACCGCGGGATTTGTAGTAAGCGGCCATTTCGCATATAAGCATTGTCGCGCAAACGCCGTCCTTGTCGCGTGCATAGGTGCCCGACAGACAGCCGTAGCTTTCCTCAAAGCCAAACACATAAACATATTCGCCCGAGGTCTCAAATTCCTTTATCTTTTCGCCGATATACTTAAAGCCCGTAAGAACATCGATATATTTCATACCGTATTCTGCGCAGATAGCCTTTGACATATCGGTAGAAACTATTGTGGAAACAACGGCGCCGTTCTTGGGCAGCTTGCCCTGTGCCTTTTTCTGCGAAAGGATGTATTCAAGAATAAGTGTACCCGTCATATTGCCCGTAAGCACGGTATAATCACCCGAGGTAGTCTTTACGACTGCACCTACACGGTCGGCATCGGGGTCCGTACCAACTATGATATCTGCGCCCTTTTGCTTTGCAAGCTCAATAGCAAGGTCAAAAACTGCCTTGTTTTCGGGGTTGGGGTAGCCTACTGTGGTAAAATTGCCGTCGGGCTTTTCCTGCTGCGGAACAACAAATACATTTTTAAAGCCCGCCTTTGCAAGCGCACGTCTTACAGGCTTGTTGCCCGAGCCGTGGATAGGTGTATAAACTATTTTAAGGTCTGTATTTTTGATAATGTCGGGGTTTACTATGCAGTCGGTAACGGCATCAAGATAAGCAACATCTATCTCGGGGCCAACATACTGTATCATACCGCTGTTTACCGCCTCGGTAAGGTCGGCCTTTTTTATCATAGACCAATCGGTAACAGCGTTTACCTCGTTTATAATTTCGCCGTCGCGGGGTGCAGGAACCTGTCCGCCGTCCTCCCAGTAAACCTTGTAGCCGTTGTATTCGGGTGGGTTATGGCTTGCCGTAACAACAACGCCGCCCGTACAGCCAAGATTTCTTATTGAAAAGCTAAGCATGGGAACGGGGCGAAGCTCGTCCGATAAATAAGCCTTAATGCCGTTGCCCGCGAGCACACGCGCGGTCATCTCGGCAAATTCGGGTGAGAAATTACGCGAATCGTAGGCAATAACAACGCCCTTTTTAACAGCGTCCTCGCCCTGCTTTTTTATGTAGTTGGCAAAGCCCTGTGTAGCCTTTGAGACCGTGTAAATATTCATACGGTTTGTACCTGCGCCTATAATGCCGCGCAGACCGCCCGTACCAAATTCAAGGTTTTTATAAAAACGCTCCTCAATTTCCTTGGGGTCGTTCTCGATAGCCTTTAACTCGGCCTTGGTAGCCTCGTCAAAATAATCGTCCTCAAGCCAAAGTTTGTAATTTTCCATAAAATCCATACAAAAACACATCCTTTCGGTAAAATTTTAGTTTTCGCGGGTTTGTCCCGTTTACAGTATATTCTTATTATACATAATTTATATAAAATTATCAAGTAAAAGTTAAAAATTATTGAAAATAACTAATGAAAATTTTGCTGTTTTCTGATATAATTATATCAGTTGATATTAAATAATTATCCGAAATCAAATATATTTTAAAGGAGATCTAAAATGGATTACAAGCAAAAAGCAATGGAAATGCACGCACAGTGGGCAGGCAAAATAGAGGTGGTATCACGCGCAAAGGTGGAAAACACAGACGATCTGTCTATCGCCTATACCCCGGGTGTAGCGGAGCCCTGTCTTGCAATTAAGAAAAACCCCGAGTTACAGTATACTCTGACCCGCCGTCACAATATGGTAGCGGTCATCACGGACGGTAGTGCCGTTTTGGGTCTTGGCGATATCGGTCCCGAGGCGGGTATGCCCGTTATGGAGGGTAAATGCGTGCTTTTTAAGGAGTTTGGTAATGTGGATGCATTCCCTCTTTGTGTACGCACCAAGGATGTTGACGAGTTTGTAAAGGCGGTTTCGCTTATCGCAGGCAGCTTTGGCGGCATCAACCTTGAGGATATTTCCGCACCCCGCTGCTTTGAAATAGAAAGAAAATTAAAGGAAGTATGCGATATCCCTGTTTTCCACGACGATCAGCACGGTACGGCAGTCGTTGTGCTTTCGGGTATAAGAAATGCGCTTAAGCTTACGGGAAAGAAGCCCGAGGACTGTGTGGTAGCTATGTCGGGCGCCGGCGCTGCGGGCACGGCTATCTGCAAGCTGCTTTTAAAGGCGGGCTTTAAGGATATTACAATGCGCGATATCAACGGCGTTATCAACCGCAATAAGACCTACCGCGACCCCGCCCTTACCGAGCTTGCAAATATCACAAACCCCAATTTAAAGGACGGCAGTCTTGCCGATATCGTAAAGGGCGCGGATATCTTTATCGGCGTTTCCGCACCCGGCCTTTTAACAAAGGAAATGATACAGACAATGAATAAGGACGCCATTATCTTTGCCATGGCTAACCCCGTACCCGAGGTAATGCCCGAAATAGCTATGGAGGCAGGCGCAAAGGTAATTGCAACGGGCCGCAGCGACTACCCCAACCAGATAAACAACGTGCTTGCGTTCCCGGGTATCTTCCGAGGTGCGCTTGATGTACGCGCAAGCGATATAAACGACGAAATGAAGCTTGCCGCAGCAGACGCGATATCAAACCTTGTTACCGAGGAAGACCTTAAAAACGGCATTATTATCCCCTCCGCATTTAATAAGGGAGTAGTGGAGCAGATAGCAAAGGCTGTTTCCGATGCCGCAAGAAAAACAGGCGTTGCAAGAAAATAAATTTATAACGGGAGGCTGTAAAGCCTCCCGTCGGCTTTTGCGCATATACTTTGGCAAAGCCTCCCCGCGATCGTTGTTGCATAATTTTAATATTATTGTAATAAAAATTCCTTAATTTATATGTTATAATGTTATAAAACTTACCAATACTAATAAAGGGGTCAAAGTATGAATTTCAAAAAATTAGGTCATATTGCGGCCTTTGCGTGTGCCGTGGCTGTTTTTACGGGCAGCTTTGGCGTAAACGCAATGGCAAAAAGCTCTTCCGTAAGCAGCAAAACAGCTGTTTCGGCAAAGCAGAAAACCACGGTTGAGGAAACTACCGAGGTGACTACGCAGGAAGAAACCACAAAGAAAACATCAAAATCAACCAAAACGACAAGCACCTCCGGCAAGTCAAAATCGGGCTCAAGCAGCGCAGCCTCCAAAAAGGAAACAACTACTGCGGAGGAGACTACGGAAAAACCCACCGTTAAAGAGGAAACCACGGAAACCACAACGCAAATACCCGTTGATGCTTACGGTGTGCCGCTTACCGGTGTAGAGCTTGTTGTACACAACATCAAGGCAGAAACACCAAAGGACCAATGGGCACAAATATTTACCGCAGACTGGAAGGAAGAAACAGACGAAAATAACGACTATGTCCTTAAACAGCGCAATATTAAATTTGAAAACGGCGATATTTTTTATCAGCACCGCTACAGCTTTAAGAAAAACGCCGAAGATGCCCTTGTTACCGGCTTAAGCATACCCGGCAGCAAAATAGAGATACGCTATATAGACGAAAACAGCAAATGGTATATGTCGTCAAATATTGAAAATACGGCCTATGAAACACTTTTTATAGATACCGACAAGGTATCGCTGATAATTGGTGTGCCCGCCGTATATATGAACGATACTACGGCAAATACCCTTGTCCGCGTACCCGAGCAGGAGAAAAAGGTGGTCATCACAAAGGAATCGGGCGGTTACAGGCTTACCTACGAATTTCCCAGAAATAAAAACGTAATAGGCGAGATATGGGTGCTTCGCTCAAACTACAAGCTTGCCGACTGGTCAAACGCAAAAACCTTTGATGCTTTAAGCCACGACCTTGGCAAGGACAGACGTCTTTGCTGGGACGGTTATTATTTCCCGATACCCCATAATTACAAGCCCAATGCACCGAATATGATGTACAGACATCCGTCGAATTATGCGGGTGCAAGCTTTGTAAAAAACGGTACCTTCCTTGCCACAAAGGACCTTGGCTATATAATGACAAAAATTTGCATGAAAAATCGAAATGCGCAGGGTTATTGGCAGACGGGTCCGCAGTCGGAATGGCTGATGAGCGATTTTAATATAGACGCGGGATTTTACGACACACGTTTTAATACGGATTTTGCCGAAAACCTGTTAAATGCATATAAGCTTTACAATGACGAGGAATTTTTGGACGCACTTGTGCGCTACGGCGAATTTTTCAAAAGCCATGCCAACGAGCATAACTATATAACACAAAACGGCGGTATACTTGTAGAGGATTACGGTCACACCAAGGCCCATACAAAAACCCATGTTTCCTTAAATCATCAGCTTGCCGAGATAAATCTTCTTTACAAGATGTATGATCTGACAAAGCATCAGCCTTATCTTGAGCTTGCCGATAAAATGCTGCTTGCAATAGAGGACACAAAGGATCAATGGGTGCTGCCCAGCAATAACCTTAACTACGCACTGCACTATACAGGCACATACAACACAATGATAGACTATCCCTGCCTGACCTATAATGACCTGTATACAACAAGGCATTTGTTAAGGACATACTTTAACAGAAACTCCGATACGATACAGTACCTTATGGATTGTAAGCTGGATTGGATGAAAAAGAATAATGTTACGGGTTATTACGAATAAAATTATCGGGACTTCCGAAAATTTGTGCTGAATAATTTTAAGAGGTAACGCTATATTAATGCAAGGGTTGTTAAAAGCAGCCCTTGTTTTATGAAAAGGAGATTTTTATGTTAGACTTTTTACGCGCCCTTATCCTGGGCATAGTTGAGGGTATAACCGAATGGCTGCCCATAAGCAGCACGGGGCATTTGATACTGGTGCAGGAATTTATAGGCACCATAGTCAACGAAGACTTTAAAGAAATGTTTGATGTTGTTATTCAGCTTGGCGCGATACTTGCGGTAATAGTTTTGTATTTTCACAAGCTTAACCCGTTTTCGCCGTCAAAATCAAGGGAAGAAAAAAAGCAGACCTTTACCCTTTGGTACAAGGTAATAATTGCCTGCATACCCGCCGCAGTTATAGGCCTGCCGCTTGATGACTGGCTTGACGAGCATCTTTACAATTCGTTTGTGGTGGCGCTTATGCTTATAATTTACGGCGTATGGTTTATAATTATCGAGTCGGGCAAGAAAAAAGAGCCAAAGTCAAACGAGCTGGAGCAGCTTACATATAAGCAGGCACTTATAATAGGCGCATTTCAGGTGCTTGCGCTTATACCCGGCACCTCGCGCAGCGGCAGCACCATAATAGGCGGTATTATAGCCGGCTGCTCACGTTTTGTGGCAACGGAATTTACGTTTTTTTTGGCTATACCCGTTATGTTTGGTGCAAGCTTTTTAAAGCTGTTAAAATTTTTTGTTAAAGGCGGTATGTTCTCACTCGGAGAATTTGGCGTACTTGCCGTTGGTATGATAGTTTCGTTTGTTGTTTCGATATTTGCAATACGTTTTCTTATTGGCTATATTAAGAAAAAGGATTTCAAGGCCTTTGGCGTATACAGGATAGTGCTTGGCCTTTTGGTGCTTTTATACTTTTTTGTAATAAAATAGGAGGTTGCCGCTTAATGCGGCAGCCTCCCGTTTTTTTTATTTTTCTATCGGCATTTTATAGCTTTCAAGCAATGATTTTTGCAGTATTTCAAGTGCATCTGCCGCTGTGATATATCCGTCGCCGTCCACATCCACATATTTAAACCAATTTTCCGTAAGGTTTTTAATTGGCATTTTTGCAGACTCCACAAGTGCATTTTGCAGCACATAGGCTGCATCGCTTGCGGTAATGTTATTGTCGCCGTCGGCATCGCCAAAAATAAATTCAAGCTCTCCGCCGTTGTTTTTGATTATCATTACATCGGGGTCCGCTATACCGGCGCCGCCAACCTTTACAACATAGGTCTTTTCGCTGCTTGTCCATTCGGCGGGGTCAAACTCAAATTCTATTTTATTCTGCGCCGATATCTCCACCTCAAACTGGTCGATATGTATTATTTTTTTCAATATATCGTCGGTTATGTCGGTAAGGCTTGACAGATCGGTCTCGGCCTCGTAGCTTATTACGGTAACGGTCTGTACGGCCTCTGTGCTTGTCACGGCGCAGACCACCTTTACCTTGCCCGAATCAAGCCTTTGTGCGCTTTCTATTTTTATATCTGCGGCAAATACCGCCGTATTTAAAAGCAAAATAAATATTATGCCCAAAATTAAAGAAAGTAGTTTTTTCATAGTTTCATCTCCATGCTATTCTGCCTTGGGATAATCTTTAAGGTCTGTGCGCTCATAATAATACCAACGCTCCCTGTATATATCCGAGGTTATATTTTCGCCCTCGACATAGGTAAAGTGGTTAAAATCATAATTTTGTATCCACTCCGTTGTTTTTACATTGGTCGCACCGTAGTCGCTTCGGTAAAGCCTGTCGCTTTCCATACCGGGTATAAGCCTGAAATACAATTCGCTGCCGTCCTCGCCCTTTATTGTTATGGCGCCTATCCCGCTGCCGGGTACATCGCGGCTTGTTGCGAAGCTAACGCGCTTGTACGGCAGGAGAGCATCCTCGCGCGACCACGGCTCAAAGTGGTTTTCGGTCTCCCTGCCCATTACGGACATTCTTAAATAGGTCTGACAGCCGCGGCATATGGGATTTACATATTCGTAAATATTATCCGTGATAATGACAAGCACCTTTATCTCATTGCCGTATTTATCCCCGAATGTAACGTAGGTCTCGCCCGTTTTATCTTTTGCTTTTATTACGCCGTCCGTATCTGCCTCTATAAGGCTTGTATCGGCCGGTTCTGCCGTGGCTATGGCGCCGCTTGCCGCATTGACCGTTTCCTCCGTGTTAGGGGTTATAAATACACATTCGCGGTCCAGCTTTAATTCCTCCTTGTCGGGGTCGTCCGTGTCGTCAAGCTTTAATTCCACGGTCTCGGCCGCCTTATCCTCGCCGTAGCTTTCGGACAGGTCAAATATAAGCTCCGGTTTTTCGCCCTTTTCGTCATAGATATAAAGCACATAATCCTTATTGTAAAATTCGTAGCCATACCTTGTAAACATAAGCGTACATTTGCCGCTGCCGTCTATTTCGCCCGCTGCGGCTGCTGTCGGCGGCGAATCGAAGGTCTCAAAATAAACCACATCGGTCTTTCTGTATTTGTAGGTATCTATGGCCTTGTCATTGGTGCATTTGATATCAACGCTGTACATACTGCCGTCCAGCGGCACATCGCTCATGGCTATATCAAACGGTGTCCGATAAACGACCTTTCCGCTCTCATCAAGTATCTCTATGCGCTTGGGTGCGCCGTTGTCAAAATATTTTGCGTATGTCATTTCAAGCGTTGCCCTGCCGTTTTCGTCAAGCGTAAAGGCAAAATCGTCTGCATACATACTTTCAATGACGGGTGCCAGCCTGCCGCGCATACCGGCGTATACATACGGATATTCGGGACTTTCCTTTACCTCGTGGATGTTTATGTCAAAGTAGGTATAATCGGTATCGTAAGGCACATCGTAGCTTTTGCCGGGCTCCATATTATCGGGCAGCTCTATCTTTCCTACCGCTTTATCCGTTTTCTTATCAAAAACGGTTATGTAATACGGACATTCAAGCTGATTATATGCAAGCAGCGTAAATGTTATTGATGCACGCCCGTTTTTATCGAAATCCCTGCGCCACAGATCCTTATTTTCCGCATCATAGAAGCGCACATAGCAGTTTGGCGCGATATCCGCCTTTGCCGAGCCGGGAGCGGTATAAAAATTAAGCGTTATCTCGCCGTTAAGCAGCTCTCGCAGCTCCTCACATTCCTTTGCAAGACCTTTTTCCGCATCCAGATAGGCCTTTTGACTGAACTGCATCAGCACAGGTCTGAGTGTGTCCCATATCTCGGCCTCGTAGTTTGCGCAGATATCATCGGCCATTTCGCCCCTTTTTTCGGTATATATCGGTATATTGAGTATTTTGCCGTAAAGTTCGCCACTGCGGTAATCCACAGCAAAGCTGTAGGCGTAAGTTTGAACCAGTTTTTTTACGGACTTGTCAAATTCGGCATAGTTATCCACAATATTTTTATCGTTCATATCCCTACAGTATTTGCTGTAGTAAGGCTCCAAATAGTTATACCAGTCCGCTGCGCTGCGCTTGCCCGCAAAATGCTGTATATAAAACCTGTGCAGGCTTAAAAGCTCCTCGTGATCCTTGGCAAGCTCTTTGGCCTTAACATGGTTATAGCTCATTTCGCCCAGACCGTAGATCAGCATGGCTATCTGCACGCCCGAGCTTGCTGCGCTTACGCCTGCCGCAATGCCCGTCCTGCCAATGGCTTCAAGGGTCTGTGTGCTGAAAACACCGTGCTTATACGCATTGTTTGCGGTGCTTATGCAGCCGCCCACAACGCCTATCACGGTATACTGTGTGCTTATTTTTCCAAGCACGCCTGTGCTTATCTTGCCGCCCCTGGTCAAAATGGTATTGATATTGTTGCCCGTTGCAGTCAGTTTGCCGTTAAAACTGCCGTCCAACGCTTCAAGCACCATGGCCGCCGCCTCGTCCTGCGGGGGCGGGTTATCGTGGTTAAAAATTGCAAGTATGGTATCGGCGGTAAAAAACATCTGCTGTGATATTTGTGACGGCTCCAACGGCTTTGCAAAGGCTGTCGGTTTGCCGCTGCCCTCTACCTCGAACAGACCGTATTTTGAAAAATGGTCGGTTATAATGACCGCCTCATCCGCGACATCGTCAATATAGTAGCACGGTACCTCCCATAAACAGGTGTCCTCGTTAAAATACCCCGCTATCAGGTTTGAGGCATTATAATTTTTGGTGCGGTCGTATTTTATGCGTATCTCGGCCACGCCGTTAAGCTTTGCGCCGTCCTTGAGCGATACATCAACGGCACAAATACAGTTTGCATCGTTTATATTTGCCGCATCCGTTTTTTCTATAGACGGACTTGCGCCGTTAAGCTCCGCATCTACGGTCACTTTTGCACCGCCCGCTTTATTTGTGTCATAATCCTCTGTCGTGTCCGAATCGGCGCGGCAGAACACATCCGCAGTTAAGGGCATGATGCCGTCCATATCCTGCCAGAGCATAAATTTTTTATCCGATGTACCCGATATATCGGTAAATTCCAAGCTGTTTTCGGGGGACAGACCGTTTGCGGGACGGATGTTCATATCACAGAGCCTGTCGTTTGTATAATCGGCCTCGACAAGGCAGGCGCTGTCGATATCCTCGCTGCTTGTGACCCTTACCTTGCTTGCCTCGCCGTTTACGCCCCGAATATATTCTATCGCTGCGGGATGATCGTCATTTGCAAAAACCGGCATGGACTGCGCCGCAAGCGCAGCTAAAAGGATAATGCTCATATATTTTTTTAAAACTGTTTTTTTCATGTGATCACCCCTTTATTATATTTCTTTTCCGCGGGAAGCCCCATAGATTCCGTCAAGGTTTTTTGCAATACAAGTGCCGCATCGCCCGTAAAGGTGGTGAGCCTTGTATATTCCCGGTTATAATATCTGTCGGGGTCGTCCTCGGCCGAATATCCGCCGTAATACGGCATAAGGTCGGCACAGTATTTCTGCGAACGGTCGTGCATGACCTTCCGGCCGTGCTTGTAGCCAAGGCGGTCGTTTACGCTGTCGGCTATCTCCCCGGAGCCTTTGTAGCCAAACTGAGTTATTCTTTCGTCGCCGGGCAGATAATGCTTTGAAACGGTTTTTCTGTCCTCGAAGGTCATATTGCGAAAGGCGGTAAGATTCATGGTTGGCTTGGCGGTGCGGCTGTCGTAATCAACACCGTCAATAGTATAGGTAATATAATGCGTACCCGTTATGGTAAGATATGTTTTAACATTTGTAACATTAAGTCCGGTCCGGGAGGCCGCAAACGCATTAAGCGGCAGACAGCCCGCAGCCATGGCCAATGCCGTAAAAAATGCCGTTATTTTTGCTGTCACGCATTTTTTCATATTATCACTGCCTTTCATGAAATTATTTTGCTTTTATATAATCAAGCACTTTTTCGGCCCGTTTATCGGGTCTGCACGTTATTTTTTTGCAGTTAAGGTATTCCAGCACACCGGTTTGCTGCTTTAATTCAAAGCTTACGGCATACAAAAGCTGGTGGGTCAGACCAAAGTTGTTTTTAAAAAATTCGTTTTCCGCAGCGTTTCCGTATTTGGGGTCGCCGATTATGGGGTGACCTATTATATTAAGGCTTTCCCTTATCTGGTGCGACTTGCCCGTAATAAGCTTTACGCTTAAAATACTGTATTTTTCGCCGGTAAATATCGGTGTATACAGGGTCTTTACGGGGGATGCACCCTCGCGTTTTTCTTTTGTAATAATAACCCTGTTGTTTTCGTCCTTGCTGTGCCAGCCGCTTATTTCACCGCTTTTTTCCACCCTGCCGCAGACGGCGGCTATGTATCTTTTATCGGCCTTGTTATCACGAAAGGCGGCGGCAAGTGCCTGCGCGGCGGCAAGGTTTTTGCCCATAAGCACCAGCCCGCCCGTGCAGCGGTCAAGTCTGTTTGCAACGCCGGGCTTAAACACAGCGGTCAAGGCGCCCTTTTGCTTTAAATAAAACAAAAGTATGTCGTTAAGGTTTTCGGCCTTGGTATCCGTACCGCCTTGCACGGGCATACCTGCGGGCTTGTTGGCGGCAATTATATTTTCGTCCTCAAAAACTATATCGGGTGCCGTGTGCTGTGTTTTTATATCAAGCTCCGCACGAAAGCCGCTTATTGTTTCGTCCGCAAGATACAGTATTACCTCGTCGCCGGGCGAAAGTATCTCGCTGCCCTCTGCTTTTTTGCCGTTAAGCTTGATGTTTTTTTTGCGCAGCATTTTGTAAACAAAAGACTTGGGCGCCCTGTTAAGATATTTTAAAATAAATTTATCAAGCCTTTGTCCCGCGTTGTTTTTATCAATGGTAAAGCCTTGCATCAGATCTCCCTCAATTTTGAAAGCGGCAGTCCCTCGTGTATTCTGTATATCGCATCCGCAAATAATTTTGCCGTTGACAGCTGTCGTATCACCGGTATTTTCTTTTCATCCGTCAGGGGTATGGTGTTAAGCACCACCAGCTCGGTAATGGCGCCGGAGCTTATACGCTCTATCGCCGCGCCGCTTAAAACAGGATGTGTGCAGCAGGCGTAAACCTTTTTTGCACCGCGCTGTTTAATGGTATTTGCGGCATTTGTTATGGTACCTGCCGTATCTATCATATCGTCAAATAAAATTACGTTTTTGTCCTTAAATTCGCCGATAATGTTCATAATTTCGCTTACATTGGGCCCGGGCCTGCGCTTGTCCACAATGGCGATGGGTATATTAAGTATCTCGGCAAAGGCGCGCGTTCTTGCAACGCTGCCCAGGTCGGGCGATACCGCCACAAAATCCTCCGCTATGTTTTCAAATTTGTTAAGGTAATAGTTGGCAAGTATGGGCATACCCGAAAGATGATCCATGGGTATATTAAAAAAACCCTGTATCTGCGCACTGTGCAGATCCATAGTGATCACCCTGTCCGCGCCTGCGCTTGTGATAAGGTCGGCAACAAGCTTGGCGCTTATGGCCTCGCGCGGTTTTGCCTTCCTGTCCTGACGCGCATAGCCGTAATACGGGATAACGGCGTTTATTCTGCCCGCAGATGCACGCTTTGCCGCATCGATCGTTATCAGCAGCTCCATTAAATTGTCATTTACCGGATAGCAGGTGGGCTGTACGATAAAAATATCCGCCCCGCGCACCGTTTCCTCTATCCTTACGCTTATCTCGCCGTCGCTGAATTTTGTAACGCTGCAGTCGCTGACCCTTAATCCCAGATTATCCGCTATCTCTTCCGCCAGCCTTCTGTTGCCGTTACAGGAAAATATTTTAATACTGCCCTTGCTTATGTCCATAAAATTCTCCTTTATATTTTTGTATTTGTCCGAAACTGTTGTTACCTTTAATTATAACATATAGGCAGAATAAGTCAATATAAAGCACGTTTGAGTTTGGATGTTTTTTGGGCAAACATAGCCGAAGAAAATGGGGAAACTCAAAACGAAATAATTATTGACCTTTTACCCGATTTACTGTATACTATACATAAAAATACTGCGCCGATCCACGGCGTTTTAAGAAGGAGGCTGTTATATGTCTGTATTAAGACCCTTTAAGGGCTATCGCCCCACTCCGGAGCTTTGTCCGCGCGTAGCGGCTTTGCCCTATGATGTTATGTCCTCGCAGGAGGCAAGAGAGATGGTAAAGGGCGATCCCTATTCGTTTTTGCATGTTGACAGGGCGGAGATAGACCTTGACCCGTCCGTAGATATTTATAGTGATGAGGTATATCAAAAAGCCGCAGACAATCTTAAAAAGATGATAAGCGACGGTATTTATATCCACGACGAAACGCCGTGTATGTATATTTACCGCCTTACAATGGACGGCAGGAGCCAGACAGGCCTTGTTGCCTGCGCTTCGATAGACGAATATATCGAAAACAAGATAAAAAAGCACGAGCTTACGCGCGAGGACAAGGAGCAGGACAGAATACGCCACGTTGACACCTGCAATGCCAACACGGGCCCCATTTTCCTTACATACCGCGCAAGGAAGGATATTGACGAAATTATTGCAGAGGAGACCGCAAAGGCTCCCGTTTACGACTTTGTTTCGGAGGACGGCGTAGGCCATACGGTTTGGGTAATAAGTGACAGCGCGAAGATAGAGCAGCTTTCGGCTGCGTTTTTAAAGGTACCCGCGCTTTATATCGCGGACGGCCACCACAGAAACGCATCCGCCGTTAAGGTGGGCTTAAAGCGCAGGGGCAGCGGCGAATATGATAAAAATGCCGAGTTTAATTTTTATCTTGCGGTCGCTTTCCCGGACGAACAGCTTAAAATACTGGATTACAACCGTGTTGTCAAGGACCTTAACGGGCTTACTAAGGATGAGTTTATCGAAAAGATAAAAAAGGACTTTGACGTTGCGCCCGCAGAGAGCGGCAAGCCGTCAAAAGCCCTTGAATTTGGTATGTATCTTGACGGAAGCTGGTACAGGCTTACCGCAAAGGACGGCAGCTTTGATTCAAACGACCCCGTTTTAAGTCTGGATGTTTCCATACTTCAAAATAACCTGCTTTCGCCCGTTTTGGGTATACAGGACCCGCGTACAGACAGCCGCATTGCTTTTGTGGGCGGCATACGCGGCCTTGGCGAGCTTGTAAAGCTGGTTGACAGCGGCAAGATGTCCGTTGCCTTTGCCATGTATCCCACAAGCGTTTCACAGCTTATGGAAATTGCCGATGCAGGCAAGATAATGCCGCCCAAATCCACATGGTTTGAGCCTAAATTAAGAAGCGGCATTTTTATCCACGAGTTAAGCTGATTTTTCAATATCTATCATTTCTCTTATATAGATCTCCCCGAGGGCCGCAATGGCCTTTCGGTGGAGATTTATTACATATTGGTAGGAATATCCGATTTCCTCCGATATATCCTCAAAGCTTTTAAGCTCCACATAATGCATTGTCAATATCTGCGAATATATCCCGTTTTGCATACAAAGTATCATGCTTAAAATTTCGTGCTTTTTCTCGCTTAAACATACTATTTCTTCTTCTATCCGCCTTTCAAGCGTATCTATGCGCATCAGCCTGTTTACATATAACGCATCCGTATCCCTGCGGCTTTTCTTTACCGCGGTGTTATTGTAGGCTGTGGCCTTGATATCGGCCGCTGTAGCCCGCAGCTCCTCCAGCTCGTCCTTTTTTTGCGCAATAGAATTGCGAAGGCATCGTATCTGCTTTAAATAATTTTTTACATCTTTAAATTTTTCTGTCATTGTATCAACTCCTTTTTAATCACGTTTTGTGTTTTGTTGTCTTAATTATATATCACGTTTTGTGTTTTGTCAAGGGGATTTTAGAAACTTTGTTCGATTTTATATCCATCAATCGAAAAAAGTCTGTAAATACGGCCATGCGGGCAGGCGCTGCGCACTTTGCTAAAAATAGTTATTAAAACACGCTGTCCAAAATATATTATAGTAATAAATATTTACGGAGATAATATATGTCGGAATTTAACGGTGGACTTAAATTTCAGGTTTTTAACGGCGGTATCGCAAGGCCTGCGGCAAATGCAAAAATACTTTTATATGACGGTGAAAGCCTTATAAACACACTTTTTACAAACAGCGACGGCGAAAGCGAGACCCTGCCTTTGCCCGCGCCTGCGGAGATATTTTCGACAGAGGGCGGCGAAAAGCCGTATTCTGTTTATAACGCACAGATCTCCTTTGACGGCGCGGAAAGCCTTTTTATAGAAGGGATACAAATTTTCCCCAATGTTATAAGTATTCAAAAGGCCGATCTTTTTGAGGGTCAAACAGAGCTTATTGTAATTGATGCCCCGTCCCTTTGGGCAAACGACGCGGAAAAAATACCCGAGGACGAGGTAAAGCCCCTGCCCGAGGACGAGGGCTTTGTGGTTTTGGATAGGGTAGTTGTACCCGATTTTGTGGTACCGTGTTTTCGAGTAGTCGTTATAAACTGTTATAACCTGTTAAAACGTGATGTTTATCGTGTTTTTTGAAAAATGACTATCACGATTGAAAAGCCGAAATTGTTATAACTTATTATATTTTATTATAAAAATGGCGTAGTAATTGGCGTAGTAAGCCGTAGAGTTAATAAAAAAACAGCATTTTTTTTAGGTAAACACTGATTTAAGGTTGAAAAAATAAAATTTACAAAAATCACTTAACGCTCTGTTCGCCTACAACCGCTTTTTAAGCGGTATGTACGGCGTGGTCGCTATGATTTTTGCCGCGGTGGCTAAATTTTATTTTTTCTTTTGAATTATTCAGTGTTTCCTTAGGCAAATTGGCGTAGTAAAAACGCCTTTCAAAACTGCTTGTACAGCGAGAAACAATGCAATCGCAAATTTGCGTTCGTATATAAATTGAAAGAATATCGTATTTTTGTTCAAAAAAAATTGGCGTAGTATTCTTCATATTTTAATATGGCGGAAACCAAAAACCTATGAGTTTAAATTCGTAGGTTTTATTTTTTGCCGTGTAATGGGAAATAATAATGCAATAATTATTGACAAAACAAAAAAGGTAAAGTATAATTAACTTAATTATAGTTAACTGAATTATACTTTACTTTTTTGAAGGGGTGATATTATGTTTATCGGACGTGAACGTGAACTGAATGATCTTAACCAAAGATACAAAAGCGATAAGTTTGAACTTGCGGTCATTTACGGCCGCAGGCGTGTCGGGAAAACCACACTTATCAATGAATTTATTAAAGATAAGGACAGCATTTTTTATTCTGCAACAGAAACAAATTCAAAGCAGAATTTATCGGAATTAAGCCAAAGTATATATTCTTTTACTCCTGAATTCAAGGATTCGGAAAGCATATTCACAAGTTTCAAGGCGGCATTCGAGACCGTTTTTAAACTTGCCGAAACCAAGCGTATAGTTTTTGTAATAGATGAATTTCCGTATCTTGCGGCTTGTTCAAAGGGGATATCCTCTGTACTTCAACAGGTAATAGATAAAAATAACGCCAATTCCAAGCTGTTTATCATACTTTGCGGTTCTTCGATGTCATTTATGGAAAATCAGGTCATGGGGTATAAAAGCCCGCTGTATGGCAGGAGAACCTGTCAATACAAGATAAACCCGTTTGAGTTTTTTGAGTTAGGAAATTATTACAAGAATTTCAAGCCCGAGGAACTTGTGCTTGTATATGGCATAACAGGCGGAATCCCGCTTTATATGTCCATGATAAACGATAAGTTATCGGTTGAGGATAATATAAAGGAAAATTTTCTTGTGCCCAACTCTTATCTTTTTGAAGAGCCGACAAACCTTATCAAACAGGAATGTCGTGATGCCTCGCAGTATAACTCGATAATCGGTGCTATTGCGGGCGGTGCAACAAGACTTTCGGAAATATGCGGCAAAACAGACCTTGATACTTCACTTGCAACAAGTTATATCAACAAGCTGATAGGATTGGGTATCATAAAAAAGGAAACTCCCTTTGGGGTTCGCAACTCAAAGAAACCCATTTATGTGCTTGAAGATTCTATGTTTGAGTTTTGGTATCGTTTTGTGCAGCCCAATGTATCCCTTATAAACAGAGGTTTAAAAGATGTTGTCTATAAGAAAATAAGCGAACAGATATCTGCTTATACGGGCGGTGTTTTTGAAAATGTTTGTACACAGTATATGTGGAAACTTCTTGAAAACGGCAAGGCCGAGTTCACGGAAATAGGCCGTTGGTGGGGAACTGACCCGAAAACCAAAAGTCAGGAAGAGATAGATATTATGGGAACGGCAGATAAAAATACAGCACTCTTCGGCGAGTGTAAATGGAAAAACGAAAAAGTCGATATAAGCATACTTGAAACACTTGTAAAACGCAGCGAGATATTCGATTTTAAAAATAAAACCTATTATCTCTTTTCAAAATCGGGGTTTACCGATGGATGCATTGAGCATGCAACGGAAATGGGTAATGTCAGTCTTGTGGAGTATGCGGATATGTTGGAGTAAAATCACTTGTAAAATAATACTAATTTATAAGCTAAACCGCTTTTTGTAAAAATGTGTAAAATAGCAGTGTAATATTTGATTAAAATGTGTAAAAAATATATTGAAATCCCTAAAAAAATGTGATAATATTTTTTTAACAAGTAAATATCGGGGACAAAAAGCGAGGGAGTGAAGAATTTATGCGCAGAAAAGCTATGGAAAACCTTGTTGAGTGGAAAAACAGTGAGGATAGAAAACCGCTTGTATTAAAGGGCGCAAGGCAGGTCGGCAAGACCTGGCTTATGAAAGAATTTGGCAAATCTTATTATGAAGAAACTTTCTATTTCAACTTCGATGAAGAAGATGAATTAAAATCTATTTTTGACAACAACAAAGATGCCCACAGAATAATAGAACTGCTTGGTATAATAAAGGGTAAGAAAATACTGCCCGAGAAACATCTTATTATTTTTGATGAAGTGCAGGAGTGTTCTTCTGCATTGAACAGCCTGAAATATTTTTGTGAAAACGCTAACGAATATCATGTTATATCTGCGGGAAGTCTGCTTGGTACCTTGCTTGCACAGCCAAAATCATACCCCGTGGGGAAAGTCAATCTGCTTGAAATATCGCCGCTGACTTTTGACGAGTTTCTTGAAGCTGTTGACGAAAGCCTGTATAAGTATTATTTGTCCATAAACAACGAAACACAGATAGAAAATATATTTCACAACCGTTTGCTTGAAATGTATAACTACTATCTGATAATAGGCGGTATGCCCGAATGTGTTGCTGCATGGGTAAAAACAAAGGATCCCGAAAAGGTCGATTCTATCCAAAAGGAACTTATAGAACTATACGAAAACGATTTTTCAAAGCACAACGGAAAGATAAACAGCGGCAGGATACTTATGGTTTTTCGCAGTATTGTTACGCAGCTTGCAAAAGATAACGAAAAGTTTGTATACGGATGTGTAAAGGAAGGAGCAAGGGCAAGAGAATTTGAAGAAGCTATCGAGTGGCTTGTTTCTGCGGGAATGGTGCTCAGGATATACAATGTCAGCAAGCCCGAACACCCGCTGAACGCATTTGAACAGCTCAATCACTTCAAACTGTTTATGTTTGATGTGGGACTGCTGAAAAAAATGGCAGGCATAAGCAATGAAGCCATACTTTTAAAGGCTGACTATCAATTTAAGGGCGCACTTACCGAGAACTATGTATTGCAGCAAATAAAAAGTTTATACAGTGTATCGCCTAAGTATTTTGCTCCTACGGCTCAAAACGAAGTGGATTTTTTGGTACAAAGCGGCGCAGAGGTCATACCTATAGAAGTAAAAAGCGGAGAAAGCATCAATTCTCCGAGTTTGAAAGATTATATAAAAAAGTATGAACCAACCTCAGCCGTGAGATTTTCCAAATTAGGTCTGAAAAAAGATGGGATGATCATTAATATTCCGCTTTATCTGGCGGGTCAATTAAAAAACTATATTTGATTTGCTGTTTATTCCTCGAAAATTTATAAAACGCATGACATCTATGAAGTCGCCTTTGATATACTTGATTTTTGGTACAAACATAATTTAAAGATTGGTTAAGCAGAAAATCACCTAACCAATCTGGTCATTAATAATTTAATTGTTAAATTGTGATTAACACCATTCTCTTCGTATTATTACTGATTTATATTTCGCTTTTACTCTTTTTGTGTTGATATAACTGCAGCATATAGAGGCACTGCGTTCCCAGAAGTATATATAATTATTCTTTTTGTACCACGATTACACAATAATTCAAGACAATTACGGATACCTGTGCAATCGGTATTTGATAAGAAGTAATGCTCGCTGCAGTATGATGATGCCGATATTATTTTATCACAAACAGCATCGAATTCATTCTCGTTTAACAATATTTTACAAACACTTTTATAACATAGAGGTTTTTTACCTAAAAGAATACTGTGATTGGTTTTATTCATTAATGATAACCATGAAGTAGAGTTATCAACTTTATAAAAATATGCTTTATTCATTTTTCTCCTTCCTTGACATTTAAAAAAATACTTGCTATAATTTATATGAAGTATTATGCCCATTATGAGAGGTTTTCTATATGATTAATAACACATATATTGATATTTTTGCCGGTTGTGGCGGATTATCGTTAGGCTTAATGAACGCAGGCTGGAAAGGTTTGTTTGCAATTGAAAAAAATGCCGATGCATTTTCAACATTAAAATATAATCTTATAGAAAAATACAATCATTTTTTGTGGCCAAACTGGTTGCCAGTTAAAGAATATGACATTAATGACTTTATTAAAAATTATTCTTTAGAATTGATGCAGCTTCAAGGAAAAGTTACTCTCGTTGCTGGCGGCCCGCCTTGCCAAGGTTTTTCAATGGCGGGAAAAAGAAATAAAGACGATCAAAGAAATAAATTGGTTAAGTCTTATATCAAATTTATAAAGATACTTAAACCTAAAGCTTTAATCTTCGAAAATGTACACGGATTTACAGTTCATTTCAAGGAAGCTATTCAAATAAAGCACTACTCATCTTACATTGAAAGAGCGTTGAAAAGAATTGGATATAGAACAAAATATAAAATAATTGATATGTCCGAATATGGTGTACCACAAAAGAGAAAAAGATTTATTCTAGTTGCAATGATGGATTCCAATCCAGAAGCGGTATTCAATTATATTGAAAAAAATAAAAAATCTTTTTGTAACAAACATGGAATCACACATAATACTACAGTTGAAGAGGCAATTGGTGATTTAACTAAAGGTTGCGGTATTGTTGATTCTCCAGATACCAAAGGATTTAAGGCAGGGAGATATGGACATGCGATTTCTGGTTATCAATTGTTAATGCGAAATGGTGTTTCAATTTCACCAAATGAAGCAGTTGATAGTCATCGATTTGTGAACCATAGCAAAGAAATAACAAAACTTCATATGGATTTATTACAATCAGCGCCTCCTGGAAAAAGAATTACTCCTAAGGATAATGTTGTAAGTAATTTAAAAAGGCGAGGAGTTACTGTATTAGACAAAAATTCTCCATCCCCTACCATTACTTCTATTCCTGATGAACTTGTTCATTACTCAGAGCCAAGAATATTGACAGTACGTGAGCATGCACGTATTCAAAGCTTCCCAGATTGGTTTGAATTTAAAGGTAAATATACTTCAGGTGGAAAGCGGCGAAAACTTGAGGTACCTAGATATACTCAAGTAGGCAACGCTGTTCCGCCACTATTTGCTGAACAAATAGGAATTGCAATTATGGAGGTGTTGAAAAATGATATCTCAAAACCAAACTCTATCGTTTAGAGTAAGCTCTGGATTAAAAAATATAATAGGCAGAGATCTGATAAATGATAAATTTATTGCGATTTTTGAATTGGTTAAAAATTCATATGACGCAAACGCTAATAAAGTTAACATCACCTTTGAAATAAATGAACACGAAAATAACAAAATAATAATTGAAGATGATGGCTATGGAATGACATATGACGATATAGTTAATAAATGGCTTTTTGTTGCATATTCAGAGAAAAAAGCACTAAACAAAAACATAGATTATCACGATGGTTTAAAAAGAACTTTGGCGGGTGCAAAAGGAGTAGGCCGTTTTTCTTGTGATAGGCTTGGAGAAAAATTAACATTAGTAACAAAATCTGAGTTGGATAAAAAATGGCATAAAATAACAATAGATTGGAATACTTTTGAACGTAATGAAACAGAAGAATTTGTAAATATTCCAGTTCAATATACATCTTTAGATACACTTCCGGATAACAAACAAAGCGGCACAATCCTTATTATTGAACAATTACGTGAAGAATGGAATAGGGAATCGTTATTAAAGCTTAAACGTTCATTAATGAAACTGGTAAGCCCTGATGCGTATAATGAGTATTCTCCATTTATAATTGAAATGCTTGTTCCATCGGAAATGGACAATGATAATAATGCAGTAACTCAAAAGAACTATAACGAAAAAAGAGATACTGTAAATGGTATTATATATAATGATATATTTGAGCGTTTAGATATAAAAACTACAAGTATAGATATTACCATTCAAGAAGGTGGACAAATAATCAGAAGTGTATTGAATGATAGAGGAGATGATATATTTACAGTCGAAGAAAAGAATAGAGATTATATTGGATTATATAATATAAGCATTAAAGTATTTTATTTGAATCAATCTGCTAAAAATAACTTTACTCGTCAAATGGGAGTTGAACCCAAAAATTATGGTTCTATCTTTATTTATAAAAATGGATTTAGGATAAATCCATATGGAGAATCAGGGCAAGATTTTTTTGGAATAGATCAAAGAAAAGCCCAAGGATATAATCGATATCTTGGAACAAGAGAAATAATGGGACGAATAGTTATTAAAGGAGACAATGATAAATTTATTGAAACTTCAAGCAGAGATCATGGATTTGTTGAAACCAAAGAAGTAAAGCTTTTATCGACTTTTTTTGTTGAAAAAGTATTAAAAATACTTGAGAAATATGTTGTTAGTATTATTGAGTGGTCTAAGATTCAACCAGAAAAAGTTAGCTTTGAAGATGTTTCACGTTTTGTTTCAAATAACTATTCAAAAGATATTATTAATATTGAATATAATGAAATTGCTTTAAAGAAACTTGAAGAGTCTGAAAAAAAGGATGGCATAGAGCATTCAATTAAAAGTCTTTTAAATGTTGCGGAAGAAACGGAGAATTCTGAAATATATGAATTGACAAAGAATATAAAAGATAAAACCGAAAAAATAATAAATCAGCAAAAGCAATTGGAGCAAGAAAACGCTGATAAGGAAAAAGAACTAGAAAAAGCAAAAAAAGAAAGTCAATCCAGAGAAAAGCAAATATTTTTTTTAAAAGGAGCAACTAAACAAGATACTA
The DNA here is from genome assembly GCA_947167715.1 of uncultured Eubacteriaceae bacterium. Lineage (GTDB taxonomy): Bacteria > Bacillota > Clostridia > Lachnospirales > CAG-274 > RGIG4310. The sequence goes on from CAMVJD010000018.1 coordinate 22,398, forward strand.
CCAATTTAATTAATGGATTCCATTCTATTTACACGTTAACTGATGCTACAAAAGGAAATATTGAGTTCTTACATACCATTCTTTCTAATGTTGATTTTGATCAAAAGCCAAGAGTATTGTCTCTTATTGATCAGATACATCAAGCTAATAATAAAGCACATAAAATATCCGATTTGGCTATACATGGTAATCAGAAATTAAAACAAAAGGGTGTTAATAATATTTATGATTTTATAATTCAATATATTGATGCTGAAATGACAGATAGTACTTTAAAATATGAAGTTACTCTTAATGCTACAGATTCTCTTTGTAAATTTGATGTTTCATCTATGGCGATAATTATTGATAATATCGTTAGTAATTCCATAAAAGCAGGAGCCACGCGATTGCTAATAACAATATATGATGAACCCCAATATATATGCGTTGATTTTATAGATAATGGCATTGGTTTTGACCCAAATATGGACGTAAATATGCTATTTGAATGGGGGTTTTCATCTAATAAAATGAAAAAGGGATACGGAATAGGCCTCAATCATGTTAAACAGCTAATAACTGAGATGAAGGGTCAAGTAGAAATAGATAAAGGGTATAATAATGGATTTAAATTGGTGGTGAAGTTAAGAAAATGAATACAGTTTTCAAAATCCTGTGGTATGAAGATACACCAACATGGTATAATATGGCGAAACCAAGAGTTGAAGAAATATTGGAACGACATTATCTTATTCCGAAAATTGTGAATAAAGATGGCGATGGATTTGATATTTCAGAAATTACCGGAAATGAATATGATTTAATTCTAATGGACTTTGCTCTGGCAGATGAGCTTACCGGAGATAGAATAGTATTGGCATTAAGACAACAAAATATTCTTACAGATGTGCTTTTTTATTCTTCTGAAGAACAAAGAATGCTAGAATCTCTATCAAAAGGTACATTAGTTTCTCCACCGATTGATGGATATTACATATCAAAACGAGATCACTCTGTATTTATACCTAAAGTTGAATTACTCATCGAAAAGATAATAAAAAGATCAGAAGATCTTGTGAATTTACGAGGCTTTGTTATGGATGGAACATGTGATTTTGAAGTAAGAATAAAAGAAATACTTAATATTGTTTGGGAAAAGTTTGATGATAATCAAAAAAGGAAAATGAACAAATGTGTTTGTGGTAAAATAAAAAGTAATGAAAAAAGAAATTCCAAAACCAAAGATAAAGTTATAAGTAAAATTCCGATTTTTCTTGCTGCTAATAATGCTAAACACTTTTTCACACAAACAGATCGTTTATATTTATTATCTGCAGTGATAAAAATACTTCAAGAAGACTATGGGTTTGTGCAAAAAGAAGAATATGAAAATTTTCAAAAATCATATGAAGATAATATTTCAAAATATCGTAATCCAATTGGACACTTAAAGGCATCAGATGACAGAATACGAATAGGAGATGAAGATGTAATGATTGATAGAGATTTACATCAGAAAATGAGAATCAATCTTACAAAATATGATGGGCTGATAAAAGAAATAGAAGAATTTATTACTGAACAGCTTTAATGAATCCGCGTACTTGACCATAGATACACTTGTGTATGTCTGCAAGAGAGCCTCTGCACGGACTTTCAGTACTCTTTGCCACACATATAGAGCCACTCTACTACAAAAAGAACCCAAGAAATGAGCCTGCCCGAACAAATCTGGCAGGCTCGTGTGTATTCAATTATAATGCGGGATAATCGATATTATTACTTTCAAGGATAGCCTTGAGTTCATTGACATAATCATATAGGTGCTGAATCTCGATATAGTTGCTGTGACAGAGTTCATCGGCTTCTTCCAATTCGTTAAGAGTAAGCTGATAATCAAGCCGCTTTAGGCACTTATGGTTTTCGCTGAAGGCACAATAGTCGTTCATCACGGTTCAGCTCCTTCCGGAAGACCGTGACGTTTTCTCATAGATACTTCGCTGTCGATCATTATGTCATAGGCATTGTTGACTATCCTGTCGATAATCGCATCGGATATGGGGCTGTCGTTTTCGGGATCCGAGTTTATGCGGTCATACCATCCCTGCGGCTGATATTGAGTGCAGAAGATCATAGAGCGCTCAATGCGGGCTTCTATTATCTCCAACAAGTTGTAAGCATCATTCGGTGTCAGTTTGCGTATGAGCCATTCATCAAGAATAAGCAGATCGACTTTCTTGTAAGCCTTTATTACCTTGCCGAATTCCCCGTTGGTTTTTGCTATTGTAAGTTCATCGAGCAATTCGGGAAGTCTGATATAGCGTACAGTCTTAAACTTGCGGCAGGCGGCATTTCCGAGTGCACAGGCTATGTATGTTTTGCCGTTGCCCGAGGCTCCTTTAAGGATGATATGCCGACTGGAATCAATGTAGTTGCAGGTCGCAAAACGTATCATTTTGCCTTTGTCGAGGTGCCTGTCTTCGATGTATTCAATGCCCTCGATAGTTGCGTTGGCATCCGAAAAACGAGCACTTCGTATGTATCTTGTAAGCTTGTTGCTTTGCCTGCGGTTCCATTCCGCATCCACCAACAGCGAAAGGCGATCCTCGAATCCGAGCGGTTTGTAGTTTTCGGAGTCCTGTATCTGGCGTTCAAGTTCTGCTGCTAATGAGTTCATTTTCATTGCACGCAGTCGTTCAATAGTGTTATTGATCATCACTGCCACCTACCTTTCTCCAGTAAGCAGCACCTCGAGTGATGCCGTATTTATTGCTGTTATCAGTCTCTTTGACTGAGTTATCGGCTACTTTGCTGTTTTTCAAAAGTGTTGTTATTGTACGTATTGATGGCGAAGAAGAAAACGCCAGCATACGATCACAAGCAGCTTCAAGTTTCTTTTTGCCGTAGCGTTTGCCAAGCTTTTTAAGGTTTACACAGAATTTGTATCCTTGTTCGGGAACACTGCCTGAAGTCAGAAAATATCTGATAACTTCTTCGGTCGATCTGCCGACGGTTGATGCCCAGTCTTTAAATTCATCGGCATTATAGTTAAGGTACTCCCGATGGTTTGAGGGCATATGTTCGGGCTTGACAACAGGCTGGATGCTGTACTTTTCAAGTCGTTTGTGAGAGATCATGCGACTCCCCTTGAAATAGATTTCAACAAGATTCTTAGTAAGTCTTATCTGCACCTGTTCGCCGATCAGGTCGAACGGTACGGAGTATTTATTCAAGCCATCGGAGACAAGATAATCGTTTCCCACCATCTGCTGCTTCCACACAGAAGGCTCATACGGATGGTTTGGCAGAGGAAGCATAAACTCCTTTTCTTCGGCAAGGTAGGCTTCTCTGCGGTTGTATGGATGCTTTTGAAACGGCTTTGTGTTTATGACTTCAAGCCTTTCGGCAACCGCTTCTCTGACTTCTGCAAAAGAAAAGAACTTGCGTTCACGTAATGCTGCGGTTATCCATGTCGTTGAAAAACCGACAGAGCGTTCTACAAGTCCTTTATCCTGCGGTTTGCGTACACGGGCAGGAACGATTGCGGTGCCATAATACTCGGCGAGTTCACGGTAGCTTTCATTCAGCCTCGTTTCGTAGTGTGTGTTGGCTGTTATGCCTGTTTTGAGATTGTCCGGCACAAGAATCCTTGTCACACCGCCGAAGTATTCATAAGCGTGAACATGACACATAAGCCAGTTTTCCTGCTTCATATCGGTGCAGGCTTCAACATAAAGATAGCTGCTGCACGGCAAAGCGGCAACAAACAAGTATGCCTTGTATTCTTCGCCTGTGACGGGATCGTAATACGGAATGGTACCGCCTGCCCAATCGACCTGCATAGTATCCCCCGGCTTGTGCATTACTCTCATCGTAGCATTTGTAATGCGTGCCCAACGGCGATACTTGTCACCGAACTGTGTGCTCATGTAGGGAGTTTTGCCATTGATATAGGCCTGCTCGCAGTATTCCTGCCATAACAGAGTGAGAGTTACGCCTTTCTTGGAAAGCTCTTTGTGGATGTAGTCGTAGTCTATTGGTGCAAAGTCTTTAGAACCTCTTGTTTGCTTTTCTGAGAATATCTCTTCAAGCACAGCATTTGCTATATCGCCATCCAACGGCCATGCAATATTCAGCTGTTCTGCTTTTTTGAGCACCTCGCTGACAGTGTTGCGTGAGGCTTTAGCACTGGATGCAATGCTGCGTTGACTGTATCCAAGCGATTTAAGCCTTAAAATTTCCCGATAATTAATCATAATCAGGACCTCCTAATATTAAAGTCACACCATAAGATGTGCTTTTAATATTATATCACTTAATCTGAGGTGGCTCTTTATTCCGTGAAAGTGGTTCTCAATGGGCGGCAGAGTGGCTCTCTAAGTTCGTGCAGATGGCTCTGCGTTGGCGGTATATACAACGATATATTGTCATTTGGGGATTATTTTCAAAAATAACGGTTTTAAGGCTTGCACAAGCCTCATACAGGCAAGTATTCCTGCCCGAAAAATACATCAGTTTTATGAGTTTACACAAAAGCTGAAACAGTTTCCTTGAATGCACAAATTTTCCTTTTGGAGAGGGGACAGGTGGCTGTCCCCGTGTCCCTGTTTCTTGAGTGAGCGTATTTTGGTGCTTTTGTATTATTTGCTGCTCAAACTCACTGTCTCTGTCTCGCAGAATATCGAGTTCCATATCGCCATAGCTTGTGTGCATAGTCTTTTTGCTGTGTCCGTTGCGGATGTTTTTGTGTCTTTGTTCTTGTGATCATACATTGAATAGCCAAGTTCTTCGTTTAATTCCCCATCTAATGCTTCTTCAAGAACTACAGGCATCATTCCACGCATCATAGCATTTCCATCCTCGCCGTCCTTTACAGGACGCTCTTTCATGTAACTGCCAATTAATTCTCGCAATGCTTGCCTTTTGGGACTTTCATTTCTTGTTCTTTTGCACTTCATAAAAAAACTTCTAAACTGATGATTTTATTATACACCAGTTTAGGAGTTTACACAACCTATGAAATGGACTCAAAACTTTTTGATTTTGTTATTCCATTATGCCCTGATTGAAAAGTTCTTTTAATTTGTCAATATTACAGACTGCTTGCAAAAACTGCTTAAAAAACAGGACTTTTTCAGCAGCCTTTCTCCGTCACCTGTGAGATTTTTTAAATCCTCATCATAGTAGAAACCTGATATACAGAAAAAATTTTCAAACCACCGGATTAATTATAGCTCAATTCTATAGCATTTTCATCAACCGTGTATAACAAAGAATATTTGTCTGCAATATTTTGAATTTCATCTTTTATAACACTATAATCAGCAACATTACTTATCAATCCTGTATTCTTTTCCAAATATAATATTTTTTGATATTTACTTTCATCCTCGGTTTTGGGAATATAATTTGTTGAAAATGAAGGTAAAATTATATATTCATCCAATTCAGCATTAATATGGCCTTCTCGTATAGTTGAGCCTTCATTTAAAAACCCTATAACCTTAAATTTTACATCTTTTTCGTGTAAGTTTAGTGTAATTATATCGTTAAGTTTGTATATATCTTTATAGTCGTGCCCTAATATTATACTTATTTCCTGTTGTTCATCAGCTATTTCATAATCTGCAGCTGAAAACCATTTACCGGTATCTATATAGCTGCTTAAATTTATTTTATTATCTAATTGTACCGATTTTATTGGTGTAACATATGTGTTCCCATATTTACTTATTTCAACTTCTTGATTTACCAATTCTGAATTTTCGTCATATACAAAATTTACCCCATTATTGTATTTTCCAATTACATACAGGGGTTGAAAGTATATTTCCGTATACTTATAATTATTATGTAAATCCTTATTGAAATTTTTTAATCTTTCCAAGGAATCATTTTCTGAAAAAAATTCGGATGGTTGCGGATTGCTATCCACTCCGTACATGTTTTTTATTAAATAATAATTCGGTTGGCTTTTTTCATCGTCAACCGTATCTAATGGTTGTATTTCACTCTTTTGAATGGTATTTTGAGGCGGTGCTGTGTTTTCTTGACATCCCGTTATAAACAAAATAGCCATAATACATGCTGTTAAAATTCTTCTCATGTTTTTTCCTTTCTTTACAGGGATAGCAGAAAATGCTAAACACACTTTCTGCTATCAAAAGTTTAAACTGTGTTATTTATTCACCATAGAATATTCTTGCGGTTCCTTTTCGTGGTGTACAAGGGGATGTAGAGTATACCTTTCCGTATCCGTAATTTGGTGTTGCAGCAACAACGGATGAACCATTGTACCAAATTTCTGCCCTGGAATAGTGATATGCATTTTGATTGCCTATTTTCATCGTAACATAGCCTTGTGCATAGTATTCTCCACCGTAATCAGGGTCGCTCCAATCAACCTGATATCTCTGAACATCACTATCTGTAACTACGGCACCTGATTTTACACCCGATGTATTGTCTTGGTCGCTATGCGGAACGGGATCTGCGGCGGGTTCACCGTATTCATTATCGTCCAATGATAAATGTGAAGCAACTGTTTTGCCATCGATTTCCACATAAAATGTTTTTGTGTCTGCATCGTAAGTTTGCTTAGTATCATCAGCAAAACCTAACACAGATGATGAACTAACTAATAAAATTGCTGTTAAAAGTGATATGAGTTTTTTCTTCATAAATAAAACCTCCAATTAAACTATTTAATATGTAGCTGTACTGCTATAGCTTACACAAGTTTCAACAATACTGCCACTGCTCGTAAGAGCATAATGAGTTGCTTTTACACGGTACTGATAACCCGATGAAACAGAATAGCTTTTAGATACTCTTGCAAGGCTGTCTCCTGTGGTAGTCCAGGTTTTTATCGTGCTCCAGCTGCCGTCTTTTCGCTGAAGTTCAACCTTGACTTTAGCTTTATAACCGTTACTCACAGTTGTCTTACCAATACACTGAGCACTACCGGAAGATGTGATGCTTAAACTGCTTTCCATATCTGTAATAGCAATATTCCTCGATTGAATATAGATTCTTTCTTCGGTGTTTTGATATTCAGCATGATCCGCAGCAAAAACGCAGCAATTTCCGATAAGAAACAAAGCTGAAAGAACTGCAATTGCTTTCTTCATAAAATTCCCCTCCTTTCTTTTTGGCTTTCTATATATTAAAACCAACGAAAGGAGGGGAGTGTGACAAAAATATTTATTTTTTTAAGAGATATTTTTTGATATTTCTATCAATTCATCTTTTGCGATATTTCCTGTTGCAATATATGCGTGGTCTCCTTTTGTCAATACTATAATAACAAGGTTATCCTTACTGCTTATCACGGCTTTACATCCGTTTATTTCCGTTTCTTCAATCTCTGCATTTTCTGTATCAATAGTCATATTATCGGGTACGATTTCCTTTTCAACGGTAAACCATAGATCACCGTAAGAATACTTCGCATAGACATATCCGTCTGCGGTGTAACGTTTTTCTTCTTCAAAATTCTGCGGTATATAGCTTATATTCATATTTGTTTTTTCCAAGAATATTTCCTCCTCTTTTTCAAACTGTATTTCGGAGTTTTTGTTTGCTATATCCAATGTAAAATCAATGATTTTTTCCCTGAAAGCACCAACGGTAAGTGCTAAAGCCAGCAGGATCGTCAAAACTATTATTGCTGCGATAAGGATATGCTTTCTTATCTTTTTATGTTTTGACTTTTGTATTTTACTTCTTTCGGCATCTAAAAGCGTTTTCATAAAGGTGTTATGTTCTTTTGAAAAAGAAATTTCTTGATCTTTTAGTTTTTCTTCATACTTATCAAATATTTCGTTTTCCGTTTCGGCGCAGGCTTGGGCAATAAGTGCATCCATAGCTGCATCAAAAGCTTTTGAAGTATCACTTGACATTACCCATTCCCTCCTTTGCCATAAAATTCCTTATCTGTTTTCTGCTGCGTTCAAGTCTTTTTCTGACTGTTTCCGGCTTAATGTCTAAAATTCTTGCAATTTCTTCACCTGACAGATTATGATTTAATTTTAAAAATAATACATCCTGATATTTTTTATCCAAAGTATCTATAAATTCTTTTAATTTAATATACATATCTTTTGTAAGTATAAGTGTTTCAATGTCTTCCCGTAAATCAGGAAGGTCATCTTTAATTTCCGATATATTGGCGGATTTAATTTTGTTAAACATATTTAAGGATATATTACGACATATTATACATAGAAAATTTCGTGTTTGCTTGCTGTCAATATCCTTTATTTTGTCAATGTTGTCGATTACCCTTATCATTGTTTGTTGTAATGCATCTTCGGCATCGTGTTGGTTTTGGAGAATATCATTCGCTACTACAAACAGCAGATTTTTGTATTTTAAATATATTTGTTCCGCTAAAAGGACATCCTCTTCTGTGTCTAAAACTAATAAAAACATATTGCCCCTCTTAAATTTATTGTACTTTTTAGTAAGGATTAAAGTTATTATACTATACAAAATCCAATCTTGCAAATATGATGTTTTTAAATATCGAATTTTGTAAATATCAATTTAACATAACATTATATCACAAAAAAACACAAAATCAATCAAAATGTCGTAAAAAGCAATTTTTTTGTCGTATAATGCATTTTTTATTATTTTTGCGCCGCAAAACGATGGGTTTGGGAATACTTTCCCAAGTCGGTTTCGGGGCGGCAGACCTGACAAGCGGTAATGGGCGTGACACGAGTGGGATCTCGTAAAATGCGGTTAGCATTTTTAAGAAATTGCAATAGGGGCGTCCCATTTCCATACTTGCTATGTAGTGAAGCCGAGAATTTTGATACATATTTTTTTGAATTTGTCAATATCCTCAAAGAAAATATCTTTTATGAAAAATTTTACATTAATTGACATTGCTTTGTTTAACTGTCCCAAAAATAAAATATCTTAAAAATTTGCTTTAGTTTTTGTTCTCCCAAAGGAAATATATATTATAGAGAGAAAAATAGGCGTTACATTTTACAAAAAAAGAGAGGAGAGCGTATGGCTTATGTGAAACTATCGCAAATCAAATCGGAGGGATATCTGAAACGGGCGATAAATTATATTCTTAATCCAAAGAAAACCGAAAACGGAATGAACACAGCTTCTTATATGTGCAGCACGGAATATGCTGATATTGAATTCAATGAGGTACGAAAGCTGGCCGTAAAGCAAGGCAAGGTTATTGCACATGAAATATATCAGTCATTTTCGCCCGAAGATGATATTACTCCACAAAAGGCGTTGGAGATCGGGCAGGAACTTATGCGGCGTACCTTTCCCGACTTTCAGTATGTGATAGCCACGCATAACGATAAGGAGCATATTCATAACCACATAATAATTTGTGCAGTCAATTTCAATGACTTTCATATGTTCCCGAATAAACTTGCCACTTTGGATAAAATACGGCAGACAAGCAATGAATTGTGCAAAGAATATGGGTATTTGGTCATCACACCCAATCCGAAAGGGCATAGGAAAGTTTTAAAAGCGGAAATTGATGAAATAATTGAAAACTGTGATACATACAACGATTTTTTTAGGGAAATGAAAAAACGCGGCTATGAAATTAAAATAGGAAAATACATTTCCGTCAAAGGTTTGTGTGATAAATCATTTATAAGAATCTCAACACTCGGTTTGGCATATACCGAGAAAAATATCCGCAGGCGAATCGAAGAAAAGGTGGTTATGGAAAATGTTGAAAGAAATGTTTATGCTAATTCCATAAAAAGAATACCACAAAGATCAAGGCTGAAAAAACACATAAACACCAACTTGGAATCAGCAAAAAGTTTTGACGAATTTATTTCTTTGATGAAAAATGAATATGCGGTAAAGAACGGAAAGCATTTGGCTTTTAAGCACGAAACGGGAAAGCGTTTTCTTCGCCTTGAAAGTCTGGGCGAGTAATACTCGGAAGAAATGCTGCGGTTATACTTCGGTGATCCCACAGAATACAAAACCCGACTTGATGAAATTTCCGCAAGGAAAATTTTACGATTAAAGGCAGCGGATGAAACGGCAAGACGATATATCCACAGCAGAAATGCCAATACGGAAATTAAAATGCTTAACTATCTCCATGCCTGTAATATACAAAGCTATGAGGTACTTAAAGAAAACATTTCACAACTTGAAAAGCGTATAGCGGACTGTAAAAGCGATGTTCAAAAAATCAATGCTCAAATATCCGCAAGACGCAGCATAACAAACGCTGTCAGGGACTATTGGAGGTATAAACCGATACGGAAAAAATACCTGTCTATAACAGATATAAAAAGCAAAGAAAAATACTTGCAGGAATACTTGGAAGAAATTGCCCGATATAAAAATGCCGTTGAAGTAATGAATAATTCAAAGATAAACGGGGTTTTACCACAATCGTCTGTACTCAAAGCAGAAATACTGAAATATCAAGACGATAAAGAAAATATTTCAGCCAAACAGGAAAAGTTATTGCTTGAATTGGAACGACTTGAAACTATCAAACATAATGCCGATATTATTTTGGATAAGGGAGAAGAAACACCCATTACTCAAAGACCGATAGAGTATACTCGGACGCATACCGAAAGATAAGGTCTGAGATAGTTTTGCTTTCAGGCAAGCGAAAATAATGACACATAAAATCTTGTTTTTGTTTTTTTAAAATTAAATCATTCATATATTATAAAATATAACATCTATAATTAAGGAGGAAAAATGGAATTAACAGAAACGGCTTACAATAACAAAGGACTGCTCACTGTAAAGGAAATGTGTGATTATATGAGCATAGGACAGAATACGGCGAGGAAACTTTTAAATACCCCTTATAATTCCTTTACCGTTCGTATCGGAAACCGCTTGTATGCAAACAAGCATTTGCTTGATAAGTGGCTGGATCAGCAGGCAGGGACGGGGATCTCATCATAATTGGTGCCTTTACAAAAATGCCATGGAGTGATATAATTTGATTATTAACTCTATGGCTTCACTACTTAAATAATCAAAGGAGTGAACCAAAATGGGAAAAGATTTAAAAGGAAGAGAACTTGGCAAAGGTTTAAGTCAAAGAAAAGACGGTTTGTATACCGCAAGATACACCGATAATTTTGGCAAAAGGCACAGCATTTATGACCCAAAACTTTCGGTGGTAAGGCAAAAAATGAATGAAGCCTTGTATACAAAGGATCACAGCATTTTTTCAAAACACTGCAATATGACCTTGAGTGAGTGGTTTGATACCTGGGTCGATGTTTTTTACAGAAACACGGTCAAAACCGTAACTTACTTAAGGGCTATAGCGAACTACGACAGATATATAAGAAACTCATATCTGGGAGATATGAAAATCACAGATATCAAGCCCGTACATATACAAAAGTTTATCAATGAGCTTATCGAGGAAAAGAGCCTGACACGCAGCGGTATAAAACCTTATGCAAACGTTTTAAGGGCATCATTAAAGAAGGCTTATGAGTGTGGATATTTGCAGGCCGATCCCGCAGAGGTCATAACACTTCCTAAGAGAAATTCAAAATTCAGGGAAGCTATGACACCTCGTGAGCAGAAATTGTTTTTTATATATGCACAAGGCAGTTCTTATTACGATCTTTTTCGATTTTTGCTGCTGACAGGTGTTCGCATAGGCGAAGCTATCGCTTTGACCTGGGAAGATATCAACATGGAAGAGAGGACGATATCAATAAATAAAACTGCGATAACTGTCAAGGGAAAAGAAAAAGATATGTACAAAGAAAGAGGATATGAGACTGCGTGCAACAGGGCGGTGGTGATATCCTCGCCCAAAACAGCGAACAGTATAAGAATTCTGCCGATAAGTGATGCGTGCCACACCTTGCTGGAACATATGAACCTAAAACGGGAACCGAAAATAAACCTGTTATTCTATTCAAAAAACAAAAGCTATCTTGATCATTCCAATATCGACGCAAGGCTCAAAGCTATCTGCAATCTGATAAACGAAAGATCGGGAGAACATATCAAATCAATTTCGGCACATACTTTCAGACACACATTTGCAACAAGGTGTTTTGAACTGAATGTGAACATCAAAACAGTACAGTATTTATTGGGCCATTCTTCCGCAGAAACAACTATGGATATTTACACCCATATAAGCACGGAACAGGTCAAAAAGGAAATACAGGCTATCAATACATTAGATTTAACACCCATAATCAAAATGGCGTAGTATTGGCGTAGTAGCGGGTGAATACCCTGCCAAAATCGCACAAACAGGCGGCTTTGGAACAAACTACAACAAACTACCCGAATATATTATAGTACACGACGGCGCGCCGTCAAGCGGCGGGCAAAACTACTATGTACCCTTTAAGGATTATATTAAAAATGCGGCTTCGGCGGAGATATATTCTACCTGGGAGCAGGCTGCCATAAGGGCGAATGTGCTGGCGATAATCAGCTTTACCCTTAACCGTGTCTATACGGAGTGGTACAGAAGCAGGGGTTTTGATTTTACCATTACAAATTCCACGGCCTATGACCAGTCCTATCAATACGGAAGGACGGTTTTTGAGGATATATCGCGGGTCACAGACGAGCTTTTTACCACATATATTAAGCGCTATAACGCCGATCAGCCGCTATTTGCGCAGTATTCTGACGGAAGAAGGGTCGTGCGCGAGGGCTGGTTAAGTCAATGGGGCAGTCAGGAGCTTGCCCAAAGGGGATTTACAACAATAGAGATATTAAGGTATTATTATGGTGATAATATCTATCTTGAACAGGCCGAGGCCGTAAGCGGCGTACCTGTCAGCTATCCGGGTACCGAGCTTTCGCTTGGCAGTACGGGCAGCGCGGTGGCTACAATACAAAATCAGCTTGACAGGATAGGAAAAACCTATTTTTCGGTTGGCCGTCCCGTTCCCGACGGCATCTTCGGCAGTAAAACACAGCAAAGTGTAATTAATTTTCAGGGTATATTCAATTTGCCGCAAACGGGCGTTGTTGACCTTGCCACATGGTATCAGATATCGCAGGTGTATGTGGCGCTGGAAAGATTGGCGGAGCTGTAAAAAAATTTGAACCTTTTTTGCAAAAAGTTGCTCTTATATACAGAAGCTTCTAAAAAACAAATTCGGAGGATAAAAATGGATGAAGAAAATTTGATACAGGCGCTTAAAAACGGGGATATGACGGCTATAGATGAAATATACAGAGCCTATTGTGTCCCTGCGCTGCGCACGGCATACCTTATAACCTCCGAACAGCACACGGCGGAGGATGTATTGCAGGACACATTTATTCAATGCATTAAAAGCATACAAGGTCTGAAAAACAATGCGGCCTTTAAGCCGTGGTTTTACAAAATTCTTATAAGAAACGCATATAAAGCCGTAAATAAGCAAAAAAAATTTGTACCCTCGGACGATATTTACGACAAGGCAGATACCGCGGTATATGACAAATATCCGTCGGAAAAAAGCGAAATATTTGCCCTTGTAAAACAGCTTAAGCCAAAGCTGCGCACCGTTGTTATACTTTATTATTATAACGAGCTTAGCATAAAGGAGATAAGCGGGATAATGAGGTGTCCGCAGGGTACAGTAAAATCGCGGTTAAATACAGCAAAAAAACAGCTAAAAATACTTATGGAAAGGGAGAAATTATTATGACCGACAGCAAATTTGACAATTTAATAAAAACGGGTCTTAACAAGGCATCGGGTGATATTTTTCCGCCCGAGGATATGCTGTATCGCATAAAAAATTTCTCCGCAGCGGAGGAAAACAAGATGAAAAAGTTAAATCCATTAAAAACAGTAATTCTTTGTACGGCGGCGGTGCTTGCGCTTTCGGCGGGGGTTATAGGTGCGGGAAAGGCTGTGCTTACAGAGTCGCACTCGTCTTTGCTTGAGCGGATAGACCACCTTCCGACCCAAAACGAGCTGGAAAAAATAATAGATTTTAAACCAAAATATAAAGAAAAGCTGGGAAAATACGATTTTGAAAGCTGTGTGCCCGTACACAGCAATGATGTAGGTGAAAACGGTGAAGATCTGGGCAATTATACGGGTATGTCGTTTAAATATAAAACGGATAAGGGCATTCTGGCGCTCGATACCGACCCGAAATCAATGAGGCTTGAGGATAGTGAGCTTGAGATCTCGGAACATAACGGCGTAAAATATTACTATAACAGCTACCTGTATAAATGCGTGCCGCCCGATTATCAGCCAACCGACGAGGAAAAGGAGTTGGAGAAAGAGGGAAAATTGCAGATAGGCGTAGGCAGCGACAGGGTCGAAACGCAAAATTGCCAAAGCATTTGCTGGGAGCAGGACGGCGTAAGCTACTGCCTGCTTGATATGGATGTTGAAATAGATAAAAACGAGTTTGAGGATATGGCAAAAAGCATAATTGATGCCGATTAAAAAAATAGTTGATTATTCTTTTGTTTCGGGTTATAATAAATAGTGGTACAACTAAAATATTACGGAGGATAAGCTATGCACGAAACAGTTATAGTTCTGGATTTTGGCGGGCAGTATAATCAGCTTATCGCGCGAAGAGTGCGCGAATGCAACGTATACTGCGAGGTCAAAAGCTTTAAGACCCCTATAGATGAGATAAAAAAGTTAGCTCCCAAGGGCATTATTTTTACCGGCGGCCCCAACAGCGTTTATCTTGACGATTCCCCGAGGATCGACAAGGAAATATTTGACCTGGGCATACCCGTTTTGGGTATCTGCTACGGCTGTCAGCTTATGGCATATACCCTGGGCGGCGAGGTAAGTGCGGCCGAAACACGCGAATACGGCAAAACAAATACCTCGTTTGATACCGATTGTCTTCTTTTTAAGGAGCTTCCCGAAACAGGTATCACATGGATGAGCCATACCGATTACATAAGCAAGCTCCCCGCGGGCTTCCGTTCCACCGCAAAGACCGAGGATTGCCCCGTTGCGGCTATGGAGTGCGCCGAAAGAAGGCTTTACGGCATACAGTATCATCCCGAGGTCATGCATACCGAAAACGGTATTAAAATGCTTCATAACTTCCTTTACGAGGTTTGCGGCTGTTCTGGCGACTGGTCAATGAGCAATTATGCAAAGACAGCTATCAATACTATCCGCGAAAAGGTTGGCGGCGGCAAGGTTTTGCTTGCGCTTTCGGGTGGTGTTGACAGCAGCGTGCTTGCGGCGCTTCTTGCAAAGGCTGTAGGCAATCAGCTGACCTGTATTTTTGTAGACCACGGCCTTATGCGTAAAAACGAGGGTGACGAGGTTGAAAAGGCGTTTGAAAAATGGGATATCAATTTTGTAAGAGTAAACGCTAAGGATAGGTTTTTGTCAAAGCTTGCGGGTGTTTCCGACCCCGAGACCAAGCGTAAAATAATAGGCGAGGAGTTTATCCGCGTTTTCGAGGCCGAGGCCAAGAAAATAGGTAAGGTGGACTTCCTTGCACAGGGTACAATTTACCCCGATGTTATCGAGTCGGGCGCAGGCGATGCGGCTGTTATCAAAAGCCACCATAATGTAGGCGGTCTGCCCGATTATGTTGATTTTAAGGATATTGTAGAGCCTTTAAGACTGCTCTTTAAGGACGAGGTGCGTCAGCTTGGTACCGAGCTTGGCCTTGCAAGCTATCTTGTATGGCGCCAGCCGTTCCCCGGCCCCGGCCTTGCAATAAGAATTATCGGCGATATTACCGAGGAAAAAATTCAGATCCTTCAGGATGCCGATTATATCTTTAGAGAGGAGATCGCCGAGGCAGGCCTTGACCGCGATATACATCAGTATTTCGCCGTCCTTACTTCAATGCGAAGTGTAGGCGTTATGGGCGATAGCCGTACATACGATTATACACTCGCCCTGCGCGGCGTGACCACCACCGACTTTATGACCGCCGACTTCGCACGCATCCCCTATGACGTCCTGGAAAGGGTAAGTAATAGGATAGTAAATGAAGTCCAGCATATTAATAGAATAGTGTATGATATAACCACTAAGCCACCTTCGACTATTGAGTGGGAATAAGAAAAATTGTGCCATAAACCGTGTAAACAAGCGGGTTATGGCACTTTTTAATTTTCGGTGATAGCAAATTGATAGCAGGCGAGGAAAAGGGGGAATAAATCAAAAATGAGTTTTTGGTGTTTGTGGGTGTAATGGGTATATATTTTTGGGGTAATTCTTTGTATTATTTTTAATATAACCGATTATATAGCGGATGTAAAAAATAAAGGCTGTCGATATGACAGCCTGATGATTAAATGAAACTTTCGGTGTAGTAGGTGTAGACTTCGTCAAGTTTCGGGTAGTCTTTTTTGGAAAGAATATACCCGCTGGCGTTCAGAACGTCAAACTCCAATTTATAGTGTTTGAACATATTGAAAAATTCTTCTTCGCCGATAATATCGCCGTTTCGATAGGCGGCGGCTTTCTTGTAAATGTCTTTGATCTTATCAAAATAAATATCCCTTACGAAATAATCTTTTCTGCCCGGCATAAGCGGTTTTGGCTGTTGGATTATATCGTTAAGATTAATAAACTCCGCGAAACTGTTAAGGTTTAGAGAATATTTTGTTTTAAGTGCTTCAAAGAGTTTGTTGGGGAGCTTGAGGACTTCAACGGTATCCGTTCTGCCCAGAAGATAATCCACCGAACAATCAAGATAATCGGCTATTTTTGCGAGGTTATCTGCTTTGGGCATGGATGTTTTCATATTTGACATTGTGTTTGCACCAAGTTCGGTTTCTTGGAGCAAAGTTTTTACCGGAATGTTTTTTGTTTTTGCGAGCTGCTTGATTCTTTCCGCAACTTCTTGTGAATTATACATAAATATACCTCACCAATAGATATATAAAATTATACAATACGACAAAAATCAATAAATTTAAAGAAATTGTTTGACAATAACTAAACTTAGAGATATAATGGGATTATATTAAATATAGTGAATATAAAACAAATTAACTTAATTTATTGTTTCTCTATGTTTAATTATAATATAAAAAATCTATAAAGTCAACTATTTTTTGAAAAAGGAGGAGTTTTTATGGAAAAGACTTTATTTGTAACTGCACAGGATGTATCGGAAATTATGGGGGTGAGCCTTTCTGTTGCATATAAGTTGGTGGCATCGCTGAATAAGGAACTTAAAGCAAAGGGTTTTTACACTATCAGCGGTAAGGTAAATCGCCGTTATTTCGAGGAAAAATGCCTTTACGGAAGCAGCAGCGATTGAAAAGGGGGAGTTATATGAGTGCACAAAAAGAAAAATTAAACGGAGAGTATACTGGTCGCTGGACTTGTTTCTTCCGTTACACCGATTGGCTGGGGAACAGAAAGCAGAAGTTCAAGCGAGGTTTCTCTTCCAAAAAAGAAGCATTGGAGTATGAACGCAGTTTCCTGCAAAAGCATGAAGAAAGCCTTGATATGGAGTTTTCGGTTTTTGTCGGGAATTATCTTGAGGACATAAAACCGAAGCTGAAATACAATACTTTCGTGACCAAGCAAAATGTAATCACAACAAAAATACTGCCGTACTTCAAAAATATGAAGATAAACGAAATAAAGGCGGCACATATATCAAAATGGCAGAATGAGATGTTGGCTTATCGCGATAAAAACGGAGAACCCTATTCTCAGGTATATCTCCGCACGATAAGTGCGCAGTTGTCGGCAATATTCAATTATGCGGTCAGATATTACGATCTGCCAAAAAATCCTGTGCTTACCGCAGGAAAAATGGGCAGGAAAAAGGCAAAGGAAATGAAATTCTGGACAATAGACGAGTACAAGACATTCAGAAAGACCATTGAGGATGAAAGAATGTACTGTGCTTTTGAAATTTTGTTCTTTACGGGCTGTCGCTGCGGTGAGTTGCTGGCACTCACACCCGCCGATTTTGATTTCAAAAAGCGGACAATGCGTATAAATAAGTCGTATCAGCGTATAGAAGCACAGGATTATATTACCGATCCCAAAACCGAAAAAAGCAATCGTATTGTAAGCCTGCCGGAGTTTCTGTCCGATGAGGTGCAGGACTTTATATCATCGCTGTATGGCATAAAGAAAAACGAGCGTATATTCCAGATCACAAAACACGCATTACATAAGGCTATGGAGGCGGGCTGTGAAAAATCGGGCGTGAAAAAGATTCGTTTGCACGATACCCGGCATTCGGCTTGTGCTTATATGATAGAAATGGGTTTTTCGCCCGTTGCCATTGCCGAAAGGCTGGGTCACGAATCTATCGAGATAACCTATAATTATGCACATTTATATCCGTCAAAACAGGCCGAAATAGCAGAAAAAATAAATGATTTAGAGGAAAACGGCAATGAGTGAAAAAGTGCGTGACCGCAAAAACCACTGGCGTGCAATAACCGTTGCTTTTCGGGCATCACCCGAAGAAAATGAACTTTTAAACCGCAAAGTGTATATCTGCGGCATTACAAAACAGCAGTATATTATCGACAGACTTCTTGAAGATAAAGTGCGTGTTGTGGTAAACAGGAAAGTTTTAAACAGGCTTTCGGAAAGGCTTGCAGTTCTGACTGATACAATTCATACGGCATTGCAAGCAGGCACACTTGACGATGTAAGTGCGGATGAACTTAAATTCATATTGAATATTTTAAAAGAAATTCAGCGAGAGGAGGAAAAATTCAAATGAGTACGGACATTATCAAGCGTACCGGCATAAACAGCAAGGGGTTCGGGACAATCCCGAAGCTCGTTATGACGGACAGGAATATTTCTGCCTCGGCAAAGGCGATATATGCTTATCTTTGCAGTTTCAGCGGAGCAGGTGAAAGCTGTTTTCCCGGTAAAGACAGAATGAGTGCCGATCTGGGAATCTCCAAAGATACGCTCACAAAGTACATAAAACAGCTTGTTTCGGCGGGCTATATATCGGTGGAACAGAAAAAAGCAGGCGGCAAGTTTTCGCATAATGTTTATATCATTTTTGACAGCATTGAACCGAACCCCGAATTTACCGAGTCGGAAAATTTCGGACACGAGAAAATCGGGCACGAGAATTTCGGGTCCGAGAAAACCGTGCCCGAAGATTTAGCCCCTATAAATAACAATAACAAAATAAACAGTTTTAAAAATAACAGTACGAATACTAACAATCTATCTATCAATGATGGGTCGGTTGATGATATTGCAAAGTACAGAGATTTGATAAAGCAAAATATCGGCTATGAAACTCTTATTTTGCCCGATCAGCATAACGATATTTCAAGGCTTGATGAAATCGTCGAGATAATGACCGAAACGGTAGTTTTGAACAAAAATCCTGTTATTATCGATAAAAACAGCGTACCCGCAGAGTTGGTAAAGAGCAGGTTTTTAAAACTCGGTTTTGAGGATATATGCTATGTGCTTGATGCAACAAGTAAAAACACTGCAAAAATCGGGAATATAAGGGGCTATCTGATAAGTACGCTGTATAATTCATACACCAGTAAAAATAATTATATAAATGCCGAGGTCATGCACGATCTTTATGGCACATAAGAAAAGGGGATAAAATGGGGAGATACAGAGACCAAAGAATAACCGTCAGATTGACGGAGCACGAAAAGGAGATTTTATACCGACAGATGAAACGTGCGGGGAACAGAAACGTGTCGGACTTTATAATGACAGCAGTATGTACGCACCGATCGACAGTTATTGACACTTCGCCGATATTGGAGATAAAGGGCGAGCTGAGCCGTATCGGCAACAACGTGAACCAGATAGCAAAGGTGGCAAACACTACGCACAGTATTTTTGCGGAAGATGTGGAGAAGCTGAAAGGTGAATTAAATGCGGTGCGCGACCTTGTTGAAAAGGCTTTCGGAATGTGTATTGAGGGAAGGAGAATGGATATTGGCATACATGAAAATAGTGCCGATAAAGACGAACACACATTTGCACCCGTATGTCAAGCTATAACTAAAAATATTTTTATCTTTTTTGTTAAAGTGTCAATGATTGGTTACACTTTTTTATAGCAGCACATCTTCAAATTCTTTAACTTTCCACTCGACCTTAACACTTTCATCGGGATAAACGAACACTTTTTCAATCAGTGTATCAGCCAGTGACTGTGTTAAGGTATCTGCGTTTTCAACTTCTTTTATGATTTTCAGCAGCTTATTTTTTGTTATATTCTCGGAAGTAATACTATTGGCGTTTTCTTGCAGTGTCTTATATTGCTGTTTATATATACGCATTTCTTCGTTGCATTGCTCTTTACGCTGCTTAAACTCGTCAACAGTAATTTCTTCCGACACTAACATTTCATAAAGGTGCTGTTTTTCTTGCTGAAATTCGGATATTTTCATTTCAATACTTGATAATGGATCATTGCTAACAGCGGCTACATATGATTCAGCCATATTGTCTGATAATTTTTGAGTTTGTTTTAGAATAATATCAAACACGGATCTATGTAAATCATCTTCCGAAATTATCATTTGATAGCAGAGTTCGGTATCATCTGCCGTTGTATATTCGCATAGAAACACAGGCATTTTGTTTTTTCTGTATCTCATTGCGTGGTTGCAACATCCACAAAAAATTTTTTTGCGGAGAGGGTATATATGAGTCCTGTTCGTTTTCTT
The DNA here is from genome assembly GCA_947167715.1 of uncultured Eubacteriaceae bacterium. Lineage (GTDB taxonomy): Bacteria > Bacillota > Clostridia > Lachnospirales > CAG-274 > RGIG4310. The sequence continues at coordinate 43,002 of CAMVJD010000018.1, forward strand.
CTTGAACGTTAGCTTTGTTTCATTAGCCTTGCGGAATATTTCTTCCGAAACAATAGCCGGATGATGATTGGAGATTTTTATCCATTCACTTTCATCACGCTTCACGGTACGTTTGCTTCCGACATCTATAACACGCTGTTTACACATAACAAACATACCCATATATATTTCGTTTGCCACAAGCTGTCTGACTGCCGATGGATTCCAATACTTTGCATCGGGATTTAGATAGCCTGTCTTACCCCGCGCCGCTTTATGCTGTGCAGGTGTCGGAATATTCTTTTCAAAAAGTACCTTTGTAATATACGGAGCAGATTTGCCCTCAATAGTAAGGTCAAATATCATTCGTACCACATCGGCAACACTTTCATCTATGACAGGTTTTCCGTCTTCGCCCGATATGTAGCCATAAGGATAATTGCCTGCATTATATTCACCACGGCGCATTTTTGTATACTTTGCAGATTTTGTTTTCATGGAAAGATCGCGGCTGTAATACTCATTTACAAGATATTTGAACGCAACTTCCATACCACCCGTATCACCTTTGTGTTCGGCACTGTCAAATTGATCACTAACAGAAATAAATCTGACATTATACAGCGGAAATACCTGCTGTGTAAAATATCCTACTTCTATACTGTTTCGCCCGAACCTTGAAAAATCCTTTACCAATATGCAGTTTATTTTATAATTCTGCACATCCGTCAAAAGTTCCTGCACCGCAGGTCTTTCAAAGTTTGTGCCGCTGTAACCGTTATCAACATATTCGATTATCTTAACATCTTCCGCAAGATTTTCGGCATATTTGTTTAATAACAGCCTTTGTGATTCTATACTCATACTTTCGACCTTTGTATCTTCGATAGATAGCCGCAGATATACTGCAACAACATATTTAGCCATTTGTTTGCACCTCGCTTTCAAATTCATTTTCAAAGTTATAGGTTATCTCTACACGCTTACCTTTATATGTCACTATTTTGGAAATAAGTTTGTCGATTATCTCCTTTGTGAATTTGCCGCTGTCAAAAAGCAATTCCAAAGCCCTATCCATTTCGCAATAACGTGTATATTCGTTCTCGGCTGCGGTACGCTGCTTTTCGACCTCGTGGATACGTTTTACCGCTTCGCTTATTTTTTCACCGTAATCCTTACGCATTGTTTGGTATTCTTCGGGTAATATTATTCCATTTACCAAATTTTCATACAAACTGCTTAAAAAGTTTTGGTTTTGGGATATGAATGTTTTTAACCGTTTTATTTCCATAGTGATCTCGGCGGTTTTGGGTTGGTCTTGTATAGAAGCGGTGAATATATCCTTGTTTTCAATCAATACACTTGCTTGTGCTTTTAGTGATGCCATTATTACTTGCAATAATTCATCTTCGTAAATAATGCCGTTCTCGCAACCACCGCGCTGATATCTTTGGTTGGTAAGGCAGTAAAAATGATATTTACCCGAACGGCTGTCTCTGTGCCTGTGCAACGATCTTCCGCAATGACCGCAGAATATTTTTCCCTTAAATATATTTTCGGTATAAGGTATTATTGTTTTTTGTTTGCTTTTATTTTTCAAGGCTTGCAAACGCTCCTGTGCCTTATCAAACAATTCTTGTGAGATAATCGCTTCGTGGGTGTTTTCAACAACTATCCACTTGCTCTTATCCTGCAGCGACTGTTTATGTGCTATTGTGTCGGTCTTGCCCTGTACCAGCTTACCTGTATATGTTTCCTGTTCAAGAATATTCCTGACAGTATAGCTTGTCCAACTGTTTTGCCCAACAGATTTCTTTGAAGTAATATAACCTTTATTATATCCGTATACGCTGGGTGTTGGAATACTTCTTGCCCCAAGCTGTAAACATATCTCATTTGTTGACATACCGCCCACAAACCATTCAAAAACCATTTTTACTACGGGCGCAGTTTCGGAATTGACTATCAGTTTATGGCAATCGTTTGGGTCTTTAAGATAGCCGTAACGCGGTCTTGCACTTACATATTGCCCCTCACGCATAGCTTGTCTTGCCTGCGTCTTTATCTTCTTGCCTATATCCAAAGCATAGGCTTCATTTATGATATTTTTAAGGCATATCATAAGGCTGTCATTGCTTTTGAGATTATCGGTGTCTATATCATCATTTACGGCAATGAAACGAATTTTATGTTCGGGGAAAAATCTCTCGATATAAAATCCCGTATCTATGATATTTCTGCCAAGCCTTGAAAGGTCTTTCACGATAACACAATCAATACTGCCTGCGCTTATATCGTCAAGCATACGCTGAAATTCAGGTCTTTTAAATGTAGTCCCGCTGATGCCGTTGTCGATATATGTACCCGCAGGCTTCATATTCGGATGCTGTGCGATATAATCATCAAGTATCAGCTTTTGGTTTTCAATGGAATTGCCCTTATTATGGCTATCTTCAACCGATAATCTTATATACTGTGCTGTCCTGATATATATTGCTGTTTTTATTTCGGGTTCATTGATTACTGCAATATTCTTTCTGCTTTTTCTTGCCATTTATACCGCCTCCGTCATATTTTCAACTTCCGATAACATACGCTTGTAGTCATCATCGAAATTAAATGTTATCTGCAAATATTTCTTATCGAATATTGTTATATTTAAAATAAGCTGAACAATGGTGCTTCGGTCAAGTTCCTCAACATCCGCAAAACGCTTGAAATGCTCAGTCCATAAAGCCTTTTTAGAAGTATTGTTTAAACGCTCGTCAAGCTCCTGTTCCAACTTTTCCAATACATCTCGTAATTGCTGTTCATCTTTTGAATACGCCGTTTTTAAGGCTTTATAATCATCTTTATCGAGAATACCCGAAACGAAGTTTTCATATAAAGCGGCTTTATATTCAGATTTCTTTTTTATTTGGCTTTGAATTTCCTCAATCTGCATTTTTATTTTCCTGCACATATCGGAGTTTATCGCCTGTATATCAATATTTTTTAAAATATCATCAAGCGAGATAACATTTTTGATATGTTCTTTTATTATATCACTGACACATTTTATCAAATCGGCTTCTTTTATCATATTTCCGCCTGTACAGCCGTTTTTCTTTCCTGTCGGGCAGTAATAATAAAAATATTTATTGCCTTTGTGGGTGACGGTCTTGCGTGTCATACGGTTTCCACAGCAGCCGCATATAAGAATACCCGAAAACAAATGCAGCTTATCCTTTTCGGGAGATATTCTTGTATCCATTTGCATAAGCCTTTGCACAAGGTCAAAACTCTGCTTGTCAATAATAGCTTCGTGTGCGTTTTCCGTAACGAATATTTCATCAACGGTACGGGCTACAATTTTTTTGATTTTATAGTTTGGTGTTCCGACCTTACCCTGAATAAGTTTGCCCGTGTATACTTCATCTTTTAAAATCCTGATGATCGTTGTCACCGACCACTTTGAATTTTCTTTATCACAGTAACCGTTTCTTGGCAAAGGAATATTTCTGTCTTTTTTATATTCTCGTGGGGAAAGTACACCCATATCGTTAAGCTGTCCTGCAATCCTGTCCGCACTCATACCATTGATACGCATTTTAAATATATCCTTTACAATTCCTGCGGCATATCCATCAATGACAAGTTTATTATTGTTATCATCAGCCTTTTTGTAGCCGTAAACAGGTGTTGCACCTACATAATCACCATTCTTGCGCTTTATGTTCAATGCAGTTCTTGTTTTTACGGAAATATCGCGGCAATATTCGTCATTCATAACTCCCTTAAAAGACACCGATAAATCATTGGCAACTGCTTCTTTCGCCGTATCAATGTTATCATTTATGGCTATGAAACGAACACCCAGTGCGGGGAAAATCCTGCGTAAGTATGTGAAGGTCTCGTTGTATTCTCGACCAAGCCTTGAAAGGTCTTTTACAATAACGCAGTTTATTTTACCGCTTTTAATATCGTCCATCATTTCTTTAAATGCCGGGCGGTCGAATACGATGCCCGAATAGCCATCGTCAACCTTGACATCAACAACTTCTATATCGGGATTTCTTTGTACATATTCCTCGATATATTTCTTTTGATTTGTAATGCTGTCACTTTCGCAGGTCTTGTCATCCGTATACGAAAGGCGCACATAATTTACAGCATAGTATTTTGGCATAAAAAAACCTCCTTAAATTTTACGGCATAGTCCCGCAAAATCAAGGAGTTTTGAAATAATCATATTCAGTTCTTTTTCCAAGATTTATTCTAACATAAGATTGCGGAATATGCAACTGTTTTTTACGAAATATTTTTAAATATGTTTTGCAGGCGATCTTCATAAGTCAGACCGTTTGCAGAATATCGCGATTCTATAACAAAGTCACCACATTTGTACCGATACGGATCTTTTATCTGTTTTATAAATTCTTTGATGCGTTCTTTTTTACTCAATTCCTTGTCAATATTGACATCGTTTATATCTGCCAAAGAATCGGCAGGCAGCATTAAAATTTTATTTTCCATAATTTATCTTTCCTTTCTCTTTTCTTGTTAAAAATCCAAAAACATTACGGGCGGCAGTTTGCGAAACTGCTCCATAGGAATCTCACCTTTCCGACATCATCGGAACCGCACTCAATGCCTGCGACGCTTTTAACGCTCGGACTATGACTATGCGGAAGTATCATTGTCTCATTTACAAGGTCTTTGCCTACAAATAGCATTTGTATTACGGCAGAATATTTATCGCTCGTTCCATAAATTTTTACGGAAGTCATGGCGTATTTGCCGCGCGGCTCACTTGCAAAGGAATGTACCCGTTTTGTTGCTATGCTACATCGCCGTTGTCTTGCGTGTTTTCTTTTTCAAAGTTCAAAATTTTTCAGCTGTGTTACAGCCGTAATTTAACCCTTACACTATATGTCTAAAAAAGGGCGTTTTGCGGAGTGATTTTTACAAAAATTCTTTTGTTAAATTATCTTACATCCTAATTACTCGGAATCTGCGAGTAATTAAAAAAATAATTTGTAAATATTATGTAAACAAGGTTGATTTGTAATCCCATTTACAGACTTAAAATTTACCTCTCTACTATATAGAAGGAAAAGGGCGTTTTGCGGAGTATGATTTTTCAAAAAATCGAATATTTAATAAAATATTTACAGTTTTTCGCATAATCAAGTAAAATAATTTTCCCCTATATTCACCCCTCTACTATATGTCCCCAAATGGGCATTTTGCGGAGTGATTTTTAGAAAATTCTAATTTTCTAATTTTTAAAAGTTCTAATATTGATCTCAGTAAACTAACCCTTACACTATATACCACGAAAGTGTCGTTTTGCGGAGTGCTTTTTGGGAAATTCTAATTTTCTTATTTTTAAATATCCCAATACTTACTTCCAATAAACCAACCCTTACACTATACGCCAAAAAAGTGCCGTTTTGCGGAGTGGTTTCTGAAAAATATATAGATATTTGCCGCAAAAAAATAAAAGCCGACAAGACATTTATCGTCCTGCCGACTTTTGAAAAACACGCCTATGCGGTCTACCTCATTTTTTTAATTTTTAAAATCTAATTTTATCCTTTGTAAACATAGCGAGCGGCTTGCCGTTTGGGTATTTTGATATTGTGAAAAACACAAATTTCCAATACACCCCCATACAGGCAAGCCTCTCACCGTTTATTAGGTTTTCGACCTAAGACCCGATTGGTAGCGACCCCAAACCCCGATGTTTTGCTTTGCAAAAATATTTGAGTGATTTTATCGATAAAGGAAGTGATAATATGCCACCGAAGGCACAAATCAGAGAAGTTGACGGAATAAAATATAAGCTGACGATCAAAGATGTTATGGAATTGCATCTTCGTGTTGATAAGGACGGAAATATATCGGTATCAGCCAATAAATATTATTCCTTGCAGGAGATAGATAAATTCGTCAGCAGTAATGCGGACAAGATAAAAAAATACACTGATAAAATGGCGGTTCAATCCGAGAGATGTTTGCTCCCGCCCGTTATTTCGGACGGTTCTGAATTCTATTTTTTAGGTGAGAAAAGGCGTATATCCTTAACGGGAAAGCCCGACTCAGCTTTGGTCGGAGATACACTTTATCTGTCAAAAACAGCCGAGAAAACTCTTGAGATTGCCTTTATGGAGCTGCTTGATACTCGTCAACACAAAAATTTGCTCGGTACTTTCGTAGCGGATATGGTATTGCAGATTTTAGGATTTGTGGCTGAAAGCGAAAGGGAAAATATCCGGCAAAGGCAGGCTGAGGGCATTGCCGCAGCAAAAGCAAGAGGTGTAAAATTCGGCAGACCAAAGAAATTTATTGCCGATAACTATATAGAAACACACAAGTTGTACCGTCAAAAGAAAATCTCCAAAAAAGAAGCAAAACAGCGTATAGGCTGTGGTGAAAGTACCTTTTTTAAGCCTTATGTGTGAACTTGATAAAAAGTATTGTTACATTTCAACAAATCTCGTTGATATATCATAGTTTTTCGAAGTGCGGGTTTTCCCGTAAAAATCCTGTATTTTATATTGACATTTCACTAAAAATAAAGGTATAATAATTGTGAGATTTGTTAAGAGTAGACATAGTTGAAACGGTAAAGAATATTTCGGTATTTATGGAAGCCGAAAAATACAGTGGGAATTAAAAAGAAGTTACGGCATAGAAGTCAATCATAAAGTTGTAGAAAATGCTATGAAGGAATTGGGTATTGCATCGAAAGTATCTCGCAAACACAAAGCAGCCACCAATTTAAATCATAATCTTCCCGTTGCCGAAAACGCGTTAAACAAGGACTTTGAAACATCAAAACCAAACTCCAAAATGGTAAGCGATATTACATATATTCCAACCAATGAAGGTTGGCTTTATCTTGATTATTAGAGGTACCCTAAAAAAGTAATTTATAAGTTTTATTAACAAAGATCTTGGGTTATAGATTTAAGGGCATCCTTAAGATATTCAATAAATGGATAATTATTGTGAACTTCCATGAACTTGCGCACTCAAGCGTACCAGATCCTTGAAAAGGACCTCTGAAATCCCAGAAAATAGCGGAAAAACAGGTGATTTCCACTTGAATTGCACACCTAAATGTGTTAATATAATAAGTGTAATACACACTCAAAATATCGAGGTGATGCAATGTATTTCGAAACAAGGATAGACATACCAGATGTTCCGGGAAAGATCACAATCAGTAGAAAAATATATGTGCAGTACGAGATCGGTCGCAGATATAATCCGGAGAAAAAGTATGATCAAATGGCAGAATCGCTGAAACAGAAAACGTTTTTGTAATCATTCAATATTCAAATAGGTGAAAATGTATGAAACTATACGCAAGTGAAGACGAGGCCTATCAGATTCGCACAGGCCGTGAG
>CAMVJD010000019.1 GCA_947167715.1 uncultured Eubacteriaceae bacterium
TTGTTTCGGGCTTTGCCTCGGTTTTTACCTCGGTCACGGACTTTTCGGGCTTTTTGTTATCCTTGGGCTGTTCGTGCTTTTTTACCCATTCCTTATGCTCCGCAAGGCGTTTTTCAAACAGATCGACAGCCTTTACGATACCGTCGATTATAGCCTGCGGTCTTGCCGCACAGCCCGGAACATAAATATCAACCGGTATCACCGTATCTGCGCCGCCCAGAATATTATAGCAATCCTTAAAAATACCGCCCGTGCAGGCGCAGACGCCAATGGCGCAAACCACCTTCGGGCGCGGCATCTGCTCGTAAAGCTGCTTTACAACGGGCGCATTCTGCGCGTTTATGCCGCCCGTGATAAGCAGTATATCCGCCTGCATCGGGTCGCCCGTATTGATTATACCAAACCTCTCCGCATCATATACCGGGGTAAGGCAAGCCAAAACCTCGATATCGCAGCCGTTGCAGCTGGAGCCGTCATAGTGCAGCACCCACGGAGATTTTTTTATCTCAAACATTTTTTGTCACCTTTCCAAAATATTTTTTAATAGTTACTGCTGTTTCTTATCCATTCTCTTATTTTTTCTATATTTTCCGCCTTTCCCTTATCGTACTCCAATTCAGGTAAATAGCGGCGTTCGTCTTTATAAGAAAAATACTGCGGTTTAAGTCCCTTTTCGTGCATATACATAAATATCTCCCACCAGACATCGGCCTTGTCACAGCCGTTATAATCAAGTTCGGCAATATTTATTTCGTAACGGCACTCTTTGTTTAATTCATACGCAAGTGCATCATCACTTGTATCCGATGAAAAACAATCTTTGTACTTTACACGTTTTTGCGGATGGATCACATTTCCACCCAGCATAAAATTTACATTGGCAGGCGATACCTTCCGTCCGATCTCCCCGGTTATTTTTTTATCCATAAATTCCGCAATGGCCGCAAACGCCAACTCATCCTTAACAATATTCAGGTCTTTGTCAAGGATCAGATGCCGCCAGTATTTGGGCTGATCGGGCAGATAGTTTCCGTAATATAAATTATATTCATAGTGGTCGTCGTATATAGTCATCATACCGTTTGCACTCATACTTGAATGGCCCTTACTCACGCTTGTGGAAATGTGCATAACAACTATACCAAGGTCGTCCCTTAAATGACTTTTTATTACTTGTTTTGCCTTTGAAACTCTCCACGGAAACTCCGTAACATATATTTCCCCTGTATATATCCCGAGAAATATCATTAAAACGACCAAACCAACAACAATGCCAAGCCTTGACGCTATACGGATAACTTTTTTCAGCCTGCCCATAAATATAACACCTCTGAATTTTATTTTATCAGCATCAATACCCAAATATTGCAGCCCGCAAGCACAAGTGCCACAGCCCAGCCCATTTCAAGCATTTTAAACTGTTTCATTCTTGCACTTGTATTGTCGATAAGTATTTCAAGAAAATATACAAAAAGTATGACCAATATTGCCGATATAATGCTGTAAGGATTTTCGTTTACTATAAACAGGCCTATGACGCCCATTAAAAACACATTTTCATACCACTCGGTAATGGTAAAGACAGCTAAATTTCTTGCACCCATTTCGCTTGTGATGCCCTTTACTATCTCCTGATGGGCGTGGTGAGAGGTGCTTATATCAAAGGGCGACTTGCGCATTTTAATTGTCAGTATAAACACAAAGGCCACAAAAACGCCGGGCAGATACAAAACGCTGCTTAACTGTGACGAGGCTATCTTGCTGATCTCAAACGAGCCGTCCACAAGGTAAAAGCCGACACAGGCCATAAGCACCGCAGGCTCGTAGGAGACCATTTGTATAAGCTCACGGTTGGCGCCTATCGTGGAATAGGGCGAGCTTGTGACATTGGCGGCAAAGTACAAAAACATAGCCGCAGTTGAAAGCACAAACATACATAAAAGTATATCCGAGCCCGCAAAAAACATCGCGCCCGTAAGTATCATAAACACCATATACGACTGCAAAAGAAAGCTCTGCGCGTTTGTTACCGAAATTATCTGTTTTTTCAAAAGCTTGGCAACATCATAAAACGGCTGCAAAAGCGGCGGGCCCACCCTGCGCTGCATCCTTGCGGATATTTTTCTGTCCACACCCTCAAGCAGTCCGCCGATAACAGGTGCAAGGACAAGATAACAAATAACACTTATAATTTTATTTCTCATAACGACACTCCCAATACAATACAGAACATTACCGTCAGCACCGCCGCAGCGAACAGCTGACAGGGAAGCATGATCTTTCTGATGCCGACTCTGTTTGCGAAATAATAGTTTGACATCCAAAGCTTCTTTTCCTCGCCGAAGGAATCGACAAAGCCCGTGTTGTCGCCCGTATTGATGCCGCCCATATACGCCAGCTTTTTATTTGTGTGTACCCTGCGGCTGTAATAGTAGGTTGCAGGCGGAACCGCAAACACAAAGCATATCACAACAACAAGCATATACAAAAGTCCCTGTGAAAGCACCTCTCCGCTTGTATGGAACATCTCCTGAAGCATAGGGTCTACAAACACCTTTGAAAGCAAGGGGAAAAGCACACATAAGGCTATCATCAAAACAGCCTGTATAGCCATGGACACGGTCTCGTTTTTTCTTGTAATATCATTAATATGCGAATGCTCGCTGTGCGGGTAGCTGATAAGCTTGCCCATCCACTTGCTCCAGTAAAACGAGGTGGTCGCCGAGCCGAAGATTATAAACAGCAAAAGCGCTATGTTCTTTTCGTCCACCGCAGCCCTTAAAGCCGCCCATTTTGATATAAGCATACCAAAGGGTGCAAGGAACATACCCGCAATACCTATAAACATAAATACCGCATGCATCGGCAGGAAGTAAAGCATACCGTGCATATCCTCTATATCACGGCTGTGCAGAGTATTTTCCGTTGCTCCGACATCAAGGAATAAAAGCGATTTTGAAACCGCATGGAATATCATTAAAAACGCGCCCGCCCAGATAGTTTCGGGTGTGCCTATGCCCGCACAGGCAACCATAAGTCCAAGGTTTGATACAGTTGACATTGCCAGCACTCTTTTGGCGTCGCTTTGGGCAATAGCCATAAGCGAGGACACAAGGAAGGTAAAACCGCCCACAAAGGCTATCATAGTACCCGTTGTGGTTATGCTCATAGCGGGTGCAAGCCTGAAAAGCACATATATGCCCGCCTTTACCATTGTTGCGCTGTGCAAAAGCGCAGACGAGGGCGTGGGAGCGACCATGGCGCCCAAAAGCCAGGTTGAAAACGGCAGCTGCGCGGATTTTGTCAGCGCCGCAAAGGCCATAGCAGTTATAGGCAAAAGCGCAAAAACATTGCCGTTAACGCCTGCATTTATAAACTCTCTGAACGAAAGGGTATGCATATAGTAGGCAAAATAAAATATGCCAAACGCAAGCACCGTACCGCCGAAAAGGTTCATCCACAGCGCGCGGAAGGAATTGTTCACAGCCTCCTCGGTGCGTGTATAGCCTATAAGCAAAAACGAACATACGCTGGTGCATTCCCAGAAGAAATAAAGCCAGATAAGGCTTGATGAAAGCACAAAGCCAAACATGGCGCCCATAAACAAAAATAAAAGCGCAATGAAGTAATTGCTTCTGTTTTCAATCTCCTTATGATGAAGATGATAGCCTGACATATAACCCACGGCATACACAATTATAAGACTGCCGACAACGCCGATTATAAGGCACATCATCATAGAAAGCCTGTCCACGCAGATATGATCGGTGGGACCCGTTGAAATGCGAAACTCCACCGCTGCAATAACTGCGGTGGGTATTATGGAAAGCAAGCTTATCGCCTTTTTATTGTATTTAAAGCAAAGAAAGGTAACAAGCAGCATAAGAAATATCTCGCCGCCAAAAATAATATGGTCGGCTATCTCCGTGCTGTAATACATCCTTATGGGCTGCATACCGCCCATAATACGGCCGAGAGCAAGTGCGCCCACGCCCGCCGCAATAAGTGCCGCGCCGATATAGGCAATAAAGCTCTGCAATTTTTCATTTTTAATAAACATAAGTATCAATGCCACCAAAAACGGAAAGCATATCAAAAACGGTACCGCTATCAAATTTATTCACTCCTTAATAGATCTTTCAAATACGCCCTTATATAATACTACCTTTTTTCCCAAAAGTAAAGAGTATATTTTAACAATTTAGGCATTTGACAAAACGCCTTATTTGTGATAATTTATAGTTATTATTAAAGAAAAGGAAGCTGTAACATGCACGAGATGAGTTATGTTATAAGGCTTGTTAACAAAGCCCTGCAGGCCGCAGAAACCGAAGGACTCGGCTCTGTTTTTGAAATACACGCCGATATCGGCAAAATGACGGGTGTTTTGCCTTATTATATGCAAAAATATTATAAAAAGGCGATCGAGGGCACGATACTTGAAAATTCGCGCCTTATAATAAACGAGGTGGCCGTAAAAGCGCGGTGCGGCAGCTGCTCCTTTGAATACGAGCCCGATGCCGCGCACGATTATCTTTGTCCCGCCTGCGGCAGCGGAAACTGCCGTATTATCGCAGGCCGCGAAATGACATTGACCCAAATAAAGGGAACATAAAAATGCGCCCTTCGTTCGGATTTTTTGAAAGGAGAATAAAAATGAGCGTAAAAATAGTAGATCTTAAAGCAAACGTACTTGACGACAACAATATTCTTGCCGAAAACACCAGAAAGCGCCTTAAAGAGGAAAAGACCTTTCTTTTAAACCTTATGAGTGCCCCCGGCTCGGGCAAGACCACTACCCTTACAAGGCTGATAGAGCTTTTAAAGGACGAAATGAAAATAGGCGTTATGGAGGCCGATATCGACTCGGACGTTGATGCACACAGGATAAAGGCCGCAGGCGCGGAGTCCATCCAGCTGCATACGGGCGGTATGTGCCACCTTGACGCGGATATGACAACGCAGGGTCTTGACAGCTTTGATTCAATAAAATTTGATCTTATCGTGCTTGAAAACGTGGGAAACCTTGTATGCCCCGCAGAGTTTGACACGGGCGCATCCAAAAACGCCATGATACTTTCCGTGCCCGAGGGCGACGACAAGCCGCTTAAATACCCGCTTATGTTTCAGGTAGCCGATGTTGTTATAATAAACAAGACCGATGTTGCGCCGTATTTTGATTTTGATTTGGACAGAGCAAGAAAGAATATAGAAATGCGCCACCCCGGCATCGATATCATACCGATATGTGCCAAAACGGGCGAGGGCACAGACAAGCTTGCCGACTGGATAAGAACAGAGGTAAAAAATCATAATTCATAAGCTGTACGCTTAAAGTAAAAATATTTTTGACATCAAAAGAGCCGATTTTGACCTCGGCTCTTTTTTACTGTATTTCCAATATCTCTTCCGTGTCCTCGCCGTCATCTGCGGCGGAAACGTCCTTTAATTTGCGGTTTATAGCCTTTGTTCTTGTGCCAACCAGCTTTTCAAGCTCGTCATCGGCCTGTCTTAAGCGCTCGCGGGTCTTATCAAGCACCTTTTCAAAATTGGCAAATTCCTTTTTGGCGGCCGCAAGCACGTTCCACACCTCGCCGCTTTTTTTCTGTATAGCCAGGGTCCTGAAGCCCATTTGCAGGCTGTTAAGCATAGCCGCCATAGTCGAGGGACCCGTTATATTTACCTTATAGTCACGCTGAAGCACCTCCACAAGTCCCATATTCACTACCTCCGCATACAGCCCCTCAAACGGCAGGAACATAATCGCAAAGTCCGTGGAATACGGCGGAACGATATACTTGTCCCTTATGCTTTTGGCACAGCGCTTTATCTCCTGTTCAAGCGCGGAGCGTTTTTGCTTAAGCTCCGCGGGGTCGCCCGAATCATAGGCCGCCGCAAGGCTTGCGTAGGTATCTCCCGGAAATTTGGCATCCACGGGCAGATAAACATATTTTCCGTCCTCCTGTCCCGGAAGCTTAACGGCAAAATCCACCGCCTCCCTGCTTTCGGGGTTTATCTTAAACTGCTCCTCGTACTGGTCGGGGGTAAGGATATCGCTTAAAATGGCCGACAGCTGTATCTCGCCCAGAATACCGCGGTTTTTCACATTTGAAAGCACGTTTTTAAGGTCGGAAACGCCCGAGGCAACATTTTTCATTTCGCCAAGGCCCTGATAAACCTCGGTAAGGCGCTTGTTTACAGTCTCAAATGACTTTGATATCCTCTCGTCCAAGGTTTTTTGAAGCTTTTCGTTTACCGTTTCGTTTATGGTATCAAGGCTTGCTTTGTTCTCGCTGCGCAGCTTTTCAAGGCTTTCGTTATTTTCCGTGCGCATTATTTCAAGCGAGGACAGCATATCGCGGCGTATTGCAGAAAATTGATCCTCAAGCGATTTTATGCTCTCCACATTTGCCTTTCTTTGGTTTTCCTGCGCAGTATTAAGTATTTTTCCAAGCTCCGACAGATTTTTTACTATATTTTCAAATTCCCTGTCTAAAATATCGCGCATTTTTTCGCTGACAAGGGCGTTTATGCTGTCTATGCCGTCGCTTGTGTCCTCGCACATTGATTTTATCTCGGCGCGCATTTTTTCAAAAAAATCGTCCTCACGGCTTATCTGCCTGTCCTGCGAGCTGCGCAGGCTCTCCGACTGGCTGTTTATATGCGAAATAATATTTCTGCTTTCGTTTGCGCCGGTTTCCCGCAGCAGGGCTATCTCCTTTTCAAGCCCTGCCGCCTCGCCGTCATCTGCGGTATTTTTAATAAGCAGCACGACCAGCAGTATTATAATTATCACACAGCAAATTAGTATAGCTATTTCCATATAGTATCCCTGTTTTGTCCTTTCCTAAAAAAACGGGCTGCCGCATTAAGCGATAGCCCTTATCTTTATTTTTTGTAAATTTTATTATATATCTCCTCGGCCGTTTCGTCAAGCGGCTTTTCATCGTAGATATAATATGCGGCGCCATTGAAGAAATTAAGGAAAACATCCTCTTTTTCAAGTATGGGGTCCATTAACTTAAGCTTGTCGCCGTACTTGAACATCTGCTCGGCAGCTACATAGTCGATATTGTTAAGGTCGCCCTCCTGTTCAAGGGTCTCTCTTGCGGTCTTGCTGATAGGTATGCCCTTTTCGGTCTTTTGAAGCTTTGCCATTTCGGGGCTGTTCAAAAGAAAGTCAACCAGCTTTGCCGCCTCCTTCTGATGCTCCGTCCTGCTGCTTATTGCATAAAGCGTTGCGGGCTTTACATACCATTCAAGCTTTCTTACATCATCCATAGAGCCGTCAACAGTCGGGAACGGCGCGGGCACGATATTGACATGCTCGTTGAAAAGGCCGTCAAACATAGTCTGCGCACCGCTTATCCAGCGCATAGTCGCAGCCGACCTGCCGTTTGCAAAGGATGCAAAATCCGATGTCTGGATAGGCATAAGCACCTTTTCCTTATGCAGCCTTTTATAAAAATCAAGCATGATTTTTAGATCGTCCACGGTCAGTACCAAGTTGCCGTCATCGTCACAGGCCTCTCTGCCCGTAGTCTGCTCAAAATAGGCCAGCACAAAGAAAAACATCTGCTTATCGCCCATGCTTATGGGGTAGACCTCGTCCTTGCTCATAACCTTTGCGGCCTCAAAATAATCGTCCCACTTTTTGGGGATATCAATGCCGTATTTATCGTAAATATCCTTGTTTATAAAAACGCAGTGGGTATTAAGCGCTATAGGTATGGCGTTAAGCCTGCCCTCTACCGTGCCGTAGTTAAGGTCGGCAGAGGTAAAGTTTGACAAGTCGATATAGTCCGTCAGCTTGTACATATCGTAAAAGCCCTTGCCGTCGGGCGAATAGGTCTTTATCCAGTCAAAATTTACCTGCATTACATCGGGCTCATCATGGGAGAGCATATAAATGTTCTGGCGCTTTGAATAGCCCGCCCAGACACCGTATTTGCACTTTACGTTAATATCGGGGTTAAGCTGTTCAAAAATACTTACTCCGTCCATTGTATAAGCAACACGCGCATCGTTTCCCCACCAGGCAAGCGATATCTGCTTTTTGCTTTCGGTGTTGTCGCCGTATACCACCACACCGTCATTGGAGCCGCAGCCCGATGCGCCAAGCGCGGTGCATGCAGCAAGTACAATGCTTAAAAATTTTTTATTGAAAGATCTTTTCATTTTGCATCACTTTCTTCCTTTAATACAACGGTAACTCTGTTTTTGCCTGCACGTTTCGACTTGTACAGCGCATCATCGGCAAGCTTGTACATTTCCTCAAAGTCAACGCCCTTGTCCTTTGCCGCAGCCGCACCTATACTAAGTGACAGCGAGCAGCTTTTATTGTATATCTCAAATTCCTCCAAAAATGCGGTGCGCATTTTTTCAAGCCTTGGTTCAAGTGATTCGTAAAGGGCCTGCGGTGTCGTATATTTTTTAATAACAAGCATTGCAAACTCGTCACCGCCCAGACGGCCGAAAATAGAGTCATTATCACCGCTTGCATTTAAAAGCCTTGCAAAGCGTATCAGCACATCGTCACCCGTTATATGGCCGAGAGTATCGTTTACCTGCTTAAAATTATCCATATCAAACATTACAAAGGCCACGGCATCATCCTCGAAGCCGTTAAGAATAAGTGTTTCCACCATAGTCCTGAACGACATTTTGTTGATAGCGCCCGTAAGCTGGTCGTGCTCGGCCTTGTCCGAAAGGCTGTCCAGCAGCTCGCCCATGGGGTTTGACAAACGGAAAAGCGCAAAGTAGCCAAACAGCGCAACCATAAGCAAAAGCAAAAGCGAGAATATCTGCGTAAACAACATAAGCCTTGTAATTTCCTCGGTAACATATTTTTCGGGCAGGGAACAGATTATCTGCCAGCCGTTTGTCTTTGACTCGACCGAGGTAACAAGATAGTTTTTATCGGATGCCGAAGCGCCCGCAATATTAAGCTTTTTAATGTCCTCTTCAAGTATTTCGCCTATTTCTTCCTTGTCGGTGGAGTAAAGAACTATATCGTCCTCGTTTACAAGGCGTATATCCATGCCCTCAAGGCTTTGCGGTATATTAAAGATACTTTCCAGCTCGCGGCCGAATATGGATGCCACGATAACCGCATTGTCGTTTATCCTTTTAACATAGTAGATGCGGTCATAGTTGTTCATAGGTGTGCAGAACCAACCCGAGCCTGCATTATCCTCGGATATATGGCGGGCAAAAAAGCTGTACATCTCGTCATGGGCAAGCATTTCAAACATACCCTCGCTAAGCCAGCCTATATAGCTGCCATCCGAATAAACAACGCCGAAATCCGAGAAGTTTTCAAGCACGCCCAGACTTCTGACACGCTCAAGTATAACATCCTCTTTTTCCTTTTTCTCTATCTCGCCCATTACCTTTGTGGCGTCATAGGTATAATATGCCTCGTCCGAGAAAAACAGCGATACCGTATCCTTGATATCTGCAAAATATGCATCGATATTCATAGCCTGCTGGTATGTATCGGCGTTCATAAGCATAGATATCTTTCTGTTCATTGTTTTTGAGGCATAGTAAGAAACGCCTGTTGTCAGTAAAATATCAAAAATGACAATAGCCGCCATAAACATAATTATCAAATTTCTTCTGTATCTGCGCAGAAACTGATTTGTCTTTTTCTGCTGCTGATTGTTTTTGTTCATCCTTTAGACCTCCTTGCGGTACTTCTCCCCCCGCTCGGACTTAATAAAGTATACATATTAATTTTAACCTATAAGTCGAAAAATGTCAATATTTACAGCGTTTTTTAACCATTTTGAAATATTGCCATAAAAATACACAATCATTCCGCGCTCCGCAAGCAAATATGCTATAAATTTTAAACAATCACAAAACTATATACACAAAAAACCTCGGCTTAAAAACCGAGGTTTAAGAACAAGGCTGGCAGGATTCGAACCTGCGGAATGACGGAATCAGAATCCGTTGCCTTACCACTTGGCGACAGCCCTATATTAAATTATGACCCTAAAAAAGCAGGGCCGGCAGGATTCGAACCTGCGAGATGCAGGGATCAAAACCCTGTGCCTTACCGCTTGGCGACGACCCTATAAAATTGTCACAGGCCTTAGTAAGGAAAAAAGCGCGAGACGGGATTCGAACCCGCGACCCTCGCCTTGGCAAGGCGATGCTCTACCACTGAGCCACTCGCGCAAAAAATGCAGCAGACGGGACTTGAACCCGTACCCAGTTAACCCGGACAAGATCCTTAGTCTTGCGCGTATGCCAATTCCGCCACTGCTGCAAGTTTTATTAAGCTGCTTCGCTGTTTCGTTCAGCAACAAAAAATATTATAGACTAATTTTGTGCATTTGTCAATACTTTTTTTAAAATTTTTTTATTTTTTTATTTCAAGCGCTTTTTCTGCGGCTTTGCAGCCATATTTAATGCGCTTTAAAACACTCTCGTGTGAAAAATCAATAATTTTCAGGGGATTATCCATTTCGTGCGGCGGGTAAATATGTATATATTCCGCATCCTCCGGCGCAAAGCGCATTTTTTTGTAATTATCAAGATGCACCACAATAAACTTTCTTAAACCCATATCATAAAGCGGCTTTACGGGCATACAGTCGCCGCGGCCCACGTTATCACCGTCGCGCATATATACCCCGTCTATTTTTTGCTGCGGAAAGCCGTGCAAAATTGCGGTGCTTGCAAGCAGTATACTCACTATCCTTTCATAAGGCAGGCTGTTAAGAACAAAATACCGCACCTCATCCGCATATAAAACAATGTTTTTCGCCATTTTAACAAGGCTTTCGCCCTCAAGGGTGCATACGACCGCGCAGGGTATCCCGGCGCCCTGTACGCCCGAAATAAAGCCCTCTCGCCTTATTATTTTTTCAATACCCCTGTTAGACCACAGGCCGCCGTGCATATCCGCGTTTTTTATCCGCTCCGCAAGACTCGGAAACGGCATTTTTATGCTTTCGTTGCTTACATTTTGCCATATATCCTCGGCCAGATCGTAATTATTGCCCGCAAATAAGGCCGCATTAAGCGCACCCACGGATGCACCCGACACCGCCGATATTTTATATTTATCCGTTTTTCGCAAAACACGCCATACACCCAATTCAAACGCGCCGTTGCCTCCGCCGCCCGCAAAAACCAAACCGTAACCGTCCATTTATCCTCCTATGCTTCCCGACCCAAAGACAGCCAATGCAATTTCTCATATATCGGTATTTGCCGCTTTCTCGATCGGCGATGTTCCCAAGGTCATATTAGCATAAATCGGCAAAAAAGTCTATAAAAATAACATTTCCGTTTTATTACAAATGAATATGCATGGATATTTTGTAGGGAACGACCTATGTGTCGTTCCGCTGTTTCTTCCAAAGAAAAACCCCGGGAGCAACCCCCGGGGCAAAAAACTTAATTATTTATTCTTAAGGTTGAACCAAGCGTTAAGACCAAGGTACTGAGCTACATCCTCAAGCTCCTCTTCTATTCTTAAAAGCTGGTTGTACTTTGCAACGCGGTCTGTTCTTGCAGGAGCACCTGTCTTGATCTGACCTGCGTTTACAGCAACAACGATGTCTGCAATAGTTGCATCCTCTGTCTCGCCCGAGCGGTGAGATACAACTGCTGTCATATTGTTTCTGTTAGCAAGCTGGATAGCATTGAAGGTCTCTGTAAGTGTACCTATCTGATTTACCTTGATAAGGATAGCATTTGCTACGCCAAGGTCGATACCCTTCTGAAGACGTGTTGTGTTTGTAACGAAAAGGTCGTCGCCAACAAGCTGGATCTTGTCGCCAAGTCTTTCTGTAAGCATCTTCCAGCCGTCCCAGTCCTCTTCTGCAAGACCGTCCTCGATAGAGATGATGGGGTACTTCTCGCAAAGTGCCGCATAGTAGTCTACCATTTCTGCGGATGTTCTTACGATCTCTTCTGCTGCGCCTGTAGCCTTTGTCTCGCCGGGGAAGTGATATAAACCGTCCTTTTCATTGTAAAGCTCGGAAGAAGCGGGGTCCATAGCGATGCGGATCTGCTCGCCGGGCTTGTAGCCTGCTGCCTTAACAGCCTCGATGATGTTTTCGATAACCTCGTCGCTTGTTGCAAGGTCGGGAGCAAAACCACCCTCGTCACCAACAGCAGTAGAAAGGCCCTTGTTCTTTAAAACCTTCTTTAATGCATGATAGATCTCACAGCACCATCTTAAAGCTTCCTTGAATGTAGAAGCGCCAACGGGCATGATCATAAATTCCTGTAAGTCAACTGTGTTGTCGGCATGCTTACCACCGTTCATAATGTTCATCATGGGAACGGGAAGTGTCTTTGCGTTAAAGCCGCCAAGGTACTGATATAAAGGCATGCTTAAAGCCTCTGCAGCTGCCTTTGCAACAGCCATGGAAACACCGAGGATAGCGTTTGCACCAAGCTTTGCCTTGTTGGGTGTGCCGTCAAGCTCGATCATAGCTGTATCAACAGCAACCTGATCAAGTGCGTTCATACCGATAATTTCCTCTGCGATGATGTTGTTTACGTTGTCAACTGCGTTCTGAACGCCGTTGCCGCAGTAACGGTCGCCGCCGTCACGCATCTCAACAGCCTCAAACTGACCTGTGGATGCACCCGAGGGAACAGCTGCACGGCCTAAAAACTGCATACCGTCCTTATCAACAATTACCTCTACCTCTACAGTAGGGTTAGCGCGTGAGTCAAGCACTTCTCTTGCAAGTACGTCAACGATTTCAATATAACCTTTCATTGTAAATCTCCTTTCAAAGATGTAAAAAATATTGCGGTGTGAATTTAATATCACACATACTAACCTTTATTATATAACATTTTACAAAAATAGTCAATTATTTTTTAACGAATAAGCAAACTGTGTCCCGTCATTTCCTTGGGCTGGGGTATACCCATCATATCAAGAAGAGTGGGCGCGATATCGCAAAGCTTGCCGTCCTCCTTGATGCCCTTTGCACCCTCGCAGTTGATAATTGAGAAAGGCACGGGGTTTGTTGTATGTGCGGTAAAGGGCTTGCCCGTTGCATAGTCGATAAGCTGGTCGCTGTTGCCGTGGTCTGCGCAAAGGAACATCTGACCGTTTACCTTTAAAAGCGCATCCATAACACGGCCCACGCAGGTGTCGATAGTTTCAACAGCCTTTACTGCGGCCTCAAAAACGCCCGTATGACCTACCATATCGGGGTTAGCGTAATTGATTATAATAAGGTCCTTATCGTTTGATTCGATAGCCTCAACAAGCTTATCAGTAACCTGAATAGCACTCATTTCGGGCTTAAGATCGTAGGTGGGCACCTCCTTGGGTGAGGGCACGAGTATTCTTTCCTCGCCCTCAAAGGGCTCTTCTACACCGCCGTTAAAGAAAAACGTAACATGAGCATATTTTTCGGTCTCGGCAAGTCTTAACTGCTTTAAGCCAAGAGAGGAAATATATTCGCCAAGTGTATTTGACGGTGTTTCCTTGGGGAAAGCAATTAATTTATTGGGGATGGTCGCATCATAATCCGTAAAGCAAACATAAGTCGTTTTAATGCGCTTTCTTTCAAAGCCCTTGAACTCGTCATCGCAGAAGCAGCGTGTTATCTGTCTTGCACGGTCGGGGCGGAAATTAAAGAATATGATAGAGTCGTTGTCCTTTATTGTGGTCACGGGCTTGCCGTCCTTCATAATAACGGTGGGTACGACAAATTCGTCATTTACGCCCTCTGCATAGGACTTTGTCATACATTCCTCTGCGGAAGCCGCGGTATTGCCAACGCCCTTTGTAAGCGCGTCATACGCCTTTTCAATTCTGTCCCAGTTGTTGTCACGGTCCATTGCATAGTAACGTCCCGAGATAACGCCTATCTCGCCGACACCTATCTCCTTCATTTTAGCCTCAAGCTCCGCCAAAAAGCCCTTGCCCGAGGTGGGAGGAGTATCACGGCCGTCAAGGAAAGCATGAACATAAACCTTTGTAAGGCCGTTTCTTTTAGCAAGCTCCAAAAGGCCGTAGATATGTGTCAGGTGGCTGTGTACGCCGCCCGGAGACACAAGGCCGTAAAGGTGAAGCGAGGAATCGTTCTTTTTGCAGTTTTCAACAGCCGCAAGAAGTGCCTTATTCTCGAAAAAGTCGCCGTCCTCAATGGATTTTGTTATTTTGGTAAGGTCCTGATAAATAACACGGCCTGCGCCCATATTAAGGTGACCTACCTCGGAGTTGCCCATCTGACCGTCGGGAAGACCCACAGCCATACCGCTTGCATAGCCCTTTGTGGTGGGATATGTTTTAAAAAGCTTGTCAAGTACGGGCTTTTTAGCCGCTGCAATAGCGTTGCCCTCTTTTTTTTCGTTAATGCCAAAGCCGTCCAATATCATTAAAACGGTGGTTTTCTTACTCATTAAAATTCTCCTTTCAAAAAATCCGACCTTGTGCAAAATCCAAATCTACATTTTGCACGGGGCGCATTTTTTGTTCCTTAGCCAAACATTCCTAAGGAATGTTTAAAATGCTTTAACTATCTTTTCAAAATCTTCCTTAAGGCTTGCGCCGCCCACAAGTCCGCCGTCGATATCGGGCATTTTGAAAAGCTCCTCTGCGTTGCCGCCGTTTACACTGCCACCGTAGAGTATGCTTATTTCATCCGCCGTTTCGCTGCCGTAAATTTCGGCAAGCACATCGCGTATAGCCTTGCAGACCTCCTGCGCCTGCTCGCTTGTAGCCACCTTGCCCGTGCCGATAGCCCAGATAGGCTCGTAGGCTATGACCACCTGCTTTGCCTGCTCTGCCGAAAGACCCTTCATACCTCTTTTTATCTGTATGCGTATTCTTTCTATAGTGATATTATCCTCACGCTCTGCAAGGCTCTCACCGCAGCAGAATATGGGCATAAGGCCGTATTCAAGCGCCTTAAAGATTTTTTTATTTACAGTTTCGTCCGTTTCGTTAAAATACTCGCGTCTTTCGGAATGACCGATAATAACGCAGTTTACACCCATTTCCTTAAGCATGGGCGCCGAAATCTCGCCCGTGTAGGCACCCTTGTCCTCAAAGTAAAGATTTTCCGCACCCACAAGGATATTGCTGCCCTTTACCGTATCAATAACGGGCATAAGGTCAACATAAGGCACGCAGAATATGACCTCGGCCTTGTCGTTTGCCATTTTGGGCTTTAACATCTCCGCAAGAGCCGCCGCCTCCTTGGGCGTTTTGTTCATTTTCCAGTTGCCTGCCGCTATTTTCTTTCTCATACCAACACTACCTTTCGTTTTGAAATATTGTTCAAGATAATTATATGTATATTTTACCCCAAAACGAAAATTTTTTCAATACAAAATTGGTAAATTTGGTTATTTTTTTAACAAAACGGTAAATCGCCTTGAACACAAAAATATTTTGGCGTTCAGGCTACATAAATATAAGGCAGAATAAAGATCCTGCCTTATAGATAAAATTTTATTTATCGTCTGCTGCCGCAACGCCGGGAAGCTCCTTGCCCTCAAGGAATTCAAGTGATGCGCCGCCGCCTGTTGAGATATGGCTCATCTTGTCGCCAAAGCCCATCTGGTTAACAGCAGCTGCACTGTCGCCGCCGCCGATAATGCTTGTTACGTTGGGATTGTCTGCAAGAGCCTTAGCCATAGCCTTTGTACCCTCTGCATAGTCGGGTATTTCAAACACGCCCATAGGACCGTTCCAAACAACAGTCTTAGCCTCGCTTATAACCTTTGCATAAGCCTCGCGTGTCTTTACGCCGATATCAAGACCCTCTTCGTCATCTGCGATATAGGGCTTTGAGGGATCGTCATAGGGAACATCAACGATATGGAAGGGCTTGCCCTGGCCAAACTCGTTGGAAACTACCGTATCAACGGGAAGAAGGAACTGTACGTTCTTTTCCTTTGCCTTTTTAAGCATATCAAGTGCGTAGTCCATCTTATCCTCTTCAAGAAGAGACTTACCGATATTCATACCCATAGCCTTGAAGAATGTGTAAGCCATACCGCCGCCGATAAGGATAGTATCTACCTTGTCGATAAGGTTGTTGATAACATTGATCTTGTCGCTTACTTTTGCGCCGCCAAGGATAGCAACGAAAGGTCTTACGGGATTGTTTACCGCATTGCCGAGGTACTCGATCTCCTTTTGCATAAGGTAGCCTACTGCGCTTTCCTTAACAAACTCGGTCACGCCTACCGTTGAGCAGTGAGCGCGGTGAGAAGAACCGAAAGCATCGTTTACATAGATGTCTGCAAGCGAAGCAAGGTCCTTGCTGAAGGATTCGATATTCTTTGTTTCTTCCTTGCGGAAACGTGTGTTCTGTAAAAGCACAACATCGCCGTCCTGCATAGCTGCAACAGCCTTCCTTGCATTTTCGCCTACTACCTCGTCATCAGCTGCAAATACGACCTCTTTGCCGAGCTTTTCGGAAAGACGCTTTGCAACGGGTGCAAGCGAAAACTCGGGGCTGGGCTCCTTGGGCTTGCCAAGATGTGAGCAAAGGATGACCCTTGCACCCTCCTTGATAAGCTTTTCAATAGTGGGAAGAGCCGCAACTATTCTGTTTTCGTCTGTGATAACGCCGTTTTGTAAGGGTACGTTAAAGTCAACTCTTACAAGGACATTTTTGCCCTTTACCTGTAAATCGTCTACAGTTTTTTTGTTAAGCATACTAAATTCTCCTTCATTCATTTTGATTGAACATTATAAATTGTTTGCTATAATATATTATTGACCGCAAATTTAAAAATAAGCGGAAATATCCTTTTCACAAAGGCATTGTTATTATTATAACATATCAAAAACAAATTTACCTTATCATTATTTAACGATTTTTTTTGCAATTTTCTGTCGCCTTTTATGCAAAAATCCCTTGCGAATGTTTTTTTAATACATATATAACAATTTTTTCAAAATATTTTCGGGTTTATTATGAAAAATTATGACGCAGGTATGCAATGATAATTTTTCAACCGTAACCGCCTAAAAAAAATAAAAAAGCACCCCCAAGCGGAGATGCTTTTGCGCAAATTATTTGCTTCTTCTGTTGATATCTTCCTTGACCTTTGCTGCCTTACCTACTCTGTCTCTTAAGTAGTTAAGCTTAGCACGTCTTACGATACCATATCTTACAACCTCGATACGATCAACACGGGGAGAATGTACAGGCCATGTCTTTTCAACGCCAACGCCGTAAGAAACACGTCTTACTGTGAAAGTTTCACGAGCGCCGCCGCCCTGTCTTTTAAGTACCACGCCTTCAAACATCTGAATACGCTCTCTTGTACCCTCGACTACCTTTGCGTAAACGCGAACCGTATCGCCCACGTTAAACTCGGTAACATTTTCCTTTAACTGTTCGTTTTCGATCTCT
Source organism: uncultured Eubacteriaceae bacterium (assembly GCA_947167715.1). Classification (GTDB taxonomy): domain Bacteria; phylum Bacillota; class Clostridia; order Lachnospirales; family CAG-274; genus RGIG4310. The sequence continues at coordinate 17,370 of CAMVJD010000019.1, forward strand.
TTAATAATGTTGCAATTCATAAGGCTTTGCCTCCCTTTCATCATAAATGTTCATAAATGGCCGCGCAGCACCTTACTGCTATCGGCATAGCCGACCCCACCAGCGGAACATTCGTACTCACAGGTCAATATTATAACACAGCAAAATAAATATTGCAAGCATTATTTTTTTTAGTTTCCCATTTTTTTGCTTATCTTGTTTAAACCGCCGAAAAAAGTCAGATTTTCCGTATTTTTTACAATAAAACTCTTCTCTTTTACATTATAATATGTTATAATTAAAAAAAACGGGGGTATCGTATATGATAAGCATTGCTATAATAGGCACGGGAAATATGGGCAGGCAGTATGCAGATATGATCTATAACGGCACGGCAGGCAGGGCAAGGCTGAGCGCGCTGGTCTGCCGCAGCGAAGAGGCGGTCTTATGGGGAAAGGGCTACAAGGATGTACTTATTTTCAGAAGCGCCGACGAGCTTTTTGATAACGCCGATAAATTTGATGCACTTTTGATAGCGACCCCGCATAAGACACACCCCGCTCTTGCATTAAAGGCATTTTCGCTTGGAAAGCACGTTATGTGCGAAAAGCCGGCGGGCGTACTTGCAGCCGATGCAAAAGAAATGGCAAAAGCCGCAGAAGCTGCGGGGCTTAAATATGCGCTTATGTTTCATCAGCGCCTGCGCCCCGAATATATTTACCTTAAAAATATGATACAAAACGGCGAATTTGGCAATATACACCGTATGTCCTATGTTTCGACACGGTATTTCCGTACAAATGCCTATCACAAAAGCAGCCCCTGGCGCAGTACGGCCAAGGGCGAGGGCGGCGGAGCGCTTATAAACCAGGGACAGCACCCGCTTGATCTGTGGCAATGGCTTTTCGGCCTGCCAAAAGAGCTTTACGGCCTTGTTATGTTTGGAAAGTACAACGATTTTGACGTTGAGGACGAGGCCTCTTTATTAATGCATTACGAGGACGGACGCACGGGCAGTTTTATTATTTCCACCGCCGAGGGCATATACGAGGACAGGCTGGTAATATCGGGCAGCAAAAAAGCGGCCGAATTAAACGGCTCCTCACTTAAGATAACAAGCTTTTCCGAGGATACGGACAGCTACCGCAGCTTTGCTGCCTGCCATGCCCGCGAACAGCTTGGCGAAAAAACCGAGAGCATAAATTTTGATACCGTTACAAACAAGACCCTTTACGAGGGTATGCTAAAAAACTTTTTTGATGCTGTAATTGACGATGTGCCGCTTATTGCACCCGGCAGCGAGGGAAGCCGCGCCCTTTTTCTTACAAACGGCGCCTACCTTTCACAGCGGCTTGGGCGAAAAATAAGCCTTGACGAGGTGATAGACAGCTTTAAGGGATTATAAAAGGATGTGATTCTATGGACTATAAAAAAGTAAACAACGCCTTGCGCAAGCTTTCCGATACAGCCACAAAGCGCGTACTTTGCCCCGCCGACTTTGTCGATATCTGCAAAAGTGTCAATGTCTGCAAAATGTACTACGATATAGACCTTGGGTACGGAAGATACACCAATCCCCGCACAAACAAGCTGATAATTTCGAATGATATAAAGGACGGCAAAATAATACTTTATGACGAAGGCATAAGCTCGGATCTGAAATTAAAATACACATATTACTACGACGATATGGAATATGTCCACGCTTTTATAGAGTTTCACGAGGGTATAAAAAAAGAGGATCTTGAACTTGAACTTGACCTGTATCAGTTTCTTGCCGACCAGATGTATATTATAGTCAGCAGGCAAAATATACGTTTTATGCTTGACTACGCGGAAAATTACGATATACAGACATCTATCCCGAATATATACTATCTGCACAGGTTTTATCATCTGATCACAAAGACGATAGACGCCACCGAATATGCGGTTATTTTTGCCAATCTGCGCAATTTTAAATATATAAACCAGACCTTTGGCGTGCGTGCGGGCGATAATGTGATGATAAAGCTGGCACATACGGTAATAGAGCTTGCCGACAAGGAAGAATGCGTAAGCCGTATGGGCGGCGACAACTATGTATTTCTTGTAAAAAAGGCGCATCTTAACGAATATATAGAAAAGCTTCAAAACATAAAAATATCGGGACTTGATTTTCTTCCCAACAAAAGCATAGATATTTCGTTTTGGACAGGCATTTCGACTGTAGAGGACGACGACGCAAATATAAAAAGCCTCGTGGAGCAGGCCTCCGTTGCCTGTTCTTTGGGCAAGCAGCAGCTTAAAAAGCCCGTGGTGTTTTACGACAGCGACCTTGCGGCAATGATGGCACATTCGCGCAATATAACGGCAATGTTCCGTCCCGCCACCGAAAATCACGAGTTTGTACCGTTTTTCCAACCCAAGGTAAATATGCTGACGGGCGAGCTTATAGGTATGGAGGCGCTTTGCCGCTGGAAACACGACGGAATATTTATTTTCCCGGATCAGTTTATACCCGTACTGGACCGTCAGGGGCTTATACACGAGCTGGATATGACTATACTTAAGGAAACCTGTCTGGCCATACGCCGCTGGCTCGATATGGGTATCGAGCCGCCGAGAGTTTCATTTAATATATCGCGTAAAAACCTGTTTGTACCCGATATAGAGCAAAAAATACTGGATATTGTCAAAAGCTGCAATATCACGACCGACAGGCTTGAAACGGAAATAACCGAAACCGCCAGGGAGGACGAGATAGACAGACTTATCAGCTTTCTTTCCAAATTAAAGCAAAACGGTATGCAAATCGCCATTGACGACTTTGGCACAGGTTATTCGTCGCTTTCGCTTATACACAATATAAACGCGGATATAATTAAAATAGATAAAAGCTTTGTCAGCGCACTTGGCCGCGACAGCAGGTCGGGCGTACTGATAGAAACCATAATACAGATAGCCGACCGCCTTGATATGGACGTTATAGCCGAGGGCGTGGAGACCGCCGACGAGGGCCGCAGGCTTATCGATATGGGATGTATAAATGCACAGGGCTATTACTACAGCAAGCCCGTGGATTTTGACACCATAACGGATATGATCAAAAATAACGGCTTTAAGCCGATAATTTCCTAATTAAAAAAAAATTACCCAAACAAATAGGGCTGTGAAGACACGATCTTCACAGCCCTTTTATTTTTATGAAAAATACCAATAATCGACATCCACGCTGCCGCTGAATACAAAATATACATCCTTGCTGCCGCTTACGCTGTCGGAGGAAACCGTTATTTCCTCAAACGAGCTGCCCGCAGGTACGGGAACATAGGCTATCGCCGTGCCGTTCTCGCTGTCCGTGCATACCTTTATTGCAGCCCCGTCGGTCGATCTTGCGCGGACGGTAAGCGTTGACGAAAGCTTGCGTCCTTTAGGCTTGTCCAGCTGCCCGATTTTGTGTTTGTTACATAGCTGTCACCGTTGCCGCTTACCTCAACATTGCTCTGTCGCCAGATCGTCTCGGCCTGTACCTTGCTGTACGGGTCAAGCGCATTTATCTGCGAAGTACCGCGTAAGGCGGGCGTAAGCTGTGCAAGCTGCGTACCGTTTACGGTCACGGCATCGGACATGGGGCTTCTGTAGCCGCCGTCGCCGCCTACACCGTAATACTGCTCCAGCACACATTAAGCACACCGTTTTGCGGCAAGGTGGAAAGCATCTCGTTGTCCGCGCCCACCTTGTCCGTGACAAGAGATGTTACCTGTGTCCTCCTTTGTTAATAATGACCCTGTTTACAATTAACGATAGCAAATTGAAAAAAAATTTTTTCTTCTTCTATATTTATTTTAATATGTAGTCTTATTTCTTTCAATAAAAGCCTATAAAAAAAGCAGGGATATTTTAATTACCCCTGCCGAAATTTATTTATCAGTAATTTTCACTTCTTTTGTAATCACCGTTTACAAGGCCAATAACATATAAAAATTCTGCCCTGAGATCATCATTCATTATACGGGGATCCTTTTTAAGTCTGTCATAAACCTCTCTATACGAGGATGTGCCCTTATACTCGGAATTACGCATAAGCATGCCAAACTGTGCAACGCCTGCTGCCCATGATGTATCATCGTCCATTGCTTCGGTATACATAGCCTTGGTCACGGGGTAGGTCTTTAATTGGCTTTCGCTTGCATCGGGCTCCTTATATCTGATATTTACGGTAAGCAGCTCGTCGCCGTCAACGCCCTGATTTGCGTTATTATAGCGGGATTCAACATTGGGTATATCGCGGTCCGACTCTGCGGTTATCACCTCGTACAATGCCGTTACGCACTGACCCGAGCCAACCTCGCCGCCGTCCTTTTTGTCGTTTGCAAAATCCTCTGCCGCCATTGCCCTGTTCTCGTAGCCGACAAGACGATAGCCCTTTACCTTTGCGGGGTTAAATTCTACCTGGAATTTAACATCCTTTGCCACGGTGTAAAGCGTTGACCAAAGCTCGTCCTTCAAAACACGGTCTGCCTCACGCGAGCAGTCTATATAAGCGTAGTTGCCATTGCCGTGGTCTGCAAGCGCTTCCATTTTATCATCCTGATAATTGCCGTCGCCAAAGCCAAGGCAGGAAAGGAAGATATCCGATTTTTTCTTTTCCTCTATCAGGCTGATAAGACCGGCCTCTGATGATACGCCCACATTAAGGTCGCCGTCCGTTGCAAGAATAACGCGGTTATTGCCGCCCTTTACAAAATACTTTTCGGCTATCTCGTAAGCCCTGTTTATGCCGCCCTCGCCGTTTGTGGAGCCCCATGCTTCAAAAGAATCTATCGCCTTTACTATTGAGGAATGGTCGCTGCCCTTTACGCCCTCGCAGACCACCTTATCCTCTCCTGCGTATGTAACTATCGACACCGTGTCCTTATCGGTCAGCTGCTCCTGAAGTGTTTTAAGTGATTTTTGTACAAGCGGAAGCTTGTTATTTTCAAACATAGAGCCCGATGTATCTACCAAAAACACAATATTGCTGCCCTTGCCCGCATCAATTTCCTGCGCCTTGATGCCTATGCGCAAAAGCATGGTATTTTTATCCTCGACCCACGGACAGGATGTAAGCGAGGTCACAACGCCGAATTTTTCACCGTTTTTTGCGGCAGGATAATCATAGCCAAAATAATTTACAAGCTCCTCTACACGAAGGGCATTATCCGTAATACCGTGGCCGTCATTTTCGTACAGTCTGCGCCTTAAATTTGAATAGGATGCCGTATCAACATCCGCACCAAAGGTTGAAAACGGCTGTGTCTGTACCGATATGATACCCGATTCCTTGATCTCGTTATAACCCTCGGTGTTCCAGTCGGGCTCCTCATAGATAACGCCGGGAAACGGCTCTGCGGGCATATAGTCATCACAATTATCCTCAGCCATTTCCGCCTCGGCCATTGCGGGCGCACCCACCAGATCCGCCTTGTTTACACTGTTGCTGAAAAATCCAAAGCCTCTTGAGCTTTGAAGGCCGTCATAGTTGTAATCGTAAAGGCCGTCATAGCTCTCGCCTACGGTCTTTATCCTTTTTTCTATTTCGCTGTCGCTTGCGGACAAGACCGTTTGCTTTACATTTGGCTTTTCCTCGGTCAGCTGCTTTACGTTTGGTATCTGCTTGCAGGCCGCAGCCATAATACAACCTATCATTAATACTGCTATTTTTGCTTTCATAATTATTGCCCCCCTTTAATTGGTTTTTATTTTGCCTTTCACTTATAATGACAGGGAAAAAAAATTAAGGTCACACAAATTTCTGTTTTTATTATAACACGATACTTAATTTAATACAAGCCGACATTTGTTTTGACTTTTCAAATTTATTACCATTCATACCTATCGTGAACGCCAAAAATATTTAGACGTTCACGATATGATGTGGCTCATAAATAATCAGCCTTAAGCGAGCTTAAGTCCGATTATTTAATTCGCTTACTATAATTTACTACCACTCATTCCCAAATTATTGCATCTGTCGTTATTTAGTGCTAATATAGAAAATATTAATACGGAACGGATAATTTATTATACGATTTTTATTATTAATTTTATAAAAAAAATATTGCAATATAAATATATATGGTATATAATAATATAAAGTGTGCAGACAGGCAAACAATATTTTACAAAAACAACGGAGAAACCAAGTTTCTCCGTTGCTTTAAAACTTTAATCGATAAGCAGTATATCAATAGTGTGATTATCGATATATTGCTTATTATTTACATAAAACCGACCCGGCCGTCTGCCGACAAACAACAACTTGGGGTGATAATAATGAAAAATGTTCAGGTCAGCCGCGCATCACTCAGCAGGCTGCCATTATACCTTGCATATATAAAAAAAATAGACAGCAAAAACGTGTCGGCCACAATTATTGCGGATGCGCTGGGATTGGGCGATGTTCAGGTCAGAAAGGATCTAAGCTCGGTCTGCGGCTTTGGCAGGCCCAAAACGGGATATGTCACCTCCGAGCTTATAAAACAGCTTGAAAGCTACCTTGGATATGACAAAGTGACAAAATGCGTTATAATAGGTGCGGGACAGCTGGGTATGGCGCTTTTGAGCCACAACGGCTTCAGCAGGTACGGGCTTGATATAACGGCGGCCTTTGACAAAAAATTCAGCCGTGCGCTTAAGCTTGAAAACAACAAATATTTGCTGACAATGGACGAATTTGCGGATTACTGCAAGGACAACGACATACAGCTTGGCATTATAGCGGTACCCGAAAACGCAGCGCAGGAGGTTTGCGATATTATGGCAAAAAACGGCATAAAAGCTATTTGGAATTTTGCCCGAAGAGAGCTTGATGTACCCGAGGATATCGTTATACAAAACGAGGACCTTGCCCTGTCGCTTGCTTATCTGAAAAAAATTACGGAACAGCATATCCCTTAAAAGGAAGTGAAAAGATGAAATTGACTGTATGCATCGGCTCATCCTGTTACATAAAAGGCTCACAAAGCGTTGTTGAGCGCTTACAGGAATTAATAGCCGAAAACAAGCTTGAAAACGATATAGACCTTTGCGGCAGCTTTTGTATGGGACGCTGCCGTCAGGGCGTATGTGTGACCATAGATGATGATACGTTTTCCGTTTCACCCGAAAGCACGGAAAAGTTTTTTGAAGAGGAAGTCAAGACAAGATTATGACTATAAACTGCATCGGCGGCTTCCGCGGCGAGATATCGACACAGCTTTAAAGGAGGGCAAATTATGGCACATCCCCTTACACTAAAAAAATCAAACTGTAAAAACTGCTATAAGTGCATAAGGCATTGTCCCGTTAAATCAATAAGGTTTTCGGGCAATCAGGCACATATTATCAGCGAGGAATGTATACTTTGCGGTCAATGCTTTGTAGTCTGTCCGCAAAACGCAAAGGAAATAATCGACGGCACCGAAAAGGCAAAGGTGCTTTTAATGAGCGGCGACCCCGTTATTGCCAGCATTGCGCCGTCATTTATAGCAAACTATGACGGCATAGGCATTGTGCCCATGCGCGAGGCACTTCAAAAGCTTGGCTTTTACGATGCCGAGGAAACGGCGCTGGGCGCCAGTATGGTAAAGACCGAATATGAAAGGCTTTTGCACGAGGATAAAAGGGACGTGCTTATATCATCGTGCTGTCACTCGGTAAATCTGCTTATACAAAAGTATTTTCCCGAGCTGCTGCCCTGTCTTGCGGATGTGCTTTCGCCGATGCAGGCGCATTGTACGGATATAAAAAGGCGTATGCCAAATGCAAAGACAGTTTTTATCGGCCCCTGTGTTTCCAAAAAGGACGAGGCCGAGATGTACGAGGGTATAGTTGATGCAGTCCTGACCTTTGAGGAGCTTACAAACTGGTTTAAGGCCGAGGGCATAACCCTTGAAAAGAAAATAGTTAAAAACGAAAACAGCCGCGCAAGGTTTTTCCCCACAACGGGCGGCATATTAAAAACAATGGGGCTTGACGAGCCCGGCTACAACTATATCGCCATAGACGGCGTGGAAAATTGCATAAATGCTTTAAACGACATAAAAAGCGGCAATATACACGGCTGTTTTATAGAGATGTCCGCCTGTGCGGGCAGCTGCGTGGGCGGCCCCGTTATGGAAAAATACCACCACAGCCCCGTTAAGGATTATATGGCGGTGGCAAATTTTGCGGGCAGCAAGGATTTTGATATCCCGCAGCCCGACAGCGGCAGTATGCGTAAAAGCTTTGCATATATAAAAGATGACAAAAAGCAGCCAAGCGAATATGAAATTAAAAATATTTTAAAGCAAATGGGCAAGACCCGTCCCGAGCAAGAGCTTAACTGCGGAAGCTGCGGCTACAACACCTGCCGCGAAAAGGCAATAGCGATATATCACGGCAAGGCGGAGATATCAATGTGTCTGCCTTATCTTAAGGACAAGGCGGAAAACTTTACCGATATTATTTCAAGAAACACGCCAAACGGCCTTGTTGTGGTAAACGGTATGCTTGAGGTGCAGCAGATAAACCGTGCGGCACTTAAAATGATGAATATACGCTTTGCGGATGATATATTGGGCGACAATGTGGTGCGCATACTCGACCCCTTGCCGTTTTTGCAGGTGCAGGATACGGGCATAGGCATATTTAACGAGCGTACCTACATTGCCGAATATGACAGATATGTCGAACAGACCATAGTGCCCGATAACGAAAGCGCGCTGCTTATCTGCTTTATGCACGATGTTACCGACGAGCAGAAGGAGCGTGAAAAGAAGGAGGCAATAAGCCGACAGACAGTCGAGGTGGCCGACAAGGTGGTAGACAAGCAAATGAGGATAGTGCAGGAAATAGCTTCACTTTTGGGCGAGACCGCGGCGGAGACAAAAATTGCCTTATCCAAGCTGAAGGAGTCGATAACGGATGAATGATCTTTGTGCAGAAATAGGCTGGAAAAGCGTAAACCACCACGGCGAGCAGCTTTGCGGCGACCATGTTGAAGTAATAGAAAAAAAGAACGGCTCCTATGTGATAGTTCTTGCCGACGGACTCGGCAGCGGGGTAAAGGCCAGTATTCTTTCCACCCTTACCTCTAAAATAATCTCCACAATGATAGCCGAGGGACTGCCCATAGAGGACTGTGTCGCTACCATAGCCGACACCCTGCCCGTGGACAAGGTCCGAGAGGTAGCTTATTCCACCTTTACCATAATAAATATTAAGGAAAACAGCGCTGCCGAGCTTATACAGTTCGACAATCCGCACATAATTTTTATAAGGAACGGTGATGCAATACCCTATGCCAAGACCGAAATGAATATCGGCGGCAAAAAAATATTCCGCTCCGAGATAAAGCTTCGGGAGAACGATGTTTTTATTGCAATGAGTGACGGCTGTCCGCACGCGGGAATTGGCATATCCTACAATTTCGGGTGGAAAACGGAGGATATAGCAAAATATATGGAGGGGCTGATGTCTATAGGCTACACCGCAAAAACAATGTCCACAATGCTGGTTGACGAGTGTAACAGACTTTACGGCGGCAAGCCCGGCGATGATGCAACGGCCTGTGTTGTAAAAATAAGGCGCAGGGTGCCGATGAATATTCTCTTCGGCCCACCCGCAAACCGCGACGACTGCGGCCGCATGATGAGCCTGTTTTTCTCAAAGGCGGGCAAGCATATAATCTGCGGCGGTACGACCTCTGCCATAGCGGCAAAGTGGCTGAACAAAACTGTCAGGACAAGCCTTAACTTTGAAAATGACGGTGTGCCGCCCATAGCCGAGATAGACGGCGTGGATCTTGTTACCGAGGGCGTTATAACCATAAGCAAGGTAATAGAATATGCCGAGGACCATATCGGCGAAAACAAGCTTTACGAAAAATGGGAGCATTACAATAACGGCGCGGCGCTGATAAGCAGAATGCTGTTTGAGGAAGCAACGGATATTAATTTTTACGTTGGCAGGGCGGTAAATCCGGCACACCAAAACGCAGAGCTGCCGCTTAATTTCAATATGAAAATGCAGCTTGTCCAGCGGCTTACGGAAAGCCTGAAAAAAATGGGCAAGCAAATAAAGGTAAGTTATTTTTAAATAAACAATGTTTAAACAAGGAGCTGAAAATGCGGCATTTCGGTCGGATTTTCAGAAAGGAGGAAGTATGAAAAAGGATTTTGATTTTTCGGTAGTTGACAGCATACTGAAAAAATATCCCGCAAAAGAGCTTTCAACCATTACTATTTTGCAGGATATCCAGGAATATTATCACTATCTGCCCGAAGAGATATTCCCGTATGTTGCCAAGGCGATCAACGTGGGCGAGGCGCGTCTTTACGGCGTAGCAACATTTTACGAAAACTTTTCACTCGACCCAAAGGGCAAGTATGTTATCCGCTGCTGCGACGGCACGGCTTGTCACGTTAGAGGCTCGCTGCCGATACTTAACAGATTGCGCGAAACGCTTGGCTTAAGCGAGAAAAAAAAGACCACGGACGACCTTTTGTTTACCGTGGAAACGGTGTCCTGTCTGGGCGCCTGCGGTCTGGCGCCGGTGCTTACCGTAAACGGTACGGTTTACCCCGCTATGACCCCCGAAAAGGCATTGGAACTGCTTGACGAATTAAAGGCAAAGGAGGCGTCGGAAAATGAACAAGCTTAAATCAAGAGAGGAACTTACGGCGCTGAGGGACGTCTGTCAAAAGGCCTTTGCGGCCGAGAAAAAGAAAATACTTGTCTGCGGCGGTACGGGCTGTGTTGCGGGCGGTTCGCTCGATATTTTCGCACGCCTTAAACAGCTGTTGGAGGATAAAAACATACCTGTTGATGTGGAGCTTGCCGACGAGCCTCACGGCGATGCCGTAGGTATGAAAAAAAGCGGCTGCCACGGCTTTTGCGAAATGGGTCCGCTTGTACGCATCGAGCCCCAGGGCTGGCTTTACACCAAGGTAAAGCTTGACGACTGCGAGGAGATAATAGAAAAAACGATAGTCGGCGGAGAGATGATAGAAAGGCTTGTTTACAAACAAAACGGCGAGGTGTTCCCCAAGCAGGACGAGATACCGTTTTATAAAAAGCAGACAAGAGTCGTGCTTGAAAGCTGCGGCCATATAAATGCATCCTCCATACGCGAATATATTGCGCTTGGCGGATATTCCGCACTTGAAAAATGTCTTTTTGACATAACAAGCGAGGATATTTTAAACGAGGTAACAAAATCAAATCTGCGCGGACGCGGAGGCGGCGGCTTTGCGGCAGGCAAAAAATGGGCTTCCTGTGCGGCGCAGAAGGAAACACCCAAATATGTTGTCTGCAACGGTGACGAGGGCGACCCCGGCGCATTTATGGACCGCTCCATAATGGAGGGCGACCCACACAGACTGCTTGAGGGTATGATGATAGCGGGTATCGCAGTCGGCTCGTCCGAGGGCTATATTTATGTGCGTGCGGAATATCCCCTTGCCGTGGAAAGACTTCGCACGGCTATTGCACAGGCAGAGGAGCTTGGTATTCTGGGCGATAATATCCTTGGTACCGACAAGAGCTTCCATATACATATCAACCGCGGCGCAGGCGCCTTTGTATGCGGCGAGGGCTCGGCGCTTACGGCCTCTATCGAGGGCAAGCGCGGTATGCCCCGCGTAAAGCCTCCGCGCACCGTGGAACACGGACTTTTTGAAAAGCCCACAAACCTTAACAATGTAGAGACCTATGCAAACGTGCCTATGATAATAACCAAGGGCGCGGATTGGTTCAGAGGCATAGGCCCCGAAAACAGCCCCGGCACAAAGGCCTTTGCGCTTACGGGCACTATACAGAACACAGGCCTTATAGAGGTGCCTATGGGTACAACGCTGCGCGAGGTAATTTTTGATATCGGCGGCGGTATGCGCGGCGGCACAAAATTCAAGGCTGTGCAGATAGGCGGGCCCTCGGGCGGCTGTCTTACGGAAAAGGACCTTGATGTTCCGCTTGATTTTGACTCGCTTAAAAGCGTGGGCGCAATGATAGGCTCGGGCGGTCTTGTGGTAATGGACGACAAGACCTGTATGGTCGAGGTAGCACGTTTCTTTATGAACTTTACGCAGAACGAATCCTGCGGAAAATGCGTTCCCTGCCGCGAGGGTACAAAACGTATGCTTGAAATACTTGAAAGAATAACGGCGGGCAAGGGTGAAGACGGCGATATAGAGCTGCTTGAGGAGCTTGCGGATACCATATCCAATACGGCACTTTGCGGCCTTGGCAAAACGGCGGCATCGCCAGTGGTATCCACAATAAAGAATTTCCGCAGCGAGTATGAGGCGCATATTTATGATAAGCGCTGTCCTGCGGGAGCCTGTTCAAAGCTTAAGCGCTTTGTTATAGACCCCGAAAAGTGCAAGGGCTGTTCAAAGTGTGCAAGAAACTGCCCCGTAAACGCAATAAGCGGACAGGTAAGATCTCCGTTTAAGATCGATCAGGACAAGTGTATCAAGTGCGGCGCTTGTGTAAGTAATTGTGCATTCGGCGCAGTAAGTGAGGAGGCATAATATGCAGTTGGACAATTTTATAGAAATAGACGGTATACCCGTTAAAATAGAGGGCGAGAGAAACCTTCTGGAGGTAATAAGCAAAAGCGGCATAAAGCTGCCCGTATTCTGCTACCATTCGGATCTTTCCATTTACGGTGCCTGCCGTATGTGTATGGTAGAGGACGAAAACGGCAGACTTATGGCATCCTGCTCCACTATTCCCCGTGCAGGCATGAAAATAAAAACAAATACCAAAAGACTGCGCAAATACCGCAAAAGCATACTTGAACTTTTGCTTGCAAGCCATTGCCGCGACTGTACCACCTGTCAAAACAGCGGCAAGTGTAAGCTGCAGGAGCTGGCAGTGCAGTTTGGTATAACCAGCATACGCTTTAACAACGACAAAACAGAGCCTATAAAGGACACCTCGTCTCCCGCTATCATACGCGATTCAAGCAAGTGCATCCTTTGCGGTGACTGCGTGCGCGAATGTAACGAGATACAAAACGTAGGCGCGATAGATTTTACCTTCAGAGGCTCCAAGGCGGTAATAAGCACCGCATTTAACAAGCCTATCGCAGAATCTCTTTGCGTAAACTGCGGTCAGTGCGCGGCAGCCTGTCCTACGGGTGCCATAATCGTAAAGGACGACACCTCAAAGGTGCTTAATATGATAGACGACCCCGAGGTATTCGTTACCTGCGAGATCGCCCCTGCGGTGCGTGTGGGCATAGGTCAGGAGCTTGACAGGGAGATCGGCGAAAATACGCTTGGAAGAATAATATCCATACTTCACAGGATAGGCATTGACAAGGTATTTGATACCGCAACGGGCGCCGACCTTACCGTTATGGAGGAGGCTGCGGAATTTGCCGAGCGTCTTGAAAAGGGCGGCACTCTTCCGCTGTTTACTTCGTGCTGTCCTGCGTGGGTAAATTTCATAGAAAAGAAATATCCCGAATTTCTGCCTAACGTTTCTACCTGTCGTTCGCCTATGAGTATGTTTTCGGCAGTAGTAAAGGAATATTACAAAAACAACCTGCCCGACGGCAAGAAAAAGCATTATCATTTTGCGCTTATGCCCTGTACGGCTAAAAAATTTGAATGTAAGCGCGAGGAATTCGGCGGCGTGACGGACGATGTTATCACAACGCAGGAGCTTATTAAAATAATCAAGGAATCGGGCGTAAGATTTAACGAAACACAGCCCGAGGCAGTTGATATGCCGTTTGGCAGCGCATCGGGCGCAGGCGTAATTTTCGGAGTTACGGGCGGTGTTACCGAGGCCGTTTTAAGAAAAATAGCAAACGACAGCTCCAGAACTACGCTTGCACAGATAGAATATACGGGCATAAGAGGCCTTGAGGACATTAAGGAGGCCTATATCCCCTACGGCGACCGCCGGCTTCATATTGCGGTCGTCAGCGGACTTTCAAATGCCGTAAAAATAATAGAAGCTATCAAAAGCGGCGAAATGCAGTTTGACCTTGTTGAGGTCATGGCCTGCCGCGGCGGCTGCATAGGCGGCGCAGGTCAGCCCTATATCTCGCACAGAAAGCGTAATGCACGCGGCGAGGGTCTTTACAGAACCGACAGACAAAGCTCTATAAAATGCTCACAGGATAACTATATGACAGACAGGCTTTACAGCGGCCTGTTAAGGGGCAAGACGCACGAGCTTTTGCATGTTGAATACAATAAAAAATAATAAATAAATAAAAAAGAAAGGAAAATGTATTATGACCTACGAAGAAATTTTTGAAAAATCAAAGGAACGCTTACTCAAAGCAAAGACAAAGGATATCAAGGACTTTATCGCCGTACAGTTTAATATTTTCGGCGAGGGTCAGGGCTCATTTTATGCGGTGATATTTGACGGCAAAATGGATGTTCAGCCCTACGACTACAAGGACAACGATATTTCCTTGAATATTGCGGGCGATGACCTTGTTTACGCGCTTGAAAACAAAATGACCGACAGGCTGGGCTTTTACGGAAACAATAAAAAAATAGAGACATTAAAGACTGCCCTTGCGACTATCCCCAAGGCAAGAAAAGCTACGGAAAAATCCGCTGTCAAGTCGTCAAGCAAGCCCTCGACCGTAAAGAAAGCACCGCGAAAGAGCGGTAAATAATAAGGCCTTATTTACACAAAAGCCGCCCCAAAATACAGGGCGGCTTTTTTTGCGGGTATGGCAATTTAAACAACTCTATTTTTACCCGTATCAAAGCAAAGGGCATTCTTCGGGCATACCTTAATGCACTCCCCGCATCTTATACATTCGGTGCTGTTAGGCTCTTTTGCGGGATCGACATCCATTTTGCAAATTTTTGCACAAGCCCCGCAGCTGATGCAGGCGTTATCATCCACGGACATTTTAATAAAACCCACCTTTTGGAAAAGCGCGTAAAAAGCCCCAAGTGGGCATATATATTTACAAAAAGGCCTGTAAATGAATATCGATGCCAGTATACATAAAACAAGCAGAGCAAATTTCCATTTAAATAAAGCGCCTATCGCACTTCTTATGCCCTTGTCAAGTATCACAAGCGGTATGCCGCCCTCCAGCGTACCCACGGGACAAATATATTTGCAAAAAAACGGGTCGCCCATTCCCGTCTTTGACCTGTAAAAAAACGGCAGCGCAAAAACAAAAACCAGTAAAAATACATACTTAAACAGGCGAAGCACCTTATCTGCCTTTTGGGGCACGGTAAGCTTCGGCGCGGGTATTTTATACAAAAGCTCCTGCACAAGCCCAAACAGACAAAGCCAGCCGCAAACAAGCCTGCCCGCGATAAGGCCCACCATTGCAAGCCAGCCCGCCACATAAAAGGCAAATTTTCTTTGTCTGCCGTCAAATACAGACTGGGCAGCACCTATAGGACATGCCCCAAGTGCGCCCGGGCAGGAATAGCAATTCATACCGGGTACGCAAAAATTTTTAAGCGGACCTTTATATATTTGTCCTTTTAAAAAACCCTTTAAATAGCCGTTGGACAGGATACCCCATCCGCCCTGGACAGCCTTTCTTTTAATCCTGTGCTTTTTTAATTTATTATCCAATCCCTATACACTCCATACATATATTTGACGCTTTTTTGCTGACGGTCCTTGTTTCGCCGCTGTATACCCCGTAAACGCAGGAAACAGCTGCAATTATAAAAAAAACAGCAGTAACATAAAGCGGTACAGTCCTTTTTTTGTTCATAGCTATCTCCTTTTTTTTATTATTATTTTCCGCAAAACACATAATGCTTTGCCCTTTTAATTATACCACTCTATCCCCAAAATTATCCATTAATTTTGTTAATTTAACATATTTTTTCAAATTTCGGCAGTTTTACCAATGTGCCCTATGGTATATTATTATTTTTTATAAGCCTTGATTTTTATATCGAAACCAATGACAATAAAAAAAACCGCTTAAAAAGCGGCCTTTAAAAAACAGCTAATGACGGGACTCGAACCCGTGACCTGCGCATTACGAATGCAATATCAAAGATTTTGTGTTTTATCATCTTTGTTTATGAAATTCACAAAAGTCGCTGTTTTAGCCTATCTCAAATGCGTGTTGTTTTGTCTTGTTTCGTCTTTGTTTATAAAAAACGTGCCCAAGTGTTGCCAATATGTTACCACGGTAACACTAATTATACTTGAATACTTTGTCGGAATATGATACAATAACCACGTTGTCGCTCCCTATACTGGCAACAGAAAGGGGGGCGTGGTGTTATGTTTTCCTTGATAGATTTTGTTTTATCTGTCGCGGCAAGTGTGATTGGTAACTGCATCAGCAAGTTTATCGAGTACATACGCAAAAGGCTTGACAGATAAGTAAGCAGCGGCAATAGGCCTGTGGTATTCTTACCGCCACACCAAAAAGGAAGATGAAAAAGGGAAAAGGCGGGGTGCCTGAACAATACCCCGCCTTTTCTTTTCGCATCGTGATGTATGCGTTCCTTGATTTTGTAATATTATTATAAATCAATAGCCCCGATATGTCAAGTTTTATCTTGACTTTTTTATTATGCCGCCGCAAAAAAATATCCCACTTACAGCATAATTTTTATTGATGATCGATACTTTGCAAGCAAAACCGAGGGCACCCACGCACCAAGAAGCAGCGCGAGAATGCCCCCGATAACAAAAGATAAAAATAGGAACACCCCCCCCGCCTAATAGCAGAGGATATTCCCTAAAAAAGCCGCTTAAAAAGCGGCCTTTAAAAAACAGCTAATGACGGGACTCGAACCCGTGACCTGCGCATTACGAATGCGCTGCTCTACCAACTGAGCCACATTAGCATAGGCGGTCGTTTATCCGACCGACTTAATTAGTATACCATATTCAAAAGTAAAATACAAGTATTTTTTTAATTTTTTTCTTCATCTTTAATTGGCTCCGGCATAGGAACCTCAACGTGTCTTTTTTTCTTTATTCTTATTTTGTAATTTTTAATTTTAACGGTCTGCTTGGGCTTTTTCCCGTCTTTTTGCTTAAAATAACGGTCCTTTATAACGGTAAGCATAAAAACGGGCAGCTGCATCATACGGCCTATTCTTGACGGCTGACACAAAAGCCTGTAAAACCACTCCAAATTAAGCTTTATAAAGGCCTTTGGGGCACGCTTTACCGTGCCGCTGAAAACATCAAGACTGCCGCCCACGCC
Source organism: uncultured Eubacteriaceae bacterium (assembly GCA_947167715.1). Taxonomy (GTDB): domain Bacteria; phylum Bacillota; class Clostridia; order Lachnospirales; family CAG-274; genus RGIG4310. The sequence goes on from CAMVJD010000019.1 coordinate 34,519, forward strand.
TATAGCCACCTTTACATTAAGCCCGTCAAGGTGCTTTGCTATCCACTTTTCCTGTTTGGGAAAGCCTATGCCCACCAAAAGAAGGTCGGGCTTTTTTTCGTTTATATCGGCAATAATAAGCTTTTCCTTTTCCTCGTCAAAATAGCCGTCCGCCGTGCCCACCACATTAAGCCCCTTAAAGCGCTTTTCCATTTCCTCCTTGGCCTTTTCCGCCACACCCGGCGCACCGCCAAAGAAGTACACGGTCTTTTTGGTGTTTTTCATCTTATCAAAAAGCGCAAGAACGGTATCACAGCCGGGTACGCGCTCCTCTATGCGGTTTTCCGTAAAACGTGATGCATATATTATGCCTATGCCGTCGGGGATATTTACGGTCGATTTATTTAAAACCTCCATAAACTCGGGGTCCTTAAGCGCCAGCATCACCATTTCGGGGTTGGGCGTGCAGACCGCGGCCTTTGTATCGCCGTTTAAATATACATTTAAAAGCTCCACCGTTTCCACGGGGGACATATTGTTAAACGGCACACCGAGAATATTGCATATTCCACTCATAAAAATTCTCCTATCATTTTATCGTGTAGTCGCCCTTTACCAAAAACCACGCCGCCTCGGTCACCTTTACGCCTCGGCCATCGTCACGCGGTACTATCATCATATGGTTTGTTGTGGCAACATCGCCCGTGGTAAGGTTTTTGCCCGTTGTGCTGTCAACAAGGCCGTCAACGCCCTCGATATAAATGTTACCCTTGCCCGAGCGCAGGATAAGCTCCGTGCCCTCGCCGCCTATTATTATCTGACCTACGCTTACATAAACGGGCTGATAGCTTGTGCCCGCGGGCGCAATACTTCCGTCCGCACTTACGGAGCCGCCGTTTACTATCTCCAGTACCTGATTTATTTTGTCGTCAACATAGCTTTTGCTTACCAGGGGGTCGTCCTGCGTACCCGCAGCGCCAAAAGCCGTGACCGCAGTAAGCATAGCCGCAGTAACGGCAAATATCTCTATTCCCGCAATAATTTTGCTTTTCATTTGTACTCCTCCAAATCTATGAAAACGCTGATTTAAGGATACCAAAAATAATTTTGCGCATTTGCTTAACGGCTCTGTTTGCTATGTTCCGCTTTTCAAGCGGCTCATACACATGGTCGCCTACAAACACGCCGCCTTCCGGCTAAAATTATTTTTGCTTTTGCGAATTAATCAGCGTTTCCCTATATAAAAAAATAATTTTCTGTTTTAATGATAACACAAAACCGCAAATTTATCAACAGCAAGTTATTTCCTTAATAAAAACGTAATTTTTAGTGTCAAATATACAGATAGCACTTAATATCCACCCATACCCGCTTAACGCTGCCGTCATCGTTAAATTCTATATCAACGTCCTTTTCGGGCGGGATATTCTCGTCCAAAAAGCCGTTTTCTATAAGCGTTTTGCAGTCAAATGCGGTCTTTTCCAAAGCATTTTCTTTGCGGTATTCGTTATATTCGTTTGCGGCATCATATATTTTCTTTGCCAAATTGTAATCGTTATGATCGGAAAACGCTACCAAGCCGCTGTGAAAGGCATATTCAAGACCGTCATAAACGATATACCTTACCTTTGAACCGTCGTTTGAAAGGTGTATTTCTATGCTGTCTATCTTGTCCATTATATAGGCCGTCTTTTTAGGCTCCTTATCAAAAAAATCCACATTTTCGATAACGTCCCTTGCCGATACGGTGTCACAGCCCTTTACCTTGTCGTAATTTCGTCTTATGTAACGCCAGGCGCCCGCATATACCATAGGGGCAAGGGTCTCCCGCGCATAACGGTCCGAATTGCTGTTAAAACCGTTTACATCCTCGGTAAGAGAAAATATATCGCCATCCTTGTCTATCTCGGGGTATTTGTGACCCTTGTATTCCACATAGCTTATAAGCGGCGCATCCTTTACCGTTACCACATTAAAATCCTTGGGTATGCCCGAAACAAGATACCACCCCAGCTTGTCATCATCCGCATCTGCTATCTCGCCCTTTAAGGCATATTTGTCGGTTATATAACATTGTGCGCCATAGTATACGGTCTCTAACGTAAACGAGCGCTTTAACTCATCTTCTTCCTTTTCGGCCTTGTATTTGCGTACATACGCACCCGTAAAACAAAGGGCCGACAAAATAAGGAGTATAATACCTAAAATCGGTAATTTCTTCATAAACAGCCCCCCTACGGCTCCAAGGGATAAACATATCCTCCGACTACTGTCTTTACATCGACTATCGTATTTCCTTTCTCATCCGTTTTAAGGCCAAGCACCGTTATTGTCATTTCGCCGAATCTTTCTTTGGGGGCGTTTATCAGCAGTTTTGCATCTACAAGGTCTTGTATGGTAACATCGTACTTTAACTCGCCCGTTTTCGCGTAGTTTTCGGTAAGATATTGCTGTGCCGCATAATACAGCGTTATCGCGGCATTTTGATATTCCGCGGGACTTGGATATCTGTATCTTTCCGTTTCTTCGATCAAATGCCCGAAAACAAACACCAAAAACGCAAGCGCAAAGCACCACATAGATATCCGATAGAATTTTTTTGCATTTTTAAGTTCCCTTGGTTCGGCCATACAACCACTCTCCCACTTACTTTTTATCGCAGTTTTTCAATATCCGGGTAACAATAAGCCCCACTGTGCCAACCACGGGCATAAGCGCCGCCGTGAGCCAAAATTTATCGTTTTGGGCTTTATTTGGTTTTTTCATAAGCTCAATTTTTCACCTCGGTCGTTTCTTCTTCCTGCCGCCCATATTCCGACGGATAAAATTCCTCTCCCGAATGAACATACTTTACAAGATAAGGCGTTTTTTCATCAAGCACTATCTCTATTTTGCCAAACTTTTTCTCCGGGTTTTCGGTCAGATAGCCCTCATTTACCAGATCATCACAGCTTACCGCTTCAACGGTCTCTCCCCTGTCTTTATGTTCCCAAAGATAAGTATACGCCGCAGAAAACACCGTCGCCATTTGATTCAAGCGTGAAGTGCGTCTGCCGCTTTCGCTGTTGAAATATCTGTATTCGGCAATTTGGTAGCCCGCAACATCCACAACATAAGCAAGCGCAAAGCAGACCAAAGCCGCGGCAAAACAAAATTTGGCATATTTTAGGTATTTTGAGTTATCCATAGAACCACTCTCCCGCTTACTTTGTGCGGTTTTCAATAAAACTCGCCCACGCCCGTATAGATAAATTTTTTTGACTTGACATACTCAACGCTCGGCCTGCCGTCAATAACGTTTACCTTTATTTCAAAATTATCCGCTATTCCCGCCTCTTTCGGGGTTTTTAGCATATATCCCGCGGCAACAAGGTCTTCGCAGGTCACTTTGGTCTTTATCTCACCTTTTTCAAAGCTGTCGTCAAGATATTCACTCGTACAAGCAAAAACGTATCTGATAGACGCTTTTTCTTGGGCTTCGGCCTCTTCCTTCCAAAAGCTTGCTATGGGGATCATAAAACCAAGCGACAAACAAACGACAGCCAATATAAAAAATTTCTTTGCCAATTTCAGGTAATTTAAAGGCTTTTTCATTGAGCTGTCCCCCTATTCACCTGTGTAAATATATTCCTTATGTTTAACGTATTCGACCTTGTCGGCCTTGTCCGTTTGCGGTGTTATCTTTATTTCAAAGCTGTCCCTGTCATTTTCTCTGAATGTTCCGGTAAGATAACCCTCTTTGGCAAGTTCGGCACAAGTAATGCTTGTTTTGGTCTCGCCTTTTAGGTACAGGTCATCAAGATATTTCTGCGAAGCATAAAAGACAGTTTTGACGGCATTTTGTTCCACAATAACTTCCTGCGTGTGTAAGTGTTCCAATACAGCGAGTATTACCGAACAAACGCACAAACCGACAAACAATAAGGCAATAACCACTTTTGCCAATTCCCAAATTTTCTTGTGTTTATCCATTATTTCAGCCTTTTTGTATCAGCTCCAGCAAAATTTTATCGTTTTCTCTTGCCTTTTCGCTCATAATATCGGCGCGAGCCTTTAATTTTTGCTTATATGCATCCAGATTATTGAAAACATCCATTGCCTTTGCGGTAATTTCGCCGCTGTTAAGGCGTTTTGTGCGCACGTCGCCTGCCTCGGGCATATCAAGCTCCTGCAAATAATACTCCACCTTGGGGTCATAGATAACGCCAAGCATAGGTACATTTTTGACTGCGGCAAAAATAAGGGTGTGCAGACGCATACTTATCATCAGATCAAAACAGCCTACCAGACCCAGTATTTCGGACGGGGTATAGCGCTTTTTAAACATATACGCCTTTTCGGACATATTGTCTATCACCTTTTGCGAAATTTCAAGGTCGCGTGGATATTCCATAGGCAAAAGCACAATTGTTTTGCCTTTTTTAGCCAGATCGTCACAGGCCTTTGCAATTTTCACCACAAAATCGTCGCCGTACTTTGCCTTGTTCCACGCCCTTACGGAAACGCCGACCATACCGCCCTTGTTAAGCGGAATATTTTCGGCCTTGAAAATGCTCTCCGCATTTTCGGCGCTTACCGACTTCAGCGTAAACGCGGGGTCGGCCGTTACGGTCACATCATCGCGTGTTACGCCGATGCTTCTTAAATCGGCCTCGGACAGCTTTTCGCGCAGGGTTATGACATCCACGCTTGAAAGCACCTTTTTAACAAGGCGTCTGTTGCGTGCGCCGTTTACGGGGCCTATGCCGTTTGCATAGACCATAACGCGCTTGCCGAAAAGCTTTGCCGTTTTGATTATGCTAAGATAATACAAAAGCGAGCGCGTACTGGTGCCGTCCTGCAAAAGTGTGCCGCCGCCGCTTAAAACAACGTCGCTTTTTAAAATAGCGCCAAGCACCGCAAAAAGGCTGAATCTCTGTACAGAGTTCACATTATATTCGGTTTTTGTAAAATCGGGCTTGTTGGAAAGGGCGGTTATTTCAAGGTCTATCGGCAGGGCACGGATATTTGTTACCATCGCCTGTAAAATAGCCTCGTCACCGCAGTTTCCAAAGCCGTGATAGCCCGCTATCAAAAGCTTTGTTGTTTTAGTCAATGTCTTGACCTCCGTTTTTCTTCTTTGTGGGCACAGCCCCCAAGCCTCACTCGGTTATGTTTGTCAATTCTATATTCATTCTGCGCCTTGCCTCGTGCCGTTTTGCGCGCAGATAATCCTTTCTCTCGTGGAACCAAATCGCCATAATCACGCCGACAAACAGCCAGAATACCGTACACATAAGCGGCACCTCAAACACGTTCTCAACAAAATTATGCACAATAACACCCGTAAGCCCCGCGGTTATACCCGCCGAAAGCTCCTTTATGCGCTTGTTATCCACTATACTGACGGTGCGCAGACCGTTTATTATAACACAGTACATCAGCCCAAGCATCGCCGTTACACCGACAATACCCGTTTCCACCGCAGTTTTCAAATAATAGTTGTCCATATAAAAGGTCTCGGTATACTCCCCGTCCAAAAGGGTGGACAAGCCGTGATTCATAGCCACCGCACCGCCGAAATGTCCAAGTCCCACACCAAAGGTCGGGAAAAAGCTCATTATCCTGGCGCCCGTCAGCCAACGCACCAAACGTCCGCCGCGCATACTGGACTCGATATATTCGGGACTTAACATATAGGTGATTCTGTTGCCGACACTCGGCACAAGCAGGATGACCAAAACAGCCGCTATCACACCCGGTGCAAGCAGGCGCGCATCCTTTATAAGCACATATACGGCAAAAGCCACCGCAAAGCCTATCCACGCACCGCGCGAGAAGGTAAAAAGCAAGCTGCCCATCATAGCCAGAGCCGCGCCGCCGAAAATCAATTTAATAATCTTATTTTTCTCGCCAAAGGCAAGACCCAGCGATATGGGTGCGCCCAAAGTCAAAAGCGAGCCGAAAATATTGGGGCTTGTCAAAATTGAGTAAACGCGCGTCCTAACGCCCGCCTCGTTTTGATCCACCCAGCCCGCGGGCATCTCAACGCCGATTATAAACTGGTAAATGCCGTGCAGCGCCATAAGCCCTACAATAACGGCAAAAAACATCGATACTTTTACCGCCCTGTCCCTGTTTTTCACAAGGCGTATAACAGTGTAATACCAAAGAATATACTGCACCACAACGCGCAGACCCTCAAGGCTTATTTTGGGGTCGGGCGAGTTTACAAGGTATATAAAGCCCATTACCGACAAAAAGCCGAATATAGGAATATCCATAGGCGAAAATACCATACCGCGGCAGTCGCGGTTATGCACCGCCCATTTCCAAAAGCACAAAAGCACAAGGCCAAGGAAAAACGCCTCGTCCCACATACCCGCAAAGGCGGGCAAAAAGCTTCTTAAAGCATAGTCCACCACCGAATAGGCGCAGAGTATATAAAGCGCAACGGTATAATCGGTAAGCACCACCGCCGATGCCGTTATAAAAGCCAAAACAGCCATAGCTATAACAACATCCACCGCAAGATTGCCCTTATCGCCCATTATAAGGCCGAATAAAAGGCCAAGCACAACACCCGAAACAACTATGCCCGAAAGCAGTACAAGCCAGCCGTAGCCGCGTATATTGCGCACAGCACGGCAAAAAGCGCTGTAGTGAAAAAGTCTGTGCAAAAACCTGCCCAGGGGACGCATAAAATAATTCAATATGCGTGTGATCCGGCTGAACAGCCTGAATATCAAACTATGCTCGTAGGCGCAGCCCCTGTAAAAATATTTTCTTAAAAATTTATAGGTAAAACTTCTGTGCCAAATAAAGGCCGCGCGCTTTACAAGCCTTGCCAAACGGCTGCGGTCGTAAGCCACGGAAAGCCATATAAGGCATCTGACAAAAAAACTGTCCTTTAAAATTTCCAGCATTTACATCACCCTTTTTATTGTTCTACCGGGGTCTCCGTTACCTGCTCTGCGGGCTGCTCCGCTTTTCCGGGGGTGCTTGAGGGCAAAAGATAATCCTCGGGTACCTTGCCGTTTTTAAGCTTGTTTACGGTATCTGCCGAAAGCTCGCTCTCAAACTCCACTCTTCTTACCTTTGCGCCGCTTTCAACACGCTGTGTTTTAAAAATAAACTGGTAGCCGACACGGACCTCCTGCTCGCCGACCTTTAAAATAACGCTGTTGGGGCTTATTTTTTCCCTTACAACAACCGTAACATCCTTCCACAGCGGGTGCTGGCTCAATACGGCCTTGCCCGTTGAGTCATAGCCGACATAAGCCGCAGGCTCCTCGTTTACGGCAACAATTTCGGCATTTGTATATTTGCCGTTTGCTACAAGGTGGTCGCCAATGCTTATTGTTTTACTTACCTCGGGGACCATCTGGTTGCAGTAAAGGGTAACATAGCAGTATTCGTCCGCCTGACCCGCGCCCTCGGTATTTACGGCCTTTGAGGTCTTTTTGTAAATTACCGCACCGATAAGCAAAATGGCAACAAAAACCACAAAAAGATCGACTATATTTATCTTTCCGAACAAACGTCCTTTTCTGTCAAGTATTTTCATTTTTTTCATCCTTTGCTGATTATTTTTTTGTATATAGTTTCGTGTGTATCGGCCATACTTTCAACGGAAAATTTTTCCTTAGCCTTTTGGTTGAACGCCCTGCCGTATTTCTCGCGAAGCTCCTTATTTTCGTAAAGCTCCCTCCAGACCTCGGCAAGTGCCTTGCTGTCGTCCGATTTTACAAGGCGCCCGTTTTCCCCGTCGTCTATCATCTCGACAATGCCGCCCACAGCCGTTGCCGCGGTGGCCTTGCCCGCCCTTGCGCCCTCTAACAGCGCATATGGGAAGCTTTCGGAGTACGAGGTGAGACAGTTTACATCAACGGTATTGTAAAAGCCCATCATCAGCCTTTCATCGTTTATCATACCAAGAAAATGCGCCTTTTCAAGGTTATTGTCCGCCTTGTATTTTTTCAGCTCCTCCTCCATTTCGCCCGCGCCGGGCAGCAGGAAGGAGACATCGGCATCGGGCAGCATATCGCAAAATTCCTTTACCGCCCGCATAAACACATTTACGCCCTTTACCGCATCAAATCTGGCGGCTATGCCGATAAAGACGGTGTTTTCGGTGTGCTTTAAATTAAAATGCTCCAAAAACTCGGCCTTGGTCAGGTGGGTTATGTCTTTTGAAAAATCAATGCCGTTATAGATAACATCCAGCCGCTCGGCCTTGAACCCGCGGGATATAAGCATTTCCTTAAAGGCATTTGTGACCGTAAGTATATGCTTGAACCGCCGCAGCGCAAAAGCATTTATCGGGGTAAAAATAAGATTTTTGCGCCAGTTGCCGACAAAATCAAGCTTGTAGTCACTATGCAGGGTGGTCACAAACGGCACATCAAGGCTGTTCATAATAAACAGCGCGATATAGTTTGCCCGCGCGCCGTGACAATGCACCAGATCACACTTACTGTCAATAATAAACTGCTTTATTTTTTTTATTACCGAAATATCATAGCGTTTTTCCTGCGGGATAATGGTGACGGGTATGCCCATTTCACGGGCTTCCTTTGTGAAAATACCTTCCATAATGCACAGCAGGCTTACATCTATATTCTTTTTTCTTAAACTGTCAAGCAGGGATAAGACGTGGGCTTTCGCACCGCCCGTGTCGCCGCCGCTTATAAAATGCAGTATTTTCACTCTATCACCTCCAACATCTGGCGAAAAGCAGGCTTTTCGCCAATTTTTGCAGCCATACTGCGCGCATCAAAGATACACTTGTATGTCTGTAAGGTATGCAAAATCAAGTTTTGCTCCTCGAACGAACAAAGTCCGTCCTGCGGATATAAGTCTGCGACGCTTAAGTTACTCTTTTACATAGACAAGTTCTATATCGCCGTCAACAAATCCAACACCGATTCCTGCATATTCTTTTAATTTTTCCGAATATTTACCTTTTTCAAGATATTCTTTTACCGCAGAAACTACCTTTTGAAGCACAGTTTCCCAGTCCGTTTCTTCCTGCCATGATACAGGCTCGTTTCTTGTACCGAAATCTGTTATCTCATCACAAGCCCAATCCTCGTCATCTTTATCAAAACTTCCTGTTCCCACAATTTCAACAGACCATATATCATCGGCATCTTCATATAAATTAAATGCAAACGCCTTTACATCCTGCGGTATTACGGTACCAAACGCCGCTTCCGCAAGTCTCTCTATTCTATTGTACATTATATGCTCCTTTGATACTTTCAATATATCGGCACTTTATTTTCCGCACATTCTGTCAAACACCTTCGCCAATTCTGCGGTAAGTGCCTTTCTTTCAAAGCCCTCTATCACGTTTCTGTCTGGGTCGAAGGTCAATTCACCCTTTGACCATTTATCGTAATGATCAAAAATTATATCCTTGATTTTTTCCACCGTATCGGTATGCGCAACAATGCCTATGCGGCTTTTTCTTACCAAATCGGCAGCTGCGCCGTTTTCGGGCAGGATAGCAAGCACGGGCTTGCCGGTATTCATATATTCAAATATCTTACCCGTGTAAAAGGCCTCCGCACCGCGTCCCGTACCCTCGATAAGCACAAGGCTGTCGGCGGAAAGCTGGTGGCGTATACATTCGTCATGAGGCACATAGCCGACTATCTCAAATTCCTTTGTAAGTCCAAAGCTGTCGATCTGCGCCTGTAATTTATCCTTATGATAATTGCCTATCAGCTTTACCAAAAATGTTTCGGGCTTTATTTTGCCCTCGGCCTTAAGCTGCTTTAAGGCCTCGAAAAAGGTATCGGGCTTTCTGCGGCCGTAAAGCGCACCCGTATATACCATAGTAAATTTATCGTTTTGGGCATCCTTTATTTCAAGACCCTTAAAATCCTCCTCGTCATAGCCGTTTGGTATAACAAAGAAATTATCGCCCTTTAGGCCGTTATTTTCCACAAAATTTTTGCGCATTACGGGCGTATTGGTAATAAGCATATCCGCCTCCAAAAGCACGGAGCGCTCCATATCCTTTTCAATTTTGGTCCTTATGGGGTTATAGGGATCGTCAAGGGTATAGGGGTTGTTTGTCCACTCGTCCCTGAAATCCGCCGCCCACTTTATATCGGGCATTTGGCGCTTTATATAGCGTCCCAAAAGGTGGTCGCTGTAGGGCGCGGAGGTGGTATAAATAATACCTATCCCCTCGTTCTTAATTACTTTTAATACCTCTTTTTTGGAATGCTCCATCCACAGCCTTGCGCTGTCGGGTATAATTAATTTACCCAAAACCTTGCCCGGTATACGCAGTATGCCCTGCGCCTCGGGTGTTTCATACGGCCTTGTGCGGTATATTTTTACCCCGTCCGGCACATCCTTTAAAAGTGTTTCGTCCTTTAAGGGCATATTGCCCACCTCGCGGGTAAACACCACAGGCTCATAGCCGAAGGCTCTTAAATGTTTTACAAATTTAACGCTGCGCTGTACGCCGCTGCCGCCCATAGGCGGAAATTGATTAGCAATTATCAGTACTTTTTTCATTTTTATTTCTCTTTCAATAAAGATATTACCTTATAACTTTTGCCGCACACATATAAAGCCTATCACTTTTGCACAATTGCGATAGACTTTTTATGTACATAAAATACCGCATAATTCAATATTAAACCGGCATTTCATCAAAAACAACTTAATTTATAACCGTTAACCGCGTACATACTTAACAGCGGTACCCGAGTAAACGATCTCGGTCGCGCTGGACGATACCATGGACGAATGATAGGTCACGTTTACAACAGCATCCGCGCCCAGCTTTTTGGCTGCATCACGAAGCTTGTCCTGCGCCTCCTCGCGCGCCTTTTCAAGCATACTTGTTAAAAGGTCACCTCCGCCGCCCATAGCCTTAAGACTTGTAACGCCGTATGTACCTGCTGTGCCGCCCGTGCTTCCCTGATGCATAACAACACCCTGCACAAAGCCCAGTGTCTTTAAGTTTTTTCCCGAAATGTGTTCGGTGTTTACAAGTAAAACCATATACTCATACCCCTTTATAATTTAAAATTCTTAATTACAAAAATTAGCCTTTGAATTGAATTCTTGTAATTATATTACAAGAATCAAAATTTGCAGCCTAAATTTTATTTGCTCAAATTTTCTTAACGCTACGCCTATGTTTGCTTCGCAAAGCATACGGCTCAACGCTAAAAATTTGGTCCTGCGGACTCGCAAACATAATTTAGCCTTTGAATTGAATTCTTGTAATTATATTACAAGAATCAAAATATGCAGCCTAAATTTTATTTGCTCAAATTTTCTTAACGCTACGCCTATGTTTGCTTCGCAAAGCATACGGCTCAACGCTAAAAATTTGGTCCTGCGGACTCGCAAACATAATTTAGCCTTTGAATTGAATTCTTGTAATTATATACAAGCCGTACACCGCAAGCGCCGCCTGCACGACAAGCAGCACGGGTACCAGCTTAAATTTTAATTTTAGTGTTTTGTGATGAAAAAACTTCATCCCCAAAAATGCGCCAAGCGCCCCGCCGATAAAGGCAAAAAACAGCAGTTCTGCCTCGGGTACGCGGTATTTATCACGCTTTGCTTTGAACTTGTCCACCTCGTACAAAATAAAGGTGAACAGATTTATTATAAGTTCGTAAATAACTATAATGTAAATCAGTATTTCCATATATTTATTTTCGGGCACTCAAGCCCGTCAAGCAGTTCCTCAAAATCCTCTGCGCCGCTTTATCTTGTGCCGTCACCAAGCAGGTAATACTTTGCACCGGCAGCCTCAACATCTGTCTTTTTCCAGAAATTTCTGGTATCAAGGATATTTTTTGCGTTCATTTTTGCGGTAAGCTTTGCAAAATCAACGTCCTTAAACTCGTTATGGTTTACGCCCAAAACAAGGATATCGCAGCCCTCAGACGCATCGTAAATACCCTTATTGCCTGCTACCTTTTCGCCTGCGTGCGGGTCGCATACGCTTACATTAACACCTGCGCCTTTAAGCATATCCATAAGGTGCATAATTGGGCTTTCGCGTACATCGTCAATATTCGGCTTATATGTAACGCCGTAAATTGCAACGCTTTTGCCGTTTAAGCCGCCGATTATTTTCTCGATCTTATCCTTGACAAACTCGGGCATGGAGTCGTTATTTAATCTGCTTTGGTGGATAAGCTTTGCATTTTTGGATTTTTCAACCAAAAACCATGGGTCAAGTGCGATACAATGTCCGCCTACACCCGGGCCCGGGCTTAATATATTAACGCGGGGATGATAATTTGCCATACGGATAACATCCCATGCGTTTACGCCAAGCTCCTCACTCATTTTTGCCAGCTCGTTGGCAAGTGCGATATTTACGTCGCGGAAGGTATTTTCCATAAGCTTGCACATTTCGGCCGTTGTGGATGTGGTAAGCAGTATCTCACCCTCAACAATGCTTTCGTAAACCTCTTTTACCGCAACGGAGGACTTTTCGTTGATACCGCCGACTATACGGCTGTTTGTACGTAGCTCCTCTATTACCCTGCCGGGCAGGATACGCTCGGGCGAATGTGCCACCAAAAGCTCCTCGCCTATTTCAAGACCCGACTCCTTTAAAATGGGGAGCATAAGGTCCTCTACCGTTCTGGGCGGAGATGTAGACTCCAAAATAACTATACAGCCCTTGCGAACACAGGGTACAACTGCCCTTGTCGCAGACTCAACAAAACGCATATCGGCAGTCTTATCGGGGTTGATGGGTGTAGGCACCGCAATTATATAAACGTCGCAGTCATCGGGACAGGTGGTCTGTGCGGTAAGGAAGCCCTTTTTAACAACATCCTTTACCAGATCGCCAAGACCCGGCTCTTCAATTATTATCTCACCCTTGTTAAGTGCATTTACAGCCTTTTCGTTAAGGTCGTAGCCAACTACCCTGTGACCCTTTGATGCAAACATAGCAGCCGTAGGCAGACCCACATAACCGATACCGATAACACAAATACTTTTCATTTGTACATCTCCTTTTGTTATATACTTATTGCAAAAAAACATAATAAGACATTATATATAGTTAATATTATAACACACCCAAAATCAAAAATCAATAAATAATAATAATTTTGGAAATAAAAAGGCGCGGTCACCCACGCCTTTTTTATTGGTTCTATAATATTTGGTGTGGTCGATAGGCTACACCAAATTTTTTTTGC
>CAMVJD010000020.1 GCA_947167715.1 uncultured Eubacteriaceae bacterium
AAACCTTGATTTTATGCGGCTTTCGCCGTTTGTCTTTATTATACCATAAGGGCAGACGGGCGGAGCCCATCTTTTTGTAAGCACGCCATTTCATGGAGACCACAATTCCGTTTTTGGATACGGCTCCTGCGCGGAGGGCGTTTGTTTCCTTTGCAGCACCGATTACGAATGTGAGGTGGTGTAAATGGCTATTTATCATTTTCACACTTCCATAATCAAGGCGAGCAAAGGAAAATGCGCCGTTGCATCGGCGGCATATATTTCGGCAGAGAGCTTGTATGACGAAAGGCTTGGTCAGACTTTTTCATACACTCGGAAAGAGGAAGTTGTATTTTCCGAGATACTCCTGCCGAAAAATGCACCCGAACACTTGCGCGACAGGGCAACACTCTGGAATGAGGTAGAGCGTGTGCAAAACAAATCCAATTCAAGGTACGCGCGGCAATTCGATATGGCGCTGCCTATCGAACTTGACCGCGCCCAAATGATAGAGATGTCCCGAAAGTTTATTGTGGAGAACTTTGTCGATAAGGGCATGGCGGTCGATTGGGCTTTGCACGACAAAGACGGGAATCCTCATATCCATGTCATGTGTACTGTTCGGGGTTTCAACAAAAACGGCACTTGGGCGAGCATGGAGAAGAAAGAATATGCCCGTGATGAAAACGGCGAAAAGATACCCGACATTGACCCTTTGACGGGAGAGCAAAAAGTCAGAGTGCGAAAGGGCAAAGGCGTAGAGAAGCTTTGGAAACGCATCACAGTTGAAGCTAATGAATGGAACAGCAGGAAGCAATTATATGAATGGCGTAAAAATTGGGCGGCGGCTTGCAATGAGTATCTTTCGCCTGAAAACTATATCGACCACCGTTCCTATGCCGAGCAAGGAATAGCAAAACTCCCGACTATACATGAGGGATATGCCGCAAAGGAAATGGCAAAACGGGGAGAGGTCGTTGATGTGGTCGAAGAAAATAAACACCGAACTGATTTGAACGAGAAATTTGTCGCGATACAGCGTGTTGAAAAGAGTTTCAGAGACGAGTTGGACAAGTCGAAAGCAGAATTTAAAAAGCGAAAGGAGGAACAAAATGCCGAGCGTGCAAGAAATGGAGTTGGAGGTAGACACTTCAAGGGATTATCTGAAAATGATAGTCGCATACAAGGGTTTAACGCACCAACTGCAAGACGAATTGGAGAAACAGGACAAGGAGTTGGAGCGGGCGAACAAAACGATCGCGGAGCAGGAAGAAACAATACACAAGCTGACCCTGCTGTTGGGCGAATATCACTTATCCGAGCAAAAATATCAAGCCTTATCGACCGAGTGCGAAAGGCTGTTGAAGCGTTTGGAGATCTTAGAGGAAGAAAAGGAGAAGTGGAAAGAGTTAGCCGAAGAATTGCAGAAGTAAAAGCGGAGAATACGGAGAGGAGTTACTTGATACGCTCTATGCGTTCGATAATAAAGGCGAATCTTACGCTTGAAGAAAGCTATCCGAGATTCCTGCACCGAATGAAAGAAATCTATGATGTAAATGAAGATGACCTGTCGTTCAGACCCAAAGGTTCGATAATGCGATATATAGGCAAAAAGGTTTTGGGTGATGAGTTCTCGGAGCGAATGCTGCGGCTGTATTATATGGATAATGATTTGTACAAGGAAATTGAACACGCAGTCAAAAAACTCCGTGATCTTCACGCACTTAAACAAAAGGACGAACTTTGCAAAACCCGTTATGACTATGTGCGTGAGATAAATCTCAAAATCAGTCTTATGAATCTTATGAGCAAGTACGATATTCACAATTATACCGATGTGACGGAACAGCTTATCGAGGCAAGGCTGAAACTGAAAGACCTTCCGGGCAAAAAGGCATATTATGAGATGCGTGTTAAAGAAGATTCGGAGATCTTGCCATATTATGAAGAATATTGCAAGTATCGTACAATCTATGAAGCCTATAAATGCCTTGACAAATCGGAACAAGCCGCTTACAGAAGATTGTTCCGCAAACAAATTGAAGCCTGCGAAAACCTGATGCCGCATATTGAGAGTTTCCTTTGGGGCAGAAGCCGTTTAACCCCAGAAGATTTAAAAGCCAGTATTGAACGTAATAGACAGGCAGCAGCACAAACAGAACGAGAGATAGCCGAAACTGAACTGAAAATAGCCGAACTTGAACTTCTGCGGCAAGGTCTTAATGAAACCCTGCATCTTGAACTGCCTGACAAATTGGAAGAATACGAAAAGGTGGAAGTATTAGAGGATGATTATGAATTGGAAGAAGAGTATGAAGAGGAGGAATATGAAGAACCTGTAAGACATAGGTCGTATGATTATGACAGGTAGGTTACTAATTTGCACAAGAATTTGCATAAACTTGTGCAGATTAGTGATGCTTGATAATAAACAATAATTTTGTGTAAAATTTGGTCATAATTATGTTTGAATATTGGGTGTTATATGTTATAATACTTTTAAAGGAGTGTGATACTATGCCACAAATAGTGCCAATAAAAGATTTAAGAAACACAAACGAGATTTCCGAAAAATGCCATTCATCGAATGAGCCGATATTTGTCACAAAAAACGGCTACGGCGATTTGGTCGTTATGAGTATGGAGACCTATGAAAATCTTATCAGTACAGCGGATACAGATACAGCTATTGCTATGTCGGAGGCAGAGATAAAAGCGGGCGGCGAACTGTTTGATGCCAAAGATGCCTTTAATGCGTTGAGGAAGAAACATTTTGGATAAATATAAAGTTAAACTTTCACCCGCAGCATTTCGCGATTTAGACGGGATCTATCAACATATCGCCGAAAAGTTGAGAGTTCCCGAAATAGCTTTAAAGCTTGTGACAGAGATAGAAAATTCGATTTTAAGCCTTGATGTAATGCCGCAGCGAGGAGCTGAAAGAAAAATTGGTGTATATGCCAATAAAGGCTACCGACAGATATTTGTGAAAAATTACACCGTTGTCTATCGCGTGGATGAAGCGGAAAAGACGGTTATTGTCATTACGGTGAGATATTCGCCGAGTGAGTTTTAAAGGAATATGTTGAAAAAAAGAATAAATATTTATGTGCGTAATGTTCTTGGTAAAAATCCCTTGTTGCACGGATGTGTTTCGGTAAGAGTGAAAGGGTGAGCGTGCTGTGAAATTTAACAAAGAAAGAACTGTATTGAGTTGGTGTAATACTAACGCTAAAGGTCAAATCATTATTCCGGAAGGCATAGTAGAAATAGCAGATTATGCTTTTAATGGTTGCAAAGGCATTGAAAGTATTTCTTGTCCAAAGAGTTTAAGAAAAATAGGAATGGCGGCATTTAAAGACTGTATATCTCTAAAAAAAGTTGTATTTAAATATGGATTGGAGACTATTGAGGGAATGGCTTTTTATAATTGCAAAAACCTGACAGATATTTCATTCCCCAAAAGCTTAAAATTAGTAGGCGAGTATTCTTTTGCAAATTGTCTGGTCAGTAAAAAATGCGTTGATATAAAAGAAAAAATACAAGTGGCAGATACAGCGTTTGGTGAATTGGACGAAAAGGATGGACAATGTGAAGACAAACAAATCGAAGCCGATTTTCATAAAAAGAACTCGAATAAAAAAGATTTTGTGTCTAAAGGAAATCGCACATTGGAAATCCTGCATATTTACAAAGTATGCAGCTGTGCTATTAAAAAGCATAAAATAGAAAACTGCTATGCTAATGTTATGAATGTCAAAAATGGACAAAGATTTAATATGAATGTCCACTACTGTATGGATTGCAAAAAGTATATGATAGACGAAAACAGTTTTAATGGTTACATAAAAAAGGGCAATATCCCTGCGGTCAGATTTGTTGATGAGTTTTCGAAATATAATAATGGTTTTGGAAATGTTCGTAAGGAAAAATCTATTATGGCGCTTTATGGATATACAGTTCAAGTGGGAAAGTTGACAAAAAAAGCACGCAGAAGAATTATCACATTCCTTTTAGATAATCATATATCAACAAAGGAAGAAATCATATCAATACTAAATGACCATATTTTGTATAATGGCAAAAAGAAGAACAATGCTGCTGCTAAAACGAAATGGGAAGAGGATAAAAAGTATGTATGCGAATATAAAGTGAATGAGCAGCGAAGAGTGAGTCTTATTTACAATGAGTTTTAAAAATATATAAAATAATAAAGTAAAATAAATAATATTTAAAGTACAGACTATGGGACATTAAATATTATATAATAAAAGCATAAAATATGAAAGGAGCTTTTATTATGGAAAAAGACGAACTTTACGATCTTGCTATGGCACAGTTTGAGGTTGATTTGGAATCGGCGGGATACAAATCAAAGGATGTTGCCGAAATGTTGTCCGGATATACGGAAAAGGACAAAGAGGCAGTGCTTAATACGCTTTACCCGTTTGCGGAGGAAGTGCTGCAGGTAAACAAATAAACATCATATTGCGGGTTGAAAGAATATTAACGGAATACAAGTTGTGTTCCGTTAATATTTTATGTGGTAAATTTAGGCCTTGGGCTAAATTATTTTGTATATTATTGTCAAAAAATGTTGAATAAGTGTAGGATTTTTATTATAATTAAAGTAAATGGATTGGGCGTTATAAGCAAATAAAAAACACACACAGGGCGGTGAAGAGATGGTATCGTTTATTGACAATGTAAATACACTGTTAAAGGATGATTTAACACAGGAAATCAAAAAGGGCAGTAAAATCAGGATTGCGGCGGCTTATTTTTCGATATATGCTTTTCAGGAGTTGAAAAAGGAACTGATGGATATAGACGAGCTGAAGTTTATATTCACAGCGTCGGCATTTACGACCGAAAAGCCAAAAAAGAGCAACAGGGAGTTTTATATTCCTCGCATTACCCGCGAGAAAAACCTTTACGGTACGGAATATGAGGTAAAACTGCGCAACGAACTGACCCAAAAGGCCATTGCCAAAGAATGTGCGGATTGGATACGAGAGAAAGTAAGGTTTAAATCAAACACGACTTCAACGGGTATTCAGGGTTTTATAACTGTTGATGATACCACATATACGCCCATAAACGGGTTTACCACCGTGGAATTGGGCTGTGAGAAGGGCAACGAGGCTTTTGCGGCCATTGTAAAGAACGGTATGCCTATCGAGCAGGCTATGCGTAATTTTGAAAGCCTTTGGAATAACGAAGAAACCATGCAGGATGTAACGGAAGAGATAATTGAGAGCATCACAAATGCCTACAACGAAAACCCTCCCGAGTTTATATATTTTTTCACTATCTACAATATTTTCAGCGAATTTCTTGAAGATATATCGGAGGATGTTCTTCCAAATGAAGCAACGGGTTTTAAAGAAAGCAAAATTTGGAATATGCTTTACAATTTCCAAAAGGATGCGGCACTTGCTATCATAAACAAACTTGAAAAATATAATGGCTGCATACTTGCGGACAGCGTTGGTTTGGGCAAGACATTTACCGCCCTTGCGGTCATAAAATATTATGAAAATAAAAACCGTTCGGTTTTGGTTTTGTGCCCCAAAAAGCTGACAAATAACTGGAATACATATAAGGATAACTACATAAATAACCCTATAGCATCGGACAGGCTGAATTATACCGTGCTTTATCACACCGACCTTAACCGCACGAGCGGCACATCAAATGGTGTTGATCTCAGCCGTATAAATTGGTCAAACTACGACCTTGTGGTTATAGACGAGTCGCACAACTTCCGCAACGGCGGTAAGGTAACTCAGGAGGATGACGATAACGAAAAGCAGAACAGATATCTCAAACTGCTTAATATGGTTATCCGAAAGGGTGTCAGGACAAAGGTGCTTATGCTGTCGGCAACACCCGTAAATAACCGTTTTAACGACCTTAAAAATCAGCTTGCACTTGCCTACGAGGGTGACAGCAGCCTTATTGATGACAAACTTAACACCAAGCGTTCAATAGACGATATATTCAGGTTTGCACAAAAGGCATTCAACACATGGAGCAAGTATGAGCCAAAGGATAGGACAACGGACAGTCTGCTTAAAATACTTGACTTTGATTTTTTTGAACTGCTTGATTCGGTCACTATTGCAAGGTCGAGAAAGCATATAGAAAAATATTATGATACTGCCGATATCGGTACTTTCCCGAAACGTCTGCCGCCAATCCCGATCCGTTCCGACCTTACGGATTTAAAGGACGCTATACAATATAACAAGATATTTGAAAAAATATGCAATCTTAATCTTGTTATTTATACCCCGTCGCATTTCATACTTCCAAGCCGTGCGGCAAAGTATGAGCAGCTTTATGATAAAAACAAGGGCGACAATTCGGGTCTTACGCAGAAAAACCGTGAGCAGGGCATCAGGCGGCTTATGGCAATAAACCTTATGAAGCGTATGGAAAGCTCCGTACATTCGTTCCGCCTTACGCTGAGCAGGATAGATGCACTTATAACACAAACCCTTGCCACAATAGATAAATTCAGACAGCACAGGTCAAATCAGATAGAATTGGTGGATATTTCAAATATTAACGAGTTTGATTTTGACGATCAGAACACGGACGAGCTTCTTTCGTTTGGCAAAAAAGTGCGTATTGAAATTGGCGATATGGACTATATGTCGTGGGAAAGCGAACTCAAAAAGGATAAGGATATTCTTGACGAACTTGTGTCTGCCGTTGGGGTCATAACTCCCGAACACGACAGCAAATTGCAGGACTTGCTTGGCGTTATAACGGGTAAAATACAAACTCCGATAAACCAAGGCAATAAAAAGGTTATTGTCTTTACCGCTTTTTCGGATACGGCTGAGTATTTGTATACTCATGTCAGCGAATACATCAAAAACAAATTCGGGCTTGATACCGCCCTTATAACGGGTGATGTTGACGGCAGAACAACGGCGAGGCTTAAAAAAACGGATATGAACACCGTGCTTACCTGCTTTTCGCCGCTTTCAAAAGATAAAGAGCTTCTTATGCCGAACGACAGTACAAATATTGATATACTTATAGCAACAGACTGTATTTCGGAGGGTCAGAATTTGCAGGATTGTGATTATCTTGTAAATTATGATATACATTGGAACCCCGTGCGCATTATACAGCGTTTTGGACGTATCGACCGTATAGGCAGCAGGAACGATTGTATTCAGCTTGTGAATTTTTGGCCTAATGTAACACTTGATGAATATATCAATCTTAAAGCAAGGGTCGAAACAAGAATGAAAATTGTTGATATGACGGCAACGGGAGACGATAATATTTTAAGCGAGGACGAGAAGAACGACCTTGAATACAGAAAATCACAGCTTCAGCGTTTGCAGGACGAAGTTGTGGATATGGAGGATATGTCAAGCGGTATTTCAATAATGGATCTCGGTCTTAACGAGTTCCGCCTTGACCTGCTTGAATACATAAAAAACAATAACGATCTGGATAATAAGCCTTTTGGACTTCATGCGGTCGTACCCGCAAGTGACGAACTGCCCGAGGGTGTGATATTTGTGCTTAAAAACCGCAATAACGCCGTAAATATCGACAGCCTTAACCGAATACATCCGTTTTATATGGTCTATGTCAATACAGACGGCGAGGTCGTCTGCGATTATCTCAACCCCAAAAAACTGCTTGATAATATGCGGCTTTTGTGCAAGGGCAAGACACGCCCAATAAAAGAGTTATACAAAAAATTCAATGCAGAGACCAATGACGGTAAAAATATGTCGGAAGTATCTATGCTTTTGAATGATGCAATAAATTCGATAATAGACAAAAAGGAAGAAAGCGATATTGACAGCTTGTTCAAGGGCGGCGGCACTTCCGCATTGATGTCGGAGGTTTCGGGGCTTGAAGATTTTGAACTGGTGTGCTTTCTTGTAGTAAAGTGAGGTGTCTTTTATGTACGGCTTGCCCAAAACAACGGAATTTGACAAAAAAATAGATAAGCAGAGGTTTTATGAAAACCTTAGTATTTCGCCTGCCCTTAAACGCAGTTTTATTGAGCAGATAAAAATGGTGCGTTGGAAAAACAAAATTGCCGCGAATACTGTCAACCTTAACGCGGGTAAAAAAGTTTTGGAAATAGAAGTTTTTGAAATTCAGCTTATCAAAAATGAACTTGATGAAGCCGTACTTTTGCAGATAGATAAGGAGATACCCTACCACATTTTGTTTATATTGACCTTTGAAAACAAGTATCAGGCATGGATAGGCTATAAAGAAGCCACTGCATCGGGCAAAAACGCTTTTAAGGTCGAAAAATATTATCATACCGACTGGATGCCTGCCGAAGAACTCACTTTCACGCTTGACGGCCTTGACCTTGACGAGGTATATGAAAACTTTGTTAAGTATATCGCGGGGGATAAGCTGCAAACACAGGACGCGGAGGATTTAAAAGAAAGCATAGACCGTACCGAGAAAAAACAAGCCCTGCAAAAGAAAATAGATAAGCTGAAAGCGAAGATAAGAAAAGAAAAACAGTTTAATGTGCAGGTGAAATTGAATGAGGAATTGAGAGCGGTTTTAAGGGAGTTAGAGGAGTTGAATTAGTTGTGGAAATAGAAAAATTGGCAACAGCAGCAATTGAAGACAGCATTTCAAAAACCGATACAATGAATTCTTTTATTAATACGGGAGATAAAGAACCGTCCTGGGATGGGAATATATACATATATGCTAATAATAAGAAGTCAAAGGATGACATCAAAAAAGTTCCGGTTCAGGTAAAAGGTAAAAAATGCAATAAACAAGATAAAGAAACCATCAAATATTCTGTTGAAGTAACGCATTTGAAAAATTATCTTATTGATGGTGGCGTGATGTTTTTTGTAGTATATATAGATGATACAGGAAACAGAAAGCAAATATATTATTCAGAATTATTGCCCATAAGACTTCGGTTGCTTCTAAAAGAAATAGGAGAGCAAAAATACAAATCTATAGAATTAAAAAAATTCCCGGAAGATAATAACGAAAAAACAGCTATCTTTCTTAATTTTTACAATAATATGAAAAAACAAACAAGTTTTGTTAAGGCAAAGTTGTTTTCAGAGGAAGAATTAATGAAAAAAGGTATTCTTGAGGGGATTACTACAACAATTCTTTCCTATGGAACAAGTCCTAAAAGCATTAGGGATATTATATTTCAATCGGATGTGTACCTATACGCCAAAATAAAAGGGACAGACGTGCAGCAACCGTTAGAGAAAATACCATTAGATTTGCATCTTTTTGAAGATGAAAATGTTGAGGTAAGCGTAAAGGGTAAAAAATATTATGATTGTTTTAGGCGTATTATTACAAAAAAACATACAAAAATAATAATTGGGAAAAGTTTGTTTATTACAATTGAGGATATTAATAGACCACCAAGATTTGATTTTAAGCCAACAAACATATTGAAAGATGCGTTGGTTGATCTTCCATTTATTCTTGATGCAATAGAACACAAACAAATGGAAATAGCTGGCTTGCCAATATATTTTAGTTGTATACAAGGTGGTTCTTCAAAGAATACTATACAAACACTGAAGGATAATTTGAATGTTTGTAAACGGGTTAACAGTTTATTTGATATACTGTCGTTGGATAAAAATTATGATTTAACAAATTTTGCCCCAAAAGACTGGAAAATTGCCAATACACTTGTAGATGCTCTTGTTGACGAGAAACCAATAACAGGCTTGAAAGAAGATATACCATATATTACATGGGTGAAATTTATATATACAAAGATAGCTCTTGTGTTCAGACCAGGAGGTAGTAAGGGGACATATTACATTACTGATTATTTTAAAGATGTCTCATTTAAAGTATATAACGTATATGGTGATGTTGAAAAGCCGACATCAAAGTTTGCAACATTAATCGCAAATGTTTTCCTTGAATTTTGCAATGTAAATTATGAGGAGATAATAAAATCTTTTTTACAGTATTCGGACGAACCACATTGTTTTGATGAAGCAAATAATGTTTTGCTTGAAATGATACTTGCCTATGATAGAAGTAAAGATACAAGAATGGATATATTAAACTATGCAAAGCAATTTGCGGATGTTATTGATAAAAACATTGCAAAGGGTGATAATATATGGATTTCAAAATTAAATATGTTTCAAATAGAAAAGAGGTTTAATGCGCTGACGAAAGAACAGAGAAAAGAATTGGTTGGTATCGAAAAAGATATTACTCTTGATAATAAAAATTATGAAAATATGATAAAACTTGGCGTAAATTTACTTTTAGAAAATCAAGAAATGGCAGAGTATTATTTTGAACGCTTAGATGAAGAAACTAAGAAAAATTGTAAAGAGTTTCCGATATTTAGATTTTGGAAAGACACAACGGAGGATGATAACAATGGACAAAATGAAAATGGAAACGCCTGATTTAGTGGCGGGAAATATTGAAAAGATAGGGGAGATTTTTCCTAATTGTATAACCGAGGGTATGGGAGAGGACGGAAAGCTGAGGAAGGCGATAAACTTTGATATTTTAAGGCAGATGCTTTCGGATGAGGTCGTGCAGGGTGACGAGGCTTACGAGTTTACATGGGTTGGCAAGCGTGCGGCTATTGTTGAAGCAAACAAGCCTATCAGAAAAACTTTGCGTCCTTGCAAGGAAGAAAGTGTTGACTGGGAAAATACGGAAAATCTGTATATTGAGGGTGATAATTTTGATGTTATTAAGACACTTTATGAGAGTTATTTTCATAAAGTTAAGCTTATTTATATAGATCCGCCATATAACACAGGGAAAAATTATATTTATAGAAATGATTTTTCGGTTGATAAAGAAGAGTATTTGGAGCAGGCAGGTCAAGTTGGAGAAGAAGGAAAACTTGTTTCAAATCCTAAAACATATGGCAGATTCCATTCTGCATGGTTATCAATGATATATCAAAGATTACTATTAGCAAGAAATTTACTGACATCAGATGGTGTACTTGTATGTGCTATAGATGAAAATGAACAGGCTACATTGGAGTGTATTCTTCGAGAGTTATTTATCGAAGATTCATATGATCATGTATGCGTTTCTGTTGTTCATAATCCAAGAGGAGTACAAGGCAAAAATTTCTCATATACACACGAATATGCAATTTTTGTGTTTCCGAAAGATATTAAAGCAATCGCAGATAGAAAAATTGATGATGAAGATGTAGATTGGTCCCAATTGCGTAATTGGGGTAGCGAATCAGAACGTACAGATGCAAAAAATTGCTTTTATCCAATTATTGTAAAAGATGAGAGAATAATAGGATTTGGAGATGTGTCTCCAGACTATTATCATCCAATGCAAACGGAAAAACATGGAGATGAATTTTATGTGTATCCGATTGACAAACAGGGGATAGAAAGAAAATGGAGATATGCTCGACAGTCTGTTGATAAAATACGAGACATGCTCAAGGTAAGAAAAACATCAAGTGGTTATGAGATTCTCTTAGGCAAAACATTTGGTGTTCAAAAAACCGTTTGGAATGATAAAAAATATGATGCAAATGAGTATGGAACAAAGATTGTTGGTGAATTAGTAAAGGGTGGCGGTTTTTCTTTTCCGAAAAGTTTGTATACGGTATACGATGCTGTTTATGCGGCAACAGCTAATGATAAAGGTGCATTAATAATGGATTTTTTTAGCGGTTCAGCTACAACCGCTCACGCTGTAATGCAGCTTAATGCCGAGGACGGCGGAAAACGCAAATTTATTATGGTACAATTACCCGAAGAAACAGATGAAAAAAGCGAAGCATACAAAGCAGGCTATAAAAACATTTGTGAAATAGGCAAAGAGCGTATTCGCCGTGCGGCAAAGAAAATTGCAGAAGAAAACCCCGATGCAAAATTTGACGGCGGTTTCCGTGTGTTCAAACTTGATGATACCAATATGAAAGATGTATACTATGGCGCAGCCGAATATTCACAGCTTACACTTGATGATTTTGAGTCCAACATAAAAGAAGACCGTACCGATATGGACTTGCTTTTTGGCTGTCTGCTTGACTGGGGCGTTACACTTTCCCAAAAGCACAGCATTGAAGAAATAAACGGCTGCCGTGTACATACTTACGGAAACGGTGCAATAATAGACCTTATGGCGTGCTTTGACAACAATATCCCCGAGGATGTAATAAAAACCATTGCAAAAAAACAACCCCTCCGCGTGGTATTCCGTGACAGCAGCTTTGCCGACAGCCCCGCCAAAATAAACGTAACGGAAATATTCAAACTGCTTTCACCCGATACCGTTGTTAAAGTTATTTAAGGGGGAAGTTTTATGGATAACAATATTCAGCACGAGATTGTGCTTTATCAGATTGATGATACAAATGTATATATCAATGTTGTTTATATGAATGAAACCTTTTGGGTAACACAAAAATCTATGTCAGAACTTTTTGAGGTTACTCCGCAATCAATAACAAGACATTTGCAGAATATATATAATGACGATGAATTAGATAAAAATTCAACTTGTACAAAAATTGAACAAGTTCGTCGAGAGGGGACACGAGAGGTAAAAAGGCAAGTTGATTTTTACAATCTTGATGCAATTATAGCTGTTGGATATAGGGTTAATTCAAAAAAAGCGACCCGTTTTCGTCAATGGGCAACAAAAACTCTGAAAGAGTATATTACAAAAGGGTTTGTTTTAAACGATGATATGTTAAAAAACGGCAGACCGTTTGGAAAAGATTATTTTGATGAATTACTTGAACGTATTCGTGAGATCCGAGCAAGCGAAAGACGTGCATATCAAAAAATCACGGATGTTTTTCAACAATGCAGCTATGATTATGACAGCAATAGTGAAATAACAAAAAATTTTTATGCCTTTGTGCAAAATAAACTTCATTATGCAGTGACAGGACAAACAGCAGCGGAAATAATTTACGAAAGAGCTGATGCAAATAAACCAACAATGGGCTTGACAACATGGAAAGATGCTCCGGACGGAAAAATATACAAAAGAGATATTGGGTTTGCAAAGAATTATCTTAACGAAAAAGAAATTGCTCGACTTAATCGTCTTGTTACAATGTTTATTGATTATGCGGAACTTATGGCAGAAGATGAAGTTCTTATGAGCATGAAGGATTGGTTAGAGCAAACGAATGTATTTTTAAAGAATAACAGACGAAATGTATTGAAAAGTAAAGGGAATGTTTCACACGAACAGGCTATAAAAAAAGCGAATGCAGAATATGAAATTTTTCGTGTACGTCAGGATAAAGAATATATTTCAGAATTCGACAAGCAAACAGAAAAATATCTAAAGGGATGAAAATTATGAAACTACAATTCAAACATCAAAAATTTCAGGCGGATGCCGCAAAAGCGGTGGTTGATGTTTTTGCTGGACAGCCTTATTTAACCAATTCGTATATAGTGGATCAGGGTGTTGAAAAAGGAACCATATCGGGACAGGTGGGACACAAGGCTTTTGATGTGACGGGCTGGTCGAATGCCCGTATCGTTCCCGAACTTTCCGATGCCAATATCCTTGAAAACTTGCAAAGAATACAGCGTGCAAATCAGATAGAGCCGTCACAAAAACTTGAGGGCAAGTACAACCTTACAATAGAGATGGAAACGGGTGTCGGCAAGACTTATACCTACATAAAGACCATGTACGAGCTTAACAAACATTACGGCTGGAGCAAGTTTATAATCGTTGTACCGAGCATTGCTATCCGTGAGGGCGTTTACAAGTCTTTTCAAGTGACACAGGAGCATTTTGCCGAAGAATACAATAAAAAGATAGATTTCTTTATCTACAATTCAAAAAATCTTACGGAAATAGACCATTTTGCTATGGATGCGGGTATGCGTGCAATGATAATAAATTCCCAGGCCTTCAACGCAACAGGCAGGGATGCACGAAGAATTTATATGAAACTGGATGAATTCAGAAGCCGCAGACCCATTGATGTTATTGCAAAAACAAACCCTATACTTATAATTGACGAGCCGCAGTCTGTTGAGGGAAAGAAAACAAAGGAGCGTTTAAAGGAATTCAACCCTTTAATGACATTAAGATATTCGGCAACACATAAGGCGGACAGCATTTACAATATGGTCTACCGCCTTGATGCTATGGAAGCATACAACAAGCATCTTGTAAAGAAAATTTCGGTCAAGGGCATAACAGAAAGCGGCGATACAGCCACAGAGGGCTATGTATATCTTGAAAGTATAAATCTTTCCGATAAAAATCCGACAGCGACTATTCAGTTTGATGTTAAGGGCGGTTCGGGCATAAGAAAAATCACAAAGAAAGTGAACGAGGGTTTTAATCTATACGATAATTCAAACGGTCTTGACGAATATAAACAGGGCTTTGTTGTTAAGCGTATAGACGGCAGAGACGATTCCGTCGAGTTTCTTAACGGCATTAAGATCTATGCAGGCGATGTCGTGGGCAAGGTAAGTGAGGAACAGCTAAGGCGTATTCAGATAAGGGAAACTGTTTTGTCACATATAGAGCGCGAAAGACAGCTTTTTCATAAAGGCATAAAGGTGCTTTCGCTGTTCTTTATTGATGAAGTTGCACATTACAAGCAGTATGACGATGCAGGACAGCCCTATAACGGCATTTTTGCCGATATGTTCGAGGAAGAATACAAGGATATTATTTCGCATTTGCAGCTTGAATTCGGCGATGACGAATATATAAAATACCTTGATGAAATTTCTGCCGAAAAGACCCATGCAGGCTATTTCTCCGTTGACAAAAAGGGCAGACTGACGGACAGCAAGCTGACCGATAAAAAAGAAAGAACTTCGGATGATATTGATGCTTATGATCTTATTATGAAGAATAAGGAGCTTTTGCTTGACAGAGACCCAAAGCGTTCGCCCGTGCGTTTTATTTTCTCGCACTCCGCATTGCGTGAGGGTTGGGACAATCCAAATGTTTTCCAGATATGCACATTAAAAGCATCGGCAAGTGATATAAGAAAAAGGCAGGAAGTCGGCCGTGGCCTGCGTCTGTGTGTAAACCAATTCGGCGAGCGTATGGATACAAATGTTCTCGGTAACGATGTTCACAATGTCAATGTGCTTACGATCATAGCAAGCGAAAGTTATGACAGTTTTGCAAAAGGCTTGCAGAAAGAAATTGCCGAGGCAGTTGCAAACAGACCCGTTAAGGTTACAGTCGCTTTGTTTGAAAATAAAAAGGTCAAGGATGCCGATGGAAACGAGGCCGTACTTGACAGAGATATTTCGGAGTCTATTGTATACGATCTGACAATTAACCGATATATTGACAAAAAGGGCATTCTTACCGACAAATACTATGAGGACAAGAAAAACGGCGGACTCAAGATCCCAGAAGAGGCGGCGGCTTATGCCGAAAGCGTAATTGAAATAATCGACTCCGTATACAGCGAAAAGGCTATGATGCCCGAGGATGCGCGTAAAAATAATGTTGAGCTTAAACTTAATAACGATAAGCTGAACAGCAAGGAATTTCAGGCACTTTGGAAGAAGATCAACACAAAATCTGTATATACTGTCGATTTTGATACGGACGAATTGGTCGCAAAATCAATGCAGGCATTAAATACAAAACTGCATATCCCGAAGATCTATTTTAAAATCGAATCGGGCGAAATGGAGAATATAAAGTCCAAAGACGAACTTGTGTCAGGAACTGCATTCAAGCAAAAAACTTCCGCAACATACAGCGACAGTACGGCAATAACCGCAAACAGCAGCGTTAAATATGACCTTGTGGGTAAAGTCGTAGAAGAAACGGGACTTACAAGAAAGGCAGTCGTACAAATATTAAAAGGCATAGAAAAGCCCGTGTTTGACCAGTTTAAATACAATCCCGAAGAATTTATCATAAAAGCCTCAGCCTTGATAAATGACGAAAAGGCAACGGCGATAATTCAGCATATTACATATAATGTGATGGACGATAAATACGGTACGGAAGTGTTTACCGAACCCACAATAAGGGGAAAACTCGGTCAAAACGCAATGAAAGCGGAAAGACATCTGTATGACCATATTGTGTGCGACTCCGATAAAGAAATGGAATTTGCCGGAAAACTCGATACCAATAAAGATGTCGCAGTCTATGTAAAACTGCCTAACAGGTTTTATATCTCAACACCCGTGGGCAAGTATAACCCTGACTGGGCAATAGCATTTTATGAAGGCTCGGTAAAGCATATTTACTTTGTAGCTGAAACAAAAGGTACTATGCGTACAATGCAGCTGCGAGAAGTGGAGAAGGCAAAAATCGACTGCGCAAAGAAACACTTTGAAGCTATCAGCGGCGATAATGTGAAGTATGATGTTATAGACGGGTATGATGCTTTACTGGATTTGGTAACGAAGTGAGAGGGATGAATTAGAATGCTCATAAATAATATTGAATTTCCATACGAATTGATTAAGGCAATAAATAATAATAAATTGGTGATTTTTGCGGGTGCAGGCGTATCTATGAATAAACCGACTGCATTACCTGATTTTAAAGAACTTACAGAAGCCATTGGCAACTTATGTGACAAAAAGTATGATGAAAAAGAGAAAATCGAGGATTTTCTTGGGGATTTATATAGAGAGGGTTATTCAGTTAATGAGTTGGTTGCTGATAAACTGAAAGAAGGTACACAAAAACCTAATGACTTTCATTTTAATTTATTAAAGTTATTTGCTAATCAGGAAGATATAAGAATTGTCACTACGAATCAAGATGAAATGTTTGAGACGGCAGCAAAGGAAATTGGTTATGATAAGATTAAAGTATATAGTGCACCTGCTCTGCCTTATGGAAATGATTTTACAGGTATAGTACATTTGCATGGCAGAGTATCTGAGCCTAAAAACATTATTGTAACGGATGTTGACTTTGGACGAGCATATATGTTGAATGGTTATGCAACAAGGTTTGTTGCCAATATGATAAATTCGTATGTGGTTTTGTTTATTGGTTATAGCTACGGTGATGTAGTTATGCGGTATTTGACATCATCTATCCCCAAAGATATGATGAAAAATGCTTTTATCCTTATGGAAAATAAACCGGATGCGATGTTGCTGGTTAAACGAACAAACTTGAAAATTATAACATTTGAGCCAAAGAAATTTGATGAAGAATGTGATGCGATTCGTAAGATTGGGGACTTTGCAAATCGGAAGCTTTTGGATTGGAAGGACTGTATATTTAAGTTGTCTGAAGAAGCACCTCCGGTAGATAAAGAAACGCAGGATGAAATATTAGAGGGAATAAAAGATGTTGATGTACAAACATATTTTTGCAAGCATATAAAAAGTTGCAATTGGCTTATGTGGCTTGATGAAAAGAGCGTTTTTGGAAAGTTGTTTTCCTTATATGCAGAACTTACACGTAATGACGAACAATGGGTAAAATGGATATTGGATAATTTTATGTCAGATGGTCTTTTGAATTTGGTGGCGAAACATAACAATATACTTAATAAGGAATTCAGCTACAGAATATTGACCAAATGCAATTATGAACAGGGCTCTGTGAGTGATGAGCTATTTAGAATATATAATACAATTCTGCGTGAAGAACTGAAAGACGGATTGTTATATAATGCTATTACTAATGCAGAAAAAAGAAATATGATTACAGAAATGTGGGCTATGTTTCCTTTGGTATTTAATTATAGCATAAAACCGCATATTCATAGTTGGAGAAAAGAAGTAGAAATTAAGCATTCATGGACTGTGAATAATTATATGTTTCGGGATATATGGGAAAATCATATCAAAAAACATACTGATGGTGCTGAATTAATGGTGTTTAATCTTGCTTACAATACTTTGAAAAATCTATACGATGATTTAAATTCAGAAAAAGGGAAAATGGCTCAAACCGATTTAGATTTTTTTGATATTGAAGGTAAAAATGATTTTTATTGTAGAGATAAAGCTATTTATGCCATTTGTGATATGGTGGACAGCGGATTCGCTAAAATTTCACAAAACAATGCTAATTATGCTAACGAGTGGATAATACAAAATCTTGGCAGCGAAAGAATACTTTTGCAAAACTTATGTCTATTGTTTTTGCGTAAATATTCAAGAATAAGCCCTGATGAAAAGATAACCTTAATTTTTAATAGTGGATGTGATATTCATAATAGTATATTGAGAGAACAACTATTTTTGCTTGTTGCAGATGTTTTTGATTACATTAGCGATAATAATAGAAGTATTCTTATTGGTAAAATAATGGATGTAGAGATTGAATTACCACCTGATTTGAAAAAACATAAAAAAGAGTCGGAGGCGTATGAAAAATATAACTGGTTATCTTGGCTTAAAAGTAAAACATCTTCTCATTTCGAGGAAATAGAATTAAATCTCGAAAACATTGAAAAGGAGTATCCTAATTTTAAAATAAGGGAACATCCTGAACAAGGATTACCGATTGTGGAAACAAAAGTCGGAAGTGAAAGTCCTTTAACGGGAGAAGAATTGTTGAAAATGCCTTCGTCCGAGGTTTACAACTATATAAAGAATTATAAAATTGAAAGAGATTTTTGGGGTCCCGATAAAACCGGATTGTTAACAATGGTTTCTATTGTTACTGAGAAAAATTGGGACTGGGGTATAAAACTTGCGGAGGAACTAACAAAAAATCAAGACTATGCATCTGATATTTGGGATCATATTTTACGGGAACTTGGACATACAATCAATATAATTGAAAAATTGTCTAATATGCTTGATTTAATAAATGAAGAATTAATTCAAGCAAAACCATTGCTTGTTGCGAGAACTATGTTTGAAGTGACTTCTAAGGATAACTTAACAAAGAAATTATCCGACAAGCAAGAAAATGATTTTGTTAAAATTTTAAATAACTTATGGAAATATAGGTTGCCCCATAATATAAATCCGGTTGATAAAGATTTAGATTACAATACTACATCCTTAAATAACGTCACGGGGTTGGTTGCGTATTCGATTTTATACATTGTTTTAAATAATAAGGAATTAAAAGATTTGCCGGAATGGTTTTTGGATTTTTATATGGAAAATATAAAAGAAAAAGACGATGTCTATGAGTTTATTTTCGTCTTGTGTGCGTATACCCCTAACTTATATTATCTTAACAAAAAATGGGTGGAGGATAATATATTTCCTTATTTAGAACTGGGAGATAAAGAGTATAATATAGCTGCATGGAAGGGTTTTTTGAACCATGTTTGTAGTTATAACGCAGAAATAGGAAGCGTTATTCTGCCGATGCTTAAAGATAACATTGGAATAATAGATAAATTATTAAAAAATGAAAAGCGTGCCTTTATAAATGCGTATGTTTTGCTTGTGGTCTACTTGGAAGAAACACCAATAGAAAACTATATAAGTGTTTTAATAAAAAAATGTGACGCAGATGAAAGGATGTTTTTTGCAGAATATTTACGAGATATTTTAGAAAAGCAAGAATTATCAGAACGTGAAAAATTGTGGAATAATTGGCTAAAAGAATATTGGCGGTTAAGAAATAAAAAAGTACCCGTAGAGTTATGTTGGGAAGAATTAAGTGAAATGGTGTACTGGATTCCGTTATTGGAAAATAATTTTGTAGAGTGCGTGGATTTACTTTTGGAAAAGGATGATTTAGAAGGTTTAACTTATTCTGATATCTTTGATAAATTGTGTGAGTCCAACGTTGTCGATAGCTTTCCTATGAAAGCGTCAGAGCTTGTGTGTTATTTGCTGAAACATACGAGAACGCAGGTAAAAAGAAACAGCGTTAATAAGGTGATTGAAATATTAAAGCAAAAAAAGGTTTCGGAAGAAATAATGGAACGCATTAGCGTTGAAGCTAATAAAATGACATATTGAGAGCATTGAAAAAATGCTGAAATTCAATTGCCCAAAACAATTGACCTTTCTACCAAATCGATATATAATATGGGAGAAAGAAAGCGCGTTTGGGAGAAAGGAGCGTTTGCAAATGAGGTCATTTGATTATTCGAAATTGGCTGACAGAACGTGGGACAATGAAATAATATCGTATCTTTCAAAGATACATGAATACAAGGGCAAACAGGGGTTATTTCTGCGACAAAAACCTTTGGAGCTGGAGCGTTTGACAGAAATTGCCAAGATACAGAGCACGGAAAGCTCCAACCGCATAGAGGGAATTATCACGACACGATCACGTCTTAAACAGCTTGTAGAAGACAAGACCACTCCGCGAAACCGTGATGAAGAAGAAATTTTGGGATACCGCAATGTTCTTAATTTGCTTCACGAAAGCTACGATGTGATCCCGGTCAAGAGCAGTTATATTCTTCAAATGCACCGCGAACTGCTTAAATATACAAATTATTCATACGGCGGTCGATTTAAAACGGTACCGAATGAAATTGATATGGTACTTTCAAACGGAGAAAAGACGGTTCTTTTTAAGCCTCTTGAACCATTTGAAACGCCCGATGCAGTCAACGCTATATGTGACAATTACCAAAATTTACTAAATAAGGAACTGGTAGATGAGCTTATCCTTATCCCTTGCTTTATACTTGATTTTTTGTGCATCCACCCGTTTAATGACGGAAATGGCAGAATGAGCAGGCTTTTGACACTTCTTTTGCTGTATAGAAGCGGTTATCTTGTAGGGCAATATATAAGCATAGAAAAGGCGATCGCAGACACAAAAGAGGCATATTATGATGCTTTGAGAAGGTCGGATGCAGGGTGGCATACGGGAGACAATGACCCAAAGCCGTTTATAAAATATATGCTTGGGGTCATTCTTGCGTGCTATCGTGAATTTGAGGAGCGAATATCTATTGTTGAGAAGGCAGGCTCCAAGAGTACCGCGTATGATATTGTAAAAACGTATGTGATCAAAAAAATCGGAAAATTTTCCAAACAGGAAGTATTGAGTGCTTGCCCCAGCCTGGGTAGTTCGTCAGTGGAAGCGGCACTGAAAAAACTGGTAGAGGACGGGACATTAGTGCGTATTGGTGCGGGAAGGAATACTTTGTATGTAAGATCGGACAGCCAAGATGATTATTAATGTCGGATATATTTCTTTGCAATAATCAAAAATTTCCTTGCATTATCTTGCCACTGAATGTATAATATAAATTATGAGAGGAGAGAAAATTTATTTTCTCAACTCGATTAATTTATCAGAGTAAAAACAGCACTTTAGTGATGTTTTTGCGATGGTTTGAGGAAGATTTATCTTCCGATAATATAAATTATGAGAGGAGAGAAAATTTGTTTTCTCAACTCGATTAATTTAATGGCAACAATATGGCAACAGAATGTCGTACAGGTGCCGGAATTGAAATTATTGAAACTAAAACCCGCTTGAATTGGTTATCAACTTAAACAAATTTGTTTAGCGACTAAATCGAAATAGCCGAGTGGGAATAAAAGAAAATGGCCGCAACCGCTGTATTTCAGCGTGTTGCGGCTTTTTGTGTTGCAAAATCGTTGCAGAAATTTTTGAGAAAAATTTTAAGTGAAAATCGGCTTTGTTGTATTGGTATTGCCAAATCGTGATTTACTAAATCGGAATTTGATAGTGTCAGATAAAGCTTTCGGTATAGTAACCATAGATGCCGAGCCGAGCGTGACAACATTCAGCTCCGACCGCATCAAGTATCACCTGCACTATTCGGCTGAGTACCGTCCTGCAAGGCTGAAAAAGCTCGTCAGCGACGGTACGATTCTCAGCAACCTGACCGACCTTGACCGTTCCGTAGCGGAAGCCATTGAGCGTCAGGTCGGAATGATGCTCGAAAATGATACCGAGTATCTCAGAGCTGTGGCGGTCGGTGATCTTGCAAAGGCGAGAGGTCTGGAGAATATGGATTGACTGATTGCCAGAGATCCTGTGTATGCGGCTATGGTGTATGTGTGATGTCATGATCTCCCCATAAACAAAAAGCCGAAGGATTCTGCGTGAGTCCTTTGACTTTTTTCTTTATTAACAGCAAGACTGCAAACGAAATCGCAAGAGGAAAATGATCGCTATCTAATTTTACTTACACCTGTAACCTTATAGTCGTAATGAGTCTTTCCGTTTTCATCTTTTACTTGAACTCTTTTATATTGTACAGCGTATTTTTTGCCGTGATGTCCCTTCTCTCTGTGTACAGATATATCGTCATGTGCAGCGTGCCAGCATATGTAGCGGTTTTGCTGGCATACAAAACAAGTGTAGTAATTATGCTTTGTGTCTTTGGTTACTTTCTCATGGGTTATATATTTCGGATGCGTAATGCGAGGAAACAGTTCAACAATGATTTGCTCATATCCATTGGAATGAGATATAACATCTATCCATTTATCTTTGGTATTTACGTTATTCGCATTGTCTCTGACGATGTGAACACAAGTCGCTTCGCCGGATTCATTATAAAGTGTAAAAGCATCATCGTTAAAACGTTCATACCATTTTTCCATATTCGTCTACTCCTTTTCTCGAAACCATCTCAGAAGTCTACACCCTAAATCGTTGATTTCCAGATACCACCTTATCGGTGTACAACTTTTATCATAACGAACGGTTGTTATGCTGCTGAGACCATTCAAAACGTGCAATGCTAAGCATTCTTGACCATGAGGATACCATGAAGCGTCAATAATTTCTTGCGGAACATCGTTACTCAAAGGAGCGCCACTTCGTTCTCCATCGGCTAAGTGAATACAGCCTTTTTCAAGGATAGGCAGGACGATAGAGGCTTTCTTCATATCAATATCAAAATCAAATCCAAATTCATTATCAATATCGTAGTCAGTATGTGGGACGTGTCCACTGTCAAGGAATTCGATAACTAAATCCTTAGAAAAACGAGTTACATCGAATAGTTCTTCTGGATATAATTTCAATACTTTCAAAAGAAACTCAGGTTGAACATATTTCAGAAGATTCCGTAGCCCATCAGCAAGGTTCATGTATTGAATACTTCCTACCTTACATATAAAGTCATAAGGGATTTTTGTCAAAGATTCATCGAAAACTGTTTCCCAGTCGGCATAGTCTTTTAGTATATCGGGATAGTAAAGGCAGATAAGCCCGAACAGTTCCTGTTGATTAAGGTTTAGATGAAGTGAGTGAATGATACTAATCAATTCATCATCATCCTCAAACAGAAAATACGGGAAATTATCCTCTCTCATCGAAGCATTATCACGATTCAGCTCGGATATAAGCGATGTTTCCGGAACATTGAACAGATATGCAAGCCTTTTTAGGTGAATCGGCTTCACCTTTGTTCTGCCGCTTTCCCAATTCTGTATGGTAGTTTTACTAACTTCCATTTTTTCAGCTAACTGTTCCTGCGTCATCTTTGAGTAGTTTCTCAATCGACTGATATAATCACCAAACGTATTCATGGTTGACCTCCTGAGATTAGTATACCCAAAGCATTTCCCTATGTAAACTAATCGAAATTGAATGTTATGATAAATTTCACTTAGTTTCATTATAGTCAATAATTGTGGTTGTGTCAATATAGATTATTTGCAAGGATCGTAACTTTCAATAATCGGGACAGGAATAATCCCCCTTGACAACTCCCCCAATCTGCGCTATAATACCAAATAAGGAGCAAGCCACCGGGCACATATTCTCCTATAAGTCGCTGGTTTTTGTTATCATGGCGCTAAAAAAATGATAACTTGGCATCAGTGGGCAGTATAGTACAGAGCAAAATGTATAACTGAGATACCTGGACGCAAATCACCTAAACAGATTTATTTAGTGTTGGGTGAAATCTGGGGAGTGGGAATAAAAGAAAATGGCCGCAACCGCTGTATTTCAGCGGGTTGCGGCTTTTTGCGTTGCAAAATCGTTGCAGAAATTTCGGGATATGATTTTGGGTAAAAATCGGGTGGAGTTTACGGCGGGTTTTTATATAAAACTCTCGGTGTAGTAGCCGTATACTTCGTCAAGTTTGGGATAGTCTTTTTTTGCAAGAACATATCCGCTGGCGTTGTAATCGCCCAGCACAAACTTGAAATATTCAAACATCTTGAAAAACTCGTCTTTGTCAATTATATCGCCGTTGCGGTACGCAGCGGCTTTTTCGTATATCTCCTTTATCTTGTCAAAATGGATGTCCCTGACAAAATAATCCTTTCTGCCCGGCATAAGGGGCTTGGGCGTTTGCAGAATATCGTTGATGTTGATAAAATCCTTAAAGCTGTTTAAGTTGAGAGAGTATTTGCTTTTGATGCTTTCATAAAGTCTTGCTGGAAGTTTTATTACTTCAACGATCTCACTTCGTCCAAGCAAATAATCAACTGAACATTCCAGATAGTCGGCAATCGTCTCTATCTTATTTACAGAGGGAACCTGACCTTTTTTTGTAAAATCATATATGAAGTTCGGACTTAAATCGCAGCTTTCGAGCATACTTTTAACGGTTATTTTCTTAGATTTACACAAATCTTTTATTCTGTCTGCCACTTGTGCATTATCCACAATAATACCCTCCTGTTTTTGTAAGAAAATCGCAAAAATAAATTTATAGCATAAAAATACTTGAAATAAAATAAAAACAGTAATATATTATAAATACATCAAAAACATTATTTACAGTAATAAAATTAAAAATCGGCTATACAATTTTAGATTTATTAAGCTTATTTTACACTTATTTTACTGTAAAGTCAACTATTTTTATAAAAAAAGGGAGGAATTTTAATGGAGAAAAAATTATTTTTAACAGCACAGGAAGTAGCGGACATTTTAGGAATAAGCAAGTCGGCGGCTTACAAAATCATTGCCGGACTCAACAAGGAGCTGAAAGAAAAGGGCTTTTACACGGTCTGCGGCAAGGTAAATCGTCGTTTCTTTGAAGAGAAGTGTCTTTACGGCTGTGCAAGCTGAAATTATTAAGGGATATTATTAAACAAGAAAGGGTGATAATATGGATATTTACAGTTCGGGCAATGCCATTGTGGATGCTGTGGGTCAGATAAACCTTGTCGGCAATGTTGTGCCGGAGACTTGGTATGCGGCTATCTGCCACAAAAACGGCAAGCCCAATATGAATGCAATAATGATTTTGAGCGATATTGTTTATTGGTATCGCCCGAAAGAGAACAGGAACGAATTTGACGGTTCGGTCAGTTTTGAAAAGCGTTTTACCGACGAAGAATTTTTGCAGCGTAGCTACAAGCAGTTGAGCCTTAAATTCGGCATATCGGAAAGGCAGGCGAAAGATGCGGTCGTATTTCTGGAAAAGGAGACGGGAATCATCAGACGGCATTTCAAACAGGTCAAAACGGGATATTCCATACTCTCAAATGTGATGTTTATCGAGCTTTTGCCCGATAGACTTCACGAGATAACTTTTCCGTCGGGCAGGGGTGTGACGATAGAACGACACACCCCTGTCGTTGAAACGGCACAGACCCCTCGTTATAACGACACATCCCCGTCGATAGAACGCCATACATATACAAAGACTATAACAGAAAATAACAACATAGATTATGATCAATCTATCTATCCCGACGGAAAGACGGAGTTCGTGCCTGTTGAATCAATGAGCAGGGATGAACTTACTTACGAGAATTTTAAAAGTGAAGCAAGCATTTTGCCGCAGGACAAAGCCAAATTAAGGGCGGAGGAAGAGTTAAAGGCACTTATAAGCTATGACATAATGAAAAACGACAGGAGCTATAACAAAGACCTTGTGGATGCGATGATAAACTACATGAGCGATATTTTATCGGCAAAAAGTCGTTTAAGAGTGGAGATACGGAGTACAGTACCGCAGCTATGGGCAACGCTTTTTACTGCCTGAACAGTATGTCGGTGCAGTATGTGACCGACAAGTTTACCGAGGTTTCAAGGGAGCAGAAGATAAAAAATAAGCGAAGTTATCTTCTGCGTATGCTGCTGACGGCGCCCAGCGATATGGAAACGGATGTTCATGCAGCGGTCAATTACGATATGGCACATTGGAACGGGGGTGAGGCTTGATGTCGGTCTACAAAAATAAAAACGGCAAATGGACGGCTTTTATACGCTATAAGGATTGGCAGGGTAAATCTCGTGCCAAGAAAAAGGAAACTTTCAAGACAAGGCGTGAAGCACTTGAATTTGAGCGGGATTTCCTGCAAAAGAAAACGCGGGATGTAACCATGGGCTTTCCGACCTTTGTTGAGCAATATCTTGAAGATGTCAAGCCGAGGATAAAGTACAACACCTATCTTGACAAAAAGTACATAATCGAGACAAAGATCCTGCCGTATTTTGAAAATAAAGGTCTGTCGGAAATAAGCGGTACGGATATTATCCAGTAGCAGAATGAGCTGCTTAAAAAGCGTGATGAAAATGACAGACCATATTCGCAGACATACCTGCGGACGATACAAAATCAGCTTAGTGCGATCTTTAATCATGCAGTAAGGTTTTATGGATTGGCTTCGAATCCGTCAACGCTTGCAGGCAAGATGGGTAAGGCGAAAGCAAAAGAGATGCTGTTTTGGACAAAGGACGAGTACGATAAGTTTTCGGAAGCGATAAAGGACAAGCCTGTTTCTTTCTATGCCTTTGAAATACTGTATTGGACAGGCATCAGAGAGGGCGAGCTGCTTGCACTTGAACGCGGCGATTTTGACCTTGATGCAAGAAAACTGACCATAAACAAATCATATCAGCGGTTGGATGGCGAGGACTACATAACCTCGCCCAAAACCGAAAAGAGCAACAGGACTATCGACCTGCCCGAATTTTTGTGTGACGAATTGGCGGATTATTTTGGTATGCTGTACGGCTTGCAGCCCGAAACAAGGCTGTTTGACATCTCAAAAAGCTATTTGCTCAATGAAATGAAGCGTGGTGCGGCAAAAGCAGGTGTTAAAAGGATAAGAGTACATTCAATTCGTCAGCAAGTGTTTGACTATATCGAAAACCCCGACAAGACCGAGGAAAGCGTGTATGTTTCGTCATACCTCTGCGATCACAAAACGGCGGTCGAGGACTTTCGCGAAATACACCGCCTTGCAATGAAAAAGGGCAACAATCTTGCACACCACCTCATCCAGTCGTTTTCGACCGAGGACAATATCACGCCCGAAAAAGCTCTTGAAATAGGCGAGGAATTTATGCGGCGGCTGTTTCCCGATTATCAGTATGTTATCGTGGTGCATATTCAACCGCAAAGATAGATGCGGACAATTGCGCAGCAATTGGCTTTTGGCGCAGCCAAAAGTTGTGACCATGATCGCGAGCATACACACGTTCATATCGTGATGAATTCGGTGAACTTCCGCACGCATAAAAAGCTGCACAGCAATCATAAAACATTGGAAGAAATGCGGCGCGTGAGTGATGAACTCTGTGCAGAAAACGGGCTTATCGTCATAACACCCGAATTTAAGGCAAGCCGAAAAAAGATGAAAGCAGATATTGATAAATTTGTCAAGGAATCAAGCTCTTTTGACGGGTTCCTTGAAAAGATGCAGTCAAAGGGCTATGAACTGCGGTATGACAAATACCTTGCATTCCGACCCGAAGGGAGTGAAAACTTCTTTCGGGTCGATACCCTCGGAACGGCTTATGAGGAAAATTCACTGCATATACGCTGTACAAATGAGGTTTCTCCGCAAAATAAGCGTAAACAGCCGTATACAAAGCTTTTGACAAAGCCGATGTCAAAAGCAAAAAATCTTATGAGGGATATTGATTCGGCACTGTATTCAAGCGGGAATTTTGACGGGTTCCTGCTAAATTTACAGAAAATGGGAATAGAGGTCAAGCGAGGAAAATATCTTGCACTAAAGCCTAAAAACGGCAAACGTTTCAGGCGTGTGGAAAAACTCGGCGAGGAATACACCGAAGAAATGCTGCGGCTGTACTTTGATGATAAGGCAGAATATAAGGCAAGAAAAGCGGCGATAAACAAGCGTTTCGGCTTGCTGAATAAAGACCCGAAAGACTAATTCAACAGGTATATTGCGGTGGAGAACATCAACACGCGGATAAGAATGATGAATTATATGAGCGAGCATAATATCAAAAGTCAAGAGGATCTTTTAAGCAAAATAGAAACCGCCGAAAGGCGCAAGGCATCAATGGAAAAGGACCTGCTATGGCTCAACGCAAGGCTTGATAGGGAACAGTCGCTTGTTACCGCAAGGTATCATTATCGTAAAAACAGGGATATTTACCGCCGATATGAGGCTATAACGGACCCGTCGCAAAAGGAAATTTTCAAAACGGAAAATGAAAAGGCAATAAACAGATACTTGCGCGCTGTTGCCATAATGAATCACGAAAAAGAAAAAAACGGAAACCTGCCGACCACAAAGGAGAGAAACCGGAAAATCGAAGAAACAAAACAACAGGTCGCAAAGTATAAAGAGATACTGAAAGAAACACAATTTGAACTTTCTCAGCTTGAAATACTGTATGAAAACCTGTACGATATGGCACACCCGCCGGAGCATGAATATGAGGAAAATGTGGAGGAAGAAATTGAGGAAGAGGAGTACGAGGAGCCTGTGAGGGCGAGAAACAGGGAATATGAGAGATGAGAATTTTTATATAGTATATTACACATAAATGCAAAAAGATGGGCCACAAAAACTTAAACATAATTGTTGTGGTTTCTTTGTAGTTAGGTTTTATAATTGAAGTCTAGTTACAAATAAAAAAATTAACACTTGACAAAATTTTTGTCAAGTGTTAATATGTAAACAAGGAAGTGATAATGTGAAAAAACAAATAGAACGTATGCAAAAAAATTTACTTCTGTTTCGTAGGGCACTTGGCTGGACTGCAGAAGAATTTGGAGAAAAAATCGGTGTTACACGCCAAACTATAAATAATTTAGAAAGTGGCAGGAGCACACTTACAAAGACGCAGTATATTGCAATGAGAAGCGTTATCGAAAGGGAAAGGGAACTTTTGGATGAGGATACTAAAAAGATGGTAAGTGCCTTGTTAGATATATTTGTAGATAATGCAGAAAAATATAATGAACAAGATAAAGAAAGAATATTATCAAGAGCAAATATGGTTTTGCCATCAATATTAGCCAAAACTGCAAGAAGAGAAGATGTTTCTAAAGATATAATAAGTACTATCGGCGCTATAATAGGAACAGGGATTTTAGTTGCTGGATTGGGATTATTAGCTTGGTTGGATGACGAGGATTAAAAGTATAGTAATATAAAAAAGGGGAGTTATGGTTGGAAGAAAAAAATGAAATACAGGAAAAAAATGATGTTTTACAGTATACTAACTCTAATAATAGTATGGATTCGGAATTGGATTGTGTAATAGCAAATCGACAAAAAAAGAACATATATAGTTTGCTTGGGAATTTAAGTAATTTTTTTGAGATCGGTAGAAATGCAAAAAAAATTATTGATCCAGATTTAGATTATGTTGTGAAATTTACCCCTGAACTGCTTAAAAAAATGGAAAACAATGACATTCGTTTTTTGAAAGATTGCAATACAGGGGAATTGTTGCCGGATTTATATGACTATACAGAAAAACATATAGGAGGGAAAGTGCGATTAGAAATAAAAGGAACTGCAACGGACCATGATTTTTCTAATCTTAACATTGCCATTAATAATGTTATAGAACAACAAAGATATGATGCTTTGATAGATGAAATTCAGCAACTTTATGTTACTGCAAAAAAAATTGAAAGAGGGCAGGACAATGATAGGTTTGCGAAGGTAAATGCTGGTAGAAAGCACCTGTTGGATGCTTTGAACTATAATGGAACTGAAGAAGACTGTAAAAAAATGATATTGGATGCCTTAGTAATGCTTCGAGATGGAAGAGAACTTATTGAAAAGACACTCCTTGACAAGCTGGATGCCCTTGAATTTGTGCCAGAAGGAAAACTGAAACGTTTGTGGCGATGTTTTTCTACCCCTGAGTATTTTAAGATACAGACAGAAAGATATTATGATATTCAAGAATATTTTCAATATTATTATTTGTCAATTCAGCCTATGGCGTATATATATACATATTTAAATCAACCGCAGTTGATATATATATTATTGGAAGATTGTAAAAAGGTTTTTGAACACAAAAACTTGAATTGCCTAATGTCGGTTGAATATTTGCTTCCTAATGATGATTTTAATGAAGCGTGGTATAAAAATTCGCGTGAATATGAAAAACAGTTATTAAATTCATATGAATCGGTTGATCGAAATAACGATATATATATTGTGTTTAAAGGAGAAGAAATTTTGGAGGTGCTTGATAATGAGGGATAAAGTTAATATTTATGAAACAGCAGGTAAAGTAGGAGAATTTGTTAAGGGTTCAGGAAAATTTTTATTAGGGATTGTTGTAGTTCCATTAGCGAAAGCAACATGGGATTTAATAAAAAAAGTAAAACGTTAATGAGATTGTTCCGAATTGTTAAAATGTCAATCGTCTATTTGTGCCTTTTTAAACTGAAATGAAAAGACAATGTGCAAATTTCGTACATTGTCTTTTCGTTTTATATCGCACAACAGAAACTTTGTCATATTTGAGTTCAAATACCTATATTATAAAGTTGCTTCAGGAGAATGGTTGTTAACCAATAAATCTCCGAATAACCCTATCCTCCGTATCGGGGAACAGTCCTTTCAGATGTTCAAATATCCTGTTATACGATTCTTCGGGGGTTTTGGAATAGACATTATCCGTGAAAGCCTTACCGAAGTGGGTCTCGGGGGTGGAGTATTCCGCAACGCCCCAGCCATAGGGACGGCCGTGTTTATCTGTCATATAGACAAAATCGCTTATTAGTGCGTAGCATTTTGTTTGCAGGGAGATCATACCCGCGTCAAAGCTGCCTTTGCTCTCTTTATCGTAGCCGCCGAGTGCTTTCAGCGTTTTTGAGAGTGCGGGGGCGTTATTTTCAAGCTTATCATACAGAATTTTATCCGAATATTTCAGTTTTCCGTCGTCAAAGCCCGCATCAAAATCGTACCCGTCACGGCGGTAATTCGCCAATTCCAAAAACCAATCAAGGGTCATAAATACAGCCTTTTTATTGAAAAACTTGCCATAGGCAAAGTTCCCCTCCGTAATTATCGAGCCTTTCCATTCCCATACACCTTCGGTGTCGGCAAACCAATACTGCGGTGCGATATGCTCCTCAATGGAAAATCCCGATATTTTGTTTTTGAAATATGGCAGAAAACCGAGCCTGTTTACTGCATTTATAATGTCCTCTTTGCTGTTCAGTTCAAAATCGAGAAGTGTGTTTTTTATCATAAAGATCACTCCGTTGTTTGTATAATATCAAGTTTTTTGCTCACACTGAATGTGCCGAAAATATATTC
Organism: uncultured Eubacteriaceae bacterium; assembly: GCA_947167715.1. Taxonomy (GTDB): domain Bacteria; phylum Bacillota; class Clostridia; order Lachnospirales; family CAG-274; genus RGIG4310. The sequence continues at coordinate 31,320 of CAMVJD010000020.1, forward strand.
AGCCTAATCTTGCTTTCAGCTCTCTTTTCACCTTTTCAAGATCACCGCAGGTCAGGAGGGGTATAAGAGAATTGATCTCGTCAATGCTTTTGTCCCACCAACGGAATTTCAGCATCAAATCTATAAGTTCATTGTTGAAACGCTTGCGAAGCTCTTTTGCAGGGTTGCCTGCAACTATGGTATAAGGCGGCACATCACTTCCGACTACGCTGTTTGCACCGATAATTGCACCATCGCCAATGTGCACACCCGGAAGAACAGTCGCATTCTGACCTATCCAGACATCGTTTCCTATTATAGTGTCGCCCTTTATCGGCAAATCGGAAAACTCGGGAGGACGCATATTCCACCCTTGCAGCGTATAAAACGGGAAGGTGGAGACCGCGTTCATCTGGTGGTTTGCACCGTTCATAACAAATTCAACGCCTGCCGCTATCTGACAGAATTTGCCAATTATCAGCTTGTCGCCGATAAAATCGTAATGGTGAGTAACGTGGCTCTCAAAATCCGAGTCTGCAATATATGTAAATTCGCCGACAAGGATATTCGGATTTTTAATTGTGGGTCTTACATATATCTCCTTGTCGTACCCCATTATCGGGTGTATCGTGTCTGGATCGGGCATATTTGTGCTTTTTTCAAACAATTCGCCCCAATCGGAAGATACAAAATCGGTCAATAAATTTTCGTATTTTTCGGCATTTTCTTTGTGGATAACAAAAATGTAGGCTCTCTGTGTGCCTTTGTGGAAAATCAGCGGATAGATCTTTGAATCGGAAAGATATTGCATTTGGTAAAGTGTTTTCTGCCATTCCACATCTGTTCGTCTTGCCCGCTGACAATAGTATACAATATTTTTGCCTTTCGTGTAGTATTTCTCTATTTCTTCGCGGAAAATATATTTGTCCGAATCTTTGGCGGTCTTGCTTTTCCTTCCGAGAATACCGTTGTCGGGATCGCAAAATATCAGGTCTTTGTCGGATAATTTTTTTGCGGAGCGTTCAAACCAATTATCACGGTCTTTTATATCAACACATTTACCAAAAAATGCCGTATCGCCGAAAAGCCCGCTGTTTTCAATCATTTTGAGTTCTTTATCATCATTGAAGGCTATCGTTTTTAAATAATCATACAGTTTTTCGTCATACTTTCTGAATTTGTCATCATTGAGGTATTTATTTATACTGCCGTGACCGGTTTCGTCATTTTCCGTATAATACCAATTTATGCCAATGTTTATTCCGTTTTTTATGAGATACCTCAAAAGTCCGTATTTGCCGTAATCCCCAATATCCCCAATATATTGATTTTTCATAGAAAACACCTCCCGTTGGTGCTTGATTTGCGAGCAGCTACATTATTGAAAGTATGAAGCTGTTTCGGGCATCTGTCCGTCTTGCAGGTAAGCCGAAAAAATCTTCCTTATCAACATCAATGCGCTTACATCGATTTGTGTTGAAGAATAGAACTTCCAACAATTGGAACAGTTTTTTACGCTTATCTTTTCTTCCGACAAAAGCTTATCGTAATCAATTGCTTGTTCGCTGCCCTTTTGTGTTGCTTCGCTTATTGTCGGTTCGGGCAGAGCACATTTTTTTATTTCAATTTCTCCGTCGCATAGCTTGTCTTCGTTGTGATATTTTTCAATATTCCAATTATATCCGCCGTAACTGTAAATTACAGATTGCTCGTTTTCTGCTGTTTTGCGGGCTAAACCGCCATATCCTAAGCTCATTTTTTCTTCTCCTTATCTCTATCCATAGTTTCCTTTACCGCTCTTATCATAAACGCATTTATGCTTTCGCCGGTCTTTTTGGTGTGTTCAACTATCTCATTTTTCAGGCCGCTGTCCTTGGTACAGCGCATCTCTATGCGGTCAAGGTGGGTCTTTACAAATTTGGTAACGGCGCGGCTGTGCGCCTCGGGGGGGAATATGTATGTGATGCCATAATGGGTCGTCCTTTCGTTTTCTTTGATTATAACATATAAATGCTTTGGTGTAAAAATATTTTCAAAAATATTTTTACAACCACTTAAAAATGTGTTATACTGTAACAAGCAAGCAAAATAACCGATCCATTACGGCTGCGCACACATTCTTCACCGAAGCAAACAGCCGCACCGGTAAGGTTATTGTTTATAGGGACAAAACAGAGGATATTAAAATAAAGGAAAAAATCAAATATGAAAATTAAATGTAATTACTGCGGAAATATGATCGAGGAAAGCTTGCAAACCTGTCCTCACTGCGGTGCCGCGCTAAGCGGGGCGAACCGCATGGCAGGCAGCACTCCTCAAACGATCGAACAATTAAGGCAATGGTATGTTGACCACGATCTGCCGCCCGAAAATGTAACACGCTTTTTTATAGGAAAAAACATAAGATCCCCGAAGGCCTTCGGTATATACCAAGACTTCTCGGGCGATTTTGTTGTATACAAAAACAAGGCAAACGGCGAAAGAGCCATCCGATATCGGGGCGGTGACGAAGCATACGCCGTCAACGAGCTCTACCAAAGACTTAAAACCGAAATATCAGATCAGAAAAGCCGAAACACAAAAAAAGCCGTCAAACCCCGTGAATACGGCACAAAAAGCTACTCTCCGTCGCCGCCGATAAAGGTAAAGGAACCCAGGATCCCTCCCGTTGTCCGAAACTTTTTATTGATAACCCTTGCTTTCTTTGTATACTTCGGCTGTTCGATGGTATTTGACAAAAGGCCCATACAGGGTTATTACAGATACGAAAACAAGGATTATTATTACCAGAAACCCAACTGGTATGAGTATGACCAAACCGACGACAGCTGGCACAGCGCCTCGGATGTACCCGAAGTCTTTGAAGAAGAAAGCCGCGACTACCGCACGGGTAAACACGAGGGCAAAAGATTTGAAGATACCGGCTGGTACCGCGAAGATGATGACGATGACGATTGGGATAACGACAGCAAATGGAATTCCCACGACAGTTGGGACAGCAACGACACGGATTGGGATTCGGATTGGTAAAAAATGTTATCAAAAAACTGCCGTTCCTTCCAAATGGATCTTGCGGCAAAAAAGCCGCAGACTGCTGAAACACATCGGCTGCGGCTTTTGTATTTTACCCCCGCTCCAAGGCGGTATTTGTATACTGATTTGTTCATTTTAATTTAACAAACTAAGGAAGTCCCCCGCTTCTAAAGCGGGGGTGCTTACTTAAAATTCAGTGGGAGTCCAAGCTCCCACTGAATTTGGAATTGCTTGCAATTCCGTTGGTTATGAGTTATGGCGTGACACGCCAAAGGCGTGTACAGCCTACAGAGGATGAGCCTGTACGCGCTTGTCGCGCGTTTCGGCTTCTGTAGCAGAAATTTATTTCTGCGGAATACGAATATCATTGACTATAATTTTTCTCCGTCAAGTATCTTCATTTTGTCCTTGTTCGGCTCTATCTCCGCCGCACGTACTTTCTCTGCCCGGTCTTCGGGCGCAACTTCCTCTAAAGAAATGCAAAGTGCCTTTTGCGGACAGCCCCACTCTTCCAAAAACACCCGGTTTATCCTCTCGATAACTCTCTTCTTTGTCTCCCATATACAGAAATTTTGCCCCCGAGTGTAACAAAATGCTCGGGGGCATTATTATTTTGGGGGCTTTCCGAGCTAAATCAAAATTGTCGGTATCGGTTTCCGTCTCCTATAAGATTTTTGCTGTAACGTTCGTATTTTTGCTGTTTGTCATCAAAGGAATATTGGCGGTCGGTTCACACAATCTTTAAGCAACAGACAGTTGCTTGCAGAGTGTTCCGCTTCGTGTTATGATATAGGAGAGGTGATAATATGGAAACCAAAAACATTATTCAGGAACTGCGGACAAAACACGGTATGTCACAGGAAGAGCTTGCTGACAGGATATTTGTCACAAGGCAGGCGGTGAGCCGCTGGGAGACAGGCGAAACGGTCCCGAATACGGAAACTTTGAAGCGGCTGTCTAAGTTGTTCGATGTGTCGATCAATACCTTGCTGGGCGCTCCGAGAAAGCTGATCTGTCAGTGCTGCGGAATGCCGCTTGACGACAGTGTTATCAGCCGTGAAAAGGACGGCGCGCTCAACGAGGACTATTGCAAATGGTGTTATGCCGACGGCAAATATATTTACAACAATATGGACGATCTTATCGAGGTCTGTGTCAGGAATATGGTGAGTGCCGAACATTCCGAAAATGAGGTCAGAGAATATCTGCGGTCGGTTCTGCCGCAGCTTGACTATTGGAAACGCTACGAGCAGCTTTCCGACGGCGGTGAATTTGAAAAATTCAAGCAAACGCTGATTGGTGAGATAAACGCCCTGAATATCGAGGGTATGCCGAAGGTCGAGAAGCTGAATGCCCTTGTGGGCAGCTACGTCAATCTGCCGTACCGTCTGCCTAACGGGAATACCGTGAAATTCCTTGACGACAACACAACTTATCTCGGCAATCAGCTTGAATGTGAGTTCGGCGGGGATAGGTGCTTTGGGGTGCTTGCGAATATGGAGTTTATTCTGATCTGCACCTATGAAAAAGACGGCGAAAATCCCGAGCTTATCATTTATAAAAAACGATAACAACAAGAATCAAGGTGATTGTTATTGGACAAAAAATTTCATGAAATGATCTTTATAGACTTGACTGACAAATTTCAAGTTGTTTCGGCAACAATTATAGTACAGCCTTGAAGTGCTGTCAATAGAAACGTCATAGTGCTTCCGGCGAAATACTGTGTCTAAAAACTTCTGTACCGGCACCGTAATTTTTAAACGCAGACTTAGATATCTGAAAGAGAATAAGCCCGGCACCTATCAAAGATTGATGATAAGCGGTCTGTGGAATCACCTTGTCGCCACCGATAAACGCGCCAACGAGCTTGAAGATATGCTTATGGAGCAAATGAGCAGCGCCGAGGGCATAACCGAGGAAATGAAACGCAGGGATGCAATGGAATGGGTCGCAAGACGAAACGGCTTGAAGAATCGGGTAAGAGAGATAGTTTATAACGAGTGTATATATGTATGAGAAAAGGCTGTCGTGGGGCAGCCTTTTTCGTTGCGTTATTACATTGGTGTTCCGACTTCGATAAGATTGCCGTCAAGGTCATAAAAGCGGATTACCTTTTGTCCCCAGCTGTGGGTCATAAGTTTGTTGACATACCTTATGTCGGGGTACAGGGTTTCGAGTTTTTCAATAAATTTTTCGATCTCGGGTTCCTCGAAATACAGCTCACAAGCATTGTTTTCGGGGATTATTTCTCGCCCGAGAAAATCCTTCCAAATTTTTTCATCCTGCAAAACAAGCCCCTCTGTAAGTATCATATTTCCGTCATTATCCAACAGCATTTGCAGCCCAAAAAGGTCGTGATAGAACTGCTTTGCTTTTTCGATATTCTTTGTTACTATCAAAAAATTCTTTAGTCGCATAGACAATACCTCATTTAACTTATTTTATCTCCTGTTCCAGCGAATCAAACAGCTCTGTACCGAAAAATTCGCCAAGCGTAATGCCAAATCCGTCACAGAGTTTCTTTATATTGACAATGCCGGGGTTTTGGCTCTTTTGGTTAAGCATTGAATAAACGGTCATAGGCGGTACGCCCGAAAGGTTGGCAATGCCGTTTATTGTCAAGTTCTTCTGTTCGCATAATTCTTTTATTCGTGCCGCAACGGCTTCTTTTGTGTTCATAATATACACTCCAAACATAATCTTTACATTTAGGATATAAGATTTATCGTAAAAATGTATAAGATATATCGTAAATTTGCGGAGGGGGTGTGTTGGAAGTCTATATTGGAGATAAACGTGATACGGATGTATAACAACACCTCCGGAATATAAAACAAAAAAACGAATTTATATTATGAAGAAAGCATACACGATTTGATGAGATAAAATCGGGTCTTTAAAAATAAAAAAAGAAAATATTTTTTGCGAAATGTTGAAGAAAAATGTCGTTTGGTGTATAATAAAAATATATGATAGAGTGGGGTGACGTATATGCCATAGCTAAGGCGCGAGGCGTGTCGGTTGATGAATTGGAAAGCATACGCAGAACAAAGGCGGAGAAGAACGGAGCCTTTGAAAAGAAGGTGTTTTTGGAGGAGGTCGAGGATGTATGACGGGTTACAAATCGGCTTCGGGAAGTGCTGCCGAAGACCTTTTTATAGAACTTTTTGCAGATACATTCGGGGCTGAAAAAGCGGGATTTTTATATTCGCAATATCAGTTTTTCGATATATATAATAACGATCGTTTTGCGGATTTTTTTCTTGAAAGCGGTGCAAGAAAAATAGCGATAGAAATTGACGATGAGGCAAGTCATAACAAGTCGCATAGCGGAAAATAGAGAGAATATGTGACGAGAAGTTGGAGAGGTATTTTGAAAGATTTGAATAAAAGGGGTTATTTATATGGTGCAAAGAACGGAGTGTTTATGTGACGGTAAAATCATAGGTATAGAAAGTATTTATACTGTGATAAACGGTAAGCAGATAAATATTCCCGAAAAATTGGAAGCGTTGAGAGCTAAAAGCAGAAACAATGAGTTGTTGTGTCATTGCGGCTGCGGAGCGGTTCTTACATTGGTTGCGGGAGAAAAAAATCTGCGAAAACAACATTTCAGATTGAGGGATGCACATCAAAGTGCTGATTGCAGTTATGTAGGAGAGGGAAAAATTTCTGTCGATTCAAAAATTGTTCTTAAATGTTGGTTGGATGAAAAAATAAAAGATGCCGATATGGAGTCGAGAGTGCCTATTTCTTGGATAGGTGATACGGACAGGAAATATGAATTTACTTTTTTGTCAAAAAAGAAAAATATAGGGTTGATTTACAACAGGAAAAGTGCAAATATTTCCGATGAAAAATTTGATATTATCGAACAGAACGAGCAAGGAATAAAAATAGTTTATATTGTGGATTCTGTTAATATAGATACAATGGGGCAATATCCCGAAAATATGATGAAAATACAAAAAAGACAAGGGTATTGCTTGTACTTGTCGGTAGAGGGAATGGATTATTATAAAGCAAAAGCAGAGGCTGCTTTTTTTGATATAGATATTGACGGGCTTTGGAAAAATCATATCTTTGCAAAAGGGAAGTTGAGTGATTTTGAAATTGGTGCCGATGGGAAGTTGATGTTTAAAGGCACGAAACTTTTTGAATTGCGCGACGATGTTTATTCAAAATATTCATTGGAGAAAAAAAGATTAAAAAAACAACGAGACGAAGAAAAGAAACTTGCCGAAGAACGCTTAAAGAAGCTTGTTCAAGAACAAATGGAAATGAAGCAACGGCAAAGAAAAGAGGAGGAAAAGGCAGCAAAAATAAAAGCTGACTTTGAAGAAAGAGAACGAAAGAAAAAAGAGGAAGAAGATGCTCGTCAGGCGGAACGTGCAAAAAAATTCAGAAGTATAATAGAGTCCGGAGTAGTGCCGGAAGATTATATATTGCGTGACGAAAACGAAATGCGCTGGGTAAAGTGTTTGCATTGCGGAAAAATCAAACCAGAGACCGAGTTTAAAACGTATGGAGGAAAAGGGAAAATTAATGTGGGTTTATGCAATGATTGTTTCCGCAATAATCCGGATATATTGGATGATATAATTCCGAAAATCGAGGTTGAACATAAACCAAAGAGATCTTTGAATATATGTCCTCAGTGCGGAGGGGAATTAAAACAAAAGTCCGGAAGATTCGGAAAATTTTGGGGATGTTGTAATTATCCGCGATGCAGATATACAAGAAGTTAAAACAGAAATAAATAGTTTGAATGAGGGGGTTGGGTTCGCCCAAAATATTAAAAACGAAACGCTCAATTTTGTTCAAATGTAAGTGGCGTGCCGATTGGGGTCGATATTTGCCAAAAACGATTTTCGTTGTTGAAAAACCCCAAAAGGGCGCCCACTTGCAATGGTTCCTAAGGAAAAATATTAGATTATAAAAATTAGATTTTATAAAAAAATCGGTCATCGGAGCTGAACGGAAAATTTTTGAGAATGTTGAGGAAAAATAATGTTATAAAAATCAAAATGGCAATAACAAATTTTGTGAGGATAGCGATATGAGTACGGCAACAAGAACTATTGAGAGCAAAATACTCGGGAAAAAGATGAATATTGCGGTCTATTGTCCGGACGGCTATGAAAATACCGAGCTTCCTGTTTTATATTTTTTACATGGCAGAACGGGGGACGAAAGTATTTTGCGGCAGCTTGAAATTGACAAAACTGCCGACGAAATGATCGGGTTGGGTGAGATAAAACCGCTTATGATCGTGTGTCCGAATATGGACAACAGCCGCGGGATAAATTCCTCGCAGGCTTATTGTGAAGTTGACGGGAAATACGGAAAAGTTCAAAAAGGACGGTATGAGGATTATTTTGTTCAAGAGGTCATTCCTTTTGTGGATGATAATTTTGTGACCGTCAAAAATCGAAGAGCAAGGTTTATCGGCGGCGTTTCTGCGGGCGGATACAGTGCCTTGCATATAGGGCTGCGATATTCGGATATGTTTTCCAAAATAGGTGGACATATGCCTGCGATAGATCTGTCTTATGCGGATGAGGACGAGTGCTATTTTTCGGATGAGGCGATGTGGAAAAAATATGACCCGATAACGATCGCCGCAAACAAAAGCTTTGATGGTATAAGTGTGTTTCTTGATGCGGGAAATAATGACGAGGGTCGGTTTTACCGTGCCTGTGAAAAGCTGTATCCGATATTGAAAAGCAAAGGCGCCGATGTCCAAAATCATATTTTTGACGGGCATCATAACGGGGAATATATTATGTCAAATATGAAGTCGTATCTTAGGTTTTACGGAGCATAAATGCCTTAAAAGGTTTAACGGAGATCCGATCCGAACAAATATTTATAAAAAAAGTCTTGCATATAAAATTTGTCTGTGGTATACTGGGTTTACAATTTAATATGGCATGTGTGATAAGTGCCGTTGTTTTGATGATCAAGAGTGGGCGTACTATGCCCTCTTGACTTCAAAGCAACGGTTTTTTGTGCTTTGAGTGCACCTTGACAACTTCATCCGCATATGGTCGGACGGCCGCCCCGGAGAAGCCTGCGATGATATGAGCGGGTCAAGGGGAAGAGTCCGACCGGAATGCGACAAAGCTACTAACTACCAGTGAAACAAATTATTACAGGAGGAAACACACATGGCCATGAGAAGTAAAATACAAAATTATCAATGGTGGGACGACAGAAACGTACCGCCAACAACACCCAAAATAGTTGTAAACAGTATAGATAACGACTTGTTTCGTACCCCTAAAAGCATATACGATTACTTTGACGCCAATATGCAGGGATGTGAAGAATATAAACGCAAGATCGCTGTAGCGGTTTGGAGTGCTGTTAACAAGCGTATAAGAAATCATTTCCTTGTTATCGGCGAAAGCGGCTGCGGAAAAACCGAGATCTTCAGAATCCTGAAAAGGGTTTATAAAAATGTTGTCATTTTTGACAGTTCAAACAGCAATCCGAAATCGTATAAGGGCACAAACTGTCTTTCCGATGCGTTCTCGGACATAGACCCGACCAAACCAAGCTTTGTGATATTCGATGAGTTCGATAAATGTCTCTCCAAAGGCAACAATGGCGACTTGGGGTATATGATGCAGATTGAGTGTTTGAAATTTCTGGAAGCGGATGAACCGATATACGGCGGCAGCGACAGAAACCCTCGCAGAATTGATATTTCGCAGTCCAGCCTGTTTTTCGTCGGAGCTTTTTCTGCCCTTAAAAAGAACCGAAAATCATGTCTTGGATTCGGGAACTCAATAGCCGTATCCAAAGATGAACCTATCACTTTTGATGATGTAATTAAATCGGGAACATTAACAAACGAATTTGTCGGACGTCTCCAATCTGTCATCCAATTGCCCGCTATGAATAATGAACGTGCTCTGCAAATCATCAGAGACCCTCGTTATAGCCCTGTTGGGAAATTGTCGGATCGATATGGCATACATATCAACATATCCGATGAAAAAACGATCGAGTTGGCAAGTGATGTTGAAAAATACGGAATGCGCCAAGTCTATTCAAAACTGAACGAAATCATATCGGACTCCCTGTTCGACGACCCCGATACATCAATAATAAACATTAACTAAGGAGGTACCACAGATGATCTATCTTGATTTTGACATAAATAATGATGACAGAATTTCACATATAAATTTAGATGCACACGAATACAAAGGCTCGGAGCGGGAAAGTACACTAAAAGAGGCATTGGATGATTTGAAGATACAAAATCCGTGCATGACTTTTACACGAAAACTGAAAAGCGGATATTACTCTTCAAAACTGTCGGAAGATGCAATTACAAGTATCGCCGAGGCCACAGACTTTCTTGCGGACCTTTGGCAATACAGTGACGAATATGTCAGATACGCCGACGGCAAGAATATGCAGCCGTATATGAATCCGCTTCACATTTTGGAGAACGCATTGAACCTCTTGATCGAACAAAGAGAGCTGATCATTGATCTAAAGGGAAAATACGGCGATTAATATAACTGTGACAGAGTGGCTGCCGTTTCTGTATTTTTTGTTGGAGAGGTCTTGAAAAACATTTTCTTATGCGGTGATGAACGTGATCGTATGCGGTGTTAAATCGGGAGAAAAATGTTGCGTAAATGTTTGGGGTGTATTATAATTAAGGAAAGTAAGATTTTCGGCGAATTTGTGAAAGAATATTGAAAAAGGAGTAAATTATGAACTATTATTCAAACAGTAACAAACTTATCGAAAAAATGAACAAAAACGGCAGTAACGCCTGTGATGTACTGACGGCGGAAAACGGCTGTGTTGCAGGCTGTAAGGCGGGTTTTACATTTTACAGAGAGACCGAGTACAAAAAGCCCGGTGTGCATAACGACCAAGAGGGATTTTTGGTGTTGGAGGGGCGCGGAAAAGCAATGTTCGGGGATGAAGAATTTGGTGTTTATCCGGGTCTTGTGATGATTGCGCCCGCGGGTACTCCGCACGCAATAAAGAAAGACAAGGACAGTTGTGATGTGAAAGTTTTTTGGTTTCACAGTGCGGTTAAATGAAAGGAAAACAGCTATGTCTGAAATGAGTTTTTGGTTATCTTTATACGGCAAAAATATCAATTTATCCGAGATCGAAAACCTGCTTCAAATCAAGCTGGACAACAATCGGATAAGGGCATCGAAAGATTTGCCGGAGGATCCGGACGGACCTATATTTTACAAAGAAATTGCGTGGCTTTTGGATATGGCGGAGACGAACAAGGAAAAGCTGGCCGAATTGGGCGTGGCTTTTTCGGAATGTGAAATATGGATGATCTATTATTATGACAAACAATGTAATATGGAGTTTGCTCCCGATTTGATGGAACGTATGGGAAAACTTGGCATAAAGCTGTGTGTTTCCTGTCAGGGTTGATTAAGGAGAACGGGGTTATGATAGTTTATTTTTCGGGAACGGGAAATTCAAAATATGTGGCGGAAAGGCTGGCGGCGGCAACGAATGAGACCGCCGTTTCGATAGAGGGTCTATCTGCCGATATTACATTGAACGACGGCGAAAGATTCGGTCTTGTTGTGCCGACTTATTTTTGGGAACTGCCTGCCATTGTGAGAGAATTTCTGGACAAGCTTACAATTAAAAATGCTGTGGGGCATTACATCTATTTTGTGGCGACCTACGGCACGACATCGGGGTGCATCGGCGAGGATGCAAAGCGTATGTTTAAGAGCAGGGGCATAGAGCTTAACGGTTTGTTTGGCGTAAAAATGCCCGATAATTGGACACCGGTATTTGATTTGAGCGACCCCGAAAAGGTTGCGGGGCAAAACGCGGCTGCCGAGAATTATATCAACAAGGCAGCAGAATTGATTTTGAAATGTGAAAACGGACATTTTATGGCAAACAAGGCCCCGTTTTTTATCAGCAAGCTCACGGGCGCTTTGTATGAAAAGGAAAGACGGGCAAGGAAATTTTATGTTGAGGACAGCTGCATAGGCTGTGGCTTGTGCGCCGAAAAATGTCCGTCACAGGCGATAGAAATGAAAGAGAAAAAGCCCGTCTGGACAAAGGAATGTACCTTGTGTTTAAGGTGCCTGCATTGCTGCCCGAAATTTGCCATACAGTACGGAAACGGCAAAACAAAACAGCACGGGCAATATACAAACCCGAATGTTAAAGTGTAAAAATTGGTAAAAGGGGAAATGGCATTATGACTGAGTGGATCATACCTTGCAATGTTACTTATTACAGATTAAGAGATGCGCTTGTTGATCTGAAAATAATTGATTGGCATCAGGAGCATAATTTAAAAAATGCACAGGTGGGGGATATAATCTATATTTATTGTACAAAACCTGTTCAAAGTGTTTGCTATAAGGGTGCGATTTTGGCGGTAAACAAGAAGGTTGCAACTATAGATGATTCGCAGTATAGTATTCCACCGATCGACACTATGCCACCGGCTCCTTGTATGGAAATTGCAGTCTTCCGAGAATATGATTTGGGTGATGAACTGACGTTGGAAAAACTACATGAAAATGGCTTGAAAGGTTATATTCAGGGTTCGCGAAGATTAAATGGTACTCCTGTTTTGGATTATTTGCACAAGTGTGATATAATGCAAAGAAATGTTGATAGATTTGTGGGCACCATTTCGGATGCGTGTTTAGTCGATTTTCCTATTGCTGTTGATGAAGGAATTTATGAAAACAAACAGCAACACAATATTATAATTCCATCGGAAGATGATAAAGTGTGGGCAATGGCAAACAGTAAAACCTACGACATAATAAACAAATACTGTGTACACGCACATCCTGTAAACGGAAGCTATCCGAAAGACAAAGTTTTTTATTTTGCACCGATAAATAAAGGCGGAATAATAGAAAACATTTATACTGTTAAAAAGATTGTGGTTTCTCTTCCGATTGCTGCTGAGCTTGAAAAAAATACTCAAGGTCTTGAGGCAGTTGAAAGAGCGGGTATTATGAAATACCATTTGGAACGAATGTCAACTTTTGGCTATGCCGGTGACGGACAGATTCCTTTTAGATTTTATGTGCTGGAATTGTTCGGCAAGGTGGAGCAGCCGTGCATCAAGTCAAAAATCAGGGCTGTTAAAACATTTGATATTTCGGAGTTTGACTTTGAGGGAAATGTAAAAACAAGAAAACAGTTGGAAATATATGAAGATGAAAATTTACAGGCCGACATCGAAAAAGCGTTCAAAAACATAAAAATCGAGGATATTCCTGTTGATTACAAACCAATGCCTGTGCCGTTGTCAAAAACACAAACAGGCACAGTATATAAACGAAACAGAAGTACAGCCATTCAAGCGTTGGCTTTAGCTGATTATAAATGTGAAATAGACCGAAATCATATGCTTTTCAAGCGAAAAAACAAAAATGTTGATTATACGGAAGCGCATCATTTGATTCCGTTATCGGCACAAAGTAAATTTAATTATTCGCTTGATGTACCGGCTAATATAGTTTCATTATGCTGTGTTTGTCATAGGATAATTCATTTTGGTGAAGACAGTGAAAAATTGCTGACAAAGTTATACTACGAAAGAAAAGACCAACTAAAGGCGGCGGGAATAGAAATATCACTTGAGGAACTTTTAGACTTATACAGATAAAATCAGAAAGGAAAAAAATTATGCCATACATAGCAATAAAAGCATACCCAAAGGACGAGGAAACGAAGAAACGGGTCATCGAGAGGATAAACCAAGTGTTTTTGGAAGAGTGGGGCTGTCCGCAGAAAGCACTTTGCATTTCTTTGGAAGAAGTTGCACCCGAGGATTGGGCGGAGAAAGTCCGTGCGGCGGAGATAGAGCCGAACAAGGACAAAATGAAGATACTTGACGGAGAAAAATTATATTGAAATGAGTAAATACGACTCCTTATGGGAATACATAAAAACCCGCAAAGAGCAAAATTTCAAACTGACTTTTTCGGAAATAGAGAAGATTGCAGGCGTACCGATAGACCATTCGTTTTTGAAATACAAAAAAGAACTTTTGGAGTATGGGTATGAGGTCGGGAAAATATCAATGAAAGAACAAACGGTCGTATTTAAGGTACGGACGTGATGTGATCTCGATATGATTTTTTGTTGTCGACGATTTTTTGTCGAGCCACTCGACAAAAAATCGTCGAATAGCTTGACAAAATATCGGGAAAGCTATATACTGATATAAAGAAACCTTTTGTATTGGGAGGGAGAAATATGGCCATACCGATAAATATTGATGATTTGATAAACAAGCGAATAGTGGAGTCAACGAGGATAGAATTCAAAAGCGATTTTAACCCGACGGCTGTGATACATTCTATTTGTGCTTTTGCAAACGATATTGACAATCTCGGCGGCGGGTATATCGTGCTTGGTGTCGAGGAAAAAGACGATTCGCCCGTTTTTCCGATAAAGGGTATCGAGCAGGAGCGTATAGACGGCATTTTAAAGGAACTTGTGGGATATTGCCGCTGCATTGAACCGTTGTATAATCCCGTTGTTGAGCCGATCTTATACAACGATGTCTATGTGATCGTTATCTGGGTGTCGGGCGGTTACGGTCGTCCATACAAGGCATCGCTTGATGTTTTGGGCAAAGAGGCAAAAAAATCGACTAAGTATTATTATATCCGCAAATTCAGCAGCACGATAGTGGCATCTCCCGATGAAGAAAAGGAGCTTTTCTATATTTCATCGGATATTCCGTTTGATGACAGGCCAAATTTGTTGGCGGAGATCTCCGACCTTGACATCGGTCTTTTGCGTGCGCATTTAAAAGAAATAGACAGTTCGCTCTACGAACATTCTCTTAATATGGATGTGCTTGAAATAGCAAAGGATATGCAGCTTGTTTCGGGGCCGACGGAGCGTTTGAAGCCGCTTAATGTCGGTATACTTATGTTCAGCGAACGCCCCGAAAAGTATTTTCGCTATGCCCGTATCGAGGTGGTCGATATTCCCGACCCCACGGGCACAAATATGACGGAAAAGGTCTTTACGGGGCCTATACAGCGGCAGCTTAAGGATGCGCTTGCATATATAAAGAATTATACGCTGAAAGAAGTCACCATAAAAGACAAAAACAAGGCGGAGGCAGTTAAAATTTTTAATTACCCTTATGCCGCCGTTGAAGAAATTTTGTCAAATGCGGTCTATCATCGCTCCTATCAGATAAATGAGCCCATAACGGTAAGAATTACACCGCAGGCTATCGAAATAACAAGTTTCCCCGGTTTTGACAGAAGTATTACCGATGAGGATATAGCAAAATATCAGATAAGGGCAAGGGTGTACAGAAACCGCAGAATAGGCGATTTTCTAAAAGAACTGAAACTTATCGAGGGAAGAAATACGGGCTTTCCCAATGCAATTAAGGCATTGACGGAAAATGGCTCCGACTTGCCGAAATTTGATATGAGTCCGCAGAGAGATTATCTTTCGGTCACAATACCTGTACACAGCTATTTTGCACCCGAAGTGAACAAGAAAACCAAGGCTTACGAGGATAAAATAATAACCGCACTTAAAAACAAGCCGATGAATCTTACCGAACTTGCCGCGGCGATGGGGAATAAGAGTATTTCCAAAAAGCTGAGCAAAACCGTAAACGAACTTATTGCATCGGGTGCGATAATAAGAATTGTTGCCGAAGGAAATGCGACAAAATTAAAAGCGAACGAGTAGGGTTAACCGCAATAAACCTGTGCGTTGTATATAATGAGGTTTTAAAAAGTTTAAAAACTCAAATTGAATGATATACTTTGGCTTGTGGGTCATGATATACCTCACATACCGGTGTTGAAAATTCGTTGCAAAACAAAGCGGTAAACAAAATATATCGTATAATTTTTGGAATAATTATACCGTATTTAGTGTAAAAAATATTTTATCTATACTAAATATAGATACCGCCGTAGAGTGGGAATAATTTACGAGCTTTTGCAAGCCGCTTAAACAGCGGGTTTCAGAGTTGACAACACCGTTTTGGCAACAAAATGGCAACAATAATTCAATTTCAAAGACCTTACCGACATTTAAGTGGTTCTTTGTCAACTGGTGTGGTTGACAATTAACACAAACTTAACAAACGGTG
>CAMVJD010000021.1 GCA_947167715.1 uncultured Eubacteriaceae bacterium
CGGGATTTGAGTAGCTTCAGCTACTCAAACTAAGTCTGCGACGCTAAAGTTACTTTGTTAAATGAATTAAATAACTCTAAATATTTCATAAAACATAAATTAAAATAGCTTTTTTGACGATTTTGGGGGAGGAACTTCCTCCCCTTATTTTTTAATGGAGGGTATGTAATGTCGGACAAGAAATCACCCGGTATAATTGCCGATAATATAGAAAACATTGTTACCGATGTGCTTGAAAATTACACAACGGGCAAGGTAATAGACAAGGAAAATATTTTTCATCTGGATGATGAAGTTATAATAAAAATAATTGAAAATATGCGCAAGATAATCCTGCCGTGGTATTATCACAACAAGGTATACAAGGTGTATACCATAAGAAACCATATCTCCATGCTTATAGAGGATGTGGCCTACAACCTTAAAAAGCAGATAGCCATTGTTTTAAGATATAACGAGCAGGTGGATGATTCCGCAGAGGAGATAATAGATAAAAGAGCCGAGGAAATAACGGTGGAATTTTTAAAGCAGATACCCAATATCCGCGAAAATTTTGAGACCGACCTGCAGGCAGTCTATGACGGCGACCCGTCTGCGGGCAGCTATAACGAGATAATTTACGCCTTTCCCGGCGTTTATGCCATTATGGTAAGCCGTATAGCGCACGAGCTTTATAAGCTTAATGTGCCACTTATACCGCGAATTATGACCGAGCATGCCCACAGCCTTACGGGTATAGATATACACCCCGGTGTGCAGATAGGCAAGTATTTCTTTATCGACCACGGCACGGGCATAGTTATAGGCGAGACCACCGTAATAGGCAATAATGTAAAAATATATCAGGGCGTTACGCTGGGCGCACTTTCCACACGCGGCGGCCAAAAGCTAAAGGGCATAAAGCGCCACCCCACCATAGGCGACAATGTCACTATCTATTCGGGCGCGGCCGTTCTGGGCGGCGAGACCGTAATAGGCGACAATGTAGTTATAGGCAGCAACACCTTTATAACAAAATCTATTGAAGAGGGCACAAAGGTCAGCATAAAAAATCAGGAGCTGCGCTATTCGCAGGGCAAGGATACCAAGCCCCACGAATTGATACAGGACGAATTTTGGTATTATATCATTTAATAAGATATGCAGCATTATAAAGGCTATATTAAAAAAGGGACTTGAACACATCAAGTCCCTTTTATGTTACATAATTTTTACAACTACCTTTTTTTCCTCACGGATAGCGGCAGCCTTGATAACAGAGCGGATAGCCTTGGCTATTCTGCCCTGCTTGCCGATAACCTTGCCTATGTCGTTTTCATCGACCTTTAATTCAAGCACAATGCCTATATCATCGGTCTTTTCTTCAACAACTACTTTGTCGGGGTTATCAACTAAATTTTTAGCAATAACTTCAAGTAATTCTTTCATAGTATTCCTCCTGATAGTAAGGAAGGGTTATTGTTATTATTCGATAGCGCCGGCCTTCTTTAAAAGAGCCTTTGCAGTATCTGTAGGCTGTGCGCCGTTGCCAAGCCACTTTTTAGCGCCCTCAACATCGACCTTTAAAGCTACGGGCTCCTTAGTGGGGTCGTAGTAGCCTAATTCAGCGATAGCCTTGCCGCCTCTGGGTGTTCTTGAATCAGCAACAACAATATGATAGAAAGGAGCTTTCTTTGCGCCTAATCTCTTTAATCTGATCTTTACTGCCATTTTTTTGTTTCACCTCCTGTGTCATACACTATTTATTTATTGAAAAAAAGGAAGTTTGAAGCGTCCTTTTTTACCCTTTGTCATATCGCCGAACATCTTCATCATTTTTTTCATTTCCTCAAACTGCTTAAGCAGCTGATTGACCTCCTGAATGGTCCTGCCGCTGCCGCGTGCTATGCGCTTTTTGCGCGAACCGTTAAGGATATCGGGATTTCGGCGTTCCTGTTTGGTCATGGACTGTATAATTGCCTCAACGCCCTTTGTTGCGTTGTCGTCAATGTCCATTTCGTCTATTTTAAGGTTGCCCGCACCGGGTATCATTTTGAAAAGGTCTTTAAGCGGACCCATCTTTTTGACCTGGTTTATCTGGTTAAGAAAATCGTCAAAGTTAAATTCCTGACTTAACATTTTCTTTTCCAGTTCCTTGGCGGCATTGTCGTCATAGACCTGCTGTGCCTTTTCGATAAGGCTTAAAACATCGCCCATACCAAGGATACGGGATGCCATACGGTCGGGATAGAATGGCTCCAGATCCTCCATTTTTTCGCCCATACCAACGTATTTAATGGGCTTGCCCGTTACCGCGCGCACAGAAAGCGCCGCACCGCCTCTGGTATCACCGTCAAGCTTTGTAACGATAACACCGTCTATACCAAGCTTTTCATTAAAGCTTTCGGCAACATTTACGGCATCCTGACCCGTCATAGCATCTATAACAAGCAGAATCTCCTGCGGCCTTACCTTTTCCTTTATATCAACAAGTTCGTCCATAAGCTCTTCGTTTATGTGAAGACGGCCTGCCGTATCGACAATAACAATATCGTTGCCGTTTTTCTTTGCGTGTTCGATACCCTTTTCGGCTATCTCCACGGGGTTGCCCTGACCCATTTCAAAAACGGGGATATTGTATGTGCTTCCAACCACCTGAAGCTGCTTTATTGCCGCGGGACGGTATACGTCACAAGCGACCAGAAGCGGATGCTTGCCCTGCTTTCTGAGCTGACCCGCAAGCTTGCCGGTGGTAGTTGTTTTACCTGCGCCCTGCAAGCCTACCATAAGATAGACCGTAGGCGGCTTTGACGAAAATGTCAGCTGACTTTGGGTCGCACCCATAAGCACTATCATCTCGTCGTTAACTATTTTTATTACCTGCTGGGCAGGGTTAAGACCTGTAAGGACCTCCTCGCCTATAGCCTTTTCGGTAACCTTATTTACAAATTCCTTAACTATTTTAAAATTAACATCGGCCTCAAGCAGTGCCAATTTGACCTCGCGCAGGGCGGACTTTACATCCTTTTCGGTAAGCTTGCCCTTGCCGCGCAGCTGCTTGAAAACATCCTGCAATTTTGAAGATAAGCTCTCAAAAGCCATAATTTCTCCTTTCGACGGTTTTCCGTCAATCCAAAATATGTGACAGCTCCTCGGCCAAGGCATCAAGCCGTTTAACATCAAGGCCGTTTTGCTTTATTATCCCCTTTAACTCGTCCGTCAGCCTTTCAAGCCTTTCCTTTTGCTCGATATACTTTGCCACAAGGCCAAGCTTTTGCTCGTATTGGTTTAAAAGCTTTTCCGTGCGCTTAAGCATATCCAGGACAGCCTGCCGCGTAATGTCATGCTCGGCCGCTATCTCGTGCAAAGACAGGTCATCAAGATAATACAGCTCCATAACGGATTTTTGCTTGTCCGTTAAAAGCTCTCCGTAGAAATCATACAAAAGTGTTATTTCCAATAGCTTATCCATAGTTCACTTTCCTCTTGTAAAGTAATTTTACCTTACACCATAAGATAGTATAAACCATAAATAATGCTTTGTCAAGTATTTTTTCTTTACACTTTAAAAATTTTTGCGAATTTAAATGCTCATATCAATTACCGTTTCCCGCCAATTTTAAATGCTCCCTTAAAACAGGCATAAACTCCTTATCTATTATTGCTATGCCCGAGTTATTAAGGTGGGCATCATCACGGAAATTGTCGTTTGTAAGCAGCTTTTTCTGCTTATTTACCCTGTTGTAGTCGATATAGGTCACATTATTTTCTATAGCAAGCTTTTCGACCTGACCGTAGATAAGGTCGTAATTTTTGATAAAATCCATACTTACGTTTGCAACGGGGGCAGTCACCCAAATAATATCTATGCCCTCTTTTTTACATCTGTTTGTAAGCTTAAGGAGGTATTTTTTCTGTACCTCGCTCATTTTCCATTTTTTGCCGTCAAGACCCTTGTACTGGTTTGTCTTGTCAAATTCATCGGGCAGCATTTGGTAATCACAGAAATTACAGCCCTTTGAGCGGTAATATTCCTGTCCGACCTGCTTTTGCTTTGCGGGTGTTTCCACGTCAAATTTAAGCTCTATCTTTGTCTTAAGTTCGGAGGACTTAAAGGCAAAATAGTCCGTCTGGTACCTGAGCGCACCGAGGGAATATTTAATTTTTTCGCTTAAAGGGAAAACATCTGCGATATACTGCCTTTTAAGCTCCTCGTTTTTCATTACCTGAAAAAGATAGCCCGCCTGTGTCAGTTCAAAATCATCATCCAGCATATCCCAGTAGACCTCAAGCACCACGCATTTGGGATGCTGATAGTTAAGTATCTCCAAAAACGAATAATAGGTGGTGTCCATATGCTGCAGCGGCATACCCATTTGAAAGCTGCTTGTGCCAAGCTCCGCATCAAATATCTCGGGGTCAAAGGTGCAGTAGGAATGTGACGAGCCTAAAAATACCACATCAAGGCTGTTTTTTGGCAGTACGTAAAAGTCGTTCCAACGGCACTCGTTATAGGTGTTTATTTTGTTTTCCGTGCTTGCAGCGGCGTACTTCTGCCCCAATTTTACCGTAAAGGGGACTAATGCCGCCACAAACAGCGATATTTTAAGCGCAAATATTATTAATTTTTTTATATTCAAAACAGACCACCTACTTTCTTTTTACAATTTTAGATATAGTAAACTATATCTCAATCGGGGCGTTACTTTGGGACTTCGAAAAAAATCACTTTAATATATCCTTGCTTGTGTACTCCGTTTTGTCGTAGTCAATGCCAAAGCTGTCAAGCACTTTTTTCATATTGTCCTGCATAGTCAGACAGGTATCGGCAAGATACCCCTTCTCGCCGTCCTCCCACTCCCGCAGGCCGCGGAAATAGTACATCTTCTGCATATCATCAATATAAAACGGCACAATATTATTACGCAGACACTCCTTAAACATTATCAGTCTGCCCACCCTGCCGTTTCCGTCATAAAACGGGTGGATATTCTCAAATGCAACGTGAAAATCAAGTATATCATATAGCTTATGCTTACGCTTTTTCTCATAAGCCGAGATAAGCCTTTTCATTTCAAACTGCACATCAGCGGGCGCAGTGGTTTCCTCCGTACCCGCAATATTCGGGTATTTCTTGTAATCCCCCAGTACGGCATCATCCCCGTCCACAGTACCCTTTTTAAGCTTAAAATGCAGCTTTTTGATATATTCCTCGGTCAAGGGCTCGTCAACATTTTTAATCACCTTGTCAAAGCACCTGAAATGATTTGCCGACTCAAATACATCGTTTATTTTTATATTCTCGCCGCTGACGTTCTTTGCTTCGTATATCTGCCGTGTCTGCTCGATGCTGAGCTCGCTGCCCTCAATATGATTTGAATTATACGAAAAGTCAATTTGCAGCTTTTGATATATCCCGCCCGAAACGGAATTGTTCTTTTCGTAAATAAGTGTTTCTTTTAAAGTTTTTTCGTCCATAATTACCTCCCGTAAGGCCAGATAAAGCCGTCCGCACTACCCGACCTTGACCAAATACATTCCCATTTAAAATCTTCCCATTTTGACGTGTCGTTATTGTACCCGCAATGATATAAAAGCCCCATATTCGGATACGGCTCTTTTGGTACAATATAAACACTCATATAACAGTTATTTTTATATATGACCTTTATTTTGTCACCCTCGTCTGCCCAGGCCATATCGGCGATTATCTCATCACGCATTTTCGCGGTATTTATCTCGCATTTTGCTATTGATAAAAGCCAATAAAGGCCGAAAAAAAGGACAATATACAAAAAGGCATTTTTTAATATTTTCATTGTATGCTCACCACCGATCAGTCCTGTCCTATATTACGCATACCATAGCATAAAAACAAAAAATTATATATTATGTTCAACACAAATAATATATAAAGCACTAAATACGCTATTCTGTATTTTTTGTACTTTACGCATTCTTTTGGCATAATTTTCAACCGTCTGCCCAGTATTGCAAGCGTTATTCCGATTATCGGTACACCACCCACAAGCAAAAAATCGCCAAAAGCTGTAAGGGCTATTTTATTTATAATATAGTCAGTAAAGCCGAAAAATGTCTCCATATTTCCCCCGTGTTTTATTACTTTCCCGAGTGCGGCAAAAATTTAATCCTCAAACAATGCCCTTGCAAAATCGTTTTCGTCAAACAGCTGCAAGTCATCTATTCCCTCGCCTACGCCTACATATCTTACAGGCACCTTAAGCTCGTTTTTAATTGCTATAACTATACCGCCCTTTGCCGTGCCGTCAAGTTTTGTAAGCACTATGCCCGTGATATCCGCCGCCTCCTTAAACAATTTAGCCTGCTGAAGGGCATTTTGTCCCGTTGTGGCATCAAGCACAAGCAGCACCTCTCTTTGTGCATCGGGATATTCGCGGTCTATTATACGAAATATCTTTTTCAGCTCTTCCATTAAATTCTTTTTATTGTGAAGTCTTCCCGCAGTATCGCAAAGCAAAACATCAATATTTTTAGCCTTTGCCGACTGTATGGCATCATACACAACAGCGCCGGGGTCGGAATTTTCCTGATGTCTTATTACCTGAACATCATTTCTTTCGCCCCAGATCTCAAGCTGGTCTATTGCTGCGGCGCGGAAGGTATCCGCTGCGGCAAGCATGACCGTCTTGCCCTCTTTTTTAAAATTATTCGCAAGCTTTCCGATAGTCGTTGTTTTGCCCACGCCGTTTACGCCTATCATAATTACAACGGAGGGTGAGGTCAGCTTAAACTCGGTCTTGTCCGCCTGCAAAATATCGGTTATTACCTCTATTATAACATCCTTGACCTTTTCGGGCTCCTTTATTTTTTGCTCCTTAACGCGCTTTCTTAATTCCTCGACAATGCTTACCGAGGTATCAACGCCGATATCCGCCATAATAAGGGTCTCTTCAAGCTCCTCGTAAAGCTCCTCGTCAATGGTGGTAAAGGCCTTTAAAACATTTTCCACGCCCGACATAATATTGCTGCGCGTTTTTGAAAGACCCGCCTTTATTTTTTCAAAAAAGCCCTGTTTTTTCTCCGGTTCTTCCGAAACCTCTTCAAGCTGTTCTTCCTCGGGCTCTTCCGCGGTTTCCTCTGTCGGTTCTTCTATTGATTCTTCGGGCTCTTCCACGGTTTCTTCAACGGTCTCTTCGGCTGCGGTTTCTGCTTTCCCGACTGCTTCTTCGACCGTTTCCTCAACAGATTCGACGGTTTCTTCAACAGCTTCTTCCTCTGTTTCTTTATTCTTTTTACCGCCAAATTCTATAGGCTTTGTAAGCTCATATTTAAGCTTGGCAAAAAAGCCCTTTTTCTCTTCCTTTTCCTCGATATTCTCGAATTTTTCGTTATCCATTATATTATCCCTTTCTCGTCGGTAAAGTTTACGGAAACAAGCTTTGAAATGCCCTGCTCCTGCATAGTTACGCCGTATAATATATCTGCGGCCTCCATTGTGCCCTTACGGTGACTGATAACAACAAACTGCGTTGTGTCGGTAAAATGCTTTAAATAATTTGCATAGCGGTCTACGTTTGCATCGTCCAGCGCCGCCTCTATCTCGTCCAGGATACAGAAAGGCGAGGGCTTCATTTCAAGTATCGCAAACAGCAGCGACATAGCGGTAAGCGCCTTTTCACCACCGGATAAAAGCATCATATTTTGCAGCGCCTTGCCGGGCGGCTGTGCCTCGATATTTATGCCGCAGTTAAGTATATCGTTGTCGTCGGCAAGCTTAAGCGATGCCGTACCGCCGCCGAACATAACGCGAAACACCCTTGTAAAGTTTTCGCTTATTATCTTAAACTGCTCGCGGAACTGCTTTTCCATAAGCGTTTCAAGCTGCGCGATTATCTCGGTAAGCTTTTTCTCGCTTTCGATAATATCGTCGTGCTGGCTTGTATACAGGTCGTAGCGTGTCTTGACCTCCTCGTATTCCTCCACGGCGTTTGGGTTTATGGGACCCAAGGCCTTTATCTGTGCTTTTAAGCCGCGTTCTTCCTTTTGCAGTGCATCATCGCTTGCTTCAAGCTGTTCAAAGTTTTTGGCCTGCACAAGGGTCATTTCGTAATTTTCCCACATAGAATCGTAAAGCTGCTGACTTTTCTGCTTTGTCTGCTCGTGCCTTAATTCCAGCTTGTTAAGGTGATTATTAAGTGTAGATACCGTTTCTATGCAGTCCGTTGCCTTTTGCGCAGAGGCCTCTATAAGCTTGTTAAGCCCCGCCCTTTCGTCATTTAAAGCCCTGTGCTGCTCTTCCAAAGCATCATACTCGTTTTTAAGGCGTTCTATATCGTCAAAGGCACGTTCAAGCTGCTGCTTTTTGTTTTCCAGCTCCTTTTCAAACTCCTCTATCTGCGCCTTTCCGTCCCTGTTTGCGGCATCTATATCGGCAATTTCCGCATTTGTACGCTCTATATCGTCCTCCAGCTTGCCTATTGTATTTTCAATACCGCTTATTTCAAGGCGAAGCTCCATAATCTCCTCATTAAGGCTTTCTCGGTGTTCTCTTTCGCCCTTGATAAGGCTCTGATGCTCCTCCATTTTGTCGTAGAGTGCATTTATCTCGTCCTCAAGGGTCTTGATCTTTTGGTCAAACTCCTTGTCCTTTGCCCTGTTTTCCTCAATTTGCTTTGTAATATCATCAAATTCCTTTTCAAGGCTGTGCTTTTGCTTGTCAATTCTTGCCAGCTCACTCCTTGCAAATTCAAGGTTGCTGTTTTCCTGCGTTCTGTTTATAACAAGCTCCTGCAGCTCCTCGCGTGCCTCTTCAAGCTTGTCATTAATAACGCCAAGCTTTTGCTTTGCCTTGTCAAGGTCGGCATTTACGGAATACTGCTGCTCCAAAAGCTCTTTCAGCTTGTCCTTAAGCTCTGCCATTTCACGGCCGCGCGAGAATATACCCGCCGCCTTTTTGTTCATGCTGCCGCCCGTTACCGAGCCGCCGGGGTTAAAAAGCTCGCCGTCCAAGGTAACTATTTTATATGTATGGTTTGTCTTTTTTGCAAGTGCGGTCGCATTGTCGATATCATCCACAACAATAACGCGGTCAAGCAAATTTGACATAATATTCTCGTATTCGGGCGAATAGGATATAAGCTCCTTTGCTATGCCTATAACGCCTTTTTCCTTTAAAAGGCTGTGCTTTTCGCCGCCAAGAGGCCTGCCCTTTACCGCAGTCATAGGCAAAAATGTTGCACGGCCCTTTTTTGTTTCCTTTAAAAACCTGATAGCTGTCTTTACCGTGTCGTCATTACGGGTGATAATATTTTGCACCGCACCGCCAAGGGCTATCTCAATAGCCGTTTCATAGCGCTTGTCAAGCTTTATCACCTCGCCCACGGCACCGCATATACCCTTAAAATCGGGATTTTTGCTGTCGCGCTGCTGAAGTATGGCCTTAACGCCGCCGTAATATCCCTCGTGTTCTCTTTCAAGGTCGGATATTACCTTAAAGCGTGAATTTTTTTCGCTTATCTCGCCAACAAGCCTTTGCGCTGCCGTGTTTTTTTCGGCAATATCCTCGGAAAGCTTTTTCTTTTCATCCGAAAAGCTTTCTATATGCTCGCTGATAAGTCTGCCCTCTTCCTCAATACGCGCATATCGCTTTTCAAGCACCTTTAAGCTGACCTTTTTTTCCTCGTAAGAAGCGTCAAGCCCGTCAAGCTCGGCATCAAGCGTTTCAATACGGTTTTCCTGCTGCTGTATAACAGCCTGGATCTTGCTTTTTTCGCTTTTGAGGTCATTTGAGGCCTTCATTTTTTCAATAATGCCCGTATTGTAGGCGCTTACCTTTTCCTCGCTTTCGCTTACACGCAGGTCAAATTTATCAAACTCCGCCTGTTTTTCGCCGTAAATATTTGTTTTATTTTCAAGGCCTAACCTTTTGCCCTTTATCTCGGTTTGGATAAGCGCTATTTTATTCTGCTTTTCCCCGCGCTGCCTGTCGGCATCGGACATCTGCGCCTTTATTCTCTCAATATCGCTTTTGATATGCTTTGTTTCGGTATCATATAAATTGGTATCGTTTTGGCGCTGTTCCTTTAAGGAGCGCTTTTCCGCCATATCCGCCGTGGTCTTTTCTATGCTTTCCTCGACATTTGCAAGCCTTTCCTTATTTTTGCCGTTTTCCTGCAAAATAAGCTGTTTTTTGTCCTCTTCCTCTGCAATGCTGCCGTTAAGCTGCGCTATCTGTGCGGCAAGAGCATCTATCTCCTTGGCAAAGCTGTCGGCCTGGCGAACAAACATATTTACCTGAACAAGCTTTAAACGGTCTGCCAAAACAAGGTATTTCTTTGTCTTTTCGGCCTGCTTTTCAAGCGGACCCACCTGTGTTTCAAGCTCGGATATTATATCGTTTACACGCACTAAATTTGCGTGCTCCTTTTCAAGGTTGTTGGCTGCCTCGGTACGGCGGGTCTTATATTTTACTATGCCCGCAGCCTCCTCAAAAAGCATGCGCCTGTCCTCGGACTTGGTGGAAAGTATCTCGTCTATACGGCCCTGTCCAATAATGGAATAGCCCTCCTTGCCGACACCCGTATCCATAAAAAGCTCCAGTATGTCCTTAAGGCGGCAGGCCGAGCCGTTTATAAGGTAATCGCTCTCGCCCGAGCGGTAAACACGCCTTGTAACAGTTACCTCGCTGAAATCAAGATTAAGCTTTCTGTCGGTATTGTCCATGACCATAGAGACCTCGGCAAAGCCCATAGGCTTGCGGTTTGCCGTACCGTTAAAGATAATATCCTCCATTTTGGCACCGCGCAGGCTTTTGGCGCTTTTTTCGCCCAGTACCCAGCGCACGGCATCGGCAATATTACTTTTGCCGCTTCCGTTCGGGCCTACAACTACGGTTATACCCTTATTAAATTCAAGCCTTATTTTTTCGGGGAATGATTTAAACCCCTGAAGTTCCAATCGTTTTAAATACATTTTATATCTCCGTATTCCCAACCGTCCTTCAGCCGGGAGTATTTATTTTTTCCGTATTTTATAATTATACTATATTATCGCAATAATTTCAAGCCTTGAGTACGCTGTTTTTAAATGTCGTCGGACAAAAATCTTAAACTTATTTACAAACGCCGGCTAATATGTTATACTGTAGAATAATGTTATTTATACGGAGGATATTACCAATGGCTCTTGTACACGAACAATTGCAAAACACAGCTATAAAAGTGCTGCACTCACGAATATGCGACGTGCTTTTAAATACGGTATACGAGATCGCAAACTTAAACGATGAATACGCAGATACAACAATATACGGTGAAATACTTGCATACAGCGACCTTTCGGATGAGATACACAAAACCGAGGAGCTTTTTAAAAAGCTGCCGTCCTATCTTGCAAAGCCGCTTGAAGAACGCACAGAATACACAAAAGAGATATCTGCCCGCAGAGACTCTCTTACAGACAAGTATAAATGCATACTTACCTATGCCGCGCTTACAAAACGCCTTGCTTACAAGGGCGAGTTCAGATCAAAGCTTGAAATGATAAGTGAAAACACCGATATTTTGCCGCACAGCGATGCCGACCTTGTGGATACCGTATCGGCATCTGTAGCACGCAGCTATGATATACCTTTTGTTATAAGCAGTATACTTTCAAAAATACCGCTTCGTATGACAAAGGCAAAATATCTTGATCTTGCACAGCGCAGCCTGGAGCTTATGTTCAGCGATATACCAAAAAGATTTATTGACAGCTTTAAATTTGCATTTTCGGCAAATCTCGATCCCCGTGGGCTGTCGGAATACGGCAAGTATTTTCCGCTTATAGCGCAGACGCTTGACGAGCTTTCAAAATTTGATTACAGCTCGGCCAAAGGCGAGGTACTTGAAGAGCAGATGAGCATGATAGATGATGTCGGCGATAAAACCGATAATATCGAGGAAATACTTAACGTATGCTACAATATAACAAATTATATCGATATATTAAACACCTACTCTCCCGATGCGGAATATGCATTTTACGATGACCCGATCAAAAAAGATATGCTTTATTCTTGCATAGAAATGCTGGACAGCGATACGCCCGAAATATATACGGAAACGATAATAGACAAGATCACAAGCCTTATAGAAGCACTTTTTAACGATATGCGCGATTACGAGGATACGCTGCAGGACACCATGCACCGCCTTAACGATGCACAGTTTCGTGCGCTGCCCGAGGACTGCCGTCTTTCCCTGCAGGTATACTCGGCTATCACTTCACTTTATATGCTTGAAATAACCGACGGACTTTCCGGTATTTCAAGAGGCTCCTCCAAGCCCGCCACTATCGAAGAGACCGACAGCGCCATAGAGGATATTTTAAATATGCTTACAACGGCCTGTGACAAAATGCCCGTTTCCGAGCAAAAGCTTGTTAAACAGCTGCTTTTCACACAGCTTCCCGCAGACATTTCGCCAAACGAATTTCGCGAATATATGCTTTATGCATTAGAGGGCATAAAGGATGACGGAATACGCACGGTCGTTTACGGTGATGTGCTGGAGGTGCTTGACGATGCGGGCCTTATGGAGGCGGGCACGCACGCACAAAAGCACGCCCACGAGCATGAACACGAGCATTCTCATGACTGTGACTGCGGACACGACCATAATTAAGCCCAATATATACAAAACGGGGCTTTCGCATTGAAGATATCAAGATCTTTAATGCGAAAGCCCCGTTATTTATTTTATTATTCCTCTATATCCTTGCCGTCCCAGCAATATGTACAAAGATTTTCGACCGGTATGCCGATCGATCCAAGCATATCATCAAGCCTGTTATATCTTAACGATGTAAAGTGAAGTTCTTTTCTGATAGCCTCGACCATGTTTTCGTACTTTTCGCTGTCGGGATCCACATACTGCTGTAATATCTCGTCGCTTACCTCCGTAGTACCCTCAAGCTTTGCGATAACACGCCTTGTTATAAGGTCCATTTCGGATGAAGAACGCGAGAAATTAAGGAACTTACATCCGTAAATAAGCGGCGGACACGCGGGTCTTATATGTACCTCTTTTGCACCGCTGGCATATAAAAATTCGGTGGTTTCGCGCAGCTGCGTACCTCTTACGATAGAGTCGTCAATAAGCAGCAGGCTTTTATCCTTGATAAGGTCCTCGACCGCAATAAGCTTCATTTTTGCTATCATATTACGCTTGCTTTGTATTGTGGGCATAAACGAGCGTGACCATGTAGGTGTATACTTGATAAACGGCCTTGAAAAAGGTATGCCCGACTCATTTGAATAGCCTACCGCGTGCGCCGTACCCGAATCCGGGATACCCGCAACAACATCGGGTCTGACGTTATCGCGCTTTGCAAGACAGGCGCCGCATTTATAACGCATATATTCCACATTTACGCCCTCATAGGAGCTTGACGGATAACCGTAGTATACCCAAAGGAAAGTACATATCTTCATTTTTGAGCCGGGTGCGGCAAGAGTTTTAACGCCCTCCTGTGTGATAACGTCAATCTCGCCGGGGCCCAAGGATTTATAATTCTGGTAGCCAAGCTTCTGGAAAGCAAAATCTTCAAAGGCAACGCAAAATTCCTCATAATCCTCATGTACAGGGTTATCCTCGTCCTGTGTTACCCTTTTGCCTATAACAACGGGTGTTCTGCCGTATTTATCCCTTGCGGCATAAATGCCCTTTGGTGTCATTAAAAGCATAGAAAGCGAGCCATCGACCAGTTCAAGCGCATAACGTATGCCGTCGATAAGGTTTTCCTTTTGATTGATGATAGCCGCAACAAGCTCGGTGGAATTGATATCTCCGCCGCTCATTTCAAGAAAATGCGAATTGCCGTTTTCAAAAAGCCTGTCCATCAATTCTTCTTTATTGTTTATCTTGCTTACGGTAGTTATGGCAAATGTACCATGATGCGAACGGATAATAAGCGGCTGCGGCTCATAGTCCGATATACAGCCAATGCCCATATAGCCGTCCATATTTTGTACATCCTTGTCAAACTTTGTACGGAACGGCGAATTTTCAATATTATGTATTGCCCTGTTAAAATCCTTGCCGTCATAAAAAACAAGGCCCGCCCTTCTTGTACCTAAATGCGAATGATAATCTGTACCGAAAAACAGCTCAAAATTACAACTTTTTTTACCTACAGCGCCAAAAAAACCGCCCATGCTAATATTCCTCCGATCGGTAAATGTTTTTTCAAATAAATCAAAGCAGGCTACCCTAAAATTTAAATGTTAGCCTTAATACCTATATTATAACGCAAAAAGCATTATTTTGTCAATTTTTTTACTTATAATATTCAAACGCTTTTCCGACCGTCCATGCATAACCGCAGCTGCGGCACTTTTGTCCCATACAGGCATGTGCATTATCCGCCAGTACATAAGCCATGGAGCTGTCAATATCTGTTTTTGTACATTGCGGACATTCTGTCCTGAACGAAGGATAATTGACCATTTCGCTTGCGGAAAGCTCGTGTGATACGCTTATGCCGCCTGTCACATTTCCCATTGCTCCATCATCCAGTTTATTTTTAATACTCATTCTCATATATATCCTCCATTTCCTAAAATACATCAATTCACCTTTGTAGACAGTATAACACAGCAAAATATTCAAGTCAACAAAAAAAATGCTCCTTTGATACTTTGTTTTTTTCGGCAAACGTAAATTTAAAAATCTTGCCTCAAAAATAATTTATTTACTTGAAAACCCGCGAAAATGCTCATATAATTAAATAAAAAAAATTTTTTTGAAAAAAAAATAAAATTTTATCCGACGTTTTGATATCTTCAATTGTATTATAAGTGAAAACACAAAATTGAAAAGAGGTGACTGCGAATGTTCAAAGAGCCAATGACGGAAGAAAGGATAACCGAAATATACAACCGAAACAAGCTTACCGTTTACCGTGTATGCTTTGCTTATATGAAAAACACGACGGATACCGAGGATGCGGTTTCCGATACGTTTATAAATATGATAAAAGCCAACCCCGATTTTAAAAGCGAGGAGCACGAAAAGGCCTGGCTTATACGCACCGCAATAAACGTATGTAAAAATGTTTTAAGGCACTGGTGGCGCAGCAAGCGCGCAGGTCTTAACGAAGCAATGGATGCCGAGGCGCCGCCGCTTGAAATGGATGAGGTGCTTTGTGCCGTAAGGGAGCTGCCCGACAAATACAAAAGCGTGGTATATATGTATTATTACGAGGGCTATTCGACCGTTGACATTGCAAAAATGCTTATAAGACCGCAGTCCACCATAAGAAACTATTTAAGCGAGGCAAGAAAGCTTTTAAAGGAAAAACTGAGCTTTCTGCCGGAAGAGGAAGACAAAAAAAATAATGAAAGGGTGAATAAAAATGAGATTAAAACAAATAATCAAGGCCTTTGACAGCGTTAAGCCAAGTGCCGAGGCCGATGAAAAAATACTTGCCGAGATACTTAAATTCAGCCGCGAATACGCCGCAAAAAGGAATAACGCAGCATCCGTAATAAAGCTTTTTGCCTCGGTCGCAGCCTGCTTTGTATTTGTTTTTGCAGCGGTAAGGATATTCGGTTTTGACATTGCGGCTTTCCGCAGCAGGCTCGGTTAAGGGGTGGACACTATGAAAAACGCAACATTTGGCGCAAGCTTCAGGACAGCATTTAAGGGCATTGTTTATGCCGCGCTGCACGAAAAAAATTTCAGATACTACCTTTACAATTTTACCGCCGCGTTTTTAATAAACCTTATTGTGGGCGCATCGCTTGGTTTTCATCTTTTTTATATGATAACCGTCGCGGGCGTCTGCTCTGCGGAATGTATGAACACGGCAATAGAATATATGGCGGATTTTGTATGCCCCGAATTTAACAAAATCATCGGCGCGCTTAAGGATATGGCGGCCGCCGCGGTTTTGTGGTGGGGGCTTGCATTTTACATAGGCGAAGGGGCTTTGGTGATAAAATGGCTGTTATTTTAAAAATGTATGCTTCCATTCTGCCCGTTATACTGGGCGGCGTTGCAAATATGCTGTTTTGCAAAAGCAGCTTTTATAAAAGGCATAATATGCCTATAGACCTTGGAATAAGGCTTAAGGACGGTAAGCGTATCTTCGGCGACAACAAAACGATTACAGGCTTTTTTTCAATGATAGGCTTTTGTATGCTTTTTCAGGTATTATGCGGCTTTTTGGGCATAAGCGGCGATATAGGTGCAATTGCCCGGGGCAGCGTTATATTCGACCTTTATATCGGCTTTTTACTCGGGCTTTCCTATATGCTGTGCGAGCTGCCAAACAGCTTTATAAAACGCAGGCTTGGCATAACCCCGGGCAAGACAGAAAATGCGGTATTTTTTGTTATAGACCAGATAGACTCCGTATTTGGCGTTGCCTTTATTATATGTATGTTTTCGGGGCTTTGGCCAAGATATTTCGGATATATAGCCCTTGGCGGTCTTACTCATATAGCCGTAAACGCAGTATTATACCGTGCAAAAATAAGGCGTAATTTATAGCTTTATATTTTTTACCCTTTGCACCGTAAATATGCCATTATATTCTTAAATTTACTTATAAAAAGGAAAGGTGAAAAAAAATGACAGCATCGATAAAACGTCTTAATATTTATTTTAAGGAAATGTACCCCATAATTCCCCGACTTGTTTTGGGCGGACTGCTGTTTTTTGAGATATATTTTATAGTGCTTTTAAATCACGGCGTAACAAGCTTTGATATAGGCGCGGGTGAGGCTGTGGGCGCATTTACGGTATTCAGCTTTTTATGCTGGTTAAGGATAGCGGACGATTTTAAGGACTACGAGCTGGACTGCCGATTGTTCGCTTACCGTCCTCTTCCGTCGGGAAGAACAACAAAGAAAGACCTTGCGGTTTTTGTCAGCCTGCTTATCGCCTTAACATTGGCGCTTAATTATGTTTTTATGAATAATTTTATTTTTTGCATAATTTTGTATACCTATGGCAGTCTTATGGCAATTTGGTTTTTTCAAAAGCATAAAATACAAAAATCTCTGCCGCTTGCACTTTTGACACATAATCCCGTACAGATAATAATGAATATTTACATTATAAGCTATGTGGTCATAAAATACGGCATACGCCCCTTTGATCTGACAAACTTCCTTGCGGTGATGACGCTTTATTTCCCCGCACTTATTTGGGAGGTATCACGCAAGATACGCGCCCCCGGGGACGAGACCGAGTATGTCACCTACTCCAAGCTTTTCGGCTATAAAAAAAGTGTGGATTTTGTGTTTATTATGACCTGGGTAGATATAATAACAAATTTTATATTGGTGTGGAATTTGAACAAGCTTTCGGTAATAGCGCTTTTGATAAATGTACTTTGGATGAGCGCAAGGTTTCTGGAATTTAAAAAGGACCCGACGGTCTATAAGCTGGTCGATAAGGTGGAAAAATACACTTATATACAGGAAAGTCTTATGATATTGACTGTTGCGGCATATTTATTGGGGTGGAAAATATGAAAGCAGTATAATATGTATACAGCATCAAAATTTGGGAGGTGTTAATATGAAAGCGGAAAATCTTAAAATATTACGTCAAAACAAATTTAATGTACCGCCATTTATTACGGTGACATCATCAAAAAACATCGACCTTTCATTCAGCTGCTCAAAGCTTTTTGCCGTGCGCTCGTCATTTGGCGGCGAGGACGGAAGCAAGCACTCGTTTGCGGGACAGTACAAAACGCTTTTAAATGTAAAAAAAGCGGATGTTACCGCGGCCGTGGACGAGGTTTTATCAAGCCTTAAAAACGCCGCGGCCTATGCCGATGCAAAGGGCATAAGCGCGAAAAGCGGCTGTGTTATAATTCAAGATATGATATCCGCCGACATTTCCGGCGTACTGTTTACCGCAAACCCCAAGGGCATACTTAACGAAACGGTCGTGACCGCAGGTAAAGGCACGGGCGACAATGTTGTAAATGACAGCGGCGAAACGAGCGCTTATTTTTATAACCTTGACGACAAGGTGTGGTACCGTGAAAACGGCGAGGATATCCTTACCCACGATATTTTGTCGGAGCTTTTGCAAAACGCCGATAAAGCAAAAAAAATTTTCGGAAAATATCTGGATATTGAATTTGCGGTAAAGGATAAGACCCTGTATATCCTTCAGGTACGCCCCATAACCTCTCTTTCGTCAAAAAGGCTTATAGTGCTGGACAGCAGCAATATTTCCGAAAGCTATCCGGGAATAACGCTGCCGCTGACACAAAGCTTTGTAAAGGATATTTATACCCGTATATTTGAAGGATGTCTTATGCGTATGTCGGGGGATAAAAAGCTTGTCCGTTCCATGCGGCCGCAGCTTAAAAATATGGTAAAAAGCGTAAACGGCCGTGAATATTACGTTATTTCAAGCTGGTATGCTTTTTTGTCGCTTTTGCCATTTTCCAATAAAATAATACCCGTTTGGCGGCAAATGCTCGGTATTGAAGACGATACCTTTGATATCCCCAAAATTAAAACAAGCCTTATGCAAAAAACAAAAATATTTATAAGCTTTATATACTATCTTTTTTCCGCGCCCAAGGAAATGCGCTTGCTTAAAAACAGATTTGACAAAAATTATATTTTATATCAAAATATGTCCAAAAAGCAGGATATACCCGCACTTCTTGATGCCTTTGACATCATAAGCGCCGATATTCTTTCAAACTGGGATATAACGCTTATAAATGATATGTACGCCTTTATATTTACATATTTATGCAAAAATAAAAATATAAAAAACATTTCTCCCGAGAGCTTAAAGCCCGTAAAGGCGCTTAACAAACTTATTATGACATATCGAAAATACGGCATTGAAAGCAGGGAATATAAAACCGAAAAAAGAAAGTACATCTCCCTTTACGGCGACAGGATAAGCGGCGAGCTAAAGCTTGAAACACCTACATACCGCACCGAGCCGTCTATGCTTGACGATTATGTTAAAGCTCACTCTCCCACCAAAATACCCAAGACCGAAAAGCACAGACGAGGATTTTTTGAAAAATGCGCCGCAACGGGCATAGCAGGCAGGGAAAGCTCACGCCTTGACCGCAGCCGCATATTCGGCCTGATACGCGGTATAATGCTGAATATCGGCGGCATACTTGTTAAAAAGGGGCTTATTTCAAGCCGAGAGGATGTATTTTATCTTTATTTGCACGAGCTGCGCAATATAGAAAACTTTGACGCAGACCGACTTAAATCCGTCATAGCCCAAAGAAAGCAAAGATTTGAAAATTTAAAGGATATCCCCTATTTTAAGCGCCTGGTCTTTGCCGATAAGATAACCGAAAAAAGCGCCGCCTGCTCCGCTGTTTCAAACGACGGGAAAATACTGTACGGAAACGGAGTTTCGGGCGGAAAGGTAAGGGGCGAGATACTTATAGTCGATGACCCGACAAAGGCCGATGCAAGGGAAAAGATCATAGTAACACGCTCCACCGACCCGGGCTGGGTATTTCTTATACAAAACTGCAGGGGGATAGTTGCAGAAAGGGGCTCGCTTTTAAGCCATACCGCAATAATCTCGCGCGAGCTTGAAAAGCCGTCGCTGGTAAATGTAAAAAATGCCTCTCAGATACTTAAAAACGGTATGCTTGCGGAGCTTGATGCCGACAGGGGAAGGATAGTGATATTATGAAAAATTATAACTGTGTATTCGGCAGGCTTGATCCGGCGCAGACAAAAAAATTTTTGTCCATGTCAAAAAATGCCGAAACGGAGAAAAAAATAATTTTAAATAGGCACATATTAAGCCGTTATTTTCGTGCCGTGCCCTTTGCCGTTTTTGACGAAAGCGGCGAAATAGTCTGCCGCCTTATACTTGCGCTTTATCCCGACGAAGACAAGGCATATATAGGCTTTTTTGAAAGCCTTGACGACAGCGCGGCCTGCAAAATACTTTTTACGGCTGCGGAGAACTACGCAAAAAAGCACGGCATCAAAAAAATTCTCGGCCCATATAACTGCTCGCTTTGGCTTGGCTGTCGTATGAAGCTTGACAATTTTGACGATACCTATACGGGCGAACCCCTAAATCCGCCCCACTACCCGCGTTTGTGGCAGGAAAACGGCTATACTATATGCGAAAAATATCATTCAAACATCTATAAAAAGCCCGAGGGTCACAATGAAAAATGCCGCCAAAGGCTTGAATACTTTAAAAATAACGGCTATATATTCAAGACCATGACAAAACGCGGCTTTAAGCGGCAGTTAAGTGAGCTTTATGCCCTTTTGACAAGGCTTTATTCGACCTTTCCCGAATACCGCCATATAACCGAGGACGATTTTATACGCCTTTATTCGCCGCTTAAAAATATGCTTTGCCTTAAAAAGACCGCACTTGTATACAAGGACGGCAAGCTTGCCGCCTTTATGATACCATTTCCCGATTACAGCAAAACAAAGGGCCTTTTCGGTTTTTATATGACCCGAAAAGACCCTGAAAGACTGATTTTTATGTATCTTGGCGCCGACCCCGGGCATAGAGGCTTGGGAAGCGCCCTTGCCGAAACAATGCGCAATATGCAGGAGGGAAAGACATCCGTAGGTGCGCTTATTCACGGTCAAAAACCCCGCTATTACAGCGAGCTGATAGAAAACACATATAACTATGCGCTGCTTTGCAAAGATATATAATCACATATATTTACCCGCAAATTCCTGCAAAGGTATCGGCTTTGAATAATAGTAGCCCTGAAGACTGCCAATACGATATTGTCGCAGATAGTCACGCATTTCTGCCGTTTCGACACCCTCAACGCAAACCTCCGCGGAAAATGCCTCTGCAAGCTCGGATATAAAACGCACGGTATTTTGGTCGGAAACGCTTTTTTCGACATTTTTAACATACTCGCGGTCTATCTTTATTATATCGACGGGCAGCTCTCTTAAAATGCCGAGGGATGCAAAGCCCGTTCCAAAATCGTCCAGCGCCATTTTTATACCGCGCTCCCTGCATATTTCAAACATACTTTTAAGCACGTTCATATCAAGCAGACGGCAGCGCTCGGTTATTTCAAGACAAAGATTTTTTGCGGGATACTGTGTTTCATCAAGCAGTTCAAAAAGCTCCGACACGAAGTCGCGTTTTTCAAGCTGTGCATAGGACAAGTTTACATTCATAACAAAATTGGGATACTTTTCAATAAACAGCTTGCCGTCGGTCATGGCCTGTTTAAGTATCCACCGTCCAAGCTCGGGGAAAATGGTATCCTGCTCCAGCACGGGAATAAACTGAACAGGCGGCACAGTGCCGTATTTATCGTTTTTCCAGCGTATAAGAGCCTCCATCCCCTTTAATTCGTCGGTTTCGGCATTTATAATGGGCTGATAGCAAAGGAAAAAGCCCTTGCAGTTCTCCGCAATACTGTTTCTTATTATATTTAATTTTTCAACCAGCGTCCTGTTTTCGTTGCTCAAAGCGTCCTCAAAAAGCACAAGCTCGCCGATATGCTTGCTTTTTGACTCATAATAGGCATATTTAAGGCAGGAATACAGGGTATCGCTTGTTATGTCAAAATTATCAAGATATACCGCACCGCCGTTTAAGGACAGACTTACGCGCTGACCGTTAGCGAAGAAATCATGCACGACAGTTTCCTTAAGCTCGGCGTACAGCTCCCGCATTTTTTCCACCGAAAGAGTCCTTGATACCAAAACAAACTTTGTACCGTCCATACGGTATACAAGGCCAAGGTTTGCAATCTTTTTCCGCAGCATATCGCCAAGCTTTGCCAGAACATCGTTGCCAAAGCTAAAGCCGTAAAGGTCGTTTATATTGGAAAAATTACTTAAGCCCATCATAAGTATAAGTGTTTTTTCCTTTTTCCACAAAAGCGTATCTATATCGTCCAAAAAGCCGTAAAGATTGCGCAGACCCGTTACCGCATCCACATAGCTCAAAACGCCGTGATTTTTAATTGAACCGCCGAAAAAGTCGGGATTGCCGTCGGGGTCTCTGATAACAACGCCCCGGCAGGTACAAACACAGTAGTTTCCGTCCCTGGTTTCCGCGCGGTACTGCATATCGTGGCCGTCATCCTTGCCCGCAAAAATAGCCTCTATACTTTTGGCATAATTTTCTCTGTCCTCGGGATGTATATGCTTTTCCCATATATCGCCTGCGCCTACCATATATTCATCCGGCAGACCGAAAAAATCCACCGCCGTTTTAGACCATCTTGAAAGATCCTCTTTCATATCGCAAAGGTAGACATAATTACCCTCGGCAACAATGGAAAAGGCCTCAAAAAGCCTGTCAAGTTTTATTCGCCTGATATTATCCATAATGTCCACATCCTCTCGCCAAGTGCAAATCTATCCATATTTATATTGTATAACACCATGAGGTGTTTGTCAATATTTTTGTGTATTTTGACAGTCTTCAGGCATCTGCCGAAAGAAATATGGCAGCAATACCTCCATCAATTTCTATTTCCGCACTTTTTTTTGCTATTTTATTACTAACGCAAAGAGAACTGCCTTTTTTTAGCGTATGGTTTTCAAGCGGATATTCAAAGCCCTTAAGCGTAAGCCCCGTTATGCGCTGTGTTACGGGAAGAATCGATACATACCTTCCGTCGTTTGAGAGCCTTAGCTTATTTTTGCCGTCCATAAGCATGATCGTATTTGTTTTATTTATTATACGCGCAACTATGCCGCGTTTAAGGCATTTAAGCAAAAGCTGGATATTACACAGCGTATGGTCAAGCCTTGTGCCGCTTAATGCCCCTGTGACCGTGATATCGCTTGCCCCAAGCTTAAACGCAAGCTCCAGCCCAAGCTCGATATCGGTCATATCCTTTTTAACGGGAAATCTTGTTTTCGGGATATCCGCAAAAAAATCAAGGCTCGTCTGCGATACCGAATCAAAATCACCCAGTATGCGCTCGGGCCTTAAATTATATTCCGCGCAGCGGTCAAGGCCGCCGTCACAGGCAATTATATATCGTTCCCGTGCATCCCCGGGCAGTTTAAAATCCCCGCTTCCGATAATAAGTACCTTCATATCAGATGCTCCTTTTATATGCCTATCATTTAAGCATATCATTAAATGCGGCAATATTTGCCGAGGTATCGCCCTTAAATATTGCCGAGCCCGCCACAATTACCTCTGCGCCGGCTGCCTTTACCCTTTCAAGATTATCAAGCTTAACGCCGCCGTCTATCTCCAGTTCAAACAAAAGCGAATTATTTTTTTTGATATCGGCAAGCTGTCTTACCTTTTCAAGCGTTTCGGGTATAAGCCCCTGACCGCCAAAGCCCGGCTCAACGCTCATGACCAGCACCAGATCGACGGCGGAAAGATAGGGCTCTATATCCTTTACTGGCGTTTTGGGCTTTATGGTGATACCCGCCTTTTTGCCCAGTGAATGAATTTTGTCTATCGCACTTAACGGATCCTTGCAGGCCTCGATATGAAAATTGATTATATCCGAGCCTGCCGCCGCAAACTGCTCTATATATCGCTCGGGCTCGACTATCATTAAATGCGTATCAAGCACAAGGTCGGTTATTTTTCTTAAACATTCCACTACGGGTATGCCTATTGAAATATTCGGCACAAAAAGGCCGTCCATAACATCAATATGTATATAGGGTACATTCTGCTTTTCCAGCAGTTTTACTTCCTCGCCAAGTTTTGTAAAATCACAGGATAAAAGCGAGGGTGAAAGCTTATATGCAGACATCGCATATTCTCCTTTATGTTTAATATTTGTTTTCTAAAGATTTATAAACGCTTACAAACCTTTCGTATCTTTCGGGGGATATATTTTTGCCGACCTCTGCCTTAAGGCCGCAATCGGGCTCGGCAATATGGCGGCAGTCATTAAAGCGGCAGTTTCCAAGATACGGCAAAAACTCCCTGAAACAGAACTGAAGCTCGTCAATGGGTATCATATCAAGACTTAACGATGTGAAGCCCGGAGAGTCCACGATATAGGTGCCCTCATCATCCGCCTTTAAAAGCTCCACCTGTCTTGTTGTATGCTTGCCGCGTTCTATTTTTCTGCTTATCTCGCCTGTCTGACGCTGTTCGCCGTTGGGTATAAGCCTGTTTATAAGGCTTGATTTACCTACGCCCGAGGGTCCCGCAAGCACAGACACCTTTCCCTTTAAATGGGACATAAGCTCATCTATGCCCTCGTTTTCAAGGGCGGAAACGTGATAAACGCTGTAAACAGGCTCGTATATCTCTTTTATTTTCTGCTCGTTATTAAGGTCGCATTTATTAATGCAAATAACTATATCCTCAATTTTCTGATACTCCGCAAGTATAAGAAATTTATCAAGCAGGTCAAAATTTATATCCGGACTTTTTGCGGCAAAGGTTATCACAGCACAGTCGATATTTACCACCTTGGGTCTTATAAGCGAGTTTCTTCTTGGCAGTATTTTATCTATTACCGCCTTTTTATCATCGTGCGACTGTACCGATATTTCCACATTGTCGCCAATGGTGGGGATAATTCTTTTTTTTCTGAATATCCCCCTTATGCCGCATTCATACACAAAGCCGTCGGCGGCTACATAATATAAGCCGCCGATGCCTTTTATCAGTCTTCCTTTTTTGGTCGTCAATATTTTTCCTCCCGTTCAAGTATAACTGCATTATCCAAATAAATTTTATAGGTTGTGTTTTTATCGATCTGGTCGTTAATAGAAAACGGGAATTCGCTGCCCGCAACATATTTTTCGTATAATATGCGTGTATTTTCCGCATCTATCGCAACAGCCTTTACAAGATATGTCTTTTCAAGATATTCATTATCCTCAACTATTGCAAGGCGTGTTTTTACGCCGATGGGTATTCTTCCGTCCTCATCTTTGACTACCTCTTCGCCCGTGTCGGCATCTACAATAATTGTCTTTGTAGGCGGATTGCCCACAAAATCAGGAATTACGGGTATGCTTACCGCCCTTTTAACAGGCTCGATAGGTGCCGCGATATATTCAGTTGTGGGCTCTGCCGTGGTTTCCTCGGTAACTTTTAACGCGGGGTCGGGGCCCTTGCTTATTGTAGCGGTGATAGTAAAACCGTATGGCACCATAGTACCCGCAGGCACGCCCTGTACAGCTATCTGTCCCGCAGGATACTTATCGCTGTAAGCCTCGTCAAGGAATTTAAGGGTAAACTGCTGAAGCATTGCCTCCGCTTCTTCCTTTGTTTTGCCCAGAATATCCGGAACGGGGATGTTTTCCTCGGCTGCACCAAGGCTGATATAAAATACCACCTTGTCGTCCTTGCCTATTTCGGTGCCTGCCGGCGGTGTCTGACGAATTACCGTACCAACGGGTATTCTATCGTTATTTTCGTACTTTATCTCGTCAACGTGGATATTTTTTGCCGCAAGTATCTCAAGCGCCTCTTCCTCCGTCTTGTCAAGGATA
Organism: uncultured Eubacteriaceae bacterium; assembly: GCA_947167715.1. GTDB lineage: Bacteria > Bacillota > Clostridia > Lachnospirales > CAG-274 > RGIG4310. The sequence goes on from CAMVJD010000021.1 coordinate 25,409, forward strand.
TTTTCCATAGGCACTTTTTCGCTGCCCAGGCTGACCGTAAGAGTTATTCTTGAATTTCTTGCTACCCTTACGCCCTCATCAATGCTCTGCGCCATAACTATGCCCGCTTCCACGGAGCTGTCGTTGATATTTTCTTTTGTAAGATAGAGCTTTTTGTCCTCCGCAAGCTTTTCCGCACTCTCAATATCAAGATTGACAAATTCGGGTACAACAACGGTAGGATTAATTACATTTGAATAAATATAATATATACCAAAGCTTAAAACCGAAATTATTGCAAGCGCAAGCGCTATCGAGCCGATTATAACACGCTTTTCCCTTTTTCTCGATTCAAAATCATCCTCTGTTTCGTAATCGTCGTCATCTATATCGGCCTCGTCTATATCGCCCTCCGCGATAATATCGGAAGCGTCCTTGATCTTATTGCGAATTTCCTGTAATTCCTCCGGAGTGGCAATTACAGTCTTTCCGTCATTAATATTATTTTCGGTCACAAACTTACCGCTTGGATCCGTAAGCGCAAGACGAAGATCGTTTATAAGCTCCTCTGCGTTTTGATAGCGTTCGGCAGCAAGCTTTCTTGTACATTTGTCTATTATTTTTATTATACTTGTGCTTGCCTTGCTGTTTAGCATCTTAATATCGGGTATAGGCTCGCTGCTGTGCTTTATTGCCATTTCAACGATATTATCGCCCACAAACGGCAGCCTGCCCGTTATCATTTCAAACATTACAATACCAAGCGAATAAATGTCGCTTCTTGCATCGGTATGCATACCCCTTGCCTGCTCGGGCGAGAAATAATGCACACTGCCTACAGCCTCGGCATTTATTGTGTTTGACGTGGCCGCGCGTGCTATACCAAAGTCCGTTACCTTGATATTGCCGTGCTTGCCGTCCTTTGTAACAAGGATATTCTGTGGCTTTATATCCCTGTGTATTACATTGTGATTGTGCGCGTGCATAAGGCCTTCGGCAATTTGCAGTGCAACGCTTATGGTCTGCTCATTTGACAGCGGCGCCTTGTTTTGTATAATTTCCTTAAGCGTGCAGCCGTCAACATATTCCATTGCTATATAATAAATATCGCCGTCATTGCCGTAATCATATATTCTAACAATATTTTGATGATTAAGCTTTGCCGCAGCCTTGGCCTCTGCGCGAAAGCGCTTTACAAACTCGTTGTCCGAAATAAACTCTTCTTTCAGCACCTTAAATGTAACATCACGGTCAAGGGTCTCATCCATTGCATGATAAACTACTGCCATGCCGCCGACGCCAAGCTTGTCTATAATTTTGTATTTTCCTAAAACAACTGTACCTATATCCAGAATCATAGCGCTGCCTCCCCGCCTTCCCATGGTGAAATAATTACCGCAGATATATTGTCCCTGCCTCCGTTTTCGTTTGCACGGGAAATAAGACGATCAACTCGTTGTTCCACGGTCATATTTTTATTGTTTACAATTTCCTTTATCTCATCCGTATGCAGCATATTGCTTAAACCGTCGCTGCAAATAAGGTATATGGTATCATGCGCAACGGGTCTGATTATTCCATCCACATTTACAAGCCCCGCCGTACCGACAGCGCGGGTTATAACATTTTTCTGCGGATGATTTTCAGCCTCTTCCTGCGTAAGCTGGCCGCTGCGCACCATTTCCATAACATAGGAATGGTCGTTGGAAAGCTGCTCTATTTTCTTTTCCGAAACCGCATAAAGTCTGCTGTCACCGACATGCGCCGCATAAAGCACATTTCCCGCTATGGTCACAGCAAGAAAGGTAGTACCCATCCCGCTATAATCCGGCGAAGTATTGCTTTTATTATAAACATCGCTGTTTGCCGCGCATACGGAGGATATCAGATTATCCAGATATTCACCGTTCACCGCATGATTTTCAAGCGCCGCAATAAAGCTTTTTATTGCCAGGTCGCTTGCTATATCACCGGCATTTTCGCCGCCCATCCCGTCGGCAACGACAAAGACGTTGGGTACACAGCCTACGGGCGATGTACTTACGAAAATATTGTCCTGATTAACAGACCTTATCCTGCCGATATCGGTCTTTCCTATTGCAATCATTTAAACACCTCTTATAATTCAAGGATATCAGTTTTTGTTCATTCTATCCTTATAATGCTTTCTCAGCTGGCCGCATGCAGCGTTAATATCGCTGCCAAGCCTTCTTCTGACCGTTGTTTCAATGCCGTTTTTTGTAAGCTCCTCGGCAAAAGACTTGATCGTGTTTTCCCCGCTTCTTACAAAATCATTTTCTTTGACATCATTTACCGGGATAAGATTGACATGACACAAGCTGCCGCGAAGCCTTTGCGCAAGCTCACGCGCATTTTCCGTGCTGTCATTTACACCCTTTATAAGCGCGTATTCATAGGTAACACGCCGTCCCGTTATATCCGCATAATTTTTTGCAGCCGATATAACACGGTCTATGCTGTATTTGTTGGCGACAGGCATAGTTTTTTTTCTAATGTCGTCATTTGGCGCATGCAGCGAAATAGCAAGCGTTATTTGCAGCTTAAGCTGCGCAAGGCTGTCTATTTGGTCCGCAAGGCCGCAGGTAGACACGGTAATATGTCTTTGTCCAATGCCAATGCCCTCGCCTATTATCGTTAAAAAAGCGATAAGCTGATCGTAATTGTCAAGCGGTTCGCCGCTGCCCATAATGACAACATTGCCCACACGCTCGCCAATATCGCGCTGTATCTCATATATCTGCATTGCCATTTCGCCTGCGGTAAGGCTTCTTTCAAGCCCGTCCACCGTCGAAGCGCAAAATTTGCAGCCCATACGGCAGCCCGCCTGCGAGGATATGCAGACAGCATTGCCGTAAGAGTATTTCATCAGCACACTCTCTATTATAATATTATTTCCCAAATCAAACAAGTACTTTCTTGTATTATCTTGTCGTGATATCAATTTTTCTGCAATTTTAATGTTTGATAAGGTATATTCCGCCTTTAATTTTTCCCTTAAGGCCTTTGAAAGGCTTGTCATTTCGTCAAAGCTTTTTACCTGCTTGATATGAAGCCAGTCAAATATTTGTCCCGCGCGGAACGGCTTTTCGCCTATCCTTGCCATTTCCTCCTTAAGCTGCTCCTTGGTAAGCGCGCGTATATCCATAAGCACTCACTCCCTGACAAGACGCGCTATAAAAAAGCCGTCCGTATTAAAATCACACGGAAGTACCTGTATATAGCCGTCCTTGGCCGTTTTACACTCAAAATTAAGGTATTTTTGTATATTATCGGGCTTAAAGCCGTATTCCCTGCAAAACCACCGCATATTTTCAAGATTTTCCTTTAAGGATATTGTACAGGTGGAATAGACCAGACAGCCGCCCTGCTTAACGTAGGCCTGACAGGTGCCTAAAATATCCCTTTGTATTTTGGCAAGAGCCTCAACATCCTCCATAGTCTTGTTATATTTTATATCGGGTTTTTTACGGAATAATCCAAAGCCCGAGCAAGGCGCATCCGCAAGCACACAGTCCATTTTGCCGTCATATTCGGCATTATGCACCGCGGCATCCGAAAGCACCGGTTTTATGATGCTTATACCAAGCCTTTCTGCACCCGAGCGTATAAGCTCCAGCTTATGCTCGTAAATATCGGCGGAAATTATCTCGCCCTCGTTTTCCATTTTGTAGGCGCAGTAAAAGCTTTTGCCGCCCGGCGCCGCACAGCAGTCCAATACCCTGTCGCCCTTTTGCGAGCTTTCGTCCATAACGTGATATAAGCCGTCCGAAAAAGCCGATGTTTCGGTAATATCGCGTGTTTTTGACAAATAAAGTGCATTTTCCTTAAATACGCCGTCCGTCATAGCGATATTATCTGCGGCAAGTGCCTTTTTAAGGCCGTCCTTGTCTGTTTTAAGCGTATTTATGCATGCGCTTACCTTTGGCGGCACCCTGTTTGACAGGCATATCTTCTCTATGGTATCTATATCCAGCTCTTTAAGCCAATATTCTATCAGCCAAAGGGGATAGGAATATTTTACCGAGATATAATCTATAGGATATTTTTCCCTGTCCGGATATTTAATATTGTTTTTATTTCTTGCAATATTGCGCAGCACACCATTCACAAAGCCCGCAAGCGTACCGAAGCCCCTTTTTTTTGCAAGCTCCACCGCCTCGTTGCAGGCAGCGCTGTCGGGTACCTTGTCCATATACATTATCTGGTATACGCTTATCCTTAAATTGTTTAAAATAACGGGCTTCATTTTTTCGACGGGTGTCCTGGAATAAAGCGATATTATGTAGTCAATATTAATTTTATTGCGCAGCGTACCGTTTACAAGCTCGGTCACAAAAGCACGCTGTACCATCGACAAATGGCTGTTCTGCGCCAGCGTGCGCCTTAAAACGATATTGTTGTACGCCTTTTCGTTTAATATATCTAAAATTGCATACAATGCAACTTCTCTTTCTTTCATAGCTGTACTCCGCAAAAATAAAGCTTATTATTTGTTGTTTCTGTTTTTTGCGCGAAGGTGATCATCCTCGTGGCTTTGTACATTAACTTCCTCTTCTTCCTTCGGTTTTTCCTCAACAAACTCGTCTGCCTCCAGAAAATCCTGCTGCTTAACGATAAAATGGTCGATAAGCGGGAAAATAAACGGCGCATCGGGTATAATGTCCCTGTATTTATCGGCAAAAAGCTCCTTGCTGAAATACAGCGGAAAAAGCGCAGTAAACTCCTTCTTGCCCATAACTATTGGTTCTGCGAGCTTAAGGCCGCCCATTTTCGGCTCTCCGTAAAAAATAAGGTTATCAAACCTATCCCTTTTTGCATAATAAGCAAGTGACGGATGTCCCAGGATAGTAAAGGTCTTAAGCGGATACAGTTCATCCTCTTTCATAAGTTTGCAAAGCTTTAACCAAGCCTCCGATGGCATCATAAAAAATAACCCCCTTAATATTATTGTAAACATAATAAATTTTTAATATTTTAAGTCTTGTTTTTTTTATAAAAAAACCTTATACTATTACTATATCATACTTTTCCCAATATAAAAAGAATTTTTTTTAAAAAGGAGCCAAAAAATGATAAATAGTTTTAGATATCAATGTGCGGTTGTCCTTGGTTTATTAAAAATGGCACTAAATAGGCCAAAATGCAACAAATTATTAAAATCAGGCGATATGTCCGCTCACGACGATTACGCAAATGCAGTTGTAAATAAATGGGGCAAAAGATGTATTAAAAAATCCGGCGCAGATATGGAAATATCCGGGCTTGAAAATGTGCCCACAGACCGACCGGTGCTTTTTGTGGCTAACCACCAAAGCAATTACGATATACTTGTGCTTTGCGGCCTTTTAAAGTGCAACAAGGGCTTTGTTGCCAAGCAGGAGCTTGGCAAAATTCCGCAGCTTGGGTATTGGATGGTACATACACATTGCCTTTTTATGGACAGAAACGATATGAAGCAGTCCATGCAGACGATAATACAGGCATACGAGCAGCTTAAAAACGGCTACAGTATGATAATTTTTCCCGAGGGTACGCGCAGCAAGGGCGGCCCGGTAAAGGAATTTAAGGCAGGCAGCTTTAAGCCCGCAATAAAGGCAAAGGTGCCCGTTGTACCCATAACGCTTGACGGCACGTTTAAGGTAATTGACGGTGATAAGGATAAATTTGACGGCACGGACAAGGTACAGGTAATTATCCACCCGCCCATAGAAACGGCCGACCTTTCCAAAGAGGAAATTAAGGAACTGCCTTCAAGGGTGCAAAAGCTCATTGTTGACAGCATGAAATATACAAAAAACAATTAAGAGGGACTAAAATGACAGAAAAATTATACTATGCCTCCGCCTATTTAAAGGAGTTTGATGCAACGGTAACAAAATGCGAAAAGGCCGACAAGGGCTTTATTGTAACGCTTGATAAGACCGCTTTTTACCCCGAGGGCGGCGGTCAGCCCTGTGACAAGGGAAAATTAAACGATATATCCGTTTTTGATGTTCAAGAGAGCGGCGAGGATATTATACACTACATAACAAAGGAGATATCCGTCGGCACAAGTGTACACGGCGTTATCGACTGGGAGCGCCGCTTTGACCTTATGGTGCAGCATTCGGGCGAGCATATTGTAAGCGGCTTTATAAATGCACGTTTTGGCTACAACAATGTGGGCTTCCACATGGGCGCAGATATGATAACCGTTGATCTGGACGGAGATATGACCAAAGAGCAGTTAAAGGAGATAGAGGCTGCGGTAAACGATTATATTTGGCAAAACCATCATGTCGAGGTGCTTTATCCCTCACCCGAGGAGCTTAAAGCGCTTAAATACCGCAGTAAAAAAGAGCTTGAGGGCGAGGTAAGGATAATCCGTTTTCCGGGCGGCGACACCTGTGCCTGCTGCGGCACCCATGTTGACACAACCGCCGAGATAGGCCTTGTAAAGCTTATTTCCGTTCAGAAATTTCACGAGGGCGTAAGGATAGAGATGATATGCGGCAAACGCGCCTACGAATACTGCGCAAAGGCCGTCGAGGAAAACTCGGCAATATCAAACCTGCTCTCTGCCAAGGTCTTTGAAACATCGGCAGCGGTCGAAAGGCTTTTAAACGAAAACCAGCAGCTTAAGATCAAGCTGTCCGAGTCCGAAAACAATATGCTTGATATGATAGCCGAAAATTACGTTGGCATAAGCGATAAAATAGTTTTAAACAAGAAAAACCTTACCCCCGACACGGTAAGAAAGCTCGCCGCAGCGCTTATAGAGCAAAACAGCGGCCTTGTTGCGGTATTTTCGGGCGACGAGGAAAACGGCTATAAATATGCCGTTGCCCAAAAGGACGGCGACCTTAAGCAGCTTGTAAAGGATATGAATACTGCGCTTAACGGCAGGGGCGGCGGAAAGCCGTTTTTCGCACAGGGCTCGGTAAACGCAAAATGGGACGAAATAAACGCATTTTTTGCCGATAAATAAAAGGAGAAACTATATGAAAAAGAAATTAACTGCTCTTCTGCTTGCAGCGCTGCTTTCCTGTGCCGCGCCTTTCACCGGCTATGCGGGTACTATATCCTCAACGACATCTTATACGCTTAAGGAAAGCTCGGGCACCAAGACCTTCACCGTTGAAGAGGAATACAAAAACCTTACTATAACCCCGCGTTCAGCGGATAAGCCTATAACACTAACTACAAGCTCGCTTGACCTTTCGGGCGGCGGAAGCAAAAATGACCTTTGCATCAGCTTTAATGTTACGGGACCCTGCCGAATAAGCGTTAAGTTTGCGGGTACGAACACAGACGAAAGAACACTTGTACTGGAGGAAGGCACAAGCGGTCAAACAGCTTCGCAAACAAATTCTTCAAACAGCGAAAGCTCTGCCTCGGTACTTAATTATGATTACACCGGTAACGGCGAAAAGATATACCTTTATTCAAAAACAAAGGGCCTTCACCTTTATTCACTGTCCGTTACCTACCCCGAGGTAATAAAGGGCGATGCCGACTTTGACGGCAAAATAACGGGATCGGACGCAAGGGCTGTTTTAAAGCATCTTGCGGGTATAGCACCCGTGACCGCTGCCGATGTTTTAAATGCGATGAACGCAAATTCAAGCGGGAATGTTGACCTGCTTGATGCTATATGGATACTTAATAACCTTACCCCCGATGTCGGCGGAGATGTTGTGATAGATACCATAGATACCTCGGACGGTACGGAGGTAAGCAATTTCACCGAATTAAAATCCGCCTTTAGCAAATCGAATGCCAAGGTCTATGTTATGGATGATATAGAATGCTCCGACCGTCTTGAACTTTCAAAGGGTAATCAATCGCTTATCGGCGTTCCCAAATCGGACGGTACCCTGCCCTCGCTTAATTTTGAAAATATGACGGGCAAGACAAGCGATATAATACATAATGCTTCAAGCGACGGTGATGTCGGCGTAAGAGTAAATTCCGCAAATAATGTTATCAAAAACCTTGTGATAGAGCACGCACATGATAACGGTATACAAATAAAGGGCTCGGGCGCACTTTACAATACCGTTGAAAACGTGATCGTGCGCTATAACAATGACAGCGGTATGCAGATAACCGGCGGCGCCTACGGCACTACCGTAAAAAATGTATACAGCTACCGTAACTGCGATGTTTATACGGGTGGCGGCAATGCGGACGGCTTTGCGGTAAAATTGAGTGCAGGCCCCGAGACCACCACGGATGCAAGCACATTCCAAGATAAGGGGCACACATTTGAAAACTGCTTTGCCTGGGATAACGGCGACGACGGCTGGGACAGCTTTGATTATCCCGAAAGTGAGCAGACCTCTCCCGTAAAATGGACATACAAAATAAGCTATAAAAACTGTATGTGCTGGAATAACGGTATTCCTGCCGTACACCTTGGCTATGCCGACTATGTGAACGGCCTGCCCCTTGACGAAGAGCTTCCCGTTATGCATCACCTCCGAGCGCTTGTTTCCGACAGCGTTTACCAAAGCTTTAAAACGGCATATAATAACGGCACTCTCGGCTCGCGTACTATGAGTGTTTCCGATTATTACAAGGCAGCGGATAATATACTAAATGCAGCAATACCCGCAGGCGGAAGCACTTATTCCTTTGCCAACTACGCATCAAAGGCCTGGGACGGCAACCCCAACGGCTTTAAGATAGGCAGCAAATATACACAGAAGATCTCCGAAAGGACCTTTAATAAGTGTATAGCCTTCGATCATCAGGCCGCGGGCTTTGACAAAAACAATTCGGGCTGCTATATAGAGCTTACCGATACAATAAGCTTTAACAATAAGTATAATTACCATTTCTCGGGCTGTACCGCAAGAATATGGGAAAACGTAATGGGCTGGAGCTTAAACGGCTCAAACGACTGGCCGACAGCCGCAAGCGGTGTTACCGTAAAACAGACGACCCCTGCCTCGGTCACACAGACCGAAGCACAGATAAGAGAGGCCGCACAAAAGGTAATTGATACCGCAGCGGATAATAAATTTACCGCAACAAATATTTTTGATACGGTGTTCTGACAAGCAAAAAAAGCGAAGAATAGGGTTTACGCCCTTTCTTCGCTTTTTATAAAAATCCCGTATTTCGGAAATGCATCCGCAAATACGGGACAAATCATCTTACTCGCTGAATTCACCAAATTTTCTGAATCTTGCGTATCTTTCATTTAAAAGCTGGTCAACGGGCTTATCGCAAAGGATATCCAGCTCGGTCACAAGCTTGCTTTTAAGCAGGTTTGCGGTAAAGCCAAAATCGTTTTGAGCGCCGCCCTTTGCCTCTTTTATGACCTTTTCTATTATGCCCATTTCAAGCAGGTCGTTTGCGGTCAGCTTCATAACATCCGCAGCCTCCTTGGCGCGGTTTGCATCCTTCCACAAAATACTTGCAAAGCCCTCGGGGCTGAGTATGGCATAAACGGAGTTTTCGAGCATCCAAACCCTGTCCGTTACGGCAAGTGCAAGCGCACCGCCGCTGCCGCCCTCACCGATGACAACGGAAATTGACGGAACCTTAAGCTCTGCCATTTCAAGCAGGTTTCTTGCAATAGCCTCGCCCTGTCCGCGTTCCTCCGCACCGACACCGCAGTATGCACCGCTGGTATTGATAAGGTTTATTATGGGACGGCCGAATTTTTCCGCCTGCTTCATTAAGCGAAGAGCCTTGCGGTAGCCCTCGGGATGCGGAGAACCAAAGTTTCTTTCGATATTCTCCTCCATAGACTTGCCCTTTTGTATACCGATAACGGTAACGGGTCTGTTTACAAGCCAGGCAACACCGCCGACAATGGCCTTATCATCACGGAACTGTCTGTCACCGTGCATTTCGACAAAGCCCTCAAAAATATGGTTAATATAATCAAGTGCGGTAGGTCTTGACACCTTACGCGCAATTTTGACATTATCATAAGCGCCCGCCATTATTCCGCACCGTCCTTTCTGCCCGAATGAAGCCTTAAAATATCTCTTAATTTAATGGGCATTTCTTCCCTTGTTACTATAAGGTCTACAAAGCCGTGTTCAAGCTGGAACTCCGCAGTCTGGAACTCGTCTGGAAGCTTTTGCTTTATAGTGCCCTCAATAACACGTCTGCCTGCAAAGCCGATAAGCGCCTTGGGCTCGGAGATTATAATATCGCCAAGCATAGCAAAGCTTGCCGTAACACCGCCCGTTGTGGGGTCGGTAAGCACGGTGATATATAAAAGCCCCGCCTTTGAGTGTCTTGCCGCAGCAGCAGATACCTTTGCCATCTGCATAAGCGAAACTATACCTTCCTGCATTCTTGCACCGCCGGAGCAGGCAAAAATAATTATAGGCAGCTTGTGTTCGGTCGCATATTCAAAGGCCCTTGTAAGCTTTTCGCCCACAACGCTGCCCATGGATGCCATCATAAAGCCGCTGTCCATAACGCCGATAACGGTCTTTTCGCCGCCAATGGTGCAGGTACCCGTGATAACGGCATCCTTAAGGTTGGTCTTTTCCTGCATTTTTGCAATTTTTTCCTCATAATCGGGGAAATTAAGCGGATTCTTGGCCTGCAAGGTCTCGTCCATTTCCTTAAACGAGCCCTCGTCAACGGTCAAACGTATCCTTTCCTTTGAATTAAGGCGGAAATATCTTGCGCATTTGGGACAAATTTTAAGCTTGCCCAATTCCTTTTTTTCAAAAACATTCTCACACGACGGACACTTGATACCCGTTGCGGGTACGGGAGCTTCGTCCTTTGCCTTGTCCGTTCTGTGCGGCATTTCAAGTTTTATATCTTTTACCCTGTTTCTAAGGGTCTCCATATCGGGAAATTTAAAACCTGCCATAGCTGTCTCCTTATCCTATCATAAAAGTCAATTCGGCTTCCGCTACCTTTTTGTCGCCTACATAGGCAATACCCTTGCCGATGCCCGCAACCTTTTTAAGCTTAACTATTTCAAGCTCAAGCCTTAAGGTGTCGCCGGGAATGACCTTGCCGCGGAATTTTGCCTTGTCTATACCGCCGAAATACGCTATCTTGCCCTTGAACTGTTCAAGCGACAAAAGCGCGACGGCACCTGCCTGTGCCATAGCCTCGATAATAAGCACGCCCGGCATAACAGGCTCCTGCGGGAAATGTCCGTTGAAAAATTCCTCGTTATTGGTAACGTTTTTAATTGCAACTACCCTTTTGCCCTCTTCTATCTCGATAACGCGGTCAATAAGCAAAAACGGGTATCTGTGCGGCAATATTGCCTTTATATCCTGTGAATAAAGCATTTTCAGTCCTCCCATTTCTTAAGGCACAATACGGCATTGTGTCCGCCAAAGCCAAACGTATTGGAAAGCGCATACTTAACTTCTCTTTCAACTGCCACATTGGGCGTATAGTTAAGGTCACACTCCTCGTCTGGTACTTTATAGTTGATTGTAGGCGGAATAAGGCTGTGCTGCATAGCAAGTATCGTTGCAATAGCCTCTATAGCACCCGTTGCACCCAAAAGGTGGCCTGTCATAGACTTTGTTGAGCTGATGTTTATTTTCTTTGCCTGCTCCTCGCCAAAGGCAACCTTTATGGCCTTTGTTTCGCCAACATCGTTAAGATGCGTGCTTGTGCCGTGAGCATTGATATAGCCTATTTCGTTTTTATCTATGCCCGCCTCGTTCATTGCGGCAAGCATAGCCTTTGCTGCGCCCATACCGTCATCTCTGGGGCTTGTCATGTGGAAGGCATCGCAGGTCGAGCCGTAGCCGACAACCTCCGCAAGTATCTTTGCGCCGCGCGCCTGTGCGCTTTCAAGTGTTTCCATAAATACAACACCCGAGCCCTCGCCCATAACAAAGCCGTTTCTTTCCTTGTCAAAGGGCATAGATGAACGGTTGGGGTCGTTATTGGTGGAAAGCGCCTTTAATGCGGTAAAGCCCGCGATACCAAGCTTTGATACCGTAGCCTCTGCGCCGCCTGCAAGTATATAATCCGAATAACCGTGCTTTATGTTTCTGTAAGCCTCGCCTATGCAGTTTGTAGATGTGGCGCAGGCAGTAACAACATCTATACAGGTACCCATAGCACCGTATTTGATAGCTACCTGACCCGATGCCATATTACCGATAGTCATAGGGATGCACAGAGGGCCGACCTTGCTCGGACCCTTTTCCGCAATTTTAAATGCAGCTTCCTCGATAACGGGAAGACCGCCGATACCCGAACCGATAATAACGCCAAATCTGTCCTTATCTATTTTGTCAAGGTCGATACCGCTTGACTTAACAGCCTCGTCGGCAGCAACACAGGCAAAGATAGTGAACTTGTCCATACGCTTAAGGTCTTTTTTCTCAACAGCAACAAGGGGATCGAAATCGTCCTTTATCTCGCCCGCAATTTTGACCTTATACTCGGTAGTATCGAAGTTTTTGATAAAATCAATACCGTTGCGGCCGCTTTTCAGTCCGTCCCAAAACTGTTCAACATTATTGCCGATGGGTGTTACAGCACCCATACCTGTAATAACAACTCTTCTTTCCATATATGTGTTTTCCTCCATTTAAACCTGTTAAGCCTGTTTACATAACCATACCGCCGTCAATATTAACGACCTGACCTGTAATATAAGGCGCATTTGCAAGAAATACCGCAAGCTCGGCAACCTCTTCGGGCTCGCCCAGTCTGCCAAGCGGTATTGTAGAAAGTATACCCTCCTTGACCTTATCGCTTAAAACATCGGTCATAGATGTTTTTATAAAGCCGGGAGCAATGGCATTGCAGGTAATACCGCGTGATGCAAGCTCTCTGGCGGTGGACTTTGTAAGGCCTATAACACCTGCCTTGCTTGCCGCATAATTTGCCTGACCGATATTTCCGGTAACGCCTACAACGCTGCTCATATTTACTATGCTGCCGCTGCGCTGTTTAAGCATAATTTTGCTTGTGTGCTTTATCATATTAAATGTGCCCTTAAGGTTTGTGGCGATAACCGCATCAAAATCCTCCTCTTTCATACCAAGAAGAAGCTTGTCGCGCGTAATGCCCGCATTGTTTACCAGCACATCTATTGTGCCGAATTTGTCGGCAGCCGACTTTACAAGAAGCTCTGCCTGCTTAAAATCGCTTACATCGCACTGTATTGCAAGGCATTGAACACCGCAGCCCTCTATTTCCTTGATAAGCTCGTCGGGTACTGTGCTTCTGTAATTTAAAACCACATTACAGCCCTGCTTTGCAAAGGCAAGCGCAACTGCCCTGCCTATGCCCTTTGCGGCGCCTGTAACTATTACGTTTTTAGCCATTATAAACCCAAACCTCCTATCGTCTTTTCAAGCGTTTTCATATCCTCTACGTTATAAACCGCGATATTTTCCGCACCCATATCCTTTGCAATTTTCTTTACAAATGATGAAAGTGTCTTTCCGGGTCCCATTTCAACAAAGGTATCCACGCCAAGCTCGATCATTTTCCTTACGGACTGATCCCATTTTACGGGGTTCATGACCTGCTTTGTAAGTATCTCGGGGATATCCGATGCCTTTTCTACCAGATCGCCTGTAAGGTTTGTAAGCACGGGAACGGACATTTCGTTAAAATCGACGTTTTTAAGCTCTTCCTTAAGCTTGTCCGATGCAGGCTTTAAAAGCGATGTATGGAAGGGACCGCTTACATTAAGAATGACCGCACGCTTGGCGCCCATTTCAAGCACTACCTCCGCCGCCTTTTCGACCGCCGCCTTATCACCCGCAATTGCTATCTGACCGGGGCAGTTGTAATTTGCTATCATACATCTGCCGATATCCGACACCTTTTCGCACGCCTGCTGTATCTTATCCGCATCAAGATTTAAAACCGCGCACATACCGCCCTCTCCGACGGGTACAGCTTCGGTCATAAAACGTCCGCGCTTTCTTACAAGCTTTACGGCCTGCTCAAAATCAAGCACGCCGCTTGCCACAAGCGCCGAATACTCACCAAGGCTTAAGCCTGCCGCATAATCGGCTTTAAGGCCTTTTTCCTTCATAAGCTCAAGCACCGCAACACTCATTGTCAAAATCGCGGGCTGTGTATACTCCGTTTCGTTAAGACGCTCGTCCTGGTTAAAGCAAATATCGCTTATTTTAAGTCCAAGGGCCTCGTCGGCCTTGTCAAATACCTTTTTAACGCAGTCAAAGTTCTCGTAAAGCTCCTTGCCCATGCCCGAAGCTTGAGCGCCCTGTCCGCTGAATATAAATGCTGTTTTCATAAATTTATTTCCTTATCTGATAAATTATATTATTCGTAATCCTTAACAAGTGCCTTAAATTCGGACATTATCTCTTCGATTATCTCCTTTGCGGGCTGTTCCTTTGTTACCATACCTGCGATCTGACCGCTCATTACCGAGCCAAAGTCCATATCGCCCTCTTTTACCGCACGCTGAAGTGCGCCTGCGCCAAGTGCGGCGATCTTTTCAAGATCGGGCTTTTCCTTGCCGCCTTCTTCCTTTTCAAGCTTGTCAAACTGTCTTGCAAGCTTATTTTTAAGCACTCTTACGGGATGACCCGTTATCTGACCCGTTGTAACGGTGTCCATATCCTTTGCCTTAAGCACCTTTTGCTTGTAATTTTCATGTACCGTACACTCATTTGCAACAAGGAATCGTGTACCTATCTGAACGGCCTTTGCACCAAGCATAAAGCCCGCTGCCATACCTCTGCCGTCTGCAATGCCGCCCGCTGCGATAACGGGGATAGAGACCGCATCAACTACCTGCGGCACAAGTGCCATGGTCGTTGTTCTGCCAACGTGTCCGCCGCTTTCCATACCCTCTGCGATAACTGCCGCGCAGCCTATCTTTTCCATTTTCTTTGCATGGGCAACGCTGGGGGTTACGGGGATAACGCAAATGCCGTGTTCCTTGAACTTGGGCATATATTTGCCGGGGTCGCCTGCACCTGTTGTGATGACCTTAATGCCTTCCTCGCATACAAGATCCACTATCTCCTCTACAAAGGGAGAAAGAAGCATGATATTTACGCCGAAAGGCTTATCTGTTTTTTCCTTGCATTTACGGATCTCCTCACGCACGATATCTGCGGGTGCATTGCCCGCTGCAATAATGCCAAGGCCGCCCGCCTCGGAAACGGCGCTTGCAAGGCTTGCATCTGCTATCCATGCCATTGCGCCCTGAAAAATAGGATATTTAATATTTAAAAGATCACATACTGCATTACTCATTTTTTATCGTCTCCTTCTTCCTTTTTTTCAACATTTTCAGCATCCTCTGTCTTTTTCATTTCATCAAGCTGCGGCTCAACAAAATAGCCGAAAAGAATGTCCCTTTGCTTGAACTGCTCCGCAATTTTGCCGTATATTTCCTGAACCTTGCGTGTTATGGGATATTTGCATTGTATTACAATCGCAACGCCGTAGCCAACGCTTTCGGGATAATTGTTAAGGACCTGACCGCTTGTGATATACTTAAAATAATTATTGATCTTGGTCTCTATCATTTTTATGTGTTTTTTCTTTTCTTCGGGATCCGTATCCCAGCTTATATCATCCACGATCGTAAGGATAACTCTTTTTTGTTCGTCGCTGATACTTGTTGCATCAACAATACTAAGATTAGAAAGTGCCATTAAAGTTTACCTCCGTTTGTCAAAAAGTATTTTGCCGTTACAGCTCTATTAAAAGGCTGCCCCAGGTCAGGCCGCCGCCAAAACCTGTAATTACGATCTTATCTCCTTTTTTAAGAAGCCCTCTGTCATCCATATCCGCAAGTGCGATCGGGATGCTTGCCGAGGATGTATTGCCGCAGTTTTCAATATTCATAAAAAACTTTTCCACCGGCATGTCAAGTTTTTTCGCCATTGCCTCTACTATACGATAGTTTGCCTGATGCGGCACAATATATGCGATCTCGTCTTTTGAGACCCCTGCTTTTTCAAGCACAGCGCAAACACTTTGCGGCACCCTTTTGGTGGCAAAAGTAAAAATTGCCTTGCCGTCCATTTTTAAATACGGCTGTTTTTCTTTATCGTTATCAAAAAACGGTGTATCAATAAAAAGCGCATTACCCGTCAGCTTCAAGCCGTCCGCCCCGATGGAGTGGATATCTTCGGCAATAACGCCGGCGCACTCTTCGCTTGCCTGCACGATCACACCGCCCGCGCCGTCGCCAAAAAGCACGCAGCTGCTTCTATCCGTCCAGTCGGTTATTGCGGAAAGCACCTCCGACCCAAAGACCATAATTTTTTTGGCCGCACCGCTTTTTATATATTTGTCCGCCACACTCATCGCATAAACAAAGCCCGAGCAAGCGGCGGAAATATCAAACGCAAAAGCATTGTCGGCGCCTATTGCAGCCTGTACAAGACAAGCCGTATTGGGTGTTGAATAATCGGGTGTAATGGTGGCGACCAGTATCATATCTATCTCAAGCGGGTCTGTCCCGCTTTTTTCGATAAGCTTTTGTGCCGCCTTTATACACAGATCAGCAGCTGTTTCACCTGTTGATACATGTCTTTGCGATATACCTGTCCTTGTCCTTATCCATTCGTCGTTTGTTTCGACCATAAGGCTCAAGTCATCATTTGTAACTGCCTTTGGCGGAAGGTAGTTGGCAAAAGCCGTTATTTTTGAATTATACATTTGATTCTCCTTGATTTTTTCCCGCAAAAACGACTTGTCGTCATCTGCGCAGAATTTCACTTATAATAAAAGTATATGCTTTTTTTACCAAAAAGTCAAGGTATTTCTATATATTGTGTAAAGAAACGTGTTTTCAACTAAAAGTTGTGTCAATAAATTTGGCTTTTTTGTTTTTTTCACTTGTAAAATAAAGGAAATTATATTATAATATTAAAGATTAGTTTTTTATAGATATAATACGAAACCTAAAAGGAGGATTTTTTATGCAGCAACTTTGCGAACAGCTGCTCAACGGTCTTAACCTGGGCAGTGTCTACGCTCTTATTGCACTTGGCTATACTATGGTTTACGGTATTGCCAAAATGCTTAACTTTGCCCACGGCGATATTATTATGGTGGGCGCCTATACCCTGCTGTTATCCGGTTCAAGATTCGGGCTGCCCTGGTGGGCATCGGTGCTTTTGTGTACCGTTATCTGCTGTGTACTCGGTGTCAGCATAGAAAAAATAGCTTATAAGCCGCTGCGCAGCTCTTCGCCGCTTACCGTGCTTATTACGGCCATAGGCGTAAGTTATTTTCTTCAAAGCTCCGCGCTTTTGATATTCGGCTCAAACAAACAAAAGGTCGATTCTCTTATCAAAATAAAGGGCTTCACATTCTACGGCATAAATATTTCGGGTGAATCCATTGTGACATTAAGCGTTACTATCATAATAATGATACTTCTTACCCTTTTTATCAAAAAGACAAAAATGGGCAAGGCCATGCTTGCCGTTTCGGAAGACAAGGGTGCCGCCCAGCTTATGGGTGTAAACGTAAACTCCACTATTTCGGCAACATTTGCAATAGGTTCGTCCCTTGCGGCGGTCGCAGGCATACTTTATATGTCATCCTACGGCTTTGTAGGCCCCTATACGGGTTCTCTCCCGGGCATCAAGGCATTTGTTGCGGCTGTTCTCGGCGGCATCGGCTCCATCCCCGGTGCTATGCTCGGCGGCATTTTGCTTGGAATAATCGAGAGTATGGCAAAAACATATATCAGCACCGACCTTGCCGATGCAATAGTTTTTGGCATACTTATTGTAGTTTTGCTTTTCCGTCCCACGGGTCTTTTGGGCAAAAAGCGTATGGAAAAAGTATAAGGAGCATGGAAAAATGGCAAAAAAACAAATGACAGGCAGCGAAAAGCTGATACTTGCGCAAACCCAATTAAAAGCTAATTTAAAAAAGCGAAAAAAGACGGTATTTGCAGTTATACTCGGTATAGCGGCGTTTATTATATGTAATGTGCTTATAAGCACGGGCGCACTCGGACGCCAGGGTTCGGGTCTTCTTGTGCCTATTTGCATCAATATTATGCTTGCGGTAAGCCTTAACCTTATAGTAGGCTTTCTTGGTGAGCTTAGCCTTGGACATGCGGGCTTTATGTCCGTCGGCGCCTATGCGGGCTGTCTTTTCACCATACACGCAAATCTGCCCACAATTATAGAGTTTCCGCTTGCACTTATAATAGGCGGCCTTACAGCAGCGGTTTTCGGTGTTATCATCGGTCTTCCCGCGCTTCGTCTTAACGGCGACTACCTTGCAATAGTAACCCTTGCCTTTGGCGAGATAATCCGCTCCATTATAAATTCGCTTGATTTTACGGGCGGTGCAGGCGGCCTTAAGGGCATAAACAAATTTTCAAATTTCTCGGTTGCATACATTGCGGCAATGATAACCATTGTTGTTATAGTCAACCTTGTAAATTCGCGCCACGGCAGGGCTATAACCGCAATACGCGACAATATAATCTCCGCCGAGGCAACAGGTATAAACGTAGTGTTCTACAAGCTTTTATCCTTTGTAATAGCCGCATTTTTTGCGGGTGCGGCAGGTGTGCTTTACGGTCATCACCTTGCAATTTTAAAGCCGGGCACCTTTGATTTCAACAAATCCATTGAGATACTGGTAATTGTGGTACTTGGCGGCATGGGCTCTATCCCCGGCAGCATAATAGCGGCAATAGTTATCACGCTTCTGCCCGAGGTGCTGCGCGACCTTTCGGACTACAGGATGCTTATTTACTCGATAGCACTTATCGTAATGATGCTTTCAAGCTCGTCAACGCATTTGGCGGAGCTTCGTATGAAGATAAGAAAAAAGCTTGGTCTTTCCGGCAGAAAGGGGGTAGCTTAAATGCCTCTTTTACAGGTTAAAAATTTAGGTATCAATTTCGGCGGTCTTAAGGCCGTTGACGATTTCAGCGTTAACATTGAAAAGGGTATGCTTTACGGACTTATCGGCCCCAACGGCGCAGGCAAGACAACAGTATTTAACCTGCTTACGGGCGTTTATAAGCCGTCTACCGGTACCTTTCGTCTTGACGGCCAGATCTTAAACGGCAAAAGCCCTATCGAGATAAACCGTATGGGTATTGCCCGTACATTTCAGAATATCAGGCTGTTTTCACATATGTCGGTCATGGATAACGTAAAGGTGGGTCTGCACAATCATCAGACATATAACGTATTTGACGGCATTTTTCGCACACCCAAATATTACCGCGAGGAAAAAGCCATGAACGAGGAGGCTGTAGAGCTTTTAAAGGTTTTTGACCTTGAAAAGGAAAAGGACAACCGCGCCTACAACCTGCCTTACGGCAAACAGCGCAAGCTGGAGATAGCCCGTGCGCTTGCCACCAAGCCCAAGCTTTTGCTTTTGGACGAGCCCGCGGCCGGCATGAACCCCAACGAAACAGAAGAGCTTATGAGCACCATACGTTTTGTGCGCGATAATTTTGATATGACTATCCTGCTTATAGAACACGATATGCGTCTTGTCGGCGGCATCTGTGAGGAAGTCACGGTGCTAAACTTCGGCACCGAGCTTGCCAAGGGCAAAACAAGCGAGGTACTTAACGATCCGCGCGTAATAACCGCATATTTGGGCGAGTAAGGGGGTACAGAAATGCTTACTGTTGAAAATTTACAGGTATACTACGGTATGATAAATGCCATAAAAGGGGTTTCTTTCCGCGTTGAACAGGGCGAGGTAATTGCCCTTATCGGTGCAAACGGTGCCGGCAAGACCACCATTTTGCACACCATTACGGGGCTTGTTCCCGCAAAGAGCGGAAGTATAACCTTTAAGGGCGTAAATCTTTTAAAAACGCCCGCTCACAAAATTGTGGGCATGGGTATGGCACACGTTCCCGAGGGCAGACGAATTTTTCAGGAGCTTACGGTGTATGAAAACCTTATGCTCGGCGCCTACACCCGAAAGGACAAAAAGGAGATAGCCGACAGTCTTAATAAAATATATAAGCGCTTCCCCAGGCTTGAGGAACGTAAAACACAGATAGCCGGCACGCTTTCGGGCGGTGAGCAGCAGATGCTTGCCATGGGCCGCGCGCTTATGTCAAAGCCCTCCATCATTTTAATGGACGAGCCGTCTATGGGTCTTTCGCCGCTTTATGTAAACGAAATATTTGATATTATACGCGAGATAAGCCAAAGCGGCACCACCATACTTTTGGTTGAGCAAAATGCAAAAAAAGCCCTTTCGATAGCCGACAGAGCCTATGTGCTTGAAACAGGCAAGATAGTGCTTGACGGCGATGCCAAGGAGCTTATGAATGACGATAAGGTAAAGAAGGCTTATTTGGGAGAATAAGAAATGGGATTGCTTGATTTTCTTAAAAAAGACAAACATACTGATTGGACACTTATGTCCCTTAATGATGCGGCCGCGTATCACAAGGGCTTTACCACACAGCAGCTGCGTGAGGCGATCATAAATATAGATATAGAAAAAACGCTGTTTCTCTGCCCCGCCGTCAAGCCGGAATACGGCTGTGTTATGCTTGAATATCATAAAAACGACACAACAAAAAAGCTTTGCTTTAAGGCATCATTTGAGGATAAGGACGGATACAGCAGCTATGTAAGTGAAAATGTCCCGCCCGAGGAGGCCTTTCGTATAATGTCGGCGTATATCGAGCATAATATGGAGCCCGATATTGTCGGCTGGAGGCTTGAAAAGCACATTAAAAATATGGAGCCTGCGACCTTTATACAGTTTGTAACAATGTTTACCGGCGATAAGGATATACTGGCGCGTATGGAGGAATGCTCCGCCGCGCCGCTTAATTACCTTAAGGCTCACAAGGAAATAATCCCTCCCGATAATATAAACGAAAATTATATCGAGGACACCTATAAACGCATTTTAACCGAGGGCCCGACCAAGGCCAATAAGGAGTTTATTCTGCTTAACGCCTTTGCCTGCGAAATGTACAACGCAGGGCTTATGACAAGGACCTCCGACGGCCCCGAGCTTGAAGAATTTGCCGCCGCCATAGAGCCCTTTGCAATTAAAAATAATCTGCACTTTGATAGGGCCTGGTTCGACACGGACGGCTACGGGGCGGATTGGTGTACCGCGCTTGAGGAAAAATGGCACTACGACGGCTATGTTATTATCGGTCCAAACACCTACTCGTCCGTATATTACTACTATATATGTACATACGAAGAAAAAGAAGAAATTATGCTTATGGCCAAAAGAGCCGGAGTTGACATAATTACTTACGAGCAATAAAATATCCCCCGGTCGGGCAGCTTTTAATAAAGATGCCATACCGGGGGATATTTAACTATTCGGTATAATAATGCGGCTCGCTCATTTTTGAAAATTCGCCGTCAAAATTATCTGCTCCGTCCCCGAGACCCTTTACGCGGAAGGTATATTCCGCCGACGGGTCCTTTGACAAAATATCCGAAAGTTCAACAGCCGCCCTTTCCGAGCGGTAATATTCACCCTCGGGCAAGGCCTTTGCGACATATTCAAGGCTCTTAAAAAGCTCGCCGTTTTTATAAAGCTCAACAATATAATAACAGTCCCTGCTTATATCACGGGCATTTGACATATACCACCACGCCGTATTTGGCTGTCTCCACCGTGGCTGACAGGCGTTTACATACGTTTTTTTTCCGCATCAAGCACAAAATTCTCGTCCAGCGTTTTCTGCATTGCATCCGAGGCATCCGATGCGGTTATAGCTCCGTCCGTATCAAGGTCTACATATCGTCAATGATATTCGTATTCCGCAGAAATAAATTTCTGCTACATAAGCCGAAACGC
>CAMVJD010000022.1 GCA_947167715.1 uncultured Eubacteriaceae bacterium
TTAAGGGATTGAGTATTAATTCTTTGATTATTTAGTTTTCAATGTACAAGCTTTTAGCCCGTAGGGCAAATGCGCGACCGGGGGCTCGAACCCCGGACCTTGTGATTAAGAGTCACCTGCTCTACCAACTGAGCTAGTCGCGCTTATAAAAAAACAAAATGCGCGACCGGGGGCTCGAACCCCGGACCTTGTGATTAAGAGTCACCTGCTCTACCAACTGAGCTAGTCGCGCTTATTATATTTCCTGTCGTCTTAAACCTCTGTTCGTCAACGACAAGAAATATAATAACACTTATTAAGCCATTTGTCAACACTTTTTTTAAATTTTTTTAAAAAATTTTTTTTACCTGTGTTTCTTCCTATTTATTTGTATACTTACTCAAATTTTTTGCCTGCGTTCCACGCTCCGCCCACACTTGCGCCTATTTCACGGTAGCAAAGGGCAACGGTATCAAACATAATAGGATGTAATTTTTCAAGATCCACCTTACCGTCGGTAAGCACACTTTCATCCGCTTTCATGCCCACGATCTCGGCAATAACTCTTGTTTCGTTAAATTCTTCCTGAAGCTCGATTACCTTACATTCGATCGCAACGGGCAGCTGGTCTATTACGGGTGCATTTACTTTGTCGGATCTTGTTACGGTAAAGCCGCATTTTTCAAGCTTATCCGACACCTTGTTTGCAGAAACGATACCCACATAATCGCAGGCCTCTATTTGCTCCTTTGTGGCAAAGCTGACCGTAAATTCTTTATTGGCCTTGATGTTTTGTGTTGTTTTGTGCGCAGAAAGGCTTATGGACAGCTTATTCATCCCCACCTGTCCGCACCAGGCTGCATTCATTGCATCTGCCTTGCCGTTTTCGTCATAAGTTGCGATGATAAATACCGGATGCGGTGTTACAAATCCTTTGTCAAAACTTTTTTTCATTGTGATACCTCCTCAACTTTTAAAGCAGCCGACACGATCCGTGATAAAGCCGTATACTATCTGTCTATCGATCAAAAATTGCTTCCGTTATAGCCCCAATGCTCTGTTTCGCCGTATCTTACATAAATTTTATTTTTCTCTATCCCAAGAATTGAATTGTAAGAGTCGCAAATCATTTTGGTCACCTTTGTAAACTTTTCTCTCGAGCCCTTGCCGAGTACCGTTACCTCAAGCATAGCGCAGGGAGTTTTCCCGTCCCCGCCAAAATACAGGCTGCACTCGTCCTTGATATTTACCATAACATAGCTTTCGGGCTTTCCGATAGCAGCCATAGCTTTGCCAAGCTCGGACTTTATCTCCTCTTTCTGCTTCTCGCTCATTTTAATGTTTGTCATGCTGTTGATAAATGGCATAATTTTCCCTCCGTTCAGGTTTTTATTTCTATATGTAAATTATACCCCATTTTACACATTAATGTCAATTACAATTTATATAAGAAAGCTCCGAATCTCTGCATCGGCATAATAAATGATCATATTGCAAAACCAACGGTCTTTTTTTGCTTTACCGATACTTCAACATTAAAATCGTCTGCCGTAATAATCTGCATATCTGCATTTGAAAGTGCATCTATATTACCGTCAATAATTCTTGCACCCTGATTCATCAAGGCTTTTTCAAATATATTTCTTGCATATCTGCCGTTGCCAAAGGTTTTATCTTCCCGTGCCGCCTCATAAACGGCAACCGGCTTTTTATTGTTGTAAAGGCACTTGGGGAAATTTCACAAACGGTTTTGGGCATCACGACCGTATGGGATATATCGTCAAAGCCCTCAAAAGCCTTTTCGCCTATGCTCTCCAAGCCGTTTTTAAAAACGATATACGATAATTTTGTCCTTGCAAATGCCTTGTACCCGATTTTTTTCAAGCCCTCGGGTGCGGTAAACTCCCCCTCTTTTTCGGGGTCACAGTAAATAAGCACAGTTCTGTCGGCATTGTATATCACCCTGTTTTCTATTTGATATACCCTGCCCTCAAATTCAAAGGTATCGATTTTGTTGTAAGCCGTGAAATCAATTTTTTCAAACATATATATTGCTCCTTTCCAAATAAAAACACCCCATATCGCTATGAGGTGTCAAGTTCTTCACCATAGGTCAAGCATCAGCACCTTGCAAAAGCAGGTTGCTGTGTGGTCGTCGAGCTTGTCTCTCGCACACTCTTTATGGTAAATATCATTTATTCAAAAACACATTCTTCAATATTGCAGTTATATACAATATACTTAACATCATTCTCGTTTTTTGCCTTGCCGCATATAACAAGATGCTTGATATTACAATTTCCGAAAACTGTTTCCCTTGCCTCGAGCATTGCCGCGGGTATCTCGACATATTCTATGTTATTGCCCTCAAACAGCTTCGAACTGCCGTTTATTTTAACAAACTAAGGAAGTCCCCCCGCTTCTAAAGCGGGGGTGCTTACTTAAAATTCAGTGGGAGTCCAAGCTCCCACTGAATTTGGAATTGCTTGCAATTCCGTTGGTTATGAGTATGTAGCAGCAATTTATTTCTGCGGAATACGAATATCATTGACCTCCGTCGGATATTATTACCCTGTCCCAATTAAGATTTGTACAAAAGGCGTAATGTCTATCGTTTTTACGCTGTCGGGTACGGTAAAGCTTTTGCCGCCTATTGTTGTCGCGCAAACAAGCCTGCTTTTATCCTTGCTGTAAATTGCCCCGTTTTCGGAAACAAAGTGCTTATTGTTCGGATCGACCTCAAGGCGTTCAAGCTTGCTTTCAAATTCACGACCGCTGTTTTTATATTTGGAATACGAGAACAAGCGGAAGCATTCGCCGGACATTTCTTCAACGCTTTCGGGTATATACAGCTCCTTTAAGGAATAACAGGCCGAGAAAACACCGCCCGAGAGCCTTTTTACGCTGTTGGGGACAGTTACCTTTTTAAGGCTATGGCATCGCAAAAAAGTACTTTTAAGCTCCTCCGGGCCAAACGGGATGTCAAGCGTTTTTAAATTTACACAGTGTGCAAAAGCCCACAGCTCCAGCTCTTTAACGCCCTTGCCCCATACTACCTCTTTAAGCGGCGCGGCTTCAAAGGCAAGTCCGCCTATCTTCCCGACCGAATCGGGAATAGTGATCTTTTCTATCTTGCTGCGGCTGAACGCCTGATGACGTGTTCTTTTAATGCCGTCGGGAATGGTGTATTCCTTTGCATCGCCCAAATATCTCCAAAGCAATTCCCCGTCATCGCTTATATAGACCCCGTCATCCTCTTCCCAGATTATCAGGGCGTTATCCGCGCCCCACGGAGCACCCGCCAAAGAGCCTTTTGGCTTGTCAATAATTATCCTTATTCCCTCTGCACAGCCGTAAAAGGCATTTTCTTCAACTATCTCTACCGTAGACGGCAAATTTATCTCCTTTAGAGACTCACAGCCCTCAAATGCACCCCTGCGGATATATTTAAGAGCGTTATTGGTATGTATGCTTTCAAGGCCGCTCTCCTTAAAAGCATTTTCCCCTATTTCTTCCATAGTTTCGGGGATAAGACAATATTTAACGGGCACACAATAAAAAGCATCGGGTTTGATTTTTGTGAACTCACCGTCAAAATAAAGGTCAAAGCTTTTCATTGTACCCATTTCACCGAGTACATATTCCTGTGCGTCCTCGGAGTTATACTCTCCTACCTCGCCGCTGCCGTAAACAATAACAACATCCTTGCCTTCCTCGTCCTGCTCGTTCGTTATCAGAAGAACATTGGAGCCGCCGTTTTTTACATCGACATCATTAAGCACCTGAAGCTCGGTACAGCAGCGAAAGCAAAAAATATTATACCCTTGACGAACAGGGCAAATATACCGAGCGTACATTAAGTGATGTCGTTATCCCCCAAAAGGGACACGATTATGATTTTGATGACCCTCATTGGGATGTTACGATAGAGGACGATGTTCTTACCTCCGCTGACCTTACACTTATCTGCAAGACCTGCGGGCACGAATACAAAACGGGTACATCCTCCATAAGCTCGGAGATAACAAAGGCGCCCACCGATACCGAAACGGGCATTTTGACCTATACCGCCACGATAAGGGTATCGGGACATACGCTTAAATATACCCATGGCAAGGAGATATCTACATTTGCTCACTCGGATAATGTTGACGACAACGGCGATAAAAAATGGGATTACGACAATAATCTCACTGTAGATACCACAAAAAATACCGTGACCGTCGAAAACGCACAAAAGCTTAAGGTGACCCTTAAATACAATACAGAGGAAAAATACGACTTTGTGTATGTATATGCAAACGACGAGGAAAAATACAAGCTTTCGGGCGCGGGTACGGAGGAATTTGAAATAGAGGGCAATTCCGTAACATTTGTCCTGTCCTCCGACACTTCGGGTGCGAGCTACGGCTACTTTGCAACGATATGCGGGATCTTGCCCGATGTACAGACCATAAGCACCGATCTGATTTGGGGCGATGTCGATCTTAACGGCAGCGTTACAGATAAAGATGCTGCAATGGTGCTTAAATATATCAGCACGGGCAAACCTTTCTTTGAAGATGATGCCGACAAAAACGCAAAGGCATTAACAGCTGCAAACGCAGACGGCAAAGGCAAAGTTGATATGCTTGATGTTATCAAAATACTGCAAGTTGCAAAAGAAAATAAAAACGCATAAAATCGAATCTTTCTTTTTGATATTACCTATCTATTCAACAAAAATCGTTTTTTTGACCTTTATCAGTCTTACCTTTTGCCGCATCGGACAGGGCTTGACTTTTTACCGTTTTTTTTATAACATAGGTATATACAAAACATCTATGGCGTAACACGCCAAAGGCGTGTATAGCCTACAGAGGATGAGCCTGTACGCTATGTTGCCTCGGCTAAAGCCGAGTGCAATCCCCGAAGGGGATCGGGTTTGCTTTAGCAAATCCCGACTAAGTCGCGCGTTTCGGCTTAAAAACAGTCTGTCAAACAACAAGAAAGGAAGATATGAAATGAAATCAAAGACCAAAACTTTGGCGGCAGTAGCCGTATGTGCCTTAACGGCTATGCTTTCGGCCTGCGGCAGCAGCCAAAACAGCATCTCATCCGAAGGCAATACCACACAGCCCCCGGCCGCAGGCGAGGAAACGTCCGAAAGCAGCACGGCAAAGGCAAACGATGCAGATATAGACCTCGATAAATTAAATAATTCGGTAGAGACCATCAAAAATCTGGATATCAACACCGATATAAGCATAAACGGCAGCGATAAAGACAGCGCCGAAAATACTGCGTCCGAGCCCGCAAAGCCCGCCGCAGACGAGCCCAAGGGCGAAAAAACGGTATACAGCTATACCGATGTTTACCGCTCGGGCGATGACCTTACCCTCATCCCCAACGGCGGTATGAACGGCTCCACCGTTCTTTACGGCGGCAAAGACCTTAACGGTCTTCTCGACTATGTGGATTCAACGGTGCTTGATGAAGGCCGCAAAATAAACAGGGACTTCTTTTATGATATTATGGCCACCATGCTTGTTGACAAAGACTTAAGCTCCGATTTTGACAGAGCGGAAAAACACATGATAATGGCTCTTGCCGTGGCAAATAACTTTCATGCAATGGATGTAAGGGTAAATGACTGCTATATCGATGCAAATAATGCGGCGGATTACCACTACAACGTTACCGCTTACGGCAAGGACGACATCTGGATAGCTAATTACGAAAACCGTACTTTCTATATGAACGACGGCAAGACGGAGTATCATTCGGAAATGTTCAAGGACGAATATCTGGCCATATGGATGATGGCAATTGATGACTATTACGGCATAACCCGTTAACGCAAAATTCCCGCCCGAAATTATCGGGCGGGAATTTTTGGCTGTCCCTTTTGGTTTTGAAGCCTGTGTTTTATTGTCTGTATCGGTATTTAATTGACAAAATCAAAACAGACTTTTTAAAATCAAAATCGCATCCTTGCTGTCCGTGTTTTCGTCATCATTAACATCTGCGTTTGGAACATATCCCGTTACCGTTCTCTTTTCGATTTCTATTACATCTTTTAGATCAATGGTGCTGTCACCGTTTACATCCCCTCTGACGATATTGTTTTTTCTCCAACCGGCATCGGGATATGATTCATTTTGGTCTTTGTCACCTTTTTCGTGAAAAGGCGTTATTTTTACATAGTCCACTTCAAAATTTGTTTTATCAAAATCGGGTGTACCCGCCCAATATCTCGGAAACCATAATCCAAGCCACAGCCTGCCGGCATTTGTCGGGATATGATCATACGATGTATAAACAAGTGTATTATCAAAATAATATTCGACCCGCGGTGTTTCGTTTTCATCTCCCGTGTGCCAGTCAAATCTGTAGGTATGAAATTCTCCGTCGGTTTGGTCGCCACAATATACGGAGCTTGTTTTATAATCGTCCTCGGTTATCCAGGTTGTACACAGAGCGTAGGACAGGCTGTGATCATTGCTTGGAGTACGCCCCGGAAACTCAATATCAATTTCGTGATTTGTGACCTTTAATTCATTGCCCGAATAGTCCTCCTCATATTCAAATGTCCACATAGCCGAGCAGCAGCCAAGCGTTGGTGCTATTTTGGCTCTTATCTCGTAGCTCCCCGAGGCAAAATAATCTTTTGTGGCTATTGCACCGCCGCATCTTTTGCCATTATTGCGATATGTTCCGTTACGATTTATCCCTCTTTTTTTACCCTCATATAAATTTCCGCAGCCGGTAAAAATCAATTTTCCATTTTGTAAATGTATATTTTCCGCTATAACACCGCCGTTGTAATCGACACTTTCTCCGTCTTCAATAACCGTGCCGCCCCAATTTTTTTCAGCCGTCAGCCATTTGTCGTAGTCTAAATTAAGTCCCGAAAAATCATCGTAAAATATATTTCTGTCATCTGCATAAGCAACAGACACAAATGACATAAAAACTATAATGATCAATAAAAATGTTTTTTTAATTGCTTTTATTTTTTTCTCTCTGCTATATTTCTGTTCCATAAGAATAACCTTTTTTTGAAATTGAATTGACTGTAGATTTTTGTTAATAATTTTTAAGATCCCAAAAGCCCGTGCCCGTTTCGGGGTCATACTTTCTTTTTATTGTGCCGCCGATAACCGGGCGCAATTCTATCTCCGCTGTGTAAAGCACCGTGATGGATTTTATGTGGCCGCCCGCAGCTTTGTGTTTGCCGTTTTCCTTGTAAGTAAAAAAGGCATGGGTATGATGAAAATAATTATTCTCGTCATCCGTAACGACATTTCCGTTCACGGAAATAAGTTCAAGCATCCCTTTTATGTGTTCCGTTTCAAAGGCTCCGCTTTCGGGGATGAAAGTCTGTATCTCTGCTTCGCTGCATCCACCGATGCCGCTGAACACAGCGGACATTATTCCTTCTTTTTTACAAATATCTAAAATGCTTTGTATTATTTCTTCGTTTTTGTCTACCCGTATGTAGAAGATCCCGTTGTAATTTTGATAGTCCATGATAAACACCTCTTTCGCTAAATTTTCAAACAGCCGCTTTGAGAGCATGTCACAAAACGGCTGAATATAGAAATGATATCTGATTATTTTTTATTTTCTTCCGCAATTTGCAGTATTTTTATAACATCCAGCATATCAACTTCGCCCTTGCCGTCTGCGTTTGCGGCGAGTATTGCTCTTTCGTTCTGCTCCTCGTCATTGGGATAGAACGCCTTGCCTGTGCTTATATATTTAAGCACAAGGGCCGCATCCTCATTATCGACTTTATTGTCAAAGTTTACATCGCCGGGGATTATCTGTTTTACTTCCGTGGTTTGAACATCGTCTACCGCTGCGGTGACCACTGCGTAATAGCCGTATTTAACATTGCTTCCGTCCGATTTGAACCCGAATGTTACCGAATCGCCGTCAACTTCAAAGGGTTTTTCGCCTTCGCCCGAAAGTTCAAGCGGTACCTCTTCTTCGCCCTCGGTAACAGTCATAGGCTTCTCATCATCGGGATTTTTGTACACATAAACAAAGTCCCAACCGGATTCGGTGCCATATTTAAGTTTTACACTAAGCTTTTTAGCGCCGTCTATCTTTACTGTGTCCCTTGTGTCGAGGTTTACACCGTAGTCCTCGCTTGCCTTGCCGGTGTCGTCTACATTGGCAGTATGGGAATACTTTGTTATCTCCTCGTCAAATGCTGCTGTTGCAATGCCGTTTTCTATTACGGTATCGACCGTTTTGGTTTTTATATGTGAGCTGTCGTTTTGGCATACATACGTTCTTGTACAGGTGGAATAATCTGCCGACCATTTATAAACGGGCTCGCCCCAGCTGTGACCAAGTGCGGGGATAATAACATTCTCGGCCTTTTCTTTAATATATGCACCGTTTTGCTCGATATATAAATTACCGTAAGTGTCGGTATAATGCTCTATACAGCCGTCCTCTTCGCAGGTCGCCGCCTTTGCATCTGCCTTGGTAAGCACAAAGTTCTTTGCAAGCAGTTCCACAGTTTCGGTTACTCTGTCGCCGTTTTGGTCAATAA
The DNA here is from genome assembly GCA_947167715.1 of uncultured Eubacteriaceae bacterium. Taxonomy (GTDB): domain Bacteria; phylum Bacillota; class Clostridia; order Lachnospirales; family CAG-274; genus RGIG4310. Next base: position 8,528 of record CAMVJD010000022.1, read on the forward strand.
TATAACCGTCACTGTCAAAGGAATATCCTGCAGGCAGATATTTGCCGAATTCTTCTCTTACAAGCTCAGCATTATAGCCCGACACATTGCAGTTATCCATAATTATCTTTGATTTATCACCAACGATGATAAGGTCAAAACCGACATCTGAACTGTCACCAAAATAAGAATCGCCGCCAAGATCAAGTGTACTGCCGTTTGTAACAACGATATGCTTTGCATACCAATGAATGCCTTTTGCCGCATTTACAACAGCATTATCAAGCGTAAGTGTATTGTTGTTGCCGACATTTTCGTTCCGGATGTAACAGGTAAGAGTACCGTTTTTGACTGTAAGATCGCCGCCTATGTTCAATGAGCCTAAAACCGCAGTATGATCGTTCAGGTCAATGGTTACGCCTTTGTTATCATTGTCATAGAAAGTATTGCCGGTCTCGTCTATATCCGCGATAAGCGTTATAACATCACCGTCATTTGCGGCTTCAAGTGCATCTTTCAGATAAGCATAACCCGTAGTGCCTATAAATACGCTGTTTGTGGTTCTGGGAATCGTTTCGGTATGGTCGCTGTTGGTGTATACAGTGCCGCGATATTCATAACTTGCCGTATATGTAAGCACACCGTCACTGTCTGCTGTCGGTGCCGTTGTTATAGCTGATGTTATGGAATCTGCAGTACCGTTCTCTATAAAATTCTTGTTACATTCACTGCAATGCAAAGTTACACCTGCACGCAATGTTTCGTCATGTCCCGTATAACTCCAATTCCATTGTGCGTTATCCACAGTGTGACCCTTTTCGGCAACTGTCAGATACCGTTTGTAAGTTCTTGTATAACCGTTTTCGTCCGCAAGATAACAATTTCCGTCCGAACCCTCGTAATATTCAATATTACCCGTTTCTTCACAGGTCGGCTCGACTGCTTTGACCTTTTCAAGTGTTATCCACTTTACAGTTACCGTTATATTCTCTGCGGGCATGGTTTCGGGCAAATTATCCCAACCGTTAAATATGGCCATATCCTTTGCGGGTATGTTTTCGGGTGCGGTAACTGCCGTGCCGTAGTCCTGTGTTATGGCAGCAACTTCCGAGCCGCCGTTTGTATCAAAGGTTATTGTATATTGGTTTATCTGCCAGTTCGCGGTATAAGCTTTATCTCCCGTACTGCCTTTTGGGATAATGACAGACTTTGTCGGCTCGGTCTGTCCGTCATAAGTCCAGCCCGTAAAGCTGTAGCCTGTTTTTGTCGGCTCTGCGAGGGTAATATCTTCGCTTTCAACATTGTAGCCTGCGGGGTTTGCCGCCGCATTTTCGCCGCCGTCAAGGTCATAGCTTATTGTATATCCGTCGGCTGTCCATTTTGCGTAAACGATAGTATCTTCGGTTATCGCCTTATCAAAATCAAACGCAGTTTCACAGTTTTCATCGCTGTACCAGCCGCCGAAAGTATAGCCTTCTGCCGCAGGTGCTTCGGGCTGTATTGCTTTTGCGCCGTATTCAACTGTCTGCGAAAGATCCTCGTCGTGACCTTTCATATTGAATGTAACGATTCTCGGAATAATTTTATAGGTTGCTTTTATCGTGGTATCACCGCTTATAACAACACTTTCGCCTGCCGCATAATTTTTGCCGTTTATTTCCCATTTGTCAAAGGTTTTTCCTGTGGGTGCGGTAAATGTACATTCGGGGAGTGTATATTCTTTGCCCGAAGCATAACTGAAACTGTTCACACTTCCCGTACCGCCGTTTTTATCAAATGAAACAGTACATTTCGCAACGATGGTATTATTTGCTATATTATCTGTCGTTGCGGCTGTATCGGTGTCTTTTATCATAAAATCTTTATCAAGTGTGATACTTTCCGCACCGTAGCTGTTTGCAAATATGCTGTCCGAAGTTTTTGTCCAGGAGAGCGAAACAGTACCGCCGGTGTTTGCATTTGCGCCCGTACCGATACCTTTTCCGTTACCACTCGAATTTGCGGTTATATTTCCGCCTGTAATGGTTATAGTGCCTGCACCCGCTCCTATTTTGTTACCATCGGCTGCACCGCCGCCGATACCTGCCCCGTAGTTTTGATTGCTTCCGCCGCCTCTTGCATTTACCGTACCGCCGCTGATGGTTATATTGCCTCCGTCACATTTAGAACCGCCGCCGATACCCGCACCGCCGTAAATTCCGTTGCCGCCGACAGCCGTTATATTTCCGCCGAGTATTTTTATCGTACCGCCGTTGTACAGAAAAACTGAATCATTCGATCCCGAGCCGATACCTGCCGCTTTTTCACCGCCTGCTGCATTTATCGTACCGCCGTAGATAGTGATATTTCCGCCGTCGCTGCTCGTACCGCCGCCGATGCCTGCCGCCTCTTTACCGCCTGTTGCAGTAATATTTCCGCCGTATATAGATATACTGCCTGTTTCGGTAAATGTCCAACCATTTTGACAATAAGTGTATCCGCCGATACCCGAAAAATTATTATACTTGTAAGAAGTGACCTTGTTTCCGTAAGCATAAAGCGAGCCTGTGCCGTCCTGCTGAGCGTATATATTGAGAGTATTGCCTTTTAAGACCGTTATGCCTTTATCTGCGGTAAGTACGGCTCCGTCACAAAGGATAAGGTTTACAGTGCCGTTTATCGTTATTCTGTCGCTGACAGTCATATCATTGTTTACAACTATCCAGTTTGTATTGCCCGCAGTACCCCAAGATGTTTCGTTCGCAGCCATACTGAATGACGAACAGGTCTGCTCCGAATTGTTTTCGTCAACATATTTCACTTCTGCGGGAACAGTTCCGTCTGTTATCGAAAAATTCAAATCACTTTTATGCAAACTTGCCGCAGGGAAAGTGACTTCCCTTGAATATGTTTTATTATTGCTGTCTGTCACCTTGAAAGTTTTAGCCCCCGAAAGCTCCGTCGGTGTTATAAAATATCCGCTGAACTTCGCCACACCCGATTTTTCGCCTGTGCCTGCAATTTCGGGGGTATATACCGCATTTGCATATATACCGCTCACACCGTCAAGAGTAAAGTTTGCCGTTGTATTAAGTGTGATATTTTTATCGTATATCGCACACGAAAAATTGTAGATATAGCCGCCGAGTACAAGTGTATTATTTGCATTTGCAAGGGATATACTTTCGCTTGTAAAACTCTTATTATTGAACTTGACTGTCGCCGTACCCGAACCGCTTAACTGTTCGCTTGTGTAAAGCACCGTTACCGCTGCCGTACCTATTCCCGCCTTATCAACCGTAATATCAGCTGTCGCCTTTCTTCCAAGCGGGAGGTCTATCTCCGCATTTTTTACAGTCTGCGTAAGAGAACTGTCATATATTGTAAAGCTAAATGTTCGGCTGCCGTAACTTGCAGTTGTCGGATCTATAGTGCCTGTGCAGTTTACTGCAGCAGAAGCACTTATAGCAACACTTCCGCCTGTATTTTGGCTATATCCTGAAACATTTCCATAGCCAATGTTTCCGTTTGCCTTTACCGTACCGCCCGAGATATCAATTGTCGGGCAGGTAAGTGTTCCTATTGTCGTATTCATAAAACTATTAGCACCAAGACCTATTGCGGCACCTCCGTTTTGCCCTGCTGTTGCCGTTATATTTCCGCCTTTGATATTTATCGTTTTTACGGTACCGTTGCCACCGCCGCCGATACCCGATGCACCACAGCCGCCCGCTGCCGTAACGGTGCCGCCGTTTATTGCGATATTGCCCGTGATATTATTGATGTAAGTATCAGTTCCGTAATTTTGATCACTTGTTGCACCGCTTAATTCGCTGCTGCCGATGCCTGCCGCACCGCCTTCCGGAGTATAATATTGATACCAGGAACCGCCCTGTGCATTTATTGTACCGCCATTTATGGTAATATCTCCAAGCCCCTGCGGACGTAGTTCTCCCAATGCTTTGTTAGTATTGTCTGCGTTGCCGTTAGAGCCGATACCTGCGCCGCCGCCATAGTTTTTGCCGCCCGTTGCGTTGAGCGTACCCGTACTTTCCGCCGTTATCTCAAGCGTGCAGCCGTCGGGAACGGAAATACCCGCACCGCCGAAGCCGCCCGTAAGGTTGTTTGTACCCTTTACCGTCAGATGCAGTTTTGCACCGTTTACAAGCGATATGCCGGAACGTGGGGAATATTGATCCGAATAATCCGCATTAAAGCCGTCTATCGTAAGGTTCAGCTCGATACCGTCAACAACTATCGCCGCTCTTGAAATAAATGTGCCTTGATCTCCTGCATAAGAACTGCTCGGCACTGTGCCTGTTATCGTTTTGCCGTTGTATGTATTTTTGTTTGATGAATTGATAACGATTGCCGTATTCTGCGTAATATCCGCCGCATAAGCCACCGCCGCTGTTTCAAATATCGGCGATATTTCGGGTAAATATCCCGTTGTCATAAAAGCCGCCACCGCCGCAGCCGTCAATCGCTTTAAAAATTTTTTTGATTTGCGGTCCATTAAAAAGCCTCCTTTTAATCCCACATATACATCCGGGCTGTGTAAAGTATCCATTGTATATAAGTATCAAGCCCCAAAAGGGTAAAGTCATACTTTATATTATCTTTATTATATACCCAATAAACCGTTCGGACAAGTGTCAGTTTCGTAATTTGAAATTACGAAATTGACATATTGTGGCACCTTAACAAGTATCGGTGTTGACATTTAACCCGGTGTGTGATAGAATGTCTATCATAGATAATACGAAACATATCTTCGTGGTTATTCAAACAAACGCAGCAGCAGAGGAAAACAGAAATGAGTACAAATCCGGAATTGGTTCGTATGTTACACGTTTGGATAATTCCTCGGAAGAAACACTCTCAACAAGCTTATCCGCAATAAATTCCGATGACCTCTGCGCATACATCGGCAGGCGAAAATAATTAAGCAAATTTTTTAGTTCTAATTTCCACAAAACAGATAATTTCTTTTTTATATTATATTTATTATTTTTTTGCGGTTTTCTGGTCACGGTAACATTATCTTCCTCAATAACAATTATTCCCCAATTATACGGCACTTTTGAGCGTACCGTTTCCTTGTGATTTTTTCCCACAACAATATAGTTAAAATCAAAAAAATCGTTATAGTTGTATATTTGTTTATCAATACGCGCAAAATTATCAAGGTCGCTCTTTATCTCAAACCCGATAAGACAGTCGGCAACAGCCATAAGATCGCATATCGACCCACCTATGGATTTTTCCTGATATATTCGTATCTCCCGGAATTTTGTTTTTAAAAATGCTATCAGTATTTTTCGTATAGCTCTATCGTTCATACACATCACCTTTATATACCATAAAAACCGGTCTTTTACATCTATACATTAGCAAAACATATGTCCAATATTTTTGCCATATCTACAACTGCATCATCAGCTTCATAATTTCTTCTTCGGTCATACCGCAAATTTCCGACTTTAATATCATTTTAGAAAGCACCCCGCCTTTTTCAGCATCATTGCCTATCATCTCACGCACTTTCAGCAAAAACCGTTCTTCTTTTGGCAGTTTGCCTTTACAAGAAGAAAGGCGGTACAGGGGCGAAAGCATAGGCGTATAGTGTCCCCAGCCATGGGCGTGCTTTAAGGCGGAATCGTACCACAGGCCGTCCGTATCGCTGTGAATCATCCTTACGCCGCAGCAGTTCACATTGTCAACATAAATGATTATGGCATACTTTATCGGCGCAAACGGTGCGCAGTTAAGCGTAACTATATCGCCCACACCAAAGGGGATAGGCAGGTTAAGAGAATCGCCGCGCACAAAACCGTCACGATCGGGGAGCCAAAAACCGCCGTCCTCGTTATAAATATTTTTCTCAAACCAGACGGGCTTGCCGCCCATAAAATAAAAGGTATACGGGTTTTCGAGCCTGTTGTTTCGGGGCACCCATTTTTCAAACTCGCCCCAGTATGTGCCCGATCTCAGTTCCTCAAATTCCGCGGCGGTTTTAATGCCCTCAAGCCCCGTTTTGACATCCAAAAACGGCGCTATGTCGTATACATCCTCATCCGAGATCATTTCCCAAAACTGCTTTATACGCGCATAGAAAACATCGCCTTGGTTGGTGTTAAGGGCATTTACGGCAAGATTTATCTCGCGGTAGGCTTCGGAAAACACAAAGGGTCTGAATTCATATAAAGCTTTAAAAAGTGCCTGTTTTTTCGTCAAGGGAATCGGCGCACCCTGCACTATCTCGGTTATTTTGTCGCTGTTAAGCATAAACTCGTATTCCTTGCGTGCTTCCAAAAGATACGCCCTCATTTCCGCCGATTGAATGCAGCTTTCAATGACACGTCGGTATAATTCATCGGGTATGGCTCTGCCCCTGCAGGTGCTGTTTGGAAATATCTGCATAATAGTACCTTCTTTCGTTTTGTTTTATGATACTATTGTAATAAAAAAGATGCGACATAATTGCCGCATCTACGGCTGTCGGCTGCAGCGACAGCCTTGAAAGAAAACTTTGTTTTCTTTCAATTTTTTTTCAGTCTTGTCTGCGCGCCGCCTTTGGTGTCACTTGCAAGCCTGTAAGGTATGCGGACTTCGTCCGCTCCTCGGCGAAATTCAATTCCGCCTGCGGATAAAAATCTGCGATGCTAAAGCTACTTAATAAAATGAATCAAATAGCTTTTTTGACAGCCTGAGATGTGGCATAATCGCCGCATCACTATGATATAATACTATTCTTTAATTGAAATACTTTCAAAAGTTTCTCCGTTAAATAAATATCCCAAATAACCAAAACTTGTATATTTGTTTTTTTCGCAACAGCCAAGAATTAATAAGAATTCGCCGTTTAAATTATAACTTGAAGCTTTCAGGCATTCTGCTGCATAGGCTATTCTGTCTTTTTCGATAGATTCTCTGTTACCATTATTATCTGGTGTATATCCAATAACAATTTTTAACGGACAGGAAAATTGAGCCAATTTTATAAGTTCATATATCCAGTCTTTTTGATTATTTTCATGTTCTACTGCTACAACAAGCTGCCACGGCTTGCGATTACCAGTCATTTTTGACTTTCTCTTCAATTTACTGAAGTTGTCGTCTGTGTCAGTATATTTCCAGCCTATTACATCAACATTGTAATATTCGCAGTTTATTTCAAGTCCGCCGTTATATAAAATATCGCATATTTCCTTTGTAACCGCTTTTGTAAAATCTCTATTGCTGCTATATATATTTCCATATTTTTTTACCGTAACCGTTTCATTGAATTTTTTATAAAATTCTTTTCCTGTCATAACTATTCCTCCTCTTCATAAATGTAAATTTTAATTATTACCGTTATATTTGCTGTAAACACTATTTAATAACAATGACACTTTCTCCCTCAATTCCCGTGGTTCCATCACCTCAACGTGTTCGCAATACTGTATTGCCCATTTATACATTGCGGTTTGGTTTACCCTTGCGGTCACTATTATATGTTTTTCGTCCTCGTCAAAAATGCCTATATCCGTGCCAAACCAATCTATCAGATCATCGAGTATTATCTTTTCGGCGCGGAATTTTGCCGTTATGCTGCCGCCAGAATACATATAAAGATGCTCTTTTAAATACTCCTCTGTATCAAAGCCGACGGGCAGGGGCTTTGCGGGCGTGTCGAGCAGCCTTATATCCGTTATCCTGTCCACCCTGTAATTTGATATGTTGTCATATTTGTCATAATTGCAGATAAGATAATATCTGCCGTTGGCAGCCGCAAGGCGGTATGGATTTATGAGATACCGCCAATCCCTGCCGCTGCTGCCCTTACGCGGGTGGAGCTTTTTGTCCGTGCCGTATGAATTATACTTAAATTCCACCTGCCTGTGGTTTTCTATCGCCTCGGAAAGTACATCTATGGTGTAGAAAAGCTGCTTGTAGTTGCCCTTATTCTCCGAAAGGGCATAGATATGCTTTAAGGAGCTTTTGAAAAACTTGCTCGAAAGCTCGCTCAATTTCTTTACAAGCTGTTTGCATTGGGCGTTGCGTACATTTTTGGAGAAAATAAGGCTGTCGATAATAAGGCGCAGCTCGCTTGTGCTGAAATTGTGCTCGTAATGCCAGTCGGTGCATATAACGCTGCCGCCGCGCAGGGTCTCGGTATAAGCAATGGGATAGCCAAAGTCTATCAAATCCATAAGATTGCGCTTGACGGTCTTGCGATCCGCCGACATATCGTATTCGGTTTTTAAAATTTGTATTATTTCCTGCTGCGATAAAACGTGGTTTTCGTCCGTGTACCTGCGCATAATGTCAAGTATCGTTATCGGCAGGAGCTTTTTTGAGGATTGAGGGGTCATGGGAATCACCTACTATTGTAGTTTAATGTTTTTTATATAATCTTCCGTTTTTTTATTCCATATCGACGGATGATAAGAATTGAAAATATCAATTTGCCCTTCGATTTCGGAACTCAGTTGTTTGTTGTATGCATTTTGAACAGGTACACTGCATAACACAATGTATTTGGGGTTAATATCATTTATCTGATTTATTAAGTCTTTTCTATGATATTTAACCCATTGATAGAACGTAACTCCATCTTCTGCCTTCGTTTCTGGATAATTAAGTCTGCCGCTTCCACCAATTTTTTTTAAATTAATGAACGCAATTTCTTTTAAGTCATTATAATTTTTTGATAAATCATTCAAAACAAAGTTTATATCAAGTTTTGTTGCCGTATTATTTTTTGCCATGTCATAGGCAATTATATATTTATAAATAAGAAGTAAATGATCCATAAAACGTTTTCCATTCGGATAGTATTTGGGGTCACCAGTATAAGCAACTTCCTTTACATAAAACCCGTCATAGACATCGTTATTTGAAGAGTTTTCATCATAATACTTTAAATCATGTGCTTCTGCCGCAATAATCATAATTTTAGATCCATTTTCAAATTCCTCTTTCGTTCCAACATAACCATCGTATAATACCTGCTTTATTCTTAAAGATTCTTTATCTTTTTTATATTTGGGATTATCTTTTAATGCGTTTATTCGTTCTATTTCCTTTTTTTGAAGAACATCAAAATCAAATTTTTCGGACTGTTTTTTACTCATATTATTACCTCCTTATAAACAAAAACCGCTAATTCTACTATTTGTCCTTCGAGATTTTATTCTCACACTCACCTCTTCCCTCAACTCACTAACAGCCACATTCTTCTCCGTCAACTTTTCAACCCTCGCAACGCTCCCAATATCCATTATATCGTCCTCATAGCGTACACCCTCTTCCGTAACTTCCGCAATTTCTCCGTCCACGTCAAATTTTATACCTATCAAGGCATTTATACTCTTTGGTGCTTCTGTAATTTTAACTGCCGCTACTTCCTCTTTATTTATCGGCACAAAAATTTCGTCTCCAACCTTAAAATCAGAAAAAGCATAGCCCTTTGACCCCGCCGACAAATACCCGTTTTCCAGCAGCGCAATTGACACCTTTTTATCATAAGGCAGGTTATGTACATAAAATTTTCTTGTATCGCTCTGTTTCCTTAAAGCCGCAAGCAGCTTATTAAATATTATTTTATTGGGATAATATCTCTCGTCCGCAAAAATCTCTATCCCGTTTCCGTCATAAAACTCTTTTATCGCCGCCGCAAAGCCTGCACTTCTGCTTTCGCCGTATTCGCAGGCACAGACAATATCAAGCCCGTCACGAACAGCTTTTATTATAAATTTCGCCGCGGAGTCAGCCTGTGAAAAATACGACTCCTCGGTATAGCCGTATTCTTCCAGATCTTCCTTATCCAGATCGGGGATAGGCAAGGTTATGACCCGTTCCGCCTTGCCCGAATTCGTCGGCAAATCATCCTGCGGGTCATAAAACGCTATCAAAAGCGTATTTTCGAGTTTTCCCTCTTTAAGCCTGTCTTTCAGTTCCTTTCTTGAATAAATTTTCACGTTCATAAGTTTTCCTTTCTTTATTATAACATTTTGCCTGTTTACAGTCAATATTATATCAGGGTCGATGTGTAATTTTCTCCGCATCACTTATATTAGGATATAGTTGTAACAAAAGAAGTATAAAGAAAAGGCGGTGTTATTATGAATACAAAATATTACGAAGAAAAACTTGTACACCTTGCAAATCTAAAAGCAAAGGACTTTTACGGCGATGATCTACCCGAACCGATTCAGCAAAGGCTCGATGCGGAATTGAAATTCATATCCAAACACGGTCTTTCGCCAACCTACATGTTTGCTTATGAAGCGCCGAGACATCTGCAAAAGTGCATTATCCCTATGACCATATCTGATTACACCCTTGTGGCTTTTCTGCTTGGCTTGACGGAAGTTGATCCCCTGCCGCCGCATTATTTTTGTCCCTGCTGCGGATATATTGAATTCCCTTTTGGCTGCGATACCGAAAAGACAGAGTGGGATCTGCCAGGTAAGCCCTGCCCCGACTGTCTTGAAAATCTGCATAAATATGGGTATTCGGTCAAAATGACAGATGACACAAACCCCAATATAATATGCGATCACGCAAATAAAGGCGAAAAGCAGGAGATAAAAGAGTTTGCAAAGAAGTTTTTTGACGACTGCAAGCTTGTTTACGGTGCTGCGCTTGACGAGCTTTCGGAGAATTGGGAAGAAAAAATAATAAACAATGCCGAATATGAGGAAAACATCATATATCTGCTGCCAAAGGAGGATATTCAAAATCACAGCTTTGATAAAACAATTGCCGATTTGCCCGTTGCGTTGGATATAGATGATTCTTTCGGCGTTGAGCCGTTAATATATTTCAGCTATTTTAATGACTCTCCCGAATATTGGGGGCGTAAGCTAAAAGAACGTGCAAACTGCGGCAATTTATGTATTTATCTTGATGATTACTGCGCACTTTCCTTGTTTTCAAGTCCCAAGGTTTTGCGGATAGGTAATTATTATAACAAATCGGGTATGCTTGATATTCCGTTTTTGATGGACAATACCGAACTGAAAAATTTAGCCGAAAGAGAGTACAAAAATTTTACCGAGCTTCTCTGCGCATACGAAAGCACGAACCCGTTTGCAAAATCAAGTGATATGCACAGCAGTACGAATCTGTACATAGTGATAAACGCTTTAAAATTTGCTTTTTATAAGGCGAACTACCCCGCCGCCTACTATATGACAATGCTTGATCATTACAAGAATAAAATTACATTGAACGCTTTGACCGATGATACTGAAGATCTTAAGGACAAAGCAATTTACGGTAACGACAGTTTTTCGGTCTTTTTATACGAAATGCGCAGGCGGGTAAAAATATTTCCTATACATAAATATCGTTCAAAGGAATATGAGTTTTCGGAGTATAGGGACAGCACTTGCTTGCACGGCATACTGCCGCCGCTGTCCCTGCTGCCCGAAATTAAGGTACCCGTTTGGGATGACGATGGCTTTTTGTCGGGGCTTGAATACAGCAGCGAAGTAATGACCGTAACAGGCGAAATAAGCGATGTCATATACGAAAACTGCAAAAACGGATATGCTGTTTTTAAGATAACCGAGGAGGACGGGAACACCTTGCTTTGCAAAGGCGTTATGCCCGAGCTGAATTTGGATGATATATATACTTTTAAAGGCAAAATGAGAGAGGACAGTAAATACGGCGATTATCTTGAGGTCACGGAATATGAAAAGTTCTTTTAACAAAAAATACCGCAATATAAATTTGGCTAAATCGGACGGATACGGCGTTGTCTGTGTCTGCCGTAAAGACACAGGGCTTCCGTATGATATTTTATTGTTCTCTCACGCCGAAAACAAGCATCCCCGCGAATGTCCCCGTGTAGGTGTAATTATGGGGAGAATTGTTGTTCCGGTTTCTATTTCTAAAAATCCGAAAGTTTTATCGGAGCATCATTTTGAAAAGCAGAAAATAATTACGGAATGGATAGCAAAACACAGGAAAGTTTTGCTGAAGCATTGGCGCATAGAGCTTTCCGACCGCGAAATACTTGAAATATTATCAGACAAAGGAGGCGCTTTTTAATGGACAAATGCTTATTTGTAGATATGGACGGTGTACTGTGTGAGTATCATTACGTTACCCAAAACCAATTGATGACCAAGGGCTATTTTTCTTCCCTTAAACCGCGAGAAAAAACATTGCAGGCGGTCAAGGAACTGTTGGCATTTCCCGAATATGATATTTATATTCTTTCATCCGTTATCAAGGAATGCTGTGAGCAATCCAAGGCAGAGAAAAACGAATGGCTGAATATATATCTCCCCGAAATAAAGCTTGACCATCGTATTTTTCCGCTATGCGGGAGCAATAAAGCCGCAGCAGTCAAAAATATTGGCAAGAACGATATTTTAATAGACGATCACAGCCCTAATCTTTTTATGTGGACTAATGCGGGCGGTACGGGAATAAAGGTCTTGAATGAATGTAACGGACTTAACGGGAGCTTTGATAAAGACCCCCGCATGAAAATTGATAACATAAATAGGTTATTAAAAGTTTTACGGAATTTGTGACGGTAAAATGACGTCTTTCTATCTCCGAAGTCATAAGATTTATTTTTTTGTCGCAAATATCAAAAAAAGCACTCCATCAAACCTGATGAAGTGCTACAAAACGTTAATGCGGATAACAGGACTTGAACCTGCACCACTCTTTCGAGGATAGGAATCTGAATCCTACGCGTCTGCCAATTCCGCCATATCCGCCCAGCTATAATAGGATAACATTTTTCGGGCAAAATGTCAAGATGTTTTTTAATTTGAGTTTCCCTATTTTTTAATTTGAGTTTCCCTATTTTTCTTTGACATATTCTACGAATGTACGATTATTGGCTATAAACAGGAAAAACAAAAATGTTTGATAGTTTGTTAAATTAAAATTTACGTTAGTACTTGACTATGTTATGTGGGCGGGCGCAAACCTCTCAGTCAGCTCCGCTGACAGCTCTCCTTTCAGGCGAGCCTTTCTAATGCAACGCCTTGAACGCAGTAACCAAGCCTCTCCTGAAAGGAGAGGTGGCAATTTGCTTGCAAATTGACGGAGAGGTTCTAAAGGCAACGATAGAATAAACATAACGAAAGTAAAAGCAACGATAAACAATTATTTTTCTTTTAAAAAAAAGGGGAAACTCAAAGTTTTTTAAGAGTCGCTGCGGTCGGCATTTTTGGCATAAAACAAAAAGTAATTTATGCTTTTCGATAATTTATTATTGACAAAGTTATATTTATGTGCTACACTTTTATCATAAACATTTTTAAAATATTAAAGAAAAAAGGTGAGAGTATGTACATAAAACTGATTCAGCCAAAAATGAAGCAGCGTCCCATGGACAGCACAATAAAATCGCGTATGTCGCCGCCCCTGGGGCTTATGACCATTGCGGCGATGCTGCGCGACAGGCACAGGGTCGTGATAGAAAACGAAAACATCTCGCCTATAAATTTTGACACGCCCGACATTGTGGGCATTACCGTAACGGTAGATGCAATGCCGCGGGCTATGGAGATAGCGGCAAGGTTTCGCAAAATGGGCGTCACCGTTGTTGCGGGCGGCATACACATCACCACCGCCGAAAGCTTTATCCCCGAGGATGCCTTTGACGTTTTATGCATAGGTCCCGCAGAGGGCACCTGGGACGATATAGTGCGCGATTTTGAAGACGGCGCCCTTAAAAAGCGCTACCGCTGCCGCCCGATGACGGGGCGCGACATAATCTCCCCCGCCTACGATATGGTAAAAAGCAGCGAATATCTTTACTGCAACATCGTGCATACGGGGCGCGGCTGTCCTTTTCGCTGTGATTTCTGCTACAACAGCTCCAAGGAGCGAAAGTTTATGAACCGCGATATCGCCGATGTAATAGCCGAGATAGAGCGCATTGGCAAAAAGCACATTATGTTTATAGACGACAATTTTGCGGGCGATATAAAATACACGCGGGAGCTTGTGCGCAGGCTGACCCCGCTTAAAATCAAATGGAACGCCGCAGTTTCCGCAAACATAGCCGACCACCCCGACCTATTGGACGAGATGAAAGAAAGCGGCTGTATGGGGCTTTTTATTGGTTTTGAAAGCATTGACCCCGCATCCGTCAGCGGCGTACACAAGGTACAAAACGATATATCCAAGTACGAAAAGATAGTCGAGGCATTGCACAGCCGCGGCATTATGATAAACGCAAGCTTTGTTTTCGGCCTTGACGGCGACACGCCCGAAACCTTTAAAACCACCCTTGACTGGATAGTAAAAAACAGGATAGAGACCGTGACCTCCCACATTTTGACCCCCTACCCCGGCACGGTTTTGTACGATAAAATGAAAAGCGAGGGCAGACTTCTCACCGATGATTTGTCGCTGTATAATACCGCAAATGTGGTTTTCAAGCCCAAAAATATGACCGAAAAGCAGCTTTATGACGGCTATATTAAAATTTACAAGGATATTTACAGCTTTAAAAATATTATAAGGCGTATGCCAAGATCAAGGGAACAGATACCCGCATACCTGATGTTTAACCTTTTTTACAGAAAATTCGGCAAATTTACCGATCTTCTCTGTCAAAAAATATCCTATGAAAAAATAGGCCTTTGGGGCGAATTGCTGTCAAGGTATATCAATAAGGAAAAGAATGTCCGTACCGTTGCCGCAAGGGAAAAGGTACTGTAAACGGCATATGCAAGCCAAACGCGATTTTGATGTTTCCAAGCATCTAAAAAGGGCAGCACAAAAACATGCTGCCCCTTGCGTGTCAATTATTATTAGCTTGCTTTGTTTAAAATTGCTATTACATCAAGCATATCATACCTGCCGTCATTATTCATATCGGCACGTTTGTATTGTTCTTCGGTGAACTCTTGTTTGCCCGTCAGATGTTTTAAATATACTGCGGCATCAGTTTTGTTTACCGTTCCGTTAAGATCGATATCGCCTTTATCCGTGAAAGGCAATCTTACGGTAAGTGTACCGTTTGCATTGTATGTTGGCGTCAGCAGTTTGTCATTTATTGTTACGGAAGTATTTTCATCAAAACGATAGTTTGTATATGGCGTGAGCGTTATTTCTGCAATATAACCTTTATCGGTGCTTGTCCAAGCTACGGTATTGGAATATTTTACCGTTCTCGCTATTGCCATGGTCGAATATAAGGCATCCGGAGTAATGCCATCCGTGGTCTCGTCCAATGTTCTGTTTACCGTATCAATGTATATCCCGCCCTCCGGTGCAGGTACTTGATATGTAAAATAAAACCTTGTATGGGTGCTTGTATCCGTTTCGGTCATTCTTACAGCCGATACGGTACCGCCTTTAACATTTCCTACATAGCAATTGACCGTATCCGCAAGCTCATATCCGTCTTGAGTATCTATATCAAAACAAATTTCAAAATTCTCGTTTAAATAGATCTCGGTATTACTCAACTCTTTTTTAAACATAGTCCATTTGACATTGCTTGCACTTATGTGGCGGTCATCTGCGGTCATATTTCGGAATTCTTCAACATTATGCCCATGCACCGCGTTTTCAAAGCCGTCTATTTCCACATATATCGAGTTTATTTTTTTGCTTTTCCAAACGGCAGTCAATGTTATATCGCGGCCAAAATTATAGGTATATTTTTCTCCGGGATAATAATACTTATTATCTGCGGAGCAAAGCCATTTATCAAACAATTTACTGCTGTCCGGCGAGGTAAAGTTACATTCATCCCAAGTGTATTCAAGTCCGCTTGTTTTTTTGATCTGATCCATCGTTCCGCTGCCGCCGCCGCTGTTAAAGCTGATCGTGTAGGTGTACCAAACAGCAAAAAGACGGCTGTCTAAATAATCGTTCTCTCCGTTTCCCCAGTAAGCCCTTATTTTATAAAGCTGTGAACCATAATAATTTGTATACGGGGGCAGGTAAACACTTGTTGCTGTTGCGGAAAGCTCCCTGTAAAAATTATTGTTATATATGACCTGAAGTTTTTTCGGGTTGAAGTTTGTTTTAAAGGTTATAATTGCGGTCGAATTTGGTGCAGCACCTCTGCCTATCGGAGCGGAAGTGAATTTTATATCCGTGCTTAGAGCAATATTAAACTCCTCGCTGTCAATGGAATAATAACTGTAATTTCCGCTGTCATTCCACCATGCCCTGATTTGGTACGGTGTGTTTGAGGGCGGTAATGTTGTGCTTTTTATATCTCCCGTAAGGGTCTTGACTATTTCCCCGTTTTGTATTACATCAACTCTTTTTTGAGTGAAATCTGTCTGCCAGCTTACAGAGCATTCTTCGCCAATGTTTGCGCTGCCGCTTGCAGGCTGCTTTGTAAATGCGGTACTTGATTTAAGTATTTTAAATGTATTGCTTTCAATATAGTCATCCGAATTATAGTATACCCTTATCTTCTTTTCAAATTCGGAAGGATAGCCGTATACATATCTTTTGTCGGAATATACGCTGTAATTATATGTTTGTTCGGGAAATGCCGATCCCTCGGAGCCCGAAGATGAAACAAGCGTTACCTTTACGGGATAAAAATTCACATCATAAAAAGCAGATGTTGCCATATTCGGAAGTCCGTATACATCGGAAGGCTGCAAGATAAATTTCGGCGTGGCTGTTATCTGAAACGGTGCGCTGTCTATATATTCGGTCGCCGTATAGTATGCCCTTATCCCATAAACATAATCGGATGTATAAACCGTTGCAGATTCGGCCGTTGCAGTCAATTTTTGATGCTGACTGCCGTTTCGCATCAAATACTGTTTAACGGGAGTAAAATTTGTTTCCCAATAAACGGTTTTACTGCCCGACAAACCCAAAACCTCACTTTGCGGCGAGATCTCAAATTCGGGCTCGTATTCTTTTATGAGGAAATCTTCACTTGTCACATACTCGGTCGAATTATAATAAGCATAAACACTATACCTATACCAGCCTGTACCGGTATAGGTATTGGCAGGAAGAGCAAAACTCATTGTTTTTGCAGTGTCCTCTATAGTGTATTTTTCCGCAGAGCCTTCTTTGATAATGACCTTTGTCGGCTTAAATGTCGTTGTCCAAGTGACTGTGTACTTTGCGTTCTTGACGACCTGACCGTCCTCGGGCTGAACCGTAAATCCGTATGTATCAGCAAATACCAAAGTCTGCACAAGCATAACCACCATAAATGCCGTGATAACAGCAAAAATTGCCCGTATTTTAAGGCTTTGCCTTTGCGGTATCCCCATTTTATTTCTAAAAGCGGCTGTTTTAGAGAGGTTTAATAATTTTTTTTGCACAACACTTTCCCCTTTCGTTGGTAGATTTATTTGTATTTTTATATCTTTTCATAGATACAATATATCAATATACAGTATACCATAATACCCAACAGTAAACAATACCTTATCCGTAAATTTGGGGTGAATATTATTTTTATAATAATACAGCACTTGTGCAGGCTGACGAAATTTATAAAACCGTCTGCGGCATAGTGACTTTTGTGCTGTTTTGTGATAAAATATTCTGGGGTGTGGGATGCAAACGGAAGAAGGTATACTATGAAAAAATTATTTTTTGTTTTATTGACAGCTCTGTCCGCAGCTTTTATCTTTAACTGCGGCGTTTATGCAAATGACGGTGCGGCAAGCCGCAATATACACGGCAGCAACTACATAAAATACGGTGTGGTGGTCAGCAGCGATCTTTACGAGAACGGCGGCGGGCTTGAACGTGTGGAATTTATAGACAACAAGGTCATAATAGAAAAATACTCGCTTGACGGGGAATTTGTTTCGGCAATAAAAGAAATACCCGCTCCGCTGCCGCTTTACGGCGGCTTTTACAGCGGCGAAAAATATAATTATCTTGTCTTTGGCGCACAAAATATTAATGATGACAACAGCGTTGAGGTGGTAAGGCTTCAAAAGTATTCAAAAGACTGGCAGCTTTTAAAGGAGTGCCCCATTTACGGCGCAAATACCTTTTACCCCTTTGATGCGGGCTCGGCGCGTATGACCGAGGCGGGAGGCAAGCTTTATCTTTACACCTGCCACGAAATGTACAAATCGGGTGACGGACTTCATCACCAGTCAAATTTGCAGTTTATTATTGATATTGACAGCTTTGAAAGCCCGTCAAATCCCTCGTCGCCCTATGCCTCGCACAGCTTTAATCAGTTTATACAAACCGACGGCGAATATATTTATACTATAGACCACGGCGATGCCTACCCCCGCTCCGTGGTTATGCGAAAATATGAGGCGGGCAAAACCTCCTACAGCGTAAAAAGCAGCACCGTACTTGGCATAGTCGGCAAATCGGGCGACAATTACACGGGCGTATCTGTCGGCGGCTTTGAGCTTTCGGCAAATAATGCGCTTGTTGCAGGCAATACCGTAGAGCAGAACGCCGACACCTTTTCTACTGACAAGCAGCGCAATATTTTTATCGGCGTAGCACCAAAGGATATGAGCGCGCCAAGTATAAAAATGCTGACAAACTACACAGCCGATGACGGTGTGTCGCCGTATACGCCGTATTTGATAAAATTAAGCGATACCCGCTTTTTGGTAATGTGGGAGGAATACAGCAGCCAAAAATATATTACAAAGATCGTGACCATTGACGAAAACGGCAATACCATATCAAGTACCCAAAATAAACTGCCGCTTTCACTTTGCAAGCCCGTAAAGGCATCCGACGGATTTTTGCACTGGTATGTTACGAATAATACCGCACCGATAACCTATTGGCTTGACCCCGTGACTTACGAGGCGCAGAAGATCCCCGAGGAGGATTGGGAATTTGACACCGATTCAAAGACCCTTACCATCGGCGGCAAGGGAGAATTGCCGACCGAAAATTTACCCTGGTCGGAGCACTACCCCGAAATAAAGCACCTTGTTATTAAAAAGGGTGTCAGTTCCATATCAGACAATGCCTTTGAGGGCTGCGCGCTTTTAGAGGATGTCACCCTTTCCGATACCGTATTTTCCGTGGGAGATGCCGCTTTTAAGGACTGTACCTCGCTTAAAAGCGTATCTATGTCCGATAAGGTCAATAACATAGGCACCTCCGCATTTTACGGCTGTTCGGCGCTTAAGAGCATCGACCTGCCGCAAAGCATTACACAGATAGCCCCCGAGACCTTTCAGGGCTGTTCGGCGCTTGAAAGCATCGATATCCCCGAAAGCGTCACAGACATTGGCGGCTATGCATTCAAGGATTGCTCGTCCCTTGTGTCGATAAAGCTGCCGCCGAATTTAACGGCAATAAATAACTATACCTTCTACGGTTGTGAGGCGCTTAAAACCGTTTCTTTCCCCGAAAGCATAAAAAGCATCGGCTTTTGCTCGTTTGAAAACTGCTCCGCGCTTGAAAGCGTGGATATGCCCCCTACCCTTTCAAGCATATCGGGCGGCGCCTTTGAAAACTGTTTCTCGCTTAAAAGCATAGTTATACCCGAGGGCGTCAAAAGTATTCAAGGGGACACCTTCCGCGAGGATAAGGCGCTTGAAACGGTCATATTTCCAAGCACGCTCACCTCGATAGGCACAAGCTCGTTTTACAACTGCAAGGCCTTGACAAAGGCTGATATTCCCGACAGCGTGCAAAAAATATATTCGTGGGCATTTTACGGCTGCAAGCTTAAGACCGCAAATATTCCCGACGGTATAACAAGCATAGGCAGCGGCACATTTTACGGCTGCCCGCTGGAGGAAATAAATATCCCCAATAGTGTAAAAACTATCGGTCAGGCCGCGTTCAGCTATTCAAGGGCAAAATATGTCACCATACCCCCAAGCGTTGAAAGCATAGGCTACCTTTCGTTTTATATCCCGTCAATGACGGCACTTGCGATACCCGAAAGCGTCAGCTCTATAGACGATTCGGCCATTGTCGTAAATTATAATATCACAATATACTGTACAAAGGGCTCAAAGGCAGAGGAATTTGCCGCGGAAAAAAATGTGGCCTATAAGTATGTGGGCGATATGGACGGAGATAAGGAGCTCACCGATAAGGACGCAAAAGAGATATTGAATTATGCCTCGGGCAGCAAGACCGTAAACGAAAGCGATACGGGCAAACGCGCATTGCTTGACTGCGACTACGACAGGGAATGTACGGTTCTTGATGCCATTAAGCATCTTAACAATAAAAAGTAATTCAAAAAGGCTGTCAGAGCAACTGACAGCCTTTTTAAACCCCCGCCGAAAAAACGGCGGGGCATTTTAATTAAAGCTTGGGTATAAAGTTGTAGTAAGTTTCTACATCGGCATCATTCAGGCAAGCCTGGATAATTTCGTGGCCGAGAGGAAGAAGCTCGGGTGTATCAAACTGCTTAAGCTGTTCCTTAAAGAAATCTGTAAGCATTTTTGCACCGATATCATAGCCCTCATTGCCTACACGACCCTGTGTATTTACCTGAAGCAAAGGCTTCGGGATAGGTGTACCGTCGATCTTAACGGAACGCGGTGTGTAACCAAGGATGGGACAACGTGCCTCAAGCAGCTGCTCTTTCTTAAAGTGAGCGCCGCCGCGGCGTGAAAGATACTCTCTTGTAGCCCACTGACCTGCAAAGCCTACCTTAAAGCAGCCAATGTACTGGTTGGGGATAAGGATATATCTTGTTCTGGGTGTCTTTAAGATCTGTTCAAGCAAAAGATTTGCCTGATCTACCTTTTTACCCGTAGCAAAAGGCCAGTATGAACCAACGCCCTCACTCTTCATGCTCATAGCAGAGCCGCTGTTGTCAATGATAGAGGGGTTTGCGTAGCCACGGGGAGCAACCAGTCTCCAAAGCCATGCAAGTGCAGGCGGAAGAACGTGGAACATACCTATAATACCGTAGTTGGGGTTTTCTCTTGTTGTAGGTGGAGTACGAACACCAAAGCTTCGTACATCTACCTCCACAGCGCCCTCGACAATATTGTTCTTTATCTTACGGGGTAAGATAAGACGGGGATTGGGACAGGGAACGCCGGGTGAATCCTCTTCGTGATCCCAGATAAGGCAGGTTGCACCGGGCTCTGCATGGATATTGATAAATACCAGCGGCTCCTTGGGGTGGATAGTTGCCTTTTCCGTTTCGGGCTCCGTGCCGTACTGGTCGATGTGGTTTACGCGCAGGAACCAGCCTGTCTCCGCGTCGCATACAACAAGCTTGCCGCTGTCGTTCTGGAGCGAGGGATGTGCCATAGCCATATCGTCCGTAACGGGGTTAAGTGTTGAGGTATCTGCAATGGTTACCTTGACCTCCTCACCCGTGAATGTATTTGTAGCAAGCAAAAGCGAACCGTCGTCCTCGCGGTGGAAGGGCTCTGTCATTTCGGACTTGCCGCCGCCGGATGCACCCTCGTGCATAATGGTAAGCTCAAGCTCGTAGGGTGTTACTATCTTAACTGTGGAAGCATGGAGTGTTACCCAGCCCTCCTCTTCACCGATATCAAGCAAAATGGAGTAAACACCCTTCTTTGCCGAGGGACCGGGATAAAGGTTGTAGCTGAAAACTTCCTGCATATCGTAAAGTCTGTTATGTACAACTATCTGCTTGCCGTCGTAATGAGTGTGACGGAAAGAAGGTGCAACATAAATAACAGCCTTTGGCTTAAACTTGTTAGGCATCTTGCTTGCGGGGATAAAGCCCTGAAGCTCTGCAAGTGTTGCCGCAAAGAACGCCGCATTTGTGGGTATAAGCGCAAGCGAGGGATAACCAAGCTTCATATCCTCGTTGCCCGAATAGAAGGGCAGCACGATAATGCTTTCCTGATTTTTGAACCACTCGAATGTTTCGTTTCTGATACCGTCGAAGGGTATGCCAAAACGCTCCAGATGTGTGGGCTTGTCAGTGGGAAGATCGTCTGCGATGACCATTGCGTTGGGATCGCGGCGTCTTATTGTGATATCGTCATAGTTGATAGCGATACCGTTTTTACATTTTACGACCGTTGCCTCGCGGATGACCTTGTCGCCAATATCGAAATTAACGTCCCATGTCATATTGTCCTTGCCGCCGAGAGACAGCTCAAAAAGCTGCTCCTTGGACTCGGGAACGATTATCTCGGCATTGCCGTTTTTAATAATATCGCTGAGCGACTGAGGCAGTACCATTTTTTTGATAACGTCTTTAGAGTTCATTTCGCTCCTCCTTATTTTTGTTATATAATTAACAGTTAACATAAATTAACTTTAACATAGCTTAGGAATTATTTGTTCCATAAAAAAATCCTAATGTATTAATAATATCACTTTTCAGCCCAAAAAGCAAGACGAAAATCAAAAAATTACAGTTCTGTTTCAATTTTTTTGCAATTACTACAGAAATATCATATTTTTTGATTTTTTTAAGGCAAAATATACAAAAGCGGGGATGGCTTCCCATCCCCGCCGTAGTTTGTTATTAAAATTTGACCCTCGCCGCATTTATCTACTTTACATCAATTATTCTTTTTGCAATATCAATAAGCATATCCTGCGGCAAATCTTGATTTCTTACCTGTATCTCGTACTTTATGCCCCCGTCATACCAGTACACGCAGTCCTTTTTAATTACCTCTTCAAGTGTGTTGCCGTACTCGATCTCCATAGTGCCGTTTTCTATACCCTTTTGTATCGGCTCTATCATTTGAAAATCATTTGGCACGCTGTAAAGCCAACGGTTTGCATAGGTAAGCTCTATACCGTTATAATCGCTTGTCTGTACATTTTTGGCAGGTATAGATGATGAATAGTCCTCCTGCGACATTTTGGTGCATATTACATTAAAACGCTCGCCCGAGGTGGTCTCGGCAGCCTGATAGTAATAAACTATGCTGTCACGGCTTATATCGTATTTTGCAAGCACAAAGTGCTCGGAGAGCCTGTCCAGCTGCTTCGGCGAAAAGCCTATTGTCGCTTCAAGGTCGTCGGGCAGCGCCTCGGGCTCTATCTGTGCAGGCGCAGTATAATCGTTATGGATATTTACTGTCGGCTGCTCCTCTTCAACAATATCGTCCTCGTAGCCGTATTCCTTGCCCTCACCCTTTGAGGCGTTGTGTACTACCAAAAATCCTCCCGCAGCAATAGCCAAAACTATGCAGACAAGAACTATTTTCATTACCGTATCTTCGTTTTTTGCTTTCATTTTAATTAATACCTCTTTTAAATATACTATCTTTCTTCAAATCTGATAGTTTTAGTAAGTCTGTCATAGCCTACAACAGTATTTGGGAAAATACCGGCGGCGACATTTAAAAATTCCTCCGGCTCGGTAAGCGCCGGCGAAAAATGCGTCAGCCACAGTTCCTTTGCCTCCGCCGCCTTTGCAATATTCGCAGCCTCGCTGAAAAGAGAGTGTTTATGCTTTACCGCCTTTTCGTACTTTTCGTCCTCGCCGTAGATACCCTCGTATATCAAAAGGTCGGCGCCCTTAAAAAACTCGGGCATATCGGCCGTAGGTCGCGTATCCGTGCAGTAGCAAAGCTTGATGCCCTTTCTCGGCTCGCCCAGCACCATATCCCAGGTATAGCTTTTGCCGTCAAGCTCGATCGTTTCGCCCTTTTGCAGGCGCGACCATGTAGGCTTCGGCAGCCCGAGGCTCTCCGCCTTTTGCGGGTCAAACTTGCCCGCGCGCGGTATATCCATGCTATAGCCGTAGCAGGTTATGCGGTGGTCCACCTGCATAGCCCTTACATCAAACTCACTTACGCTTATACTTTCGTATTTATCCTTAAACTCTATATAATTTATATCAAACGGAAGCTCCGGCGCAATAAGCCGCAGACCCTCCGCAACCTTTTCTATCCCCTCGGGACCCGCTATGGTAAGCGGCTCCTGCCTGTCGGAATTGCCAATGGTAAGCAAAAGCCCCGGCAAGCCCGAAATATGGTCGGCATGAAAATGCGTATAGCAAATAAGGTCTATGGTTTTAAAGCCCCAGCCCAGCATCTTCATTGTCACCTGCGTGCCCTCGCCGCTGTCTATAAGCATCATCCTGCCGCGCTTGCGCAAAAGCAGGCTTGTCAAAAAGCGGTTTGGCAGCGGCATCATACCTCCCGTGCCCAAAAGTGCAACATCTATCATAGATCAAGTATCCTCTCCGCATTTTTATAAAATACGTTTTCTTTGTCCTTATCACTTATTTTTTCGCTTTCGACCGCCGCAATATACATATTGCAGTTGCAGATAGGAAAATCCGAGCCGAATAAAAATCTTTCGCTTCCCACGCGCGAAATGCCGTATTTAAGCAAGCCAAAACGGAATATGCCCGTTCCGCTCAAATCAAGGTAATAATTATCATATTTTTCCATACGCTCCAGATGGCGCAAAAAGCACGCCTTGTCATTTGGATGCGCCGCCACAAAGGTAATATCGGGAAAGGCCTCTATTGCCGCATCCATACTCTCCTCCTGCATGGTGTGTATAGAAACGCACTTATAGCCAAGGTCGCGTATGGCCTCGTATATTTCGTGCATGGCATCATTGTAGTAGACCTCCCAGTCCATAAAATACGGCACCAGCTCGCCCACCATTTTAAAGCCCAGCTCGCGGCAGCGCGTAAGCTCCTCAATGCTGTTGTGGACAAAATAAGGGTGTATATGTACGCCGGGCTCGTAAAAATCGCCCCACATACGCTTAAGCGTTATGGCGGAATTGTTGAGCTGCTGTATTTTTTCAAAGGTAGCCTCGTCAATGCGCTCTATAACGCTGCCGCAAATCTTGTCTACCCCAAAGCCCCTTAAGGTGTCCTTAAAATCCTCGGGACTTAAGACCGTATTTTTGTAAAAGCACACATTCTCCGTTTCGTGGTAAAACGGATGTGTGTGAAAGTCAATGATCTTCATTTATATTACCTTCTTTGTATGTATAATTAACCGTGATCTTCAAAGATCCGTTTTTGGCAAATAATGTTTGGCAAAATATGTGTTTATAATGCTGCCTTATTTATCCATGACCTTCAGGCACTCTTCAAACAATTCGCTTATCCTGTCCTTATCGCCCTTAAGATACAAATACCCGAACAGCGCCTCCAATCCCGTGGCGTGGCGGTAATCGGTCACGCTCTGGTTTTTGGCGGTAGTATAGCTTTTGGCGTTTCTGCCGCGTTTAAGCACGGCCAGCTCCTCCTCGGCGGCTATTTGCTCCAGGTGCATATACATTTTGGCCTGCGATGCCGCATTTACATAGCCCTTGGCTATTTTATGCAGCTTATTTGCGGGCATATTGCCCTTTGCAAGCACAAATTCCCTAACCAGTATATCAAATACCGCATCGCCCATATACGCAAGGGCGAGCGGCGAATATTCTTTAGCGTCAATTTTATTTTGCATACGACCAGCGTACCCCCGCGCGTGTATCCTCTATAACAACGCCCATTTCAAGCAGCTCTGCGCGGATAGCGTCGGCTGTGGCAAAATCCTTTGCCTTTTTAGCATCGGTACGCTTTGCTATAAGCTCCTCTATCTTGGCTGTGTCGCCCTTTTCCTCGGTCTCAAGGGGCTTGATACCCAAAATATCGCAAAGAGTCAAAAGCTTGTTTAAAATATCCTCGGCAAAGGCCTTTGACGAGGTCTCTTTTACATTTTTGTTGGCAAAGGAAACCAAATCAAAAATGGCGGTAACGGCATCGGCGGTGTTAAAATCATCCTCCATAGCCGTTTCAAGCTGAATGCGGAAGGCATCTGCCTGTGCGGAAAGCTCCTTTTCCTCGGCGGTCATTTCGCCCTGTGTGTTCTTTACAATAAAATCAAGTGATTTTGCGCAGTTTTTAATTCTGTCAAGGCTGGTGCCCGCTGCGGTCATAAGCTCGCGCGAGAAGTTGATGGGGCTTCTGTAGTGGCCGCTTAAAATAAAGAAGCGCACCACATCATAGGGAAACTCCGCCGCAATTTCTCTTAAAGTAAAGAAATTGCCCTTTGACTTGCTCATTTTTATATTGTCTATATTGATAAAGCCGTTGTGCATCCAGTAGCGTGCAAAGGGAACGCCGTTTGCGGCCTCGCTCTGCGCTATCTCGTTTTCGTGGTGGGGGAAGATAAGGTCCTCGCCGCCCGCGTGTATGTCAATGGTGTCGCCAAGGTATCTCTTTGCCATTACCGAGCATTCGATATGCCAACCGGGACGACCCTCGCCCCAAGGGGACTGCCAAGCGGGCTCGCCCTCTTTTTTAGGCTTCCAAAGTACAAAATCGGTGGGGTTTTTCTTGTTGTCGTCAACGTCTATTCTTGCGCCCGCCATAAGGTCGTCGATATTTTTGCCCGACAGCTTGCCGTAGCCGTCAAAGGACCTTGTATCAAAAAATACCGTGCCGTTTACCTCGTAGGCATGACCCTTGTCGATAAGGGTCTGAACCATTTCTATTATATGGTCCATTTCCTCGGTCACCTTGGGGTTTTTGGTGGCAGGCTCCACATTAAGACCCTGTGCATCCTTTAACGCCTCTTTTATGTAGCGCTCGGAAATTACGGTGGACTCAACGCCCTCCTCGTTGGCGCGCTTGATTATTTTGTCGTCAACATCTGTGAAATTTTGTACATAGTTTACGTTGTAGCCCTTGTACTCAAAATATCTGCGGATAGTGTCAAAAATAACGTAGGGGCGCGCATTGCCGATATGTATAAAATCATATACGGTAGGGCCGCAAACGTACATTTTTATTTTGCCCTCTTCCATTGGGACAAATTCTTCTTTTCTGCGTGTAAGTGTGTTGTAAATTTTCATAGCTTCTCCTTATTTTAGGTTTAGTATTGCCGATTGGTTATTTATATGTTATAATACGGTTGTGTCGTCTCCCACCGACAAGGAGAGGAGGTGAAACAATCGTGTTAGATTTGCTGGTTACCTTTATAATATCTGTTGCAGCAGGTGTAGTCGCGTACTACGTTTGCAAATGGCTTGACAGATAGCACGACACATTAAGCCTCGGACATAAGGGGAGTTTTGCTTGCAAAAGCCCCGAAAAGCAAGGGAATTACATAAGTATGCACCAAACTAAAAGACCCCCGTTGAGTCGCACCTCTTCGGGGGTTTGTCTGCGTGAAACAATCGCATTGTATTCACGGCTACCTTTATTACAACTTAATTATATACCAATTATGCTGTAATGTCAAGAAATTTCCTGACTGATACTATTATATGCCCGAAAACCGGTTTTATTAATTTTTATCCTTATGCTTATGCTTTTTTTTGTCTTTATCCTTATTTTTACTGCGCTCGCTTTCGAGCATGACCTCAAGCTCGTGTATCTTGCTGTGCATTTCCTCTATCTGCTGTTCAACAATATCGGGGATATGCAGCTGATCGAGGGTATCGGACGGGCAATTATCGTAATTCATCCTTACGACCCTTGCGGGTACGCCCACAACGGTGGCATAGGGCGGCACATCATCAAGCACAACGCTGCCCGCGCCTATTTTTGAATTATCGCCTATATTTATGGGTCCAAGCACCCTTGCGCCGGCGCCTATCAGCACATTGCTGCCGACGGTGGGGTGACGCTTGCCCACGTCCTTGCCCGTACCGCCGAGGGTAACGCCCTGATATATAGTGACATTATCGCCTATCTCGCAGGTCTCGCCGATAACGACCGCCATACCGTGGTCGATAAAAACGCCCTCGCCAAGGGTGGCACCGGGGTGTATCTCTATGCCTGTAAAGCCGCGGGACATCTGCGATATAAGCCTTGCAAGAAAATAATGCTTATGCTTGTATAATCTGTGCGCTCCGCCGTGGAACACCATTGCCCAGAAGCTGGGGTAAAGAATGACCTCCAGCGAGGATTTTATCGCCGGGTCCTTCTTTTTTACCGTTTCTATCTGTTTTCTCAAACCCATTTCGGGTACCTCCAAAATACAAGGCTGCTCCGTGTTTAAAAGACGGAACAGCCCGCTTTTTACAGAAAAAATATTTTAACTGCGTACAATATGCAGCTTTTTTAAACACAAACGACTCCACTGGCCGACAACCTCGATAGATGCGGCATACTTATCCGCCATAGTCACCGCCACGGACTCCTTGGATGAGGGCATACCGTGATAAAGCGGCCACATATGCTCCAGTATGGCGCGTTCCTCGTTGTTTGTAAGCTCCGTTATACGCTTTGCGTTTTCAAGTGCTGCCTTTGGATGATAAAAGGCATGATGCTCGGGTGTTTTTTGGGTGCGCCAATCGTAAAGAAACAGGTCGTGCAAAAGGCCTGCCCTTGCCGCCTCGCGCGGGTCTGCACCGATTTTTTTAGCAATGCGGTAGCTGTAATAGCTTACGCTTAAGCAATGCTGCAAGCGCGAGGTGTTGCAGTGCTGATGAAATTTGTCAAGCTCCTTTACCTCGGGTATTTCCAAAAGGTCCTTTATACAGTCCATAAAATCCCTGATGACAGGGTCGTTTTCGTCCCAAAACTCCCTTTTGGAGCCTGCTGCATGAATAATAGGTTTGTTATACATATCAATTACCTCTTTTACTGTGCTGTGTGATCATCTGTTTCGGCATTTTTTGCGGCCTCGGCAGCCTTTGCAGCCTCCTCCATTTCGCCAAGCTCCGCATTTGTGTGTTCTATATCACCGTCCATATTGGGCAGGTATTTGCGAAAAAGCTTCATAAACATAAGTGATGTGAGCCAAGCGTAAAAGCCCGCCGCAACCACTATCAAAAACGGCTGGTACATACAAATTGCCACAAAAGCAACAAAAAGCACAAGACAGGTAAAGCTTGTGAAAAGGTGCCTGTTTGCCATAAATATACAGGTCCTGATAAGCTGAAAGGTCTTCATTTCAAACCTTGACAGCACGGGGAAAATGTATATAAGCGTAATTATAAGCTCGTAGCAAAGCACAAACTGTACCGGCCAGAAAAACGAGTCGGTTTTTAAATTTGCAATATTAATATATATTATCCAGGCGGCAAAAATAAGCAGTATCGTCAAAAAGGTAGCCTGAACAAAATTTTGCTTAAAGCTTTTTAAAAAATCGCGGCTGACATAGCCCTCACGTCCCGAAAGCAAACGGGTAAAAACATAGTACATACCCGTGGTGGCCGCACCGACCGTTATAACGGGCAGGCTGCATATCGTCCAAAGGATAGTAAGTATTAAAACCTCACTTAAAAAGTTGCAGTATTTGTACAGCTTACTGTCTAAACTGAAAAAATCTTTCATCATTGAAACCTCACAATTTTTACTCCATATATCTTCACTATATAGTATACTAAAAATCTATACATAATTCAAGTAAAATTTATATTCGGTTCGGTAAAATAAGAATATGCATTTGGGATAAAAAAGCCGATATTGCGGTTAAAAGGGTAAAAACACATAAATAAGAGGTAAAAATAATTTGTTTTTTCAACATCTGCCGCCGGAATTCCGGTATATATAACGGCGATAAAATGAAGATCATTTGTGGGGCTTGCCGAAATATATAACATATCGCAGGCGTATTTTGTAAAACACACTTTATACAAAAAATGGGGAAAAATAAAAGTGCGGCTATTGACAAGCCCCTTTATAAAATGGTATTATCAATAAAATGGGTAAATTATAACTTTCAAGGAGACAAAAAAAATGTCAAAACCAGATATAAACGCTATAAACAAAAGAAGAATATTCGGCATAATATCCCACCCCGATGCGGGCAAGACCACTTTAACGGAAAAGCTGCTTTTACACGGCGGTGCGATACACCAGGCGGGCACGGTAAAGGCACGCAAGGGCCGCTCGGCAAAGTCGGACTGGATGGAGATAGAAAAACAAAGGGGCATTTCCGTTACCTCGTCCGTAATGCAGTTTGAGTACGAGGGCAAGATAGTTTCCATTATGGACACCCCGGGTCACAACGACTTTGGCGAGGACACCTATCGTATACTTACGTCGGTGGACTCTGCGGTAATGGTAATAGATGCGGCAAAGGGCGTTGAGGCGCAGACCGAAAAGCTGTTTAAGGTTTGCAGTATGCGCGGTATTCCCATTTTTACCTTTATAAACAAGCTTGACCGCGAGGCCAACGACCCTCTTTCCGTAATGGAGGAGCTTGAAAATGCACTCGGCCTGCCAAGTGTGGCAGTAACCTGGCCTATCGGCTGCGGCGCATATTTTGAGGGCGTTTACGACCGTCTTGAAAACAAGATACACCTTTACAAGCAAAAGGAGACCATAGAGCTTGACGGAAACGGCGTTTTTGATAAAAGACTTGACAGCATACTTTTCAGCGAGAACCTTGAAAACCTGCGCAACGAGATAGACCTTTTGGACGGCGCGGGCAACGAGTTTGACGAGGAGCTTATATCAAAGGGCAAGCTTTCGCCCGTATTTTTCGGCACGGCGCTTGCGGACTTTGGCGTTACCGAATTTTTGGAGCATTTCTTAAGGCTCTCCCCCGCCCCCGGCGCAAGAAAAACCCTTGACGGCGAGGTACAGCCCACGGACGAGTTTTTCTCGGGCTTTATTTTCAAGATACAGGCAAATATGAACCCCGCACACCGCGACAGACTTGCGTTTTTGCGCATTTGCTCCGGTACGTTTGAAAGGGGTATGAGCGTTACGCTTTCAAGAACGGGCAAGCAGTTTAAATTAAATCAGTCCACCCAGCTTATGGCAAACGAGCGCGAGACCGTTGACAACGCCATTGCAGGCGATATAATCGGTATTTACGATTCGGGCAACTATCAGATAGGCGACACGCTTACAGACAGCAAGCAAAAGCTTTTCTTTGAGCCCTTGCCCACCTTCCCGCCCGAGCTGTTTATGAAGGTCCGCCCCGTGGACACCATGAAGGCAAAGCAGTTCCAAAAGGGTGTAGACCAGCTTGCACAGGAGGGTGCTGTGCAGATCTATAAAACCGAATATAACGATGTTGTTATCGGTGCGGTAGGCGCATTACAGTTTGAGGTGTTTGAATACCGCCTTAAAAACGAGTATAACTCCGAAATACGTATGGAGCCTATGGACTACAGCGTTGCAAGGTGGGTAAAAAACAAGACCGCGGACGAGCTTAAGCAATACGAGGGCTCACGCTGCACCCTTGTTTTTGACCACTTTAACCGCCCTATCCTGCTTTTTGCAAATAATTACACGCTTAATAATTTTGCCGAAAGACACGAGGATATCGAGCTGGTAGAGGCACTTAATGTGGATGATAACTTATAAAAAAAGGGAGCATCTTTATGGATTTTACAAAGCTTATTGAAAAAAGACGCAGCATAAGAAAATACACCGACGAAAATATATCCGATGAAAATATCGAGAAGATAGTTCGTGCGGGGCTTTTGGCGCCCAGCAGCCGAAACCTTAAGTCGGCGGAGATCATTGTTATAAAAGACAAAGACACGCTTAAAAAATTGGCGGATGTTAAGGCATCGGGCTCGGCTATGCTTGACGGTGCGGCCTTTGCTGCTGCGGTGATAGGCAACAGCGAAAAGGCTGATGCGTGGATAGAGGACTGCTCGCTTGCGCTTATTTATATGCAGCTTGCGGCAGCGGAAATGGGTATAGGAAGCTGCTGGATACAGTGCCGCGGCAGACAAAGCAAGCTTGACGGCATATCAAGCGAGGCCTTTGCCCGCGATATGCTTTCCTTCCCCGAGGGCTATTCGCTGGAAGCGATAATAGCATTTGGTATATCCGCGGAAGAAAAGGAAGAAATAAGAACAATTGACGAAAACAAAATACATTTTGAAAAGTATTGAACTTGTTGTGATTAATTCATCGAAAATCAAATGATCTTGATTGAATTTTGTTGACTTTTTTGGGGAAATATAGTATTCTTTTAACAGGGATATCTCTCTGTGAGAAAATTCAACAAAAGGACGGGTGAGGATATGCAAAGCGTTGATGAAAAATATATTTTGGATAATTTTGATGCGGCGATAAAAAACGGGCATATCAAACCCTTTTTTCAACCGATAATACGCAGCCTTACGGGCAAGGTCTGTGCAGCCGAAACGCTGGCAAGATGGGACGATCCCGTGGAGGGGCTGCTTGCGCCGTATATTTTTATTGATGTTCTTGAAAGGCGCCGCCTTATACATAAGCTTGACCTTAAAATGATAGAGAACATCTGCTATGGATATAACTATATCAAATCAAAGGGTTTGCACCCCCTGCCGTTTTCCATAAATCTTTCAAGATTGGATTTTGAGCAAAAGGATATTTTTGAACAGATAACGGATATATTTAAAAAATACAATGTACCGACAAATGCGGTGCATCTTGAAATAACCGAAAGCGTTATGCTGGATAATGTGGATAATTTCCGCCCGATATTTGATCTGTTTAAACGTGCGGGGTTTGAAATGTGGCTGGATGATTTCGGCAGCGGATATACATCGCTTAACGTGCTTAAGGATTATAACTTTGACGTTCTTAAAGTAGATATGAAGTTTTTAAGCAGTATCGATACAACATCCAGGATGCTGATAAGCTCGGTCATCAATATGAGCAAGAAACTGGGTATACATACCCTTGCAGAGGGTGTTGAGACAAAGGAACAGGTGGAATTTTTGCGAAGCATAGGCTGTGAGCTTTTGCAGGGCTATTATTATGCAAAGCCAATGAGCGCCCCCGATTTTGAGCATTTTCTTGCTGAAAAAAACATGATAAAGGAGCAGCATAAGGAACGGGAGTATTACAAAAAGGCAGGCCTTTTAAATTATTTAAGTACAAGTCCGTTTGATGAGTTTGAAAATCATAAAGACTATGGAAATTACAGCTTTGAGGCCGGACAGTTCCCGCTTTCTATTATTGAATTAAACAATAGCAAGCTTAATTTTCTTTATATCGGCAAGTCCTATTGCAAGGAACTGGAAAAGCTTGGCATTGGTGATGTAGAGGAAATGAAATTGCTTGTAAACGACCGTACAAAGCCGTTTTATCATGACACCTTAAGGCAGGTGGAATTGACGGTGCAGGCCGAGGGAACCATTAAAAAGGATTATATGATCGGCGATTTGTGCTATTCTTTTACAACAAGGTTTCTTGCAAGAACTGCGGAGAAGATCATGGTTGCTGTAAATCTTTTGGTTTACGGCGGCGAAGAGATAGAAAACCGTTTTGAGGAAATAAACAAATACGGCCGTTCGCTTTTCTATAATTTTGAGCTTGTGACCATGATATATCCCGACAACGACAGCTCAAAGTCTATTTACGTAAATTCGGGCTTTCAAAAGGTATACGGCACAGTTTCCCTTCGCAGGGGAATAAGGGAGTTTGTATCTGCCGAGGTTTATAAGGAGGATATGGACAGATATCTGGACTTTATGGATCTTGACACCATTTACGACCGTATAGTAGAAGATAATTGCTCGTTCGTTCAGCAGCCGTTCAGGTTAAGAACACCCGACGGCAGGTATCGCTGGCGTTTGGTGCGTATGACAAGAATACCTACCGCCGACGGCAAAAATTGCTATATGTACAGCATACAGCGTATGCCACCCGTAGATATAAGGGTGATAGAAAGCGAAATAAAAGTACATCCCGATATGTTTAAAAGAAATAAAAGTAATTAAAAGTCCTCCAAACGGGGGACTTTTTTGTGTGTAAATTTTTATTTGAGTTTCCCCATTTTTTTCGAGCTGCTTTGTTAATAACGGCAAGCGCTTATTAAGCACAGTTTTAAAATTTTTATGGTTGATATTTTGTTTAAAGTGCGTTATAATTAAATAATGTAAAGCTATGGTTATTCACAACAAGTATATTTTTTTTGAAAGGACAGCGGACAATGCTATTTAACTCGCTGCAGTTTATTATATTTTTTGCCGCGGTAGCGGGTTTATATTATATATTGCCGCACAAAGCAAAATGGGTGATGCTGCTTATTGCAAGCTGTATTTTCTATATGGCGTGGCGTCCCGAGCTGATAATACTAATAATATTTTCAAGCCTTTTGAACTACGCGGCGGCTGTGGGCATAGAAAAGGGTCTTGGCAAAAAGGCGCTTGTGCCTGCAATATTAATAAATATAGGCATACTTTTTGTTTTTAAATATCTGGTTTTTGCAAGCGAGAGCCTTGCAAGGCTTTATGCGCTGTTGGGACGTGAATACCCCATAGGCGAGTTTGATATAGTGCTGCCGATGGGTATATCGTTTTATACCTTTCAGGGGCTTGGCTATGTTATTGATGTTTACCGAAAGGAGTACAAGGCCGAAAAAAATTATTTTCGCTTTGCGCTTTTTATTATGTTTTTCCCGCAGCTTGTGGCGGGTCCTATCGAGCGTGCGGACAGGCTTTTAAAGCAGCTGTTTGCGCGGCATAAATTTGATACCGACAATATATCGACCGGTCTTAAATATATGCTTATGGGATATTTTAAAAAGCTGGTCATTGCCGACAGGGCGGCTGTGCTGGTAAATACGGTGTACAACTCGCCAAAGGATTTTAACGGCCTTGCCTTTGTGGCTGCTACGGTGTTTTTTGCCTTTCAGATATACGGCGATTTCAGCGGCTATTCGGATATTGCAAAGGGCTGTGCAAAGGTATTGGGTATTGACCTTATGCAAAACTTCGACCGTCCTTATTTTGCATCAAGCATAAAGGATTTTTGGAAAAGGTGGCATATCTCGCTTTCGACATGGTTCAGGGATTATGTGTATATTCCGCTTGGCGGCAGCCGCTGCGGCCTATTAAGAAGAAACTTTAATCTGCTTATGACCTTTTGTATAAGCGGCCTTTGGCACGGCGCAAACTGGACATTTTTGCTGTGGGGGCTTTTGCACGGTATTTATCAGGTAATAGAAAATACGCTTTTTCGCTTTAAAAAGTGGGAGGAAAACACGGCAAAGCGCCTTGTAATGGCAGCGACCCTACCCTTTAGGTGGATAGTTACCATAGCTTTGGTGCTTTTGGCATGGATACCCTTCAGGTCAAACAGCATAAGCGATTGTATTTACATATTTAAAAATCTTCATACCGGCTTTGAAAATATTTATAATATGCAGTTTATGTATGATACGCTCAACTCCATGGGGCTTGGCGTTTTTGATATGCTTGCCGTGCTTGCGGCAATAGCGCTTTTAATGCTTATCGAGCTTATAAGCCTGCCCTTTGAGGATATAAATGTTATGATGAAAAAACTTCCGTTTGTTTTTAGATTTGCATTTTATTATATAATAGCGGCATTTATTATTTCCGCAGGCGTATTCTCCGGGCTTGGAGAATTTATTTACTTCCAGTTTTAATAATATAAAAAGCGGCACCACTATAAAATTTAAAATAAAAAAGGTAAAAATATGGAAAGAAAAAAATTTACAAAGAAAACCTATAACCGCGGTAAACGCGATCTTAACGAAAAAGAAAACTTCAACGGAGCCAAAAGCGACTTTATCGAGGAAAGCAGCAATTTAGAGGGCAGAAACCCCGTTTTGGAGGCACTCAACCACGACCGTCTCATTGACAAGATACTTGTAAAAAAAGGCGAGATAGAGGGCACCTTAAAGGTCATTGTTGCAAAGGCGCATGAAAAGGGCATCCCCGTGCAGGAGATAGACAAGCACAAAATGGAGCAGATATCCGTAAGCCACAACAACCAGGGCGTTATTGCAATCTGCCCCGCCTACGAGTACTGCGATGTTTCGGATATTCTGCAAAACGCAAGGGATAAGGGCGAAGCGCCGCTTATCGTGATCCTTGACGAGATAACCGACCCGCATAATCTGGGTGCTATAATCCGTACCGCAGAATGCTGCGGCGCACACGGCGTTATTATCCCCAAAAGGCGCTCGGTAGGCCTTACGGCCATAGTCGGCAAGACCTCGGCGGGCGCAGTCGAATATGTGCCCGTAGCAAGGGTAACAAACCTTGCGCAGACCATTGACGAGCTTAAAAAGCAAAATGTTTGGGTAGCCTGTGCCGATATGGGCGGACAGGATTACTATAAGGCACCGCTTGACGGCGCCTTGGCAATAGTAACGGGCAGCGAGGGCAAGGGCGTAAGCCGCCTTATAAAGGATAAATGCGATTTTGTTGTAGGCATACCCATGCGCGGCAAGATACAATCCCTTAACGCCTCTGTTTCGGCAAGCATAATTTTATATGAGGCCCTGCGCCAAAGAACGGAAAACAAAAAATGAACAACAACTATCTTTTAGTAGACGGTTACAACATAATTTTTGCATGGGACAAGCTGAAAAAATTAGCCGATGAAAA
The DNA here is from genome assembly GCA_947167715.1 of uncultured Eubacteriaceae bacterium. GTDB lineage: Bacteria > Bacillota > Clostridia > Lachnospirales > CAG-274 > RGIG4310. The sequence continues at coordinate 44,588 of CAMVJD010000022.1, forward strand.
TCTCGACCATGCGCGCGAAAAGCTTATAAATATTTTAAGCAATTATCAGGGCGTTAAAAAATGCAACCTAATAATCGTGTTTGATGCCTATATGGTAAAGGGCAGTCCCGGCAGCGTTATGCAGCGCGGAAACGTATATGTCGTATACACCAAAGAGGCCGAGACCGCCGACAGCTACATAGAGCGCACCACTGCCCTGTTAAGCAAAAACGAAAGTGTCCTGCCCTTTTCGGCTCGCGGTGAAAGTGCGCAAAAAATTAAAAACGACATTCGCGTTGCGACCTCGGACGGACTTGAACAGGTAATAATTATCGGTCAAGGCGCCGTGCGCGTATCCGCAAGCGAGCTTTACGAGGAAGTAAAGCTTGCAAAAAAACATATTCGCAGCCATATAGACATGCAGCGTCCCGTAAAAAACAATATGCTTATCGACAACCTCGACCCCGAGGCTGCCGAATGGCTCGAAAATTTAAGAAAAGAGAAGTAATAAATTGGAAAAGAATTCTATTTACACCAAATATGAAGCTATGGATGATGCCCGGCTTATAGCATTATCAAAATTTGAGGATGATACACTTGCGCTGGAGTATCTTATAGAAAAATACAAAAAAATCGTTCGTATGAAGGCGCGCGGCTATTATATATTGGGCGGCGACTCCGAGGATATTATGCAGGAGGGTATGATAGGGCTTTATAAGGCTATCCGTGATTTTGACGAAAGCAAACAGGTCAATTTTTACAGTTTTGCCGTTTTATGCATAACGCGCCAGATACACACCGCAATCAAGTCTGCAAACAGGCAAAAGCATATACCGCTTAACTCCTCACTCAGCCTTGACCGCGCCGTATATGAAGAAAACGAGGACCTTACCTATATTGATACATTTGCAAACAGCGATATTACAAATCCCGAAAACCTTATTATCAGCAGCGAAAATAAAACCGCACTTGAAAAGCATATAGGTGAATCCTTAAGTGCGCTTGAAAAACGTGTTTTATTTTTATATCTTCGCGGCAAAAGCTACTGCGAAATAGCCGCAATAATACACAAGGACGAAAAAAGCATTGACAATGCTTTGCAGCGTATCAAAAAAAAGGTAACTAAAATTTTAGCGCAAGAGGAAAAATAAAATGGCAAAGGAAAAAGAAATAAAAACAAATGCAATGCGTATTTTGGACAAAAGCAAGGTAAGCTACCGCATAAACACCTACGAATGTGAGGAATTTCACGACGGTGTCAGCATAGCCGAAATGCTTGGACAGGACCCGGATATGACATTTAAGACCCTTGTAACACAGGGCAAAAGCAAAAACTTTTTTGTTTTTGTTATCCCCGTAAACAGGGAGATCGATTTAAAGGCAGCTGCGGCAAGTGTGGGCGAAAAGTCGGTCGAGATGATACATGTTAAGGACATAAACAAAATAACCGGCTATATCCGCGGCGGCTGTACGCCGATAGGTATGAAAAAGCAATTTGTTACGGTAGTTGACAACACCGCCAAAAGCTTTGACGAAATTATAATCAGCGGCGGCCGCATAGGCTCGCAGATATTTCTTGCCCCCGACGACCTTGTAAAGGTAACGGGCGCAAAATATGACGATATATTGGCATAAAAAAAGGTTCTATAATATTTGGTGTGGTCGATAGGCTACACCAAATTTTTT
>CAMVJD010000023.1 GCA_947167715.1 uncultured Eubacteriaceae bacterium
GTTTCGGCTTATGTAGCAGAAATTTATTTCTGCGGAATACGAATATCATTGACAAGATATTTATCGGAAGAAAAATCATAAAAAGGAGGCATCAGGATGAGACACATAAGAAAAGCCCTTGCCGTTATAGCGGCGGCAGCGGCGGTCACATTTACGCAGACAGCCGTATTTGCGGCAAACGATTATCCGTTTGCGACAGACCGCGCGGGATATGTTGAAACAACAAACCTTGCGGGCAGCGGAACGCTTGCAGACCCGTATATTGCCTACAACGCCGGGCAGTTAAAATGGGTATTCAAAAACGGCGGCTATGCAAGGCTCGGAAAGGATATAACGCTGACGGGGGATGACGCGGCAACGCTATATGTCTATTCGGACGAGGTGCATCTTGATCTGGCGGGGTTTACGTACACGGTCAACTTTTCCAATGGCGGCTGTGTTATTGACACGGGTCAGTCAAATACGCTTTATATAACCGACAGCAAATCGGGCGGCGCAATACGCACCAACGGTACGGCAATAAGGGCGGGAATATCGGCAAAGGTGCATATAAACGGCGGTACCCTTGCCGCAGACGGCCGCGCGGTATTTGCAGCCATCTACAGTAAAATACACCTTACCAATGGTACGCTTTCAAGCGGAAAGGCCGCCATATATCTTAACGGCGCTTCATTTTACCAATACGGCGGCACGGTCACTTCAACCGCGTCCGACATCGAAAGCGCCATTGAATATAACAGCTATTACGACTCGGGTGTCGGAACGCCTACTACAACGGCAAGAAACACACTTATTTTGCAAAGCGGAGTAATAAACAAGCTGTATATCCCGTTTAAATCAGCCACGATATATGCGTGCATAACCAATATATCCATACCCAACGGCTTTGGCTATGAGATCCCAAGCGCGGGCGCAGACTCGATCTTTTATAATAAAGACCTCTCCGCCTGCTCGGCAAATCTTGCCAATGCGGTAGAGGCGGCTATGTCGGGCAATCTGAAGGAGCTTAAAATAAACGAGGCCGTTTTGGTAAGTCAATCAAAAGCCAAGGTTCCAATAGTGGAGATAACAAACGACGTAACACCCGTTATCGGCAAAACGCTTGTTTATCCCACAGCGCCAAGCGGTGCGCATTACAGCTTTGACTGTGCGTGGTACGACTATTCGGGCACCAAAATAAGCGGCACCTGTACAAGCACGCAGCTATACAATAAATTTACCCTGCGCGGCACGATAAACACGGACAGCTCCGCTGCATTTGACGATCCGTATTTTTATACGCCTGCGCTTGACAACGGATACTGCGAATGCGGCATTACCCAAAAGAGCGATTCCCAATGTGAATTTACAATAACCTTTCCTATGACGCCCGTATTTACCGTTCAGCCAAAGGACAAGGCCAATGTTCTTCTTTATTCCACGCAGACCTTTACCGCCAAGGCGGACAACGCAATTTCCTACAAATGGTATCTGCTTGACACACAGGGCAGCAAGGTAAACTGGGATACGGCAAATGAGTACGGCATTGTTGCCGCACTTGACGATTCGCAAAACACGGACACACTTAAAATATCAATAAAAAGCACCTATGCAAACGGTTTTTCCGTATACTGCGAGGCCCATGGAAACGCCAATACCGCCGACTCGGTCAAGGCGGCAATATCGCTCAGAAAGCCGTCAATAACCGTTCAGCCTGCACCTGCGGGCACGGGCTTTTCCATAAGCACCCAAAATGCCGACACCTATGAATGGTGCCTGACGGACGAAAACGGCGTGGACTACACCTGGTACGAGGCACGGACAAACGGCTGGGGCTATCCGCGTGACGGCTCCGAATGGACCAGCTTTGTAAAGCTGTTTTCAATGGGCAAAAATCTCGAGGGCAAAAAGGTATATTGCAAGGTAACGGGCAACGGCTATACAATATACTCCGACAAAAGCGTTATATCGGGCTTTGTGCCAGTTACCGTGCCGCTTAACGCCTACGGTCTTCAGATACCGTTCCCGGGTGTGGAATTCAGCCTTGACGGCATAACGACCGAAAGCAACGGCTATGAGCTTGAGGATATAGCACTTTGCTACGGAAAAGACTGCACAAGGGTAACCGACAAATATGTGGACTTTTCCGACGGCAAGGAATACTACTATGCCGCGACCTTTGCACCCAAGCAGGGTTATTGCTTTACCGAGGACACTATCGCCGACACAAACAAAATAACAGGCTTTTGCACCAACAAGAACTATAAATATACAGGCACGATACGCAGACAGCTTGTTGACGGCAAAATAAGCGTACTGCTTGTCCCGACGTTTGTGCAAAGCAATGGCTACCGCAATACGGCACCGCTGAATGTTGTTCCCTCTCAAAACAATCTTATCGTAAGAAACCTTTACGATGCAACCAGAAATTCGTCAAACGACCTGGCGGCTATGGGCGCACCAAACTACAAATACAGCCTTGACGGCACAAATTGGTACACTCTCCCCGAAATAAACGACGGAGACGGCCCCTTTGGCGGATTAAACAGAAACACGGGATATACGGTTTATTTTAAAAATGCCGACACGGACTACATTTTTAAGGTCTTTGATACCAAAACACTTTCAATAAAGGGCGATGTTGACGAAAACGGCACAGTTGAAAACGCCGACAGCCGCCTGCTGCTTAAGCATATAGCAAACGGCACATTGGACGAATTAAGTACTTCGCAAAAAATGGTAGCTGAAATGAATAATGACAATACCTTGGATATTCTTGATGTTATCGAGATATTAAAAATCATTGTTTAAAACATAAAACGGGCGGTACCGAAATGGTGCCGCCCGTTTTTATATTGGAATTATTTTACCGGATAGAACCTGTTGTATCTATCTGGATCTTGTAGATGTTGATACCGTTTCTTGTAGAGTAGATGTAAAGGTTGCCGTTACCGTTGATAGTAACCTGACCTGTTGCAAGTGTGCCGTTTACGTTGATAGAACCAACCTGCTGGCCGCTGTCATTTACAACTACAAGTGTTCTTGTATCGGAACCTGTCGATTTTGCAGTAACCTTTAATACGGTAGAACCGCTTACGGGGATCTTAACTGCACGGTAGGACTGGCTGCCGCCGCCGCCGAGAGCAAGGCAGTACTGATATGTTGTGCCGTCCATTGTCTGGGGTGCGGAAGGAACGGAAACCGGCTTGCTGCTGTTAGCAAGGATTGTGATACCGTCTATTGCAACACTGTTTGTTACTGTACGAAGACCCTTAAACTGCGAATCGGAGAAGTTCCAGCTCTTGGATTTCCACTCGCCGCTTGTTGTGCTGCCTGTATTTGTATTGCCGGTGTTTGTATTGCCGGTATTTGTGTTGCTGTTATTATTGTTGTTATTGTTGTTATTGCTGCTGCTTGAGCTTGAGCTGCTGCCTGCACCGCTGATGCTTGTGCCTGCCTTAGCAACGATCGCTTCGTCCATAAAGAAGTCACACTTTGTGCTGCCTGTTTCAACATAAAGCTGCATATTGCTTGCGCCCGAAGGAATTGTAAAGTTCTTGTTTGCAAGCTGTGTCCAATTACCCTTTGAAACAGTTGCCTCTGCGATGGTTGCATAATGTGTCGTGCCGCTTGCATCGTACTGAAGCTTTAAGTAGAAAGGCTCTGTATTGTTGCCGCTTGTATACTTAACATTTGTGCTGAAGCTGTATGCATTGCCGGGAACATATGTTGCTGTGTCAAGTGACTTGGATGCACCGTTCCATGTAGCTGTTCTGCCCGATACATAAAGAGACTTGCTGCCTACATATTTCTGGCTTGAGCTTGATGCAACGCTTGCTGCGCCTCTGCCTGTCCAGCTGTCTGTACCGCTTTCAAATGTGCTGTCGAAGTACCAGCCGTAGCTGTTGGGCTGTGTTGCGCTGCTTGAAGAGCTGCTGTTATTGTTATTATTATTATTATTGTTGTTGTTATTGTTATTGTTGTTATTGTTGTTATTGCTGCTGCTTGAGCTTGAACCGCTGCCTGTTGTTACTACAAATGTAGAAACGCTGCGTGCGGGAAGCTGTGCATAAAAGCTGTTGCCGTTGAAGGAAAGGTTATCTGTCTTTGCAAGGTTCTCGTTTGAAGATGTACGCCATCTGTCAACATCTGTGATCTTTCTGTTGCTTACGGAGAACTGCTGTGTATAACCACTGTCGCTGTCGTTAACTGCTACGATAGTAACCTGGTTCTTGCTGTTTTTGTATGCCGAAACATATACGTTGCTTGCGGGCTGCTCTGTTGCATCAACACGAACATCACCGGGGCGAACGAACTTGGAGTACTGAGCCATGCAGTAGCCTCTCTTGGAGAGCTTGCCATCCTCTGTCATGGGGCTGTAGCCGCGGCGGATGTACCACCAAACGTAAGCGCTTAAGTTACCTACAACAAGACCGTTATGGATGTTCTCGGAAACCTTAAGAGCCTCGGGCCATCTGTTTGCGGAGTTGTTGTCGCTGTTGGGAACATAAACCTCTGTCATCCAGATAGGCTTGCCGGAGTATTCAAGTGCGGGGAAGTCCATCCAGGATCTGGGAGTACCGTAGAAGTGTGTGCCCCAAACGCCGATATTGTTTTTAGCTGTGCTGTTGTTTAAAATTGTATTGTAAATATTTTTCTGGTACTGGAAGCTTTCGGGAGACATAAGCTTTGCCTTTGTGCCGTTTGTTACTGCCTTGCCGTACTGTGCAACAAAGCTTGCAAGATCGTTTGCACTCCAGTATGTCCACTCTGCCGCGTAGTCGGGCTCGTTCTGTACAGATACGGAGTAAAGGTTGATGCCCTGACCTTCCATATACTTTATATAGTTGTTAAGATGCTTTGCATAATCAGCCCATTTATCTTTTCTAAGCTGATACTTACCTGTTGAAAGTGTACCCTGTCCGTTTACACGCATGCTTGACGGGGGATTCCATGGTGTAGCAAATACCTTTGCGCCAAGTGCCTGTGCGCGCTTTGCGGTAGGAACAGCACGATACCAGTCGTTGCTGTTATCACTTACATAAATACGCAAAATTGTAAGACCCAATTCGTCGTTACCGTTGCCGAATGCCTTTTGTACCTGTGCTGCAGTCATATCGCCCTGTGATATCCATTCGGGCAGGTTGATGCCGCCAAAGCCGTCTATCGTCTGATAGGTCTTGTCGGGATTTACGGTACATGCGCTTGCAGCGCTTACATTAACAGCCGCATTTGGCATCAAGATCGCTCCTACAAGCAATGTAGAAACCATCCTCTTGACCGACGTCTTGATTTTCATAAAAGATTCCTCCTTATTTTTTAATCTTCCTTTAATTTTCCTTTAATACAATTATAATTTAAGCTATACCTATAATCAATTGATTTAAAAAAAATCAATTGACGATTATTTTTCCTTTTTTTGTATATTATTGCCATTTTGTTTTTTTCCGCTCCATAATAAGAAAACAGGCAAAAACAAGGCAAAAACAAATGTTTTTTTAATTGCCGCAGCCCGATGTATCGTTATTTTTTTAACAAAAAGAAAGGTAAATTTGTTACTTAATTATATAACAAAACCCCGCTCATAAAGCGGGGAACAGAATTCGGAAGCCTTTCATTTTATCTGTCGGCTCCTTTGCATTATAACCAATTTTTTATCCAATCCATTATTACATCCGTAATATAATTTTGCTCGTTGGCATTAAGTATTTTTCCCGCGGGTATATTGTGCCATTTTTCAAGGCAGCCCCGACAGCAGCAGGCCGTTGCGTGCTGTGCAATAAAAACTGGATGTCCTCTCATAGGCGTTTGCTCGCCGTCATTTTGGGGATTTTCGGGCGCAAGGCGGCTCTCAACAAAGTCCCGTGCGTGGCGCTCTATTGTTTCAAGCCCCTTATCCGCGATATATTCCTTATCCGCCCGTGTCAAACAAAATTTACTTCTGAACGCCGAGCGCGCCAGCCTTTCAAAAAGCGCCCTTCTGTCGGGCAGTCTATAGACTATCCTATCTGCCGCACCGGTGCCGGGCGAATAACTGTAGCCCGACTTTTGTGCCTGTGACATCTGATATTTGCGCTCTATATGATAGGTTTTCCCGTCCTTTACAAAAACGGCGCCCGTTTGCTTGAAATAAAAAGGCACACCGCAGCGTATACAGTCAAGGCGCAGGCTTTTTATCCATTTAAGGTCGCACGCCCTTGCACCGGGCCCCGACTCTCCGCCGCAGGTGACCCGCTCTATCAGGCCCGTTTCAAGATATTTTTTAATATTTATTTCCTCGAGCATCGGCTCGGAAATTATCTCGCGGTGCTTTATTGGCAGGCTTAAAAATATTGGCAGGCGATATTCCGCCCTTTCCGTATTTTCGCAGGTGCAGCATATCGTTACATTGTCCCAGCCGTCATTCCAATCGGGAGGGACACACCTTTCAAAGCGGTCTATCCTTTTTGTGATTATAAAAAATTCAAGATCACTGCGGCATCTTATCATATCCCAGCATTCCTGCCGCCATTCGTCCGCCTCGTCTATAAAAAAATCGGATGTCATACAGGTATACACTACCCCGTCCGATGCCCCGAGCTTAAACTCGCCGCGGCGGTTTTTCTTAAGCGGCAAATTAAAATCGCCCGTTTTTGAAACAATGCCCGCATCCTTGCCGATGCTTTCGTCCCGTCTGTATACATAGCAGTTAAGGCAGCCGGGACTTATCTTTTTGCAGCCGTGCCACGGATTCCATATAACCATTTTAATCCTCGTAAACAACGCAGTTTTTTCCGCTGTATTTTCCCTTGTAAAGCCTTGCGTCCGCACGGCTTATCAGGCGGTCTATATAGTCGCCCGGCGCACATTCGCAAATACCCGCCGTCATGGTAACAAAAAAGTCTGCGCTGTCATGACTGAATTTTTGCGCTCTTACGGCCTTTATGATTTTTTCCGCACAGGCAAGGCCGTCCTCTATCCCCGTATCGGGCAGAACAAAAAGAAATTCCTCGCCGCCCCACCTTGCCGCGCAGCCGTTTTGCGGCAGACTGCCCGCAATCACAGCCGCAACGGACGCCAACACAACATCACCGTAATCGTGACCGTAAATATCGTTTACCTTTTTAAAATCGTCTATATCCGCGATCCCCACAACAAAATGCTTGCCGTTTTCCCTGCTTTTGGCGCATATATCGGAAAGCTTGATATTTATTTCGCGGCGGTTGTTCAGCTTTGTAAGCGGATCTGTGGACGCCATTATTTTAAGCTGCTCGTTCTGTACATTTATTTTACATTCCTTATAATGCTTGCTGCAGGTGTATATGGTCGCCACATATATAAGTACAAACGAGCCCACGATAATATTTATTACATAAAGGGTGACCAGCAGCGGAATATCCTCGACCATATAGATCGCCCTGCCGGGTTCCTGAAAAATATACCGCAGTATGCCGTATAAAGACACCGACACAAACATTACCACAAAGGGGATATTGGGGTTTTTGTTTGGCATAAGAAAGGTAAGGGGTATTATCATAAGCAAAAACATGCAAAAATCGGGGATAACGCCCACACATACCGTTGCCAGAGCCGCGTGTATTATTATCTCGGCAAGGGTGGCATAGGCAAGATCAAGCTTTTCCTTTACGGGCTTTACGCCTATCAGCATCAAGGCATAAAAAATAACGCTGAATACATTAAAGCCCGACATTATTTTTACCCCTGCCCTTGAAAACAGTATACAATAAAGGATATGTGCCGCAAGGCAAGCAAAAAACGTAAAGTAATATCCCAAAAGCTCCAGCTTTGGGGTCACGATCCTTTCGTATTTTTCTATAAAAGACAGATCTGTTTTATATCGGTCGTTGTTGTACATACTCTCACCTCTCTTTACGGCGGTCTGTTTTTTCCGTTATTATCATTATAAAATATTTCCGGCTGATTTACAAGTTTTTAATTATATTTTATAAGCCCCAAAAAGAAAATATTGACATTTGCCCAAAAATAGATTATTCTATTAATGTATGAATTTTGAAGTCAAAGCAAAAAATAATAATCAAAAAAAACGAAAGGTGGACATTAAAAATGAAAAAATTAATTGCAACTTTAACTGCAGTTGTACTTGCAACAGCCTGTCTTACCGGCTGCGGCGGTGCGGGCTCATCTGCGGGCGGCTCGTCCGAGGGCGGCGCAGGCGGCAGCTCCGCATCGGGCGACCAGGTATTCAAGATCGGCGGCATCGGACCTCTTACGGGCGATGCATCAAGCTATGGTATCTCCGTTAAGAACGGCGCACAGATAGCTGTTGACGAGCTTAACGAGGCAGGCGGCACAGCAGGCTATCAGTTCGAGCTGCTTTTTGAGGACGACGAGCTTGACGAGGAAAAGAGCGTAAACGCTTACAACAAGCTTATGGACAGCAATGTAAACGCTATCCTGGGCAGCGTTACAAGCGGCTGCTCTATCGCAGTTTCCGAGGTATCGAAGGACGACGGTATTTTACAGATAACTCCTTCGGGCTCCGCACAGGCTTGTACACAGTATGACAACGCTTTCAGAATTTGCTTTACAGACCCTATGCAGGGCGAGCTTATGGCAAAATACATTATTGACAAGGGTATCAACAAGACTGCTATAATCTACAATGTATCGGATGAGTATTCAAAGGGTATCGCAGATGCATTTACAGCGGCTTATACGGCAGCAGGCGGCACGGTTTCCGCAAGCGAGAGCTACAACACAGGCGATATCGACTTTAAGACACAGCTTACAACTATTAAAAACAGCGATGCAGAGGCACTTTTCCTTCCTATCTACTACTCGGATGTTGCATCTATCTCCGAGCAGGCATCGGGCGTAGGCCTTGCACTTCCTTACTTTGGCTGTGACGGCTGGGACGGCGTTATCAAGCAGCTTAACGGCGACACATCCAAAATTGACGGCGCTGTATTCTTAACACCTTTCGTTGCAACAAGCGAGGATGAAAAGGTAAAGAGCTTTGTTGATAAGTATACCGAAAAGTTCGGTGCAGCTCCCGACCAGTTCGCGGCAGACGGCTATGACGGCGTTTACGCTATGGCAAAGGCACTTGAGCAGACAAACGGCGACACATCAAACGAGGCACTTGTTGCAGCTATGACACAGATAACCGTTGACGGCGTTACGGGCAGTATGACATTTGATGCAAGCGGCGAGCCTAACAAGGACGCACTTGTTGCTATCATCAAGGACGGCGAGTATACACCCGAACAAAAGTAATATAATTTTATAAAAGATCATACGGGAGAATAAGTAGACTATCGTCCTTGACCCACAGAGAGACCGCGGTTGGTGCGAGCGGCCGGCGGGGCGGCAGTTGAAGCTATCTTGCAAAAACGTATGCGTATGCCGCGTTAAGGCAAAAATGAGATCGGGTTTTTATTTATCACCCGGAATCAGGGTGGTACCGCGATAATTCGCCCCTGTTGTTGATGTATTTACATCGGTGACAGGGGCTGTTTTAATGAATAAGATAATTAATAGGAGGAAATTTTTATGCAATATATGGGCGTAAACGAAATACGCGAAAAGTATTTATCATTTTTTGAAACAAAACAGCACTTAAGACTGGCAAGCGCATCTCTTATCCCGCACAACGACAAGAGCCTGCTGCTTATCAACTCGGGTATGGCACCCTTAAAGCCGTTTTTCACAGGCCAGCAGGTACCGCCGCGCAAGCGTGTCACCACCTGCCAGAAATGTATCAGAACGGGCGATATTGAAAATGTCGGCAAGACAGCGCGCCACGGTACGTTTTTTGAAATGCTGGGCAACTTCTCGTTTGGCGATTACTTCAAAAACGAGGCTATCGAATGGGCTTGGGAATTTTTTACAAAGGTCATTAAACTGCCCGAGGACAAGCTGTATGTTTCTATCTATCAGGACGACGACGAGGCCTTTGATATCTGGCACAACAAGATAGGCCTTGCCGAGGACAGAATTTTCAGAATGGGCAAGGAGGATAACTTCTGGGAGCACGGTGTAGGCCCCTGCGGCCCCTGCTCGGAGATATACTACGACAAAGGCCCCGAATACGGCTGCGGCAAGCCCGGCTGTACGGTAGGCTGCGACTGCGACCGCTATATGGAGGTCTGGAACCTGGTTTTCACGCAGTTCTGCAAGGAGGACGACGGCAGCTATTCAAACCTTGACCACCCCAATATCGATACGGGTATGGGTCTTGAACGTCTTGCCACCGTTATGCAGGGCGTAAACTCTATTTTTGATGTTGATACCGTAAAGGCTATCCGCGATAAGGTATGCGAGATATCGGGCAAGGAATACGGCAAGGAGCATAAATTTGACGTTTCTATCCGCGTTATCACCGACCACGTTCGTTCCGTTACCTTTATGACATCCGACGGCGTTATGTTCTCAAACGAGGGCCGCGGCTATGTTCTGCGCCGTCTTTTAAGACGCGCCGTGCGTCACGGCAAACTGCTTGGCATAGACAGAAAATTTATTGCGGAAGTTGCCGATGTAGTTATTGAAAACAGCGGCGATGCTTATCCCGAGTTAAAGGAAAAGCGCGATTACATCAAGAAAATGCTTACCGTTGAGGAGGAGCGTTTCCACGAAACTCTCGATACGGGTATGGCGATGCTTGCACAGAAAATAGACGAGATCAAGGCAAGCAAGGGCGAAAACGTACTTAAAGGCGCAGACAGCTTTAAGCTTTACGACACCTACGGCTTCCCGCTTGATCTTATGCAGGAGATACTTGCCGAAAAGGGTATCGAGGTAGACGAGGAGGCCTTCAGGGCAGAAATGGAAAAGCAGCGTGTACGCGCAAGAGAGGCTCGTGAAACAGATACCTATATGGGCGCAGAGGAGACTGTATTCCATCAGCTTCCCGCAGAAATGGCAACGGAATTTGTGGGCTATGACAATAACGAATTTGACGGCAAGGTGCTTGCACTCGTAAGCGGAAATGCCGTTTGCGATAAGGTTTCCGAGGGCGCGGATGTTGCCGTTATAGTTGACAAGACACCGTTCTATGCCGAAATGGGCGGTCAGGTAGGCGACAAGGGCGTTATAACAAGCGATAAATGCAAAATTGAAATTGAGGACTGTACAAAGTTCGGCGGCAACAAGTTTATCCACACGGGTAAGGTAATAAGCGGTGAAATTGCCGTTGGCGATACTGTTAAGCTTGCCATTGACACAAAGCGCAGAAAGGCTATTGCAAGAAACCATACCGCAACACATATTTTACAGGCGGTTTTAAGGGAAAATCTGGGCAGCCATGTAGAACAGGCGGGCTCCTATGTAAGCGACAGCAGACTTCGTTTTGACTTTACGCATTTTGAGGCAGTTGACAAGGAAGTTCTTGCCAAGGTCGAAAAAGAGGTAAACGAAAAGCTTTTGGATGCACTTGATGTAGTCGTTAAGGAAATGCCTATAGAAGAGGCTAAAAAGAGTGGCGCGACAGCACTTTTCGGCGAAAAGTACGGCGACACGGTAAGGGTAGTAAATGTAGGCGGCTATTCAATAGAATTCTGCGGCGGTACTCACCTTAAAAACTCCGCAGAGGCAGGTATGTTTAAGATAATCTCCGAAAGCGGTGTTGCAGCGGGCGTAAGACGTATCGAGGCCGTTACGGGCGAGGGCGCTTTAAGATACTTTGAAGAGCGTGACGCTATGCTTCACGAGCTTTCAAGTATGGTAAAGGCCGCACAGAACAATGTAGGCCAGCGTATTGCGGCTATCCTTGAGGAAAACAAGCGCCTTGCAAAAGAGGTAGAGGCGTTAAAGGCTAAAATGAGCGGCGGCGCGGCAGATGATATCCTTAATACAAAAATCGATATCAACGGCATTTCCTTTATTGCGGGCAATGTAAAGGGTCTTGAAATGAACGACCTCAGAAATATGGGCGACAAGCTCAAGGACAAGCTTATAAACGAGGCGGCTGTCATTCTTCTTGCCTCGGGCGAGGGCAGCAAGGTAAGCTTTGTTGCTATGTGTACCGATGCGGCTGTTAAGCTTGGCGTAAAGGCAGGCGATATAGTTAAGGCGGCTGCCACGATCTGCGGTGGCGGCGGCGGCGGACGTCCCAATATGGCACAGGCAGGCGGCAAGGATGCAAGCAAGATAAAAGAGGCACTCGAGGCAGCAAGGGCTGTTGTTGAAAACGCAGTTAAATAAAGGACTGTATTAAAGCAAAAAGGGTCAAGGCAAAGGAAATTAATGTTCCGATGCTTTGACCCGTTTTTTTATTTAAAACATTTTTTAATTGATTTTATACTGCCCGCAACAAGCAGCCTGTCATTTGCTTTAAGCTGCATATCTGGGTTTATCTCTATCATTACGCGGCCGTCTATCCTTATGCCCACTATGTTAAGGTTATACCTGCGCCTTATATCAAGCTCTACTATGCTTTTGCCCACCCAGTTTTCGGGCGGCTCTATCTCGAAAATAGCACAGGAGCTGTCAAGCTCTATATAATCAAAAATATGGTCGGAGCTGTAGCGTATCGCCGTCCATTCGGCAAGCTGCTTTTCGGGATATATTATCTGGTCGGCGCCGTTGCGCAAAAGGAATTTTGCGTGTACTTTGCTTGATGCCCGTGATACCACAAAGGCCGCGCCCAGCTCCTTTAAAAGCGAGGTCACCTGCAGCGAATTTTGAAAATCATCGCCTATCGCAACTATACACAAATCAAAATTTTTGATGCCTATATTTTGAAGAAACTGCGTGTTTGCGGCATTTCCTATAAGTGCATCCGTCACATACGGCAAAACGGCATTTACATTATCCTCTTTTTCATCCACCGCCATTACCTGATGACCAAGCTCGTAAAGCTTTTTTATTGTGTTTACACCAAAACGTCCAAGTCCCACTACCAATACGGATTTCATATTATTTCACCTCTTTTAATAATCAGCCCACACCCACGGGTTCAAGCGGAAGCTTGGCATTTGCCGTGTTGGGCTTTGATACGGCGGCAAAAATAAGCGTAAGGCCGCCCACTCTGCCAAAAAACATTAAAAACATAATAATGCAGCGCGATAATGCGCCAAGCTTTGTTGTAATACCAAGCGTAAGGCCGACGGTCGCTATTGCCGATGCGGATTCAAACAAGCAGCTTCCTATCGGCAGCCCGTCCGCCTTGCTTATTACCAGCGCCGATATAACAAACAATAAAAGATAAATAAAAAGCACCGCAGCCGCGCTGTAGATTATCTCCACCGCTATGCGTCTGTTAAATGCCGAAGCATCCCTGCGGCGCACAAAAACGGAAAACGCGGAGACCGTCAGCACGGATATTGTAGTCACCTTTATACCGCCCGCAGTTGAGCCCGTTGCCCCGCCAATAAGCATAAGCAGTATAGTGACCAGTATGCCGCCGCCGCTTATTTTTGAAAAGTCGGCGGTATTAAAGCCCGCAGTACGCGGTGTGACCGTTTGAAAGGCCGAAAGCAGTATTCTTTCCTTTAAGGGGTATCCCCCGAATTCGCCGAAGAAAAAGTATAAAAACGGCAATATCAGCAATACTGCGGTGGTTGTAAGTATCAGCTTTGTTTGCAGACGATATTTTTTAAACGAATATTTGTTTCTTATTACATCCTCTATTGTGCCAAAGCCCAGGCCGCCCACTATAATAAGCGCCATAAGCGTAAGATTAACGGTTATTGCCCCGCTGTATGAGGTCATTGAAGAAAACTCGGCCTTTTCGCCCATAAGGTCAAAGCCCGCGTTGCAAAATGCCGATACCGAATGAAAAATTGAATAGCCTATGCCCTTTAACGGCCCGTATTCGCCGATAAAGGTCGGCAGCAGGAACAGGGTCCCGAGGCCCTCGCAGATAAGCACGGTTTTTGCAATAAAATATGTAAATTTAACAATGCCGCCGATATGTGCCGCCGACACAGACTCCTGCATGACCGCGCGCTGCTTTAAGCCTATCTTTCGCTCAAATATCGCAGCTGCCGCAATATAAACGGTAATAATGCCCATACCGCCTATCTGTATCAACACAAGTATAACACACTTGCCAAAAAACGACCAGTATACCGCTGTATCACGCACCACCAGCCCCGTAACGCAGGCGGCCGATGTTGCGGTAAAAAGCGCATCGCCAAACGAAGCGCCGCCCTCGCTCCTTGTTGACACGGGCAGCATTAAAAGCAAGGCGCCGGTCATTATCAAGGCAAAAAAGCCGAGTATTATTATCTGAAAAGCGGTAAGATGCAGTCTGTTTTTAATTATCATTATCCACACCCCTTTGGTATAAAAACTTGCCTTATTATATTTTACCACAAAAATTATCAAATGTATATTACTATTAAAAAACAAATGTAAAAATTATGTTAAAATGCAATCGGCATTGACAAAACGGGCGTGATAGAGTAAAATTATTATGTGAAATTATGTGTAAAACAAGGTGAGTGTATGAAGGTAAACAAACTTGTTAAAATAATAGGGTTTAATTTAATAATTATTATTGCGGCGGTAGTTACCTACTCCCCCGGGCTTTTGGCATGGTACCCAAACGACCCGTCCATATTCAAGGCGGGTATGAGCATACTTATAGGCCTGTTTTTGGCGGCGGTTTTTATCGGCGGAAATTCAAGGCTTTTGTCGGGCCCGCAAATGCCCGTAAATGTTGATGTAAGCGACTTTTCGCAGGCGACAAAGATACTGGATATGTATAAAAACGGCAGCTATTTCGGCCAAACGGCGCAGACCGTGCTTGACCAGATAGAAAGGCTCGGACGTTCCATGACAAGGCTTCAGACGGAGATAGACCGCAGGTTCGAGAAAAACTCAATGTCAAACGACAAATATTCGGCCATAGTAAACGAGGCAAATTTAAGCCTTACGGACAACCTTATAAGCGCCGCACAGAAGATGCAGTTTTTTGACGAGGGCGAGTATAAGCGCCTTTTAAACTTTGAAAAGGACACCATTCCCGACGATATCCAAAAGCAGCAGCTTAATTTGTACAAGCTTAACGAGGACAGCATAAAAAATGTGGTGACGGCAAACGAAAGGCTTATTTTACAGCTTGATACCCTTGCGGTGGAGCTGGGCAGCAGGGGCGAGCCGAACGACGATATACTTGACGAGATAAAAAAGCTTACGCAGGAAGTTAAATACTATAAATAAGAAAAGAGGAGTGCAAATGAAAAAGAAAAATAACACAGGTGCGATGATAGGTATTGCAATAGCGGTAATAGTGCTGGTATTCGGCGGTGTTGCGCTTACGCGAAATGTCGGCAAATCCACAAAAACGGTTACGAAAGAGGCGGCGCAGGAAAAGCTTGAAAAGTATTACAAGAAAATAGCGCCGGGCGAGCTGACCCCTGTTAAGGGTCAGGTAAGCTATTCGGGCGAGGAAAGCCTTTATCAGGAGCTGCCCGAATTAAAGGACGATTCCATAGTTGTAAGGGAAACAACGGGCGACTATGCCGAGATCTTTGCAAGCTCGGAAAAGACAGGCTCGGGCACGGACGGCTATCTGCGCGAAATGGCGGAAAAATTTAACCGTTCGGGCGCAAGCGTGGGCGGCAGACCTGTTTCAATAAGGTTAAGAACTGTTTCAAGCGGTCAACAGGTTGACTACCCCGCTTCGGGCAAATATGTTCCCGATGCAATTTCGCCCTCGTCGGATTTAAGCGTTAAAATGCTTAATGCAAAGGGCGTGCCTACGGTAGATATAGACGACAGCCTTGTTATGAACTATGCGGGCATCGTGGTCTCAAACTCCACCTACTCAACGCTTGTGGAGGACTACGGCAGCGCCGATGTCAAAAACTTTGCACAGGCTACCGCAGACGGAAAAATTACGGTCGGCTATACAAACCCCTTTACATCTGCAACGGGTATGAATTTCCTTATTACGCTGCTTGACAGCTATGACAGCGGAAATATCCTTTCCGACAGGGCAATAAAGGGCTTTCAGGCCTTTCAGGAGAATGTCCCCTTTGTGGCTATGACAACGGGACAGATGAGAAATGCATCCGAACGAGGCAGTTTTGATGCCTTTGTGCTTGAATATCAGGTTTTTGTAAACGACAGCAAATTAAACAGCAATTATCGTTTTATCCCCTTTGGATATGCGCATAAAAATCCCCTGGCTATGATAGAAACATCCACTAAAAAGGAGATCCTTACCGCCTTTGCGGATTTCTGCGAGCAAAACGGCGCACAGCTTGCGCAAAAGGACGGCTTTAACCAGGATATAGGCTATATCCCCGCGCTCCCCGAGTATTCGGGCGCAGACCTTATGGCAGCGCAGAAGCTTTATAAGGAAAACAAGGACAATCAGCCCGTTGTATGTGTGTTTGTAACGGATGTTTCGGGCAGTATGGCTGGCGAGCCGCTCAATACCTTAAAGGACAGCCTTGTAAACTCTATGCAGTATATCAATACAAACAATTATATCGGTCTTGTCTGCTATAATGACGATGTTGATATCGCCCTGCCGATAGCCGAGTTTGATATAAACCAGCAGTCCTATTTTAAGGGCACGGTGGAAATGCTTGATGCCTCGGGCGGTACGGCGACCTATGACGGCCTTTGCGTAGCACTTAAAATGATACAGGATAAGCTTGTTGAGGTGCCTAATGCAAAGCCTATGGTATTTGTGCTTTCGGACGGCGAGACAAACCGCGGCTACAGCCTTAAAGAGGTAGAGGATATAGTAAGCGGCCTTGCGGTACCCGTGTATACAATAGGCTATAATGCGGATATAGACGCACTTTCAAAGCTTTCGGATATAAACGAGGGTGTGTGCATAAACGCAAATACCGATGATGTTATTTATCAGTTAAAGCAGCTGTTCAATGCAAATATGTAATAGAGATTTAATGGAGCGATACGGTTGAAAATTTCAATTTGACGGGGTGTTATTGTGAAACGAAACAGCGGAACGACACATAGGTCGTTCCCTACAAAACGGTGATATGTCAGATTATTCGTTGTAGGGACGGACCTATGTGTCCGTCCGCTCAAAATCACCCCGCCAAATTGAAATTTATCATTCGCTTAATATATAAAAACAACTATCCTTTCCCAAAATTATGAAATTTAATTTAAAAGGAAAGTTCATAGTAATAGACCTCGGCGTTTATGCGGACGAAAATTTCTGCAGAGCATACAAGATAAAAATTAAGTCGAATGATAATACACTTGTTAAATATATTGATGAAGATATAAAGGTAAGGATGAAAAAATTAATATCAATACTTGGAATACTTTTTTTGCATATAAGTCTTTCGGGGTGTTTAAACGGAATAACAGGAGAATTGCCCGATGTTGCAACAGCCGATCATATAAACGGCAAAATCCACGATGAAGGCTTCGAGCCTATTTGTATTGCGGTCAATGACAGCGGAAATATTCCGGTTTTTTATACGGATAATATGTCGGAAATGCTTTATTTTGACTATAACAATGACGGCTTCAGAGAATCAACGGCTTGGCCTACTGAAATGACCGGGGTATTTGTTATTGATGAAAACAAAAACGCAGTGATCGATAACAGCACGGAGATACTCGGAAACGATTTAAGAACGGAGCAAGGCACCGATATACTGAATTTGCTGAAAAAGTACGACAGCAATTTTGATAACAAGCTGTCTGCCGACGACGAAATATTTGATAAATTATTTATTTGGGATGATATTGATAAAAACGCTTTTTTTGATGAAAACGACAGGCTTATATCAATGCCCGATGCGGAAATAGCATATATATCCGTTGATATCAAACCCGAAAAAACAGTTCTGAATGACCACTCGGAAAGTGTCGGGACAGCCGTTATTCATAAGCAAAACAAAGAAAAATCATATTTATCCGTTATGCTTTTAAAAACCGAAAAAATGTTTACTGTGGCAGCGGATTTCCTGCCGGAAACGGAAGAAATAAAAAGCCTGCCCGATTTCAAGGGATATGGCAGAACATACGACCTTCATCAGGCGATGTTAAGAGATGATTCGTTAAAGGAATGTGTAAAGGCCTTTGTGGCCGAAAAAGACAAAGCAAAGCGCATAGAGCTTTTAAACAATATTATTTTCAAACTGACCGGGGTGGAAAATTCAAACACAGATTACGGAGAATTTGTCGAGGACGGCAGAAAAACAGACGCGCTGAAGGTATTCTTTAACGAAGACACAACAAACCTTACCGAAAACACGGTTTTAAGTGAAGAGCAAGCCCGCATATACGCAGAATCTTATGAGGACATCTTTAATTATATGTATAATGACCTTATATGGCAAATATATTTTGCCGATATATCGGAGCCGCTGTATGACGCCGATTGCGATATAGCAAAAACAGTCGAACCGATAAAGGCGAAAATGGAAGAACTTGATGAACCTGATTTTTATAAATTTATATTAACGGTTCTGGAGGAGCGTAACAAAGAACTTCCCGAAAACAAACAAATTGATATCGAAACGATTCGTTTGTCGTTTGAGGAATAAATATACAAATAAAGGAAAACTATCAAAAAGGAGAAACATTATGGGAGATTTTAATTTGGAAATACCTACACAGGAAGCGGTAAAAAAAGAGGTAGAGCAGCTTTTAATGCCCACCGAGCAGGAGCAGGTGGTCATTAAGGACACGGCACAGGAAAAGGCCGAGCAGATAATGCGCATAGATATCGACTCCTTTGAGCAGCGCAAGGAATACACCGATGTTATCGAGCAATTCGGTCTTGCGGATATGAAAAGGAGCGCGGGCACAAACGCAATTTTGCAAAAGCGCATAAACAGCTTTCAGATAACCGGCTCGGAAAACGGCGAGGTTGCCCAGGGTCTTGCGGAGCTTACCATTAAAATGAAGGACCTTGACCCCAGCCATATAGATTTTGCAAAAACGGGTGTTTTGGGCAAGCTTTTTAACCCCGTAAGGATGTATTTTGAAAAATTCAAGACCGCCGATGCGGAGATAGCAACTATTGTAAATTCGCTTACAAAGGGCAAGAAAAACCTTGAAAACGATAATGTTACCCTTGAGCTTGAAGAAAAAAGCCTGCGCGAGATAACAAAGAAAATGCAGCAGAATATCGAGCTTGGCTCCAAGCTTGATGCCTGCCTTTCAAGCGGTATCGAGCAAGCGCGCATCGAGGGCAAGGACGAGGAAAAAATACGCTTTATCGAGGAGGAGATACTCTACCCCCTGCGCCAGCGTATCGAGGATTTCCAGCAGATACAGGTTGTATCACAGCAGGGCATTATAGCTATGGAGGTTTTAAGACGCAATAATAAGGAGCTTATCCGCAGCGTAGACCGTGCAAACAATGTTACCGTTACCGCCTTAAGGACGGCGGTTACCGTTGCGGGCGCGCTTTACAACCAAAAAATAGTGCTTGAAAAGGTGGATGCCCTTAACAAGACCACAAACCAAATGATAGAGTCCACCGCAAAAATGCTGCGTCAGCAGGGTGTTGCCATTCACGAGCAGGCAAGCGAGAGCACACTTAATGTGGAGGTGCTTAAATCCGCATTCGAGGAGACCCTTAACGCCCTTGACGATATTTCAAGCTACAAGCGCGAGGCTTTGCCCAGAATGGCACAGACTATAGAGGACTTCAAGCAGATAGCCGCTGTCGGCGAACAGCGCATATCGGAAATGGAACGCGGAGGCTTGCTGTAATATGCCCGAGCGCGAACCCAGTCTTGCATATAAGACAAAACAAATTATTAAAAATTACGAGTTTGCTTTTAAAAAGAATTTCGGCCAAAACTTTCTTGTGGACGAGCGCGTGCTGGACAAAATAGTTGCATCGGCACAGCTTACCTCCGAGGACACCGTTTTGGAGATTGGCCCCGGCATAGGCACGCTTACACAGGCGCTTGCCAAAAACTGCAAAAAGGTCATAGCCGTTGAGATAGACAAAACGCTTATCCCGATTTTGCAGGAGCTTTTATCGGATTTTGACAATATAGAGCTTATTAACGAGGATATTTTAAAGGTGGATATAGCAAAGCTTGCCGAAGAAAACGGCGGCAAAAAGCTTAAGGTGGTGGCAAACCTGCCTTATTACATAACCACACCGATCATTATGAACATTCTTGAAAAAAATCTGCCCGTGGAAAGCATTACCGTAATGATACAAAAGGAAGTTGCCTACCGTATGCAGGCACAGCCAAAAAGCAAGGATTACGGCTCGCTGTCGCTTGTGACGCAGTACTACTGCGAGCCCTATCTTGTGGCAAATGTGCCGCAAAACTGCTTTATGCCGCGCCCCAATGTAGATTCGGCGGTAATAAGGCTTAAAACGCTTGAAAGGCCTGCGGTGGATGTAAACGACAGGGAGCTTTTGTTCCATATTATAAAAACGGCGTTCAGCCAGCGCAGAAAAACGCTTTTAAACTGCTTTTTCAACGCGGGCGGCTGGGATATGTCAAAGGAACAGCTGACCGCGCTTATAAACCAAGCGGGTTATGACGAAAAGGTGCGCGGCGAGGCGCTGACACTTGAGGATTACGCAAAAATAACAGAGGTATTTGAAAAGGAGCTGAACAAAGCATGAAACTTGCAGAAGCATTACAGGAAAGAGCTGACCTTAACCGTAAAATAAACGAACTTACAAGGCGTATAAAGCAAAACTGTCTTGTACAGGAGAAGGAAAAGCCTAACGAGGACCCCAACGCACTTATGGCGGAGCTGGATCAGTGCATTGACAGACTTCGTTATTTAATGTCGGCAATAAACAAAACAAACAATTCAACCCTTATAGACGGCAGAACCTTGACCGATATGATAGCCGAAAAGGATGCCGAGATAGTCAGAGTGACCTCCTACCGTCAGTTTGTAAACGAGGCGGGGGCAAGGATAGATAGGACACGTTATTCCGAAATAAAAATAGAGCCTGCGGTGGATGTGCCAACTATCCAGAAAAAAGCCGATGACAGCGCAAAAAAAGTGCGTGAGCTTGACAATGCCTTGCAGCAGGCTAACTGGCTTACCGAGCTTATAGAAAAATAAAATATTTTTGGAAACACTGATTAATAGGATAACAAAAATAATTTTGCCTTTTTATTTAATCAGTGTTTCCGTAGGTTTGTAGTTTTATTGGGCGAATGTTATCTCTTAGGAGCGAGAACGGTCTTCCTACTCAAAATACGATCTGATCACATTGGGGAGTCTTGCGGCGGACAAAAAATTTAATGCGTAAGCCGAGACAGCGTACAGGTGTATCGTTAGTGTGTATCAGTTATTACCGGACATTGACTTTAAAACGAGGGCGGGACGTGGGAATTATTAATAATCAGGCATTATCGGGCATAAAATTTACTAAAATATTTTGGAGAAATTTTATGCCAAACAAATACAAACGCTTTATTATACCCGTAAAAACAAGCACGGGCGGCGGCGGACGATGTCTTTGCGAGCTTTTGCCAAACGGCAGTCTGCGAGTTACGCTTGCATTAAAGGGGCTTGAAAGGCGGCCGCTTAATTTATGGATATTTGACGGGGAAAAGGCTGTTGTCTATCCCAAAACACTTTATCCGCAAAACACGGGCGTGCTGGAGCTTCGGGGCATTATGCCGTCCTGCGGGCTTGAAAATGTCTGCGGTATTGCGCTTACCGACGAGTCTATGGCAAGCTGTGCCGAGGGCTTTACGGGTAAGCCGACAGACTGGCGGGCTTTGCTGCAAAAGGGCAGTATGGCAAAGGAAGAGCCTATAACCGACGAGGAATTTAAGGACAGGGTAAAAGGCCTTGTAAAGGAGCTGGACAACAGCCTGCACGGCGGCGAAGAAACGGCGGAGCAGGCGGAGACCCCCGAGGTCGCAGAGGATATTGACGGCTGGCAGCGCATAACCCCAAAGGAGGTCGCGGGCAGCAAAAGGCTTTGGAAATATGCCAAAAACCCCTTTGTTACCGCCGAATTTAATAAATTTAAGCATCTTTTGTACCGCGAGGATGAAAAATTTTGCTTTCTTGCCGTCCCCTGTATGCAAAACGAGCGCTTTGCGGGCGCCGCACAGGGGTTCAGAATGTTTGAACGGCACGGCGGGAATGATTATGCAATACTTAAATGTGAAAAATAAAAGGAGCAGTTATGAGAATACGAAAGAAAAACTGGTTTGAGGACGAAATGGCGTCCAACAGGGCAATAGTTAAGGAGCCGTCCGAAAACAAGGGACATTGGCACGAGTTTTTCGGCAACGACAACCCCATACATATAGAGATAGGCTGCGGCAAGGGTCAGTTTTTATCGGCTATGAGCAAGGCAAACCCTGATATAAACTATATCGGCATAGAACGTGAGCCGCAGATAATAGTTACCGCACTTAAAAAAAGCCGTCTTGCCGAGACCGACACGAATATCGCATTTTTTATTGCCGATGTCGCAAACCTTGCCGAGGTTTTTGAGCCCGGCGAGATATCGCGCATATACACCAATTTTGCCGACCCTTGGCACCGTAAAAGAAAATGGGCAAAGCGCAGACTTACCCATAAAAATTTTCTTAATATTTACGAGGGTCTTTTCGGCGAAAACGGCGGCGAGCTGTTTATGAAGACCGATAATAAGGTGCTGTTTGAATTCAGCCTTAACGAAATTGCCGATAAAGGCTGGAGACTGCATAATATCAGCCTTGACCTGCATAACAGCGACTTTGAGGGCAATATTATGACCGAGTATGAGGAACGCTTCAGCTCTATGGGTATGCCCATTTATAGGCTGGAGGGTTATTATAAGCGCCTGCCCGAAATAAAGGAAAAGTAAGGAGAGGTAACGCAGAACCGTCCCTGTGTTACCACTTATCATCAACATTATATACAACAAGAACGCATTTATCCCCATTTGTAATTTCGGCAAATCTGACAGGATAATTACAAGGGCAGCGTTTCCTACGGTAAGCCTTGTATGCCATATCATCAAGAAGATATGTGATGCCATAAGCGGCCCAAAAGCCGACTACAAGATTTATGCATAAAATAGGGTGTAGAATTTATATAGTAAACGACAAAAGTCTTTGGACTTTGGGCGTTTACTTGCGCCGACTGCGAGCCGCAAAGCGGCTTTATTCCTTGTACGCAGTCGTGTGCATGCCCCGCAGGGTTATAGTAAAGGACATTTTTAAATGTCGTTTACTATAAAATAATGCATATTTTAGAGATATAGTTTAGCTTTTGTGGTTTTGTGTTTTTAGGCGGTAAATTAATGATTGAAATTTAAGTAAAGGTATAGTAAAATAACATTAAGTTTAAGGACTAAAAAACGGGGCAGGTAAGCCAAAAGAAAGGTGACGTAATTATGAAAAGAAAACTTATTTTTGCAGCAGGTATCATTACGGCGGTAAGCCTTATGTCCGTCTGCGCTCACGCAGGCGAAGTAAGCATAGTTATCGACGGCAACACCGTTGTGACCGACACAGAACCGCAGATAACGGCAGAGGGACGTACTATTGTGCCGCTGCGTGTTATTTCCGAAGAACTCGGAGCAAAGGTCGATTGGGATGCCGAAACAAAAACAGTTACAGTTGAAAAGGCAGACAGTACGCTTAAACTTGCAATAGGCGAAAAAATTATGACAGACAACGGTAGTGAGATAAAGCTTGATTCTCCCGCACAGATAGTCAACAACAGAACTATGGTGCCTTTAAGAGCAATATCCGAAAGTTTCGCCTGTACGGTTGACTGGAACAGCGAAACAAAGACTGTTATTATCGGCACGACCGATACGGCAGCTACACCGGAAGTCAAAGAAGAAACATACAAGAGCAAGGACGGTTGGACAGTAAAATACAACAGTGCGCTTGTAAATGTGAATGAAGGCGATGACGGTGTAAGTTTTGTCTACACCGGCGAGAGTGCAGGCACAAATATGCTAACAATAAGCTATATCAAAGATAAGATGCCACAGGAAGTGCTTGGTGAGGTCACAGCCGACTGGGATGATGAAAAGACCGTTCGTACCGAGGGATATTTCGCAGGTGAAAACTGGGCATATTTCAGAAACCTTATATCCGAAGACGGTTCGGGTCTGAATGAAAGCTTTATTGCGGCAGAATATAATGACGGTGTTATTCTTGTCGAGGGTATTTCTCATACAAATGCAGATTCCGACGATGAGGATTATACAGTCAGCGATACAATGGCCAATATTATTGATTCCATAGATTTTGAAAATTATCAGCCGCAGAAAGAATTTGAATATGTTCCCGGCGTTTACAGCCAGACCTTTACTGAAGAAATGGGCGGCGAAGATATAGAGGTCACCTATACCGTTACGCTCAACAAAGATCATACCGCCGTTATGTCCATACAGGACGAAATTAAGGGTATATGGAGCAGTACGGACATACGCATTGATAACGAGACCTCATATGAATATACCATAGAGGGCGAAAAGCTTTATGTCAATTTTGACGGAAACTGGAGCGAGTTCACAAAAGAAGCAGGCGAAAAGAAGTAAGAAATCTATTTTTAACCGAAAAAACGCACTTACAGGGATAAGGTAACGCGGGGACGGTTCCGCGTTACCGTGCTGATTTGGCTTTGTTTTTGTCTTGGCTTTCGGTAACACAGCCCCTATTCCCAATTGAGGTGTATAATGGTAAAATTTAAAATCGGAGATATAATTTTAATACCGATGTTAGATAATAAATTCGGTATTGCAAGGGTATTAAACAAATTGCGCAGAGGTACAGTTGTACTGTTTGAATTATTTGCTATGCCGCTTTCATACGAAGATGAAATAAATTATGAGGAAATAGTAAAAAACAATCCTTCACTTATACAGTGGGCATTTGGTCAAAAGATAAAAAGCGGACATTGGAAGGTCATAGGCAACGTAAAAGTTGATTTACCCATAGATATGCCTATGGTTGTAAATTCGACAATTATGCCCGATGGTTCACTACGATATTTTAAAAGAAAAAGTCTATATGATGCTCCTTTGGAATGTGAGGGAGAGTGGATAACTGTTGATAAAAGTGAATACAATAAAAGTCCTCATCCAGACATGCCATTTCCCGTGGCTTTAAAAATTCAGTATATTAATTATTTAAAAAATATGGGGTATGTTGATAAGTTGCCGGAAGATACTTCTATATTTCAAGATTACCCTGTTTAAGGCAGCACAGGGACGGATTTGCATTGCCGCGTTTTGGTGACCGACAACTTTTGCCGAAGATATTGAACGGACGGACACACAGGTCCGTCCCTACAACGAATAATTCGACACATCACCGTAAATGATCCAATACATTACCGTAAATATTCCATACATCACCGTTTTGTAGGGAACGACCTGTGTGTCGTTCCGATGCTTCGGCCGCAACAACGCCCCGCTGCCGTATGGAAAAGTTCTACTATATATTAAAAAAATCTATCAGGGAGGTAACGCAAAGCCGTCCCCGCATTACCGTTTGCCCTTTATTCTCTTGGTCTTTTTCCTACAACAACGCAGTTTCTTACCACCTTTGAGACCTCGTTTATTTTATCCATAATTACCTCTGTCTCGCAAAAGTACCTATCAAGTGCGTTTTTCATCGCCGCGCCGCGTTTTGTCAAATCGTTTCCCATACAAAAAACATTTACCGCATAAACGCCGTTTGGGGTAAGCCGCGCCGCTATATCCTTTATTGTGCGGTGGGCGTACATAGCACGGGGCACCTTATCGCCGTTATAGGTGTCGTTAAGTATAACATCATATTTTTTATCCGTTTTTTTTAGGTATTTATAGGCATCGCCAAATACAACATTAAGGCGTTCGCCCGCGGGGTCGAATTTTTGAATTGCCTCGTCCAGATAAAAATATTTTATCGAAAGGTCGTAAAGCTCCTTGTAAAGCTCCAGAACATCCATTTTTTTATCGGGATAGGCGCTTAAAAAATACTTTGGGTAGGAAAAGCCGCCCCCGCCCATTAAAAGCACGTTTTTGCAGTCCTCTGTGTTTTTTACGACGTCGTCAAAGCTGAACATATACGCAAACATCATATCAAACCGTTTTTCGGGCGCGGTAAAGGTGGCGGACTGATGCCCGTCACCCACACCCATAATGCGTATATTGGCTTCTCCCACCCTGCGGTCAAATACCTCCACGGGTGCAAATTTGTAATTAAAAATCTCGTACATATATCTACTCTTTTTCTGCGGGCATTGTATACGACTCGTTCAGCGCCTTTTGAAGTATAAACACCGCATCGTCTGCGGCAAGGCTTCCGTCCTTGCTTACATCCGCAAATTTCATCCAGTCCCCGGTCACGCTTTCTATAGGCAGTTCAACATTTTCCGCAAGTGTTTTTTGCATTACAAATGCCGCATCGCTTGCAGTTACCGCCCTGTCGCAGTCCACATCGCCGTAGGTCGGCGTAAACTGCTCGTAGTTCTCCGCCCAGACCGTGCTTAAATACACCTTGCGCTTTTGTGCGTAATCGCGCAGTATATCTACCGATTCCATAAAGTCCTTGCCGCTTTTGTCGCCAAAAACGCAGTATTCCGCGCCGCCGTAGGTATGCCAGCGAGCGTTGCTCATTTCGGCCGACGGCTGTATTGCCCTTGCGTAATCAAAAATACCCGGGTTTTCGCCCTCCAGCTCCTTATCCAAAATGCCCTCAAATTTATCAAACCATACTTTTGCTATTACCTTTTTAAATTCGGGCTTTTTATACATTTTGCCAAGCCAGCTTACGCCCTCGGTTGGCAGACCGCTTTCGGGCGTGTTTTCGGGCGCATAGCCGTTTATGGGGAAATATGCGGCAAAAATATTGTCAACGCTTTTTGACCAGGCTATATCGCCGTCGGAATTTTTGGCGGTCTTGCCAAAGGTGCCGTAGGAAAGGTCATAATCCCAAACGGGGCAAAAACGCAGCTTTCCGTCACCGTTTTTGTCCGAATCCTTGTACATATAAAAGCTGGTCGCACCCGCATCAATATTCATTGAAAGCTCCTCGATGATATATGCCGCCGCAAAAGAATCCACGTCGATATATTCGCTGTAATGCCTGCCAAGCGAGTTATATCCCGTATCGGAGTAGATGGCATCCTCCAGCTCCTGCATAAAGCCTCGTATATACAACACCTGATCCTTGCTTGCGCATTCGGGGCTGTCTATCTGCACCACCTGTCCGCGCGAGGTCACAAAGCCGCTGTCTGCCTTGTAATGAAATCTGTTCCATTGCTGAAACTGCAAAAGATAGCCGCCCGTGATATCCGCAGGCTGATTTGGGATATCAAAATATTTATAGCAGTTTACCTTGCAGTCGTTTATATTGTTCGCGCCCACCATAACACGGGGGTATTCCTCAAGCGCCTTTTCGTTCAGCTTTTCGGTCACCTCTTCAAGGTCGCGGATATCAAGACGGTTCTTTTGCACCTGTATGCGCTCGCAAAGCTGATATGTGCCGCGGTAGCTGCCGTCGGCATACAAATCGACAAAGGTCGAGTCGATAACATATTCCATACCGACCTTGCGGCTCAATTCCATTGTAAAATAATTTCTAAGCATTGAATGGTCAAGGTAGTTTGCAATAAGCATCCATTTTTTTGCCTTGCCCATACCGTAAAGGTCGCTCTTTTTGGGAAGCTTGAAATTATAGGGCTTTTTCTTGCTGTAGCCCCAGGACGAATTGCCGTGTGAGGTCAGCTTTTCAAGTTCGCCCGAATATTCTGTGCCGCCCTTTGCATTAAGCATAAGCGCGGAGCCCGTTTCGTTGCCGCCCTCGTGAGCGTCCAGCCAGTCAAGACCGCCCGTTGCCGTATGCAGATAAATACAGCCCAAATTTGACTGCATTACCTTTAGCTTTCCGCAATTTCGGCCGCCCGCGGTGATATCAAATTCATTTGCCGAGGCCAAAACGGAGGTAGTCTCTCCCGAAACTATTTTAGTGCCGTTTAAGGCGATTTCCCCGTCGGCGGAATAGGTTATCGTCAGCTTGCTCCTGTCGGCGGTCGATGGCAGGTAGATATAACGGCAGTCCTCCCATTCGTTATACTGCCAATCGGTAAAGTCAAAGTCGGTTTCCACATTGGGTGATAAATTTGACACCGTAAATCCGGAAACGGGTATGTCCTTGTATTCGGCGCAGTACGCAAAAACAGCGTACATCTGCATAAATAAAAGTAAAAATACCGTAAATATTATTTTTTTCATTATATTATATTGTGTTCCTTTCATAAAATTATGTGGCGTCATATCAGCTTATACAAAACTATCCCCGCCGAAAACGAGAGCAAATTTGTTATTGCCGACAGCATAAAATACCACATTTTGCTTTTAAGTACATCGCCCGACAGGCGGTCAAAGGCGTCATACAGCTTGGCCTCGGCAAAAAGCACTATTATCTCGCCTATTGCGACATATATTATCCACGCAGTCTGCCCCCAAAGGCGGTAAAACACAAATATACCCAATGCATTAAGCAGAGGGTTTGTAATTGCGTTTACCCATATACTGAAAAGCAAATATTTTTTCTCTTTTGCGTAAATAAGCGTAATTATGCCCTCCACTACCCAGGTCAGCATCAATGCCGCCGACATAGAGGTAAGGCCCGTAAGGATAAGATCAGTTTTCATTTTTGTTATTGTCGTCCAAATTTTCGTTTAACTGCTGTGCCTTTTTTTCGTAATGGTCGTTTGCCTGTCTTAATGCAAAAAATATTACCGAAACTATCGCGGCGATAAGAAAAATCACACCCAAAAACACCAGCCCGGCCGAAACAAAGTCGGTCTCGGGTGCCGCAACGGGGTTAAGAAAATAATAATGCATTGCTTAAACCTCCTGCTTTGGCTTGCTGTGCTTTGAAACGTAAACTGCCGCGGAAATAAGCGCTGCCGCAAGGAAAACTGCCATAACTACGGCTGCCGCTATCTGGATAATGGACGAACCGCCGCTTATGGACACGGGGTCGGATATCTGCGCAGCGGTCTGCGGCTCGGGCGGGATATAAATAACATCAAGTAATTTGCTGATAAACATAATTATCATCCTTTCTTATTTTTTTATTTTATCGGGCGCCATTATATAATAAAGCGCCGCGAAGCATACTACAGTTAATACAGCCAAAAAGCCGATATTTGAAATAAATCTGTTTACGGCGGGGTAAAAGGCGGGTATAGTGCCGACCAAAAGCCCCGTTGTGGTAATGCCGTAGGCCATAAGCGGATGCCTTGGCGCGGCCGAGACCAAGATCCCAAGCGTTGATGCCATAGTCATTGAAAACAGCGCAACGCCTATAAGGGACACCCACATTATATTGCCGCCAAGCATTAAAAACGGCAGCGAAAGCGCAGTAGAAACAAGCGCCGTTTTCTTTGCGCCGACTTTATCGGAAAGAATACCGCCAAGCCCCTTGCCAATGCCCATCATTGCAAAAAGGCAGATGCTTTGCAGCGCGCTTTTGTTCCAGCCCGTAGGGATGCTGTAGCTCATAAGCCCGCGCACACTTACCACAAAAAAGGCAAGTAAAATAATAACGCTTGTATTTTTGCGCCTGTCCGCCATTTTTATGGTAGGATAGGCGGTTTTGGCTTTACTGCAAAGCCTGTCGGCAAAATATATCAAAATACTGCCGATAAGCATAATTAAAAAACCTATCGCAAACGGTTTATCGCCGCCGCCCAACAGCTTGCCCGTGATTATGCCGAACGAGCCGCCCGAAACAAATACCGCGCTTGGCGCAATTTTATCGCCGCAGGTAAAGAGCGTGGCCTTTGCGCCCCCGACATGGACAAAGGCGTTTCCGACGGAAAGTATAAAAAACCCCGTCATACGAATAATGCCGATATCAAAAAACGCGCCCAGCCCGCCCAAAAGCACCATTGCGGCGCCAAGCATACCAATCGGCAGCCGCGGCAGTTTTTCGGCCAGACCGCCAACAAAAAACTGCGGAAAAAATGCAAGTATATCATATAAAAGCGCCATTAATGCCGCAATTTCAAGGCTTGCAAAAAACTGTGTATAAAACTGAAAGCATATAACCTCAAGCGCAAAGTGTATAAAAAACCACAGCACGCTTATTTTCTTTGTCATTGTACCCCTCTTTGTCTTTTTTGCTCTTTTACCTTGATTATAACACATACAAGGCTGTGTGTAAATTGAAAATTCGTAATTTGATACCATATAACATTCTTTTTGTATTATCCGTGCGGCGGCGAAACTTCAAAGCCGGGTTTCCCTGTTTTTTGCGTGATCATTGCTTGAAATGCGGTAAATAATTCTTTGTGATGTGAGATTTTCAAATTTCTATTTGGCGGGGAGCCTGCGTTTAACAAGCTGTTGCTTAACACAAGTAAATCAATATTAATATAATACTCCTGCGATACGTTGAATAATTCGGCAAGCGTAGCCGAAACGCGCGACATTGTGGCTATCAATTTTTTCAAAATTGATGCCATCCCTTCGGGATTTTAATTGCTTTAGCAATTAAAACAAGCGTACAGGCTCAACCTCTGCCGCCGAAATTCCGGTAGGGATTTCGGCATACCCGCAAATAATTTCGGCTTACAGCGGATGTCAAGCATACGCTGACGTCGAAAAACATTTGCGTTTTTGCCTGACTACATTTATGCCTGCGTTTCGTTTGTTATAATGCTGTTTACGGCGCAAATTTTTTTATTTGCACTATTAGAAAAGCACCGCAAGAAATATCCTTTCGCGGCAAAAACGCAAATGTTTCTTCCTGTGAGCTCACAACTTTTGGCATAGCCAAAAGCCAATTGCTTCGCAATTGTCCGCATCTATCTTTGCGGT
The DNA here is from genome assembly GCA_947167715.1 of uncultured Eubacteriaceae bacterium. Lineage (GTDB taxonomy): Bacteria > Bacillota > Clostridia > Lachnospirales > CAG-274 > RGIG4310. Next base: position 30,662 of record CAMVJD010000023.1, read on the forward strand.
TGAATGTATGCGAGCGAAGCGAGACATCCGCTCTAAAGGAAGATTATTTGCGGGGCTTGCCGAAATCTCTATTCCGACAAATTGATAATTTAAAAAACGCGGCTTCCTGATTTTTAGAATTTTACTTACTGTAATAGGTATTGTAACTTGTTGGAAAAAACTACACATCCAAAACAGGAATATGTCAGAGAAGGTACGGAAGCCTGCTATGAAAATTGAAAGCAGCTCAGCAGTAACGGAAAATGATGCAAAAACCGAGACTTCCACAGAACATTCATATTGGTTTATTCCACAAACCCGTGATTGTCTTATTTCAGAAGCGGAAAAGGAGCAGTTTCAGAGTATGGCTTTGTCGGCAGAGAATATCGCCTTTCGGTTGAAAACACAGACGAATATATTGATATGCTTTTTTACAACATAAAGCTGCATTGCTATGTCGTGATAGAAATAAAAATCACGGAATTTAAGCCCGGAGATCCGGGACAGCTCGGCACATATATTGTCGGCGTAAATCACTTGTTAAAATCCGATAACGATAACGACACTATCGGTTTGCTGATATGCAAGACAAAAAGTAATGTATTTGCACAATGGGCCCTTGAAAGCACAAATCAACCGATAGGAATATCGGAATATCAACCGGATAAATCCCTGCCCGATGAGATACAAAAATCAATGCCTACTATCGAGGACATCGAAAATGAACTGAACAATTTATAATATTCTACTATATAAATGCCGCCTTTCCTTTTCGGGATTGGCGGCATTGTTATTTTATGTGTGCTTTGTTTTCCCTTGTAGTTTCATACAAGTGCGTACTTACACACTTCGGCTACCCTGCTTATTTCAGCAAGCGCAGATATCAAGACAGTTTCAGCAAGATTAGGACATTCTCAAGCAAGCACAACTTTGAACATATATTGCCATAGCTTGAAAAAGCAGGACGAGGTTTGTGCTAACACATTGGATAACTTATTTCATAAAAATAATGAGGTCAAAACAGCGCAAAAACAGGTTAGGGAAACACTAATTAATTCAAAAAGAAAAAATAAAATTTAGCTTTAGCGGCAAAAATTATAACGAACCAGCCGTATAAACCGCTTGAAAAGCGGTTTTAGGCGAATGTGAAAGGGCGAAACGGCGGCTACGCCGTGCAGCCTCAACCATAAAAGCCTGTACGCGCTTGTCGCGCGTTTCGGCACTGCCCATAATTTTTGTAAATTTTATTTTTTCGACCTTAAATCAGTGTTTCCTTAGATGCTCTTGAAATTTTGACTACCATTTGACTACCAAAAGCACAAAAAATCACAAAAAAAGACGAAAAATCATTTACAAGCATTTCACGAAAAACAGCTTATTTAACGGCATTTCAAGAGATATTGCAAAATGCGATTTTTAGCCCGACTCGATTGGTAGTGATGAGGTCACGGGTTCGACTCCCGTTATCAGCTTAACAGAAAAGCCGCTGAATAAGCGGCTTTTACTATTTTATAATATTTTATCCGTAAATCAAAGTTTGTTAAAAATCGCTTTTCAGAATATATCTTAATGCCTGTTCGTTGGGGATAATGGTTCCTCTTAAAAGGTGGTCCATTATCGGCACTGCCCTTTCCTCGGCCCGTGCGCTGCCCGTGCCGACTATAAGCACCACATTGAATGCGTAAACAAGGTCCAGTTTCTTGAAAAATGTCTCCAACTCGCTTTCGTCGGTAATGCCCGTGTAGCGTTTGAAAAATTCGTGTCCCGTTTTTACCAGCATATCTTTTGGTATACCCGTGGATAGTTCAAGCAGTTTTATTACCTCGGGACTCGGGGCCTGCAATGCCTGGATAAGGTCCCTGTATGTGCCTGCAAGGTCCCATATTTTGGGGCCGACAGTTACCTCGGGCATATCGATAAGCACCAATTCGTCGTCTTGTATCATTATGTTTCCCGGATGGAGATCGCCGTGTATAAGGGTAGTTTCATCTGGCAGTTCATCGATAAGGCTGTCAATAAGCCGCAGTTCTTCCTCCGAGCACCAGCGTGCAAGCTTGGGCACACGGCCGTGCAAAACCGTTTTTATGGATGTGAATGCCTTTGGGTCAAGGTTTGTGCTGTGCAGTTCCTTGGCGAGTGCAACATATTTATCCATATATTCATCAAAACGGTCGGGGTCGTTTTTCATTGCGTGGCCGAGAGTATCGGATTTGAGCATCTCAAAAACAATGCCGTATCGGTCGCCGCATTTTACGACATCATACGCGATAACGCAGGGTATACCGCCTATAAGTGCGTTTTTGGCAAACTGTCTTTCGCGTTCTATCTGTTCAAGTTTTACGGTCGGGCGGTACAGCTTGACTATTTTATCATCGTCAAGCCTGTAAACCGTACCGTTGCCGCCCTGGCCGATTATTTCGCAGCCCGTTACGTCTATCTCCCTTAGCGCTTTTTTAACATCAAGTATGTTATCAAAGCCCGTAACGCTGAAAATATCGTATATTTCGGGTGAAACGTTTACTACGCCGACAGAGCCGCTTTTGCTTTTTTTCAGTTTAAGCAAAACGCGAAGCCCCGCGCTTGAGATATATTCAAGTTCGGCGGCATCAAGCGTGATGTTTTCGCCCGCCGATGCCGCTTCAAGCAGTTCGTCCTCAAACTGTTTTGCGTTGTTTGAGTCTATCCTGCCCGAAATTTTTATTGTTTCGTCGTTTATTTTTTCGATCATATAATAAAATCTCCCTGTTTTTATTCCGCTGCAGGTTCAAGATAAATTTCTTTAAGCTTTGCAAAATCATCATCGGTAAGGCCCAGTCTTGTTTTAAGATAACCCTTGGGGCTGCCGTACTGTGCATTCATTTTATCAATTACGGATTGCAGCAATTCGGGTGAAACGCCGTCTATCAGCCTTACCTTTTCGATAAGTTCGGGGTCGTCGGTGTATTTTTTCACACTTTCGGCGGTTTCTGCGATAATTTTGGCATTTGCCTCGTTGGTCAGCATATAATCGGCCATTATGATATCATCGTCAAAATCCATCGCATACAGCAAAAGTGCGGAGCTGACACCCGTCCTGTCCTTGCCCTGCGAGCAGTGGAAAAGTACGGAAGAACCTTCGGGCTTGTTAAGCAGTATATCGAAAAATTCCTTGCAGTATTTTGCATATTCGTCACCGAGGAAGTAGCTGTACATCTGTGGTGTGGGCGACATTCCGTTTTGCGCGATAAGAAGCTTGTTCTGTGCCGCATCGCCGCTTGCGATAGCCTTTTTGTATGCCTCGATAAATTCTTCGGTGGCAAGTTCGCGCATATTGCCCGAGATATTAAGCGGCAGGCTGTGGTTGGTAGCGCCCTCAACCGTGGGTTCGGGTACCGCGGCAACTTCACCTTCGGTCCTGAGATCCACCATATCGGAAACGTGGTATTTTTCGGAGAGAAGTTTCAGATCGTTTTCGGTGCCTGCGCCCGGGGCACCCGTTCTTATAAGAACGTTTTGCTTTATCTTTCTGCCCTCGGTATTTACATAGCCGCCAAGCTGTCGTGCGTTGCTGATACCCTCTATATCGCTTAATTTCTGCGCATCAAAGCTGAGTGAAGCGGTGGGTGCGGGGATAGCGGCTTCCTCGGCCGTATCATCGGGCATTACATAAACCACCGTGCCGTCAACCACTTCCGCACCTATAGCCTGCGCAAGTTCCTCGTCGGGCAGATAAAAACTGCCGTCAATAATTACGGGCACATTGTAGGCCGAACCGTCTTTTTCATAAACAGCGTTTGAAAAAGTTACTTTTTTGCCGTTTACATCAAAAGATTCGCTGCCCGCACTTACGGAAACGGTGTACGCATCATTTCCGAATACAGCCGTTTTGCTTTCGGCATCCCACTGCGCCGTAAAACCAAGGTTTTCAAGCGTTTCTCTTGCGGGCACAAGCCTGCTTTGCGCCATTGCGTTTACCGTAAATATTGCCGTAAATGCCATTGATAAAATTGCCGTGTACTTTCTTTTCATAACTGTTTTCCGCCTTTCGTTTGTATTTATCCCATTATTTCTCCAAGTGTAATAGTTTCGCCGTCAATTGTGATGTACATTTCTTCCGTGCCGTAAACATAAGAATAGATATATGTTTTGCCGCTTTTGGAACTGTACCTTTCATCATAACGCGACAGCGATATTTTGCCTTCTTCTTTTCCGTCCGAGCCGTATACGGTCATAACATAGTCTTTTTCGACATAGACTTTTCCGTCGTCGCCGTTATAGTATATGGTATCGTCCGAACCGTAGGAATCGCCCGCAAAAAGTTTTTTGTTGTGTTCTTCCTCGGGGTCGCAGGTGAGCTTTATGGTCTTTTTGTCCGATTTAAGGGTGTATTCGTAAGCAAGATCGCCCGTTACGATATATTCCGTGCCGTCATCACCGACATATATTATATCCGAACCGTCGGGCACGCTCTTTGCCTCATCCAAAAGTTTGTAGTGGTCGTCGCAAATAAGCAGATAGTTGTATTTGGTGGTGTATATCTTGTTGTCGCTGCCCATATACGCGCCGTCGTAATTTTCCTCAAACTCGGTATATTTTCCGTCCGAAGATACAAAACCGTCTTTATAGCCGCCGTCACGCGCCGTTACGGTGTATATTGTGCTGCCCTCTTCATCAACATAGTATACCCAACTTTCGCCCGTTGCGGTGTATTCGCCCACAACTTTGCCGCTTTTGTCCTTTACGACCAGAGCATCAGAATCGGGGTTTTCATAAGTGTTTCCGTCTTCGTCCGTGGGGAGATAACTATCGCCTATAGCGGCCTTCTTTTCGGTGCCATTTGTCACTATGGTGTAGCTTTCGTCCTCACTGTTGTAGGCAATTGTGATATTTTTGCCGCTTTTATCGGCATAAACCGTTCCCCATACGTTCATTTCCTTGTATACGGCGATATCTTTGCCGTTTTTGTCCTTTATTTTAAGATAGGCAACGGATTCTGCGTCCTCGCTTTCCCTGTACATCATATAATATTCTTTGCCGCTTGCATCTCTTGCAATAAAGTTTTCTTCGTATCCCGTCAGGTCAAAAGCCTTTGTTTCGGGCTTTGTTTCTGTTTCGGAAATTTCGCCGTCGGATATCACTATACTCTTGTCGTCTGCGTTCCAGTCGGTTTTGTAGCCGAAACTTTCCGCCACAAATCTTATCGGCAGCATTGTTCTTCCGTTTATTATTACGGGCGGTGTGTCAAGCTGTACCTTTTCACCTGTTTGCAGTGCTTCGGTGCTGTTTATAGTAAGCGTTACCGATTTACCGTCTTTGTTTTGCAAAACGGCGGTTTTTGTTTCACCGTACCATTGCACTTTGCCGTCAAGCGCTTCAACTATCGCCCTTATCGGCACAAGCGTGCGGCTGTCAATAATAACGGGCGGAGAGTCCAGTTCCGAGACCTCGCCGTTTACCGTCATCTGCGAATCACCTATCCGCATATTTACGGTTTTTGTCTGCGCAAAAACGTTGCAGCTTAAAGCCGCGGCGGCCAGCGCCGTCAAAAAAATAACCGAGTGTTTTTTCATATAAGTTCCTCCTTAAATAGTATTTAAGTAAACACTGATTTAATGTAAAAAAAATAAAATTCACAAAAATTATGGTCATTGCCGAAACGCGCGACAAGCGCGTACAGGCTTTTGTGGTTGAGGCTGTACGGCGTAGCCGCCGTTTCGCCCTATCAAGTCGCCTAGTAGCCGCTTTTGAGCGTCTATACGGCTGATTCGCTATAATTTTTGCCGCTAAAGCTAAATTTTATTTTTTTATTTTGAATTAATCAGTATTTCCTTAAAAACAAAGTTCTTTTATGCCTTTGTCATAATAATCAAGCGCAAGTTTTTCCATTGCTTTCACCGCTTCTTTTGTGAAAACACCGGGAATGTGTATTGCGGCAAGAATTATAGACGATCCCACAAATGCGCCTATCTGCTCTTCGGCAAGCGCTATATACTCCTCGTCGTCGCTGCCCAGATAAGTGCGTATAAATCTGTTCCAGATATGCGTTGCCTGCTCCTTTGTAAGGCCTTGCAGCATATCCCTTGCGGCAAAATCAAAGCCGTTTGATGCAAAAAATTTATAAACAAGGTACATACTGCCCATATCGAAAATGGGGTGTCCCTTGCCGCATGCGCCCATATCTATAAACATAAGTTCGCCGTTTGCCTGCATCATTACATTGCCGATATGGCAGTCGCCGTGGATAAATGTGTTTGCCTGCGGCGCACTTGCAATTATCTCGTACATTTTGTCAAGATCTTCGTCCGATATGATATCATTGCCCTTTGATGCCTGTATAGACTGCATCCTGCTGTCGCGTATCGGGATAAAATCGGGAGAGTCTATCTCTATATTATGCACTTTTCTGATAAGCTTGGCAAATGTGTCGATATATTTGTCCGCGTTTTCGGGGTCGTTTAAAATGTGGTGCAGTATATCGTCTGCGTTGATCATTTCGTAAATAACGCCAAGACATTCGCCCACCTTGACCGTATCGTAGGAAATTGCGGTGGGAACGCCGAAAACAAAGGCCGTTTTTGCCGCCTGCCCCTCTTTTGCAATCATTTCCTGTCTAATGCCGGGTTTAAAGACCTTGATTATTTTGTCCTCGTCAATGCGGTATACATCGGCCGTGCCGCCGGTGCCGACCTTTTCAAGGCCTTCCACCGAAAACTCCCGCAGTGCCTTTTTTACATTCAAAAGGCTTGTGAAGCCCGTTACCTCAAATATATCGTATACATCGGGCGATACGTTTATTACGCTTACATCGCCTTTTATCCCCTTTTTAAGTTTAAGAAAAACCCGCAGCCCCGCACTTGAAACATATTCAAGGTTTTGCGCATCAAGTACTGCGTTTTCCTCGTTTTCGCCAACTGCCGCAAGCAGTTCGTCTTCAAATTGTTTTGCGTTTGTCGAGTCTATCCTGCCAGATAATTTTATTGTGTTTTCCGTTTTTTCTATCATATACATTACCTCACAAAAAAATTTGCTGTACTGTCATTGTTCAAGTCCTACCGAAAACTTATACTGCCTTTTAAACTTTCCGCCGTTAAAGGCAAGTGTTACGGAATAGCCGTTGCACTGTCCCGAACACATAAAGCTGTCACACTTTGAAAGCAGGTATAAAGCGTAAAAATAATTTATTGTCGTATCTTCTACCGATGCATCGTAATCTTTGTCGGCGGTGTTTTTCTTTTCGTATTCGTATATCAGCTTTAAGTCCTTGAAATCCTTTACGGAAAATCTTTCCTGCGATATTGCTTTCAGCTTGCTGCCGTATTTTGCATGCATTTCGTTCAATATATCGCTGTCCTCCGTTGCAAGAAAGATAAGGTCGTATTTGTCTTCGTCAAGCCAGCTGTCTATCATCGGCATCATTTCCTCAACGGTCGCCTGTTTCCTTACGCCCATAAGCCCGGATGTTATATAGTCGCTGCCCCTAATCAGCACGCCAAGCACCTTTTTGCCGCCGAATACCGCATTAAAATACTCGTCTATCTCGCCGCGGAAATTTTCGTTAAGAATTTCTTTGTCCACTTTTGAGGGCTGCGACTGTATAAAATAGGTTGTAATAACGTGCATAGACATATTTCCCGCCATAAATACGGTGTTGCTTTCGTCGGAATCCTCTGCGGCAGTGCCGATATTGAAATATTTTTCAAGCATTTCACGTTTGAACCTGCCCACCTTGTCTTCGCTGAAAATAAGCTCTATGCCATATCGCCCGAATGCACGTTCAAACCTGTCCGCATATTCCAGTATCGCCCCTATGCCGCCTATCTCCGACATCTGAAAACCGAGGTATTTTATATCGCTTAATTTTCTGCCGTCAAGCAGATATTGCAGTATAAACATATTGTGGAAAGCGTAAGTGGAGCAGAGGTGGTTAAATACGCCGTCGCGCACACCCGTGTTCCATTTTTTTTGTATGTAAAATACATCCTCGCCCTCGGGGAGCTTTTCGACAATATGCACTTTGTCGCTTTGTATAAATCTTAAAATCGCTCTGTCGGTAAAATACACCGTATAGTCAAGCTCGCGTATAAGTACTTTTGCGATGACCGCGGTATACTCGTTCACTTCCTCGCAGGAAAGCGCATCAAACCGCTTGAACAGGTCCAAAACAAGGCTTTCCGTTTCATATTCGTTGTAGGTGAGGTAGTCGGGTATGCGCTTTGTGTTTTTCAAAGCGGGGTTGGGCGGGTTAAGCGAATCATTTTCTATATATACTATATCGTAGTCCCCGTATTTTTCATCTTTTATATGATACCGTTCGTCGCCGCCGCTTATTGCTTCGTGAAAAACGTTTTCGCTGTGTATAAGCGTTTTGCAGTTTGCATTATTCGACTTTTCAATTATAAACATTTCATCACTCCCATCTTAAAAACGCCCGATTTTTTAAAAACATATCGGTTCGATCCCATTGTCGTAATATGCAACAGCCGTATCTCTCATTCTTTCCAACTGCTCGCGGGTCACAAGGCCCGGCACAGCCACCGCCGCAAGCACCGTCCTGGAACAGGCTACGGCGCGTAACTGTTCTTCGGCTTTTTTCAAAAATTCCGTATCTTCCGTGCCGAGATAATTTTTTAAATATGTATCCCAGATAACGGCAAGCTCGTCAAAGGTGAAACCTCGTGTCAGTTCGCGCGCTTCTTTCGACTCTTCACTCATATATTGACCCATTTTAAAGCCCCAATACATACTTACCATATCAAAAATGGGGTGCCCCTTGCCCGAAGAAGAAAGGTCGATAAACATATACTCGCCGTTTTGCAGCATAACATTGCCAAGGTGCGCATCACCGTGTATAAAGGTGCTTCTGTCGGGCACGTTTGCTATAATTGCACGCAGTTTTTCAACTTCCTCCGCCGTGCAAAGAATGCCCTCAAGATGGCCGAGGAATTGTATGGTGGCCGATTTCGCATCGTCAAATTTGTCATCTACTTCAATTTCGTTCATCTGCCGCATTTTTACGGCAAAGTTTTTAACATATTCGACAAGATGTGCTTTATCTTTTCTTATAACGTTTAAAAGGTCCTCTGCATTGAGCATTTCGTATATTACGCCGTAACACTCGCCAACACACACCGTATCGTAGGAAATGGCGGTAGGCACACCAAATACAAAAGCGTTTTTTGCCTTCCTGCTCTCGTTGTTTATCATAGTAAGGCTCACATTTTTGTTGAACACCTTTATTATGGTGTCCGCATCTATGCGGTAAACACTGCCCGTTGCACCCTTGCCGATGATCTCAAGGCCATCGACCGATACACTGCGCAGGGCCTTTTTTACATCAAGTATATTGTCAAAACCCGTTACCGCGAATATATCGTAGATCTCGGGCGATACGTTTATAACGCTCACCGTGCCTTTCGTGCCCTTTTTCAGTTTAAGCAGAACACGCAGCCCCGCACTTGAAATATATTCCAGCCCCTCGGCATCAAGTGTTATATCACCGTAGTTTTCACCGACCGCACTTAAAAGCTGTTTTTCAAGTTCTGCCGCATTGTTTGAGTCTATTTTACCGAAAATTTCTATTAAGTCATTGGTTGTTTTTTTACCATACACACCACCCCCCCATTGAGTCTTATTATATTATTTTATCATATTTGCAGTAGAATAACAAGATTTTATAATTTAAAAATTCAAAAAAATATTGGAAAAAGATATAGCAAACCCTATATTATTCTCTATTTTTTTATTATATTATTATTTGTATTATATATTTATTATTGGGTACGTTTTTTGTACTACCCCGTCCGTTTTCCGTACTGCCCTTGTGTCAATTTGATACATCGATGTTCCAATTTGACATAGATATGTTTCAATTTGACACAGCTATGTTCCGTTTTGACACATTTTATAAATGTTCTTTTTTTCGTATAAAAAAACACCATACCCATAAGTACGGCGCTTTTTGATATCTCTGTTTTACTGTTTTACCATATATCCGCATAACTTTTCAATAGAAAAATATAACTTCTTTTCTTTTTTTTGTGGGGAGTGAAATTATCATTTACGCTACGAAATACGACGGACTTCTAACGAAGTCTATAACCTCTCCGTCACGGCAAGCCGTGCCACCTAAGCCGAAACGCGCGACTTAGTCGGGATTTACTAAAGCAAACCCGATCCCCTTCGGGGATTGCACTCGGCTTTAGCCGAGGCAACATAGCGTACAGGCTCTTCCTCTGCCGGCGAAATTCCGGTAGGGATTTCGCCATACTCCTAACGAGGGGAGCCTTCGGTCGCTGCGCTCCCTCGGCTAATGCAACGCTAACTTTTTTATAAGGTAACTTAATCTTGCCTCCCCTTTAGCGCAGCGACCAGGGGAAGGGGACCGCGCGCAGCGTGGTGGAAGGGTTGACGGGCGTAAAATCAAGCTGAATTTACAATAGCCTTTGTTCGTTAAATAATAATTTCCAACACCAAGTTTACAAATTTTTTACTCATTCAAATCCGACGCCATAAACGCCCAAAAAAACAAAAGGGCCGTTGTTCCGGCCCTTTTTACGTTTATCGGTCTATCTTACATAAAAACCGAATCAAAACCCGTTGTTTCGATTATTTCGCGGACGTTTTCGCTTACGCCAAACATTTTAAACTTGCTTGTATCTTCAAGCGATTTATACATTATAAGCAATATACGCAGGCCCGCGGAGGATATATATGTCATATCGTCAACGTGCAGTTCTATTGCTTCTATCGGTTCTTCTATCTCACGGAATTTCTTTAAAAGTTCGGGAGCGGTGAGGGTGTCCAATCTGCCCGAAACATAGACTTTCAGTGTGCTGCCCTGTTTTTTTGCACTTACCGAAAAAGCCTTGCCGTCTGTCTGCTGTTCCCCTGCGGTCTCTTTTACGGTCATTTCCCAGAAGTACATATCCTTAAATACTTCCCTTACCGCCGCATCTGCGCTGCCCGAAACGGAACCGAGTTTTTCGGGCAAATAATCGGCCATACAAATCTCTTTCAGGTCAAATCCCATTCTGTCGATAAAAGCCTTGACCTTCTCATCGTCGGCATCAAAAAATACATTGTTGCCGAATTTCACGTCCGCCGCCGTTGCTGCGGCTTTGCCCGTAACCGCTTCATATATCGCCGTCAGCTGTTTATCGTAATTAAGTGCCGCGTGTGCGATATCGCGGTCGCGGAAAGCATAAGCTCTGTCCGTTGTCACCCAGCTGCCGCCGTGTTTTTGAAGAAGGCGGCGAATATTCCCAAACACCTCTTCAAGTTCAATTTGTGAAAAATACATCAGCAGGCCTTCGGTTGTTATGATCAGATCGCGATTTTCGTCGGTAAACGGCGCTTCAAGCGATTCATAGTTTGTTGCATCCACCGCGTGATAAGATGTATCGGTATCCTTGCCGATAATGCTTTCCACCGCAGGTGCCAGGTCATCAATAACGGCGGGAAGGTCAAAGCCAAAGAAAGCCCTGCCTTGGCGCGCCATACGAATACCCCTTGATGTATAACCACACGGAAGATCCACTATCTGACGATCTTTCCTGCTGTCAAGTAATTGATTTACCGAACGAAACCTTGATTCTATCAAAACCATATACGCAGGAAACATACGCTTTACCTGTTCCGCCATTTCCTTTGGAACGGGTTTATCGGCCGTTTGTGAACCGAAAGGCGGAAAGCCCAGCGCCTCTGTCAGTTTCTGCGCATCTTCATCCCCCGCAGCCGCTATAAGCTGAGTGCAGGATTTTGCCGTGTTAAATACGGGATTGACCGCTTCTCTTATTTTCTGTATATCCACATTATTCGTCCTTTCTTTTTTTTGATAATTGTGTTGCACCGAAATTTATTATATTATAACATAGCCGAATATATTTGTCAAAAATTTGTTCACACTATCTGCGCCCTTTATCAGACGATTTTCTCATTTTGCGTTTATAAATATTTTACATTAAGCGTAACAAGCAGCAACACAAGCATGATCCGCTTAATCGGTGTTATTATAAACATTCGGTCTAAAAAAATGGGGAAACTCAGGAAAAATATATATTGATATTTGCATTAAATTGTTATACAATAAAAAAATAATGCAAATTATAGTAAGCGAATTAAATAATCGGACTTAAGCTCGCTTAAGGCTGATTATTTATGAGCCACATCATATCGTGAACGTCTAAATATTTTTGACGTTCACGATAAACGTATTTTTTCACGATATCGTGAGTTACTGAATAATTCTGTCAAAGACAGTAATTTACAGGAGAAATATATGGAACAAAAATTATTTACAGAATTCCGACCGCTATATGCAACAACAAAAAAAACGCCCAATTCTATGCGTATATCGATTTGTATGTGTGATTTGATACAATTCGAGGCGCTGCGTTACGCGGTGGATATGTCAATGAAAAGATACCCGTATTTTGGCGTGGAACTGCAAAAAAAGGACAACGAGTATATTTTTGCCGAAAATCACAGGCAGGTCGTTATTACCGAGTCCCGCCAAGGGGTGGAACTGAATACCGAAAGTTCAAATTTTCATTTGCTTGCTTTCAGCTGCTATGACGACCGAATCGTTTTTGACATATTTCACGGTATAACGGACGGCACGGGGGCTTACGAATTTATCCGCACGCTTTTATACTACTACTGCTCCAAACGGTATGATATTACGCTAAAAAAAGACGGCATAAGGTTAGTTGGAGACGAAATATCCGACGAGGAATGGACGGACCCTGTTTACAACTCGGGTGAACTGCCCGCTCCCGAAAGGACGTCTGCGCCAAAGCCTTTTGACCTTTTGGAAGATACGGGCCTGCAAAGCGACAGCGCAAACACGGTATACAGCGTGGAAATATCGGAAGAGGAATTTATGCGATTTACAAAAGAAAACGACGGCACGCCCGCAACTATGGTATCGGTGCTTTTCAGCAAAGCCCTGAACGATTCTTACCCCGATACCGAAGCGCCCGTCCGTGTCATTCTATGTGTCAATCAGCGCAATGCTCTCCATAAACCGCTGGCGCATCAAAGTCTGGTGGGCGGCGCCTATCTGGAATATAAAAAAGAAATGTCCGCAATACCGCTTAAAGACCAAGTCAAGGCTTTCCGAGATATGGTTTTTGCGCAGACGGACGAAAGGTCGGTACTGCAAAGTGTGAACAGCCAGAAAATGGTGTATCAAATATTTCGATCTATGCAGACAGACGAGGAAAGGGCCGCTTTTGCAAAAAAAGTATCGGAACTGACCTCCCACACCATTACCGCAACGATAAGCTATGTCGGAAAAGCCGATTTTAAGGAAGCCGAAAAATATATACGCGATTTTCATTTATGGACGTGTCCTCCTTCAGAAAACACCGTTTTGATTGAAATTTCCGCTGTAAACGGCCGTTTTACCTTTGATATCATACAGCCGTTTTCAAGCCCGATATTTGTTGATTTATTCCTGAACGAGTTAAAGAAAAACGGTATCAACTACACCCTTCACGATGCTGCCGAACTGAAACTTGCAAATATCGCACTTGCGTGGAACAAAATCGAGTAGGAGGCTAACCATTAATTGATTAGCCGACCTCTCACACCACCGTGCGTACCGTTCGGTACACGGCGGTTCAATAGTTTAAGTGCAGTACCTTGTATCTTTGGTATATGTCATCATATCTGTTCAACCACTGTGCGGTCTTTCCGTAATCCTTTGCAAGTCAATGATATTCGTATTCCGCAGAAATAAATTTCTGCTTCACAAGCCGAAACGCGCGACTTAGTCGGGATTTGCTAAAGCAAACCCGATCCCCTTCGGGGATTGCACTCGGCTTTAGCCGAGGCAACATAGCGTACAGGCTCATCCTCTGTAGGCTATACACGCCTTTGGCGTGTTACGCCATAACTCATAACCAACGGAATTGCAAGCAATTCCAAATTTAGTGGGAGCTTGGACATTGCACCGCAAAGATAGATGCGGACCGGCTTTGCCGGGC
>CAMVJD010000024.1 GCA_947167715.1 uncultured Eubacteriaceae bacterium
TCCCTAAAAAATAAATATAAATACCAAAGCAAAATACCGCAAACACGATACCCGCAGGGTATGCCGCAGCCGCACCCAGCTTAAAGCCCTCCTTTGCCATAAGGATATATGTAGCGCTTACCGCCGACATAAAGGTCGCGGGCAGAGCGGTCACAAGCGAGCCGAATTTGTTTTTGCAGTTTCTTATAAGGTAGGAGGTCGCTACCCAAAGCGCTATCATTGCAAGCGTTTGGTTGCTCCACGAAAAATACCGCCAAAGTACATTAAAATCAAGCTGGGTAAGCACGCCGCCCACAGCAAGCAGGGGCAGAGTTATTATAAGGCGGTTTTTAATGCTTTTTTGTTCAAGCCCCGTCCATTCGGCAAGGATAAGCCTTGCACTTCTGAACGCCGTATCGCCCGAGGTTATGGGGCAGACAACAACGCCCACAACGGCCAGAACACCGCCTACCGCGCCCAAAAGACCCGTTGAGATATTGTAAACGACACCCGATTGTCCCACATCGTTAAGTGCCGTATTCAATCCGACCGTATCGCCGTAAAACGAAAGTCCCGCAGCAGCCCATACAAGCGCGATAACGCTTTCTGCAAGCATTGCGCCGTAGAAAATTTTTCTTCCGACCTTTTCGGTGGTTATACACTTTGCCACCATAGGCGACTGTGTTGCGTGAAAGCCCGATATTGCGCCGCAGGCAATGGTTATAAACATATACGGCCATACGGGCAGATCGTTGGGATTAAGATTTTTAATTTGAAGCTCGGGCAGGCTGTAATTCGGCAGAAAGGCTATACCGCCGATTATGCCGATAGCCATAACTATAAGTATAATGCCGAAAATAGGATATAATCTGCCTATCAACTTATCTATGGGCAAAAGCGTTGCAAGTATGTAATATACAAGTATTACGACCGTCCAGAATTTTACGCCGAAAATTTCGGGCGTAAGCATAGCAATAAGGTTTGCGGGGCTTGTTACAAATACCGTGCCGCATAAAATAAGCAGTACCACCGAGAAAACACGCATTATATATTTAGGTATTTTACCAAGATATATACCCGAAAGCTCGGCAATAGAATTTCCGCCGTGTCTTTCGGATATCATACCCGACATATAATCGTGTACCGCGCCGCCAAGCACGGAACCGAATATTATCCATAAAAATGCCACGGGGCCGAAAACCGCGCCCATAAGTGCGCCGAAAATAGGTCCCGTACCCGCTATATTCAATAGCTGCACCAAAAATGCCTTCCAGGTCGCCATAGGCACACAGTCAACACCATCGTTTATCTCCACGGCAGGCGTTTTTCTGTCGTCTGGTGCAAAAATACTGTCCACAAATCTGCCGTAAACAATATAGCCGAAAATTAAAAACGCAATACATAAAATAAAGGTTATCATATTTCATCAACTCCTATTTATTTCCCTGCTCTACCTCTTTTATCTCGTCCTTTGAGGCATGCTTTAACGAATATGTATCAAAAACAGGCTCTTCGGGGAGCTGTAACTCTATACGGTTTATTTTGTTGATATTCGCCTGCGCCTTTTTCAGATCAACGTCAAAAACGTGGCCGCCGAGCGTTCTGTCGCTTGAAATAAAATGCAGATGCCAGCCCGGGGCATTTATGCCGTCCATATAATCGGGATAGTAAACGCATACCAGCGTGCCCTCGACATTATCAAAGAAAAAGTCCTTCTGTGATTTTTGCAATATCTCCTTAAGCGAAACGTGATGCGCCTTGTACGCCGCCTCCGACCTTGCGGATATTCTGATAAAGCTGCCGCTTATCTTTACAACGTGCATACTGTTAAGCCCGAAGTTTTCCTCTATGGTCACATCCAGCTTTGTTTTTAAGTCCTCGATATTTGAAATATTTTCAAGCTCTATTTTTCTTCCCTCGCTCATTTTCGTGACCGATGCAAAGGGAACGCCCGTTTCGGGGTCTGCCTCTTTTGCGCTGCCGTCATTTGCGGCGCAGTAGCAATGACCGTCCGTTACTATCATCTCGCCGTCAACGCCCTCAAAGGTGCCAAGCCCCGTGTCGCCGTTTTCAAGCAGTTTTTTAACGGTAACGACCTTTCGCGTATAGCCGAGTATAAGTGCCTGTAATGTTGATACCTGATACATCTTGTTTTCCATATATGTACTCCTTTCGATGAATAAAATGTTTTTAATTATCGGGATACCATTTTGCAATTATTTCGTTTGGTATCTCAAAATGCTGATAGTCCTTTCGGTCCGTCCACGCGCCGCCCCATTCAAAGCCATGCTCCGTAAACAGCTTATAGCACAGGTCCTCTTCATTGATTTTATAGGGGAAATCCGCATTTCGGTCAAGATAGGGCTCACCGTTTATCGGTTCGATTATCCTTTCTCCGTCAACAACCTTTGTATAGGGGTTATAAAGCGTATTTATATCGACCGCCAGCCCCAGGCCGTGCTTTGATACCTTAGTGGTATGGGAGATAAACCTGAAATTAAACGAGGATGAATTGTTGTCCTCCATAGACAGCTCGTCATCTGCATCGTACTCATCCACCAAGCGCATCCTCTCGATAGGATAATCAGCCTCATACAAGGCTTTTAAAATATCCAACACATCATCAGCAATATGCTTATTGACTATCATTTCGCCCTCATGCACTTCTCCGTCAAGGTCCTTATGCAGCACATGGATATACCGCAGATCCTCCCTTGGCAAGGTGCAATCATCCTTAAACGATTTTCCTTTGATACGCTCAAATATATCATCGGTTATTTCGGTAATATAAAAATCCTCCGAGGGTATAATAGCCGATGCGCTCTCGGAAACATCCGCATTTTCGGCAGCAGTCGGCACAGCCTCCTCACGGGTGCCGCAGCCTCCAAACAATAACACAGGTATAAGCGCACCCGCAATAATTATATATTTGTATTTTTTCATAAACACTCCTCCGTTGTAACAAGCGCAACCCCAAAAGAAAGCGCCGGCGCAAAGATACTCTGTTTATATTTTACCATAAAATGTGTTAGAAATCTGTTAGTTTTTTAAATATTGCAGCCCTAAATTGTAAACATTTTGTGAACAAAAAAAAGAGCCTGACAAATTTCCCGTCAAGCCCTTTCTGTTACCAGCCGTAATATTTTTTTATTCCATCGGTATTGCCGTCTATCTCTATTTGACTTATATCCAGGCCGATACTGCCGTATTTTCTAAGCAGCATATCGGGGGCGGAAAGCTTTTCAAAGCAGCCGCGCAGCTCCATAATAAGCTGTCTTAAACGGCTTCTTTTTTCGTCGCCAAAGCCCCACAAAACGCGGCAAAGCTCCGAATTGGTGCAGTAGCCGCCCTTTTTATAGACAAGGTATGCAAAAAGCTCCGTTGTTTTTGCCGCCCCAAAATCATAGGGCATATTGTCCACAAAAATACAAAACGGACTGCATTTTACCTTTAACACATAATTGGGCAGCGGAAAGCGCAGCTCCTCCAGCTCGTCCAGAATATCCTGCTCGCATACGGGTTTTTCCAAAAATCCGCTTGGATGCAGACCGTAGGCCTGGCGCAGATACTGCGGATGTCCCGTCACAAAAATTATATTAAGCCTGGGATACATCTTTTTTAATAAATTTGCGCCGTCAATGCCGTTTAAGCCCGGCATTTCTATATCAAGAAAAATTATCTGCACATTTTCGTCCGTTTTATCAAGAGCCTCCTGCATTGTTGATGCAGTCTTATGCGTACCCGAGGGGTCTATCTTTTCAAGCATAAATTTCATCAACGCTGCGGAGTCCTTTTGGTCGTCAACTGTCAATGTTATCATTTTTACCCTCCCTTTCTTTAAAGCTCGGCATATCGGGTATGGTTATTTTTGCGGTGGTTCCGCTGTCGGTCTCGGTTATTTCCAGTCTGCCGCCCGTCATAGAACCGATCCTTGCCCTTGAATTTTCAATGCCTATGCCCTTTCTGTCCTTTTGCTGCTCGGTAATGCCGCTTTTGCCCGAGCCGTCGTCAATGACCTCTATAATTATATTTCCGTCCCGCTTATAGGTCCTTATCCAAACCGTACCGCCCTTGTCATAGGTGGCAACACCGTGGCGGACAGCGTTTTCCACAAGCGGCTGCACCGATAAGGCGGGGATATAAAAATCGTCCGTGCCGATATCGTATTCTATTTTCAGCCTGTCCTTGAAATTTCCCTGCTCCAAAGCAATATACGCCTTTATGCTGCGCATTTCCTTTTTAAAGGTAATAAGCTGTGTATCGCCCAGGGCATCAAAATTTGAGCGAAGATACATTGAAAAATTTGTCAGATCCTCGTAAAGCTGCGGATTGTCGGTGCATCTTGCCCTTAATGCCATAAGCGAATTATTTATAAAATGCGGCTGTATTTGAAGCATAAGCGTTTTATTATTGGCCTCGACCAGCTCTGTTTTGACCCTTTCAAGCTCCTGCGCACTTCGCACGGCATATTCCGTCCTGTACTTTTCGTAAAGCATATATATCAGCAAAGCCGTTATAGATACAAAAATATTGTTAAAGCTGACCGCCACATAAGCAAAATTGCAGATAAAGGCAATAAGCGGCAGTACGACCGCAATAAGTATAACTTTTGCAAGAAAACGGTCTATCGTTTTGTACAGTGCAACAAGCGATGCCGAAATATACACAAACGAAAATATGGTCACCGCATACCAAACCCAGAAAAAGCTGCCTCTGTGGTATAAATTTTGCGTATCATAATAATACAGTGCCCTTGTAAACGGTGTAAGTGCCAAAAGCACAAGGCAGGGAATATGCAAAAGCTGTACAAAAAAGGTTGCCTTTTGTAATTTTACAAGCCCGTTTTTTTCTGCGACCTGTTTTTTTATCATCTGCAAAAAGTACAGGGTCTGCAATGCGCCTGCCGCAAAATAGAAAAATGTTGCCGCTGCCGCTGCCGCAAAGCCAAGCCTGCTTGTATCGCCCGTCGCCAGACAGCCTATTATATCAAAAAGATTGTATAAATACAGCAGCACAAAAAACACGGTCAGCTCGTTTGTCAGGGGTATGTAAATATTGGTCTGCCTGTCCAGCTTTTTGCCGATAACAAGCGAGGATATCATTATCAATAAAAATACGCTGTTCCATAGCTCAATAACAACTTGAATAAAGTATGGTATACCTATGCGTTCGATCAGTTCAAGCATATACATCCCCCTTTGCGGCTTTGTTGGGTATCATTATAGCACACTTATTTTTGATATGCAACAGAAAGCATTTCAAAAAAATTTTGTATTGACAAAAATAAAAAAACAGGGTATTATGATAACATCTTAAGAAGTACTGATTAAAAGGATGCCAAAAATAATTTTGCACATATAGCCGAAACGCGCGACAAGCGCGTACAGGCTCAACATCTACCGCCGAAATTCCGGTAGGGATTTCGGCATAATGCTTAACGGCTCTGATTGCTATTTTCCGCTATAGCCGAAACGCGCGACAAGCGCGTACAGGCTCAACTGCTGCCGGCGAAATTCCGGTAGGGATTTCGCCATGATTCAAGCGGGAAAATACGCATGGTCGTGGCTGCGCGCCATAATGAACGCACCTACAAATGTGCCGCCACGGGCTAAAATTATTTTTGCCTTTTTGATTTAATCAGTGTTTTCCTTATTTTTAAACGGAGGTATAATAATATGAAAAAAGCACTTTTATGCACAGCAATGCTGCTTATTTTATCGGGCTGCGGCACATCTGCACCCGAAGCACAGCCTGCGGCACCAAGCGAAGCACAGCCTGCGGCACAAACAGAAGCACAGCCTGCGGCACAAACAGAAGCACAGCCTGCATCCACAGCCGACAGGGAAACTATTTTCCAGGTATCCTTGCTCCAGGGCCTTACACTTGGCGATTACTACGGCAGCGTGACCGTTAAGGAGCTTAAGGAAAAAGGCGATACGGGTATAGGCACATTTGAGGGCGTAAACGGTGAGCTTATTGCACTTGACGGCGAGGTTTACAGGGCAAAAAGCGACGGCAGCGTTGAGGTCGCACCCGATGACGAAACGATACCTTTCTCCAACGTAACATTTTTTGATGCCGACACTACAGAGGAAATAAGCGGTATAACAAATATAGACGATTTAAAGACTTATCTTAACGGAAAAGTTGAAGAATTCGGCAAAAACCGTTTTTACATGATAAGAATAGACGGCAGCTTTAAGAAAGTAAGCGCAAGAAGCGAGCTTAAGCAGGAAGAACCCTACAAGACACTTGCCGAGGCGCTTTCCACCGACCAGCGCGAATTTGATTTTGATGAAACAACGGGAACGGTAGTAGGTCTTTTCTGCCCCGAATATATGAACGACCTTAATGCGGTTGGCTGGCATTTCCATTATGTATCGGACGACAAACAAAAGGGCGGCCATGTTCTTGACCTTGATATTGATAAGGCCGAGGTCAAGTGGGATAATACGGACGGATTTAATATGGCACTTCCCGAAACAAAAATGTTCCCCGAGCTTGACCTGACAAAGGACCAGTCCGAGGATATCAAAAAGGTTGAAACCAACGAATAATTTTGTTTGAAACCCCTTTTAAAAGAGCCGCAGCCTGTACGACTGCGGCTTTTTATTTGCGCAAAAAGCCGTGAGTACGGCTTGTGAGCATTGTTGTAAATTGACATTTTTATATTGACAAAAAAATCATTTAATAATATCATTTAGTTATCGAAAGGTATTATAAAAACGGAGGTATAAGTATGAAAATTCTGGTTGTGGATGCCTGCACGTCCGACAATTCAAGGACAAGAGCGCTTACAAAATATTTGCTTACAAAGCTTAACGGTGATATTCAAACCGTATATCTTACCGACAACAAGCCCGGTGCGCTTGACGAAAAAACGCTGTCAAAGCGTGATAATGCCGTTAAAGACAACGATTTTTCGGATAAGATGTTCGATTTTGCAAAGCAGTTTAAATCGGCGGATACGGTGGTTTTCGCCGCACCCTATTGGGACCTGTCCTTTCCCTCGGTCTTAAAGCAGTATATAGAGCAGATAAATGTCTGCGGCCTGACCTTTGAATATACACAAAGCGGTATGCCCAAAAGTCTTTCAAGCGTTAAAAGATTTATTTATGTGACCACAGCGGGCGGCTATATCGTATCGGACGAGCTTGGGTACGGTTACATAAAAAATGTTATGCAGCTTTTTTACGAAGTCGGCGACAGCGTGTATATCAAAGCCGAGGGGCTTGATATTTACGGCAATAATGTCGGGGAAATACTTGAAAAAGCCAAAACAGATATTGACAATATCTTTACCGATGCTTACGGCTGTTTTTGCCGTTGACTATTCCTACACCCCTACCTCAAATTTGTAAAGCCTGTTAAATTTGTTTGCATTAAAGGCGCACACCATATCATAGCCGTTGCATTGTCCCGAACACATAAAGCTGTTACACCTTGACAGCATATAAAGCGCGTAAAAATAGTTTATGGTAGTATCCTCGAGCGTATCGGCATAATCCTTGCCCGATTTTTCTTTTTTCTCCAGCTCGCTTATTATCGTTACATTTTTAAAATCGCTTACACGGTGTCTTTCCTGTGACAGCATACGCATCTTGCTGCCGTAGACCGAAAACATCCTTTCGCATACATCGGCATCCTCCGATGCAAGGAAAATATTGTCGTATTTTTCTTCTTCAAGCCATTTGTTTATCAGGGGCAGCATATCGTCAACGCCTGCCATTATACGCTCGCCGACCTGCCCCGTTGTGTGATAATCCGTACCCCTTATAAGTACGCCAAGCACCTTTTTATCCTTGAACAAGGCATCAAAATATTCATCCATCTGCATACGAAGCTCGGGCTTTAAAACCTCGGTGCCGTACCCCTTATCCGCCTTTATATAAAGTGCCGTCGCAACAAGCGTGGCAACGCTGTCTATATGTATGGTATTATACTCCTTGGCATCCTCTCCGAGTATATCTATATTAAAATATCTTTCTATCATTTCGCTGCTGTAGCGCCCGCTGCCGCGCTTTATGCCAACCCTTATGTCAAAGGGCGCAAAGGCGTTTTTAAATGCCGAAAGGCGCATTATGATGCTTGCTATGCCCGAACGCTCCTCCACCTCATATTCAAGATATTTTATGTCCTTGATATTTTTTCCTTCAAGAAGATCCTGCATAAAAAACAAATTGTGAAAGGCAAAGGCAGGCCCCATGGAAAACAGGCTTAAGCCCGCTCCGCCTTTGGGCGGCTTTGTAGAAATATGCAAAAATGTTTTGTCGGGCAGTTCGGGATATCTGTCAACTATATGCAGCCTTTTATTGTTTTCAAGAAAAAGCCCCGCCCTTTTATCAAGGGTATACACCTCGATATCGGTGTTTTCAAGCGCAAGGCTCGCGCATACTATCGTATATTCATTTGCCTCGTCAAAAAGCATTGACTTGTATGTGTCAAAAAAATCAAGATAGATCGACCCCAAATCGCTTTCGTCATAGCTTCGGTATTCGGGCAGGATCTTTTTAACGTGACTTTTCTGCATAAACCTTTGCATCATACCGTTTGTATTTGAAGCATACGCAATGTCGTAATTGCCCTTGTCACATTCTATATGATAATAGTCATCCCCGTGCTTCAAGGCCTCGTGAAATACATTTTTGCTGTGTTTCAGAGTCACCGCAGCTTTGGGCGCGGGATCAAGTATAACAAACATAAACTCACCTCATTATATGTCCTTTAATATGCTGTACTCCTCGTCAACGCCGTCTATCAGGTCTTTTTTAGCCTGTTCTATCAGCATTTTCTTTATATCGGCAGGGATACCCACGGGTGTTCTTGCAATACCCCACATATATTTAAGCTTTGCAAAATAAACTATTTCCCCGGTGTATTTTGCAATAAGCCCATCATCATCAGTATCAAAGTATGTCTTAAGCGAAACATTCCAGAAAATCTCCGCCTGCTCCGGCGTTACATGAGCTATTTTGTAAAGCGTCTGCGGATTTTTTCTTGCAAAGATATATACAAGTGCCATACCGACAAAATCAATTATAGGATGTCCGAGTGCGGAATCTCCCATATCTATCAAGATCATCTCTCCGTCCTGGAGCATTATGTTTGAAACGTGATAATCACCGTGTATAAAGGTGTTTCGCACGGGTATCTTATCAACTATACGGCGTATGGCCGCCATTTCATTCTCCGTGGCATACGGCTTGAAGCCCTCCAGCCAATAATCGCAAAAATTCTTTGCATCGAATTGCTTTGCATTGTTTGTATCAATTTTTTCCGCGGATATAATTATATTTTCACCCGTTGTCGTTATTATCATATTTTCCCCCCCCCCATAACTTAACTTATTTTACACAAATCTATTTTAGCCGCATCCAAAAGCTTTTACGAATTGTAGACCTCAAGATCGATAAGGTTTTCCTTTTTTGCTATTATTGTGGTCACAACGCCGTCACCCGTAACATTTATGCAGGCAAGCATCATACCTACAATGGAATACAGACCCATTATTATACTTATTGCCTCGGACGGAATACCTAACTGCGGCAAAAGCATCGATATGCAGACCAAAGTACCGCCGGGAACACCGGGTGAACCAACCGAAAGAATAAGTATAGAAAAATACAGCGGCAGCACCGTCGCCAATGTGACGGGCACACCGAATACTTTTGCCATAAACATAACCGTTATTATCTGCGTTATACAGCCGCCGTCCATATTTACGGTCGCACCCAGAGGAATAGAAAACGAATATAAGCTTTTTGATATACCCAGCTTTTTATCACATATCTCCATTGATGTCGGGATAACGGGATTGCTTGATGCAAACGTAAATGCCGTTATCATAGCAGGATTGAATTTTTTAAAAAACTTTATCGGGTCAAGCCCGCCGACGGTAAGAAGTATAAGTGCGTAAAATCCCAGCATAACGATACCCGCGGCATAGGTTACGGGTATCCATGAAAACACGGACAAAAGCGTCTGCGTATCTATACCTATCACCATTTTTGCCATTGAGCAGAAAATAACTATCGGCATAACGGATACTATCATTGTTGTTATTTTGGAAAACACCGTATAAAGCTCGGTCAATATGGTTTTTAAAACGCTTATTTTCTTTGAAAGCGCGGATATTGCGGTACCCGCCAAAACAGACATAAAAATTATCTGCAGCATATCCGATTTTTGGAACGGATCTATTATGTTTGTCGGTATAATGCCCACCAATGTATCAATAAGCGATGCATTAAAGTTTTGCCCCTTTTCGACCGTGGCTGCCGCCGCATCGGTAACTGCAGCCTTAAGTGCAGGGTCTCCTGCCGGAAAAAGGAAGTATATACCAAGACCTATTGCTATTGCAGCGGCCGATGTCAAAACATAGCCTATCATCATTTTTACCGCAACGCGCCCAAGCGAACGTATATCGTCAAATTCGGCAATGCTTGATGCGATAGAGAAAAACACAAGCGGTGCGACCACCATTTTCAGGGCATTCAAAAACATAGTGTTCACGGGCGCAAAAATATTTTTCACCGCAAAATCGTTTATGCCCGAGGGCAAAAGCTCTTTCATTATAAGACCCGCAATTATACCGAACACAAGCATTGACAGCGTAAAGGCCAATTTGCTCCTCGATGCCGTTTTTGAGATCTTTATGTAAACCGTGTTGATACCGCCCGAGCTTTTGACCATAATGTTTTTGCCAAGCACATTTTCGGATAATCTTTTTATTATCTCATTTGCCTCGGGGTCGTCATCATACACAAGCGAGCTGCCTATTTCGGAAACATCGAATTTTTCACCGCGGCAGCTTATATGCAGCTCGGCACTTTTACCGACAGTATAGACCTTTATTGCAATATTTTCATCCTCGGACGAATGCTTGATGAGCGTGCCGAGTGCCTCCTCGGCGGAAAGCAGCAGCTTTATTTTTTCTTTTTTGTCTATTTTGCACTCTTTCAGGGTATCACGCAAAAAATCTATTCCGTTTGGTATTTGCGAGATGCTGCATTTGATATTTATCTTATTTATCATGTATATCACTACTTTCCTTTGCGGCTTTGCATAATATTGATACGCTTATTATAAGCTATATTATTCCAAAATTCAATAGAAAACAAAGAACCGGCGGAAAAATTTATTTTTCCGCCGCAAAACAAAAAACATCTGCAATCGGCTAAACGATCAAAAGCCGAGACAAAAAAATAAATCTTTTGGAAAAATACGAAAAACAGGCGAAACTGCAAGAGATAATCAAAGAAGGTTACCGAGAACAGCATTTTAGGACAAAATCGTTATTTTTCGTTGACAAATTTTAAAATTTTTGTTAAAATTAAACCATGATAATGTATCGGAAACGCTTTTGTGATGTTAAAATAACAAAAAAATGCAGAAATATTTGAAATAGAGTTTTACAGCTTATGCCAAGACATTTATTCTTATTAAGCAAGCGGAGCATTATGCCCTTTTTAAAAGTGAATATTATGTATTTTAAACCCACTCTATGAGATAGCTATGTCCCGTGGAGTGCGTTTTTTACATTTAAAAATAAGGAGGGAAATATGAAAAGAGAAATTAAAAAAATAAAAACAGTTATGTACCTTCTTCTTGTGGTTTTGACCGTAGTCTATGCTTTTATGTCGTATGTTTTTATAGAGAACAACCTCGAACAGCGGATCACACCCCAGGTGGAACGTGCTATCGTACAGGTGTCCAAGCTGCTTCCTCAGCTTGAAGAAAACGAGCAGGCAGTACGGGAGGCGTATGAAAAACTCGAAAAGAAGCGTCAGACGACCTATAGCAAGAATGATGAGGTCTTTGAGGAGCACCAGCGCCAAAGCGGAGATGTGGAGAAGATAATAGACAAAACCCTTTCATGGATGAACCGTGTTATAAAGCTGCGTGTCGGCCGTCAGGGTCATGTGATAGTTGTATCCAAGGATGATCTTACCATTCTTGCCCATGAGAACGAGAAATATGTCGGAGAGAAGCTGTTATCAATAGGTAAGGTGGATACAGATGCTTTTATTGATGTATCGGAGGTAGCTAAAGGAAAAGTATCCGATAAATTCCATGCGTTTTTCCCGGCATCATTTTTTGATAATACACTCAAGACCGAGGCCTATATGGATGCGGCGGCCGCTGGTATATACGGAACGGGATTCGCCTACAAGGATACCTATATTTTATGCGGTACAACTCTCGGCGAAACGACGACTTTTATTTTTGTTCGCTGTTTCTTTTCCACGCTGTTTTTCTTTTCATTTGCGTGGCTTCTTGTACGTTTTGTCGGCTTTTCCCTGATCTGGCAAAAGGAAACGCCGAGGATATTCAAAAGGAAGATAATGTCTTACTCCACGGTTGGGGTCGTTTTGCTGTTTATTGTGGTATGGTACTATCAGACAATGATGGACGTGACAGGCGATATTGCAACTATGAACGAGCATGCAAAGGTTGCCGTTGAGACGTTAAATACCTATCAGGATTATCGCAATGAACTGTCCGACTGGATGGACGAGCAGTATCTCGAGCAATGTCGACTGGCTGCAGACCTGGTGAAAGCCGAAGGCAAGGAAAACATCACAAGAAAGATGCTTGAGCAGCATGCTAAAGATCTCGGATTCGAGTATATCGATGTCTTTGACAAAACAGGAAAAGTCATTGTGACAAATTCCCCCTATGATCATATGAAGATCAGTGACAACAAGGAGGACCCCTCTTACGCATTCCATTCGCTTTTAGAAGGCAGGGAATATATTATCCTTGAACCGATGAAGGACGAGGAAATGGACGAAGAGAAACAGTATATCGGAGTCAGCCTGCGCAATGAAGAAGATCTGGCCGATGGATTTGTGCGCATCGCTGTCGATCCGGACTTAAAGAGACGACTGTTGGCACCCATTACCGTGCAGACGGTGTTGGACAATATGGTGATCGGCATACCCGATTACGCATTGGCGATAGATAAAGAGACGATGCAGATCTCCGCCACCACAGGCCTGGGAAATAAAAAAGAAAATATAGAGGAATTGGGAATCGATGTAGAAAATATCAAAGCCAATTTTAACGGATTTTTCACAATAGGCGGCTATGAATACTATGCAGGTGTCGGCGAATCCGAGGAATTATATTTGATGCCCCTGGTCCGCAGCACCGATAATTACGGAGCCTTTGCCATGAGCATTAAGCTGACACTGGTCTGCATGGCGGCATTGTATATTATCATCGCTTTAGCGGCTGCAGGCTATAAGAAAATTATAGCGTTAAAAGCGGCCGGATCTTTGGAAGCTTCCGATACGGCAGGACCCGAAGAAACAAAGGATGACGCGGGCAGCCGTGCGGAGCATTTAAACCCGCAAAGCAGCGAAGAAGATTGGAGTCTTCTTTCGGACATGATAAAGACGCAGGAAAAGTGGGGTTTTGACCGCCGCTGGAACAGAGAAAATGCTATCCCGCCGGAACAGCAGCCCCCGGAAAAACGCACAGGGGGCATCGTTTACCGTATGCTGCTGATATTTTCGACAGTCATACTTTTGTTTGAGATCAGCCTTATGGGGCTGGGAACGAAAGCGCAGAGTCTGGACGGCTTTTCCTATGTGTTTTTGGGGAACTGGCAAAAGGGTATCAATCTGTTTGCGTTCTCGTACTGCCTGTTTTTATTCTGTGTGCTGTATGTATTCAAGGCATTTTTTGACCATATCTTATACCATCTTGCAAGGATCTCGGATCTTAAAAAGGAGACCGTCTTTCTTTTGCTCAAAAATGCCATTAAGTACGCCGGTGCCATCATATTTTTGTATGTCGGGCTGGCGCAGTTTGGTGTAAATACGAAAGCTCTGTGGGCTTCGGCCGGCGTTCTTTCATTGATGATCGGTTTTGGCGCCAAGGATCTTATCAACGACATCATTGCCGGTATCTTTATCATTTTTGAAGGAACGTATCAAATCGGTGATTGGGTCAATGTAGGAACCTGGTTCGGAACGGTGGAGGAGATAGGTCTGCGTTATACCAAAGTCTCATACTATGCCGATACCAAGATCTTCAACAATTCATCCATGAGGGATATTGTAAACAGCAACGGCGATGTGGCAAAGGAAACGATAAAAGTACTTATCCCCTACGAAACAGATCTTTTAGAAGTCGAAAAGCTGTTATATCAGGAGCTGCCCCTTATGACAGACAAGGTTCCGGGGCTGGTGAAACCACCAAAATATAACGGAGTCGATTCCTTTGAAGAAAGTGGTGTGCTTCTGCGCATCAAGATCCTGTCCATACCATGGCGACGCAGAAAAGCAAGACGAGCTATTTTAAGAGAGATCAAGCTTTTGTTTGACCGTGAGGGCATCCATGTGCCGTACAACCATATAGTTGTCAGCGATTATGGGAAAGAGGTCAATACTTATACATTTACTCCAAAAGAAGAACCCGAAACAACGGAAGACGGGAATGACTCATCTGCCGATACACATTAAGCAAAATCATATGAAAAATGTAAATAGCAACATCGGTCCTATAAAATAGCTTTTTTGACAATTTGAAAACCGCAGCCTGTACGACTGCGGTTCTTTGTTTTTGGGACGAGACAGGGGACGGTTCTTTGTCTCCTGTCCTCAATTCTTCTATATCCCATTCCATTATTTACTCCTTTCCGCAATTTTCTTTGATATTCCCGTCAGTCTTGAAATTTGCCTGACAGACAAGCCTTTATTTCTTAATTCAGCAGCGACATTTATCTGTACATCTCTTGGCATTTCGGGCAAATTTGTTATTGCTTTCCTTTTATAAATTTTATTTATGATCTCAATCGCGGCGTTGTCGCTTACACGAATTTTATTTTCAACTATATCCATAACTTTATCGTCAACATTTTCTTCGTGAAACGCTTTAAAATTATTTAAAGATATAATATCAAACAAAAATTCCGTATCGGCATAAACACTCTTGCCAAAGTATTCACTATAACTCGAAAACCTATAATCGGAATAATCCGCACAAATTCCCGCTTTAATTGGGTTTTTGTGAATATACCTTGCAACTTGCAGCAGATATGTTTCCGATTCGACAGGTTCACTTTTAAATCTATCTTGAAAGAGATGTCCGACTCTTTGATATTTTACATTGTAATAATATACAAACTTGACCACAATGCTTTTCATTATTGTTGAAAGCGGCGTTTCGTCCGTCTTTATCAACAAATGTATGTGATTTCCCATAAGACAATATGCCAACAGCATAAAATCATATCGTCTTTTATATTCCGATACAATATTTAAAAATCTTGTGTGATCTTCCGCATCAAGAAAAATTTGCTGTTTATTATTTCCTCTTAAAATTATATGATAGATATTGGTACTGCTTTGGTTTCTTGCTGTATCAACCGCAAAGATAGATGCGGACAATTGCGAAGCAATTGGCTTTTGGCGCAGCCAAAAGTTGTGACCTTGCCATAAATACACCGCCATAAATTGATTTATAAATATGATAACATATTTAACTTTTATTATCAATCATTTTTCTTTGTATTTTGCGTCGTTTCAAGAAAACTTGTTGCAGTTTTATGTGTTATATGCTATAATTTTTGTAAATAAATGTTTTACTCAAGAGCTGAAAGAGATGTGTTTATGAAAAATATAAAATTACCGGCGGAGACAAAGAACCGTCCCCTGTCCCTCTCCAAAAAGAAAGTAAGTGAAATAGACACCAAAATAAATAATGCACGACAAGAATTTTTTGATTATATAGATGGCATTGAAAAAAAGGCAATAAATGCAACTATTGAAAATGCCATTTTTAGGTAGAATGAAAAAATTACTTTACATATCATTTGGTAATTACTTAATATATATTGTCAGCATTATTCCTATATTATTAAAATATCATGGATATATACATAGCCTGGACAATATTGTTTATTGTTCGATATATATTTCTCATAGTATAGGAATTCTTTTGGCAATTGGTGCATTATTAAAAACTATATTTGGTGTCATAACAAAACAAAAAAAACAAACAATTTTTTTCTTGATTTGTACAATAAATTTTTTTCACTTTTTACTAGTTTATTATACTGTAAGAATGATCGCTGTATAATCATACGAAATTAGGGTCATACAGGGGTTGGTTCTGTGTGTGAGTTGAAAAAATGCGAAACAAATACAAGAAACCGCCCCTAACACCAACATTTACACGGTGTGGGAGACAGGGAGACAGGGGACGGTTCTCTGTCCTGCCTAACATATTGTTTGTCATATAATTCTACCTCCCTATTTTGTCAAGTTATTTTTTCTAAAGATTTCAGTTTTTACGTTCCAAAAGTATAGAAAAAGGGCGATACTAATTATAATTTTGTAGATCGACAATTTTTAGAGTTTCCCAAAATTTATCCTTATATTATACTGAATATTGTATCATATTTTCGGCAATTTTGCAATATATTTGCAAATTTTTTAACCGCGGGCGAAAGCAAAATGTTTTCAAAACTGCCTTTTCGCTTGATTTTTTGGAGCATATATGATACAATACGCTCACAAGGTCTATGCGGTATAAGCATATACCCGATTCTTGAAAAAATTATAGATAGGAGAGATATTTTTGAAAAAATATATTGTCCTTATAGCCACGCTGATAGCAATGCAAACAGCTTTTGCGGTCACGGACACAAAAAGCGTATATGCGGATGAAGCTGCTTCGGGCGCGGCGATTTCGTATGACGGCACCGAAAATGCGGGCAATCTTACCTATGCAAGCGGTGTCAATGAAAAAATGTGCCATGCTTCCTATTGGAAAGACAAGCTTGGCGGCGATGCACAAAGGCTTCTTATGACGGGCACTCAAATAGATGAGCTCAATGCAAAAATGCTCGCAGAGCCCAAGACCTGTATGCACGACCTTGAAAATATGCCCGAAACATATACCACATCACCCATAGTCAGGGAGCTTCCAAAGGAAGTGTATTATGTAAACGGCAAAAGGGTATATAACAGTCAATACTTTGGCAAAATGATAAAGGCCATGAAAGAAACAGGCTATTCGGGCGAGATGCAGACACAGTATGCCGTTGTGACAAAACGTGCGGATATGAAGGACTGGCCCACCGAGGATATTGTGGGTTATTCCGCAAACGATACCGACGACGAGCTTCAGGGCTCTGCAATGAATGTCAACGAGCCCTTTGTTATACGCCAGAAATGCGAGATAGACGGCAAAACATTTTACAACGGCGCGACCTTTAACTGCGAGGGCTGGGTGCCTGCGGACTGCCTTGCGATATGCGCATCCAAAAAGGAATGGCTTAACGCCTGGAAGGTCGATATAAACTCAAAAAATTTTATTGTTGTAACGCAGGATAAAATCAGTCTTGAGCCGTCGATATATGTTCCCGAAATATCCGATGTAGACCTTATGATAGGCACGGTGCTCAAGCTTGTGCCCGAGGATAAAATGCCCGAAACGGTGGCAGAAAGAGGTACCTGGAACAATTATGTCGTATATCTGCCAACAAGGGATGAAAAGGGAAATTATATAAGGCAGCCTGCCCTTATATCACAGCATCATAGTGTAAGCGTAGGCTATTTACCGCTTACCCAGGGCAATGTACTGGATGTGGCTTTCGGCTGTCTGGGCAACCGCTATGGCTGGGGCGGTATGCTTGGTGCTATGGACTGCTCGATGTATACAAGACAGATATACCGCTGCTTCGGGCTGGAGATACCGCGAAATACGACATGGCAGACGCAGATACCCGAGCATGTATCGGATATAAGCGCAATGACCGATGAAGAAAAGCTTGAATTTTTCAAAAGCATCCCCGTCGGGTCTCTGCTTATGTTCAAGGGGCATATAACCGTATATGTCGGCAGCGAAAACGGTATGGCGTATGTTATAAGCGATACGGGCAGTCTTTCCGACAGCGCGGGAGAATTAAAGGTTATAGGACAGATGAGCGTTATAATCAATCCGCTTGACGTAAGACGCGGCAACGGTACGACCTGGCTTAAAAATATGATAAGTGTTGTCACTTTCGGCGAGGGAAATACAAGGTATGTGTTTGGGGATGCGGATGCGGACGGTGTTGTTACCGCGTCCGACTCCGCTTCAATACTTCAAAAGGTGCTTACGGGCAAATATAAACTGCCGCTGGAAAAAAAGACAGATGTATGGATGCTGTATGCGGATGTAGACAACGACGGACATCTCACCGCGGCAGATGCTTCCACAGTACTTCAAAAGGTGCTTGTTTCTTCGTATAAAATGCCTGTAGAATTATAATTATTGTTATTCTTTTTGGCACAACAGCTTAGCATTGTATTTTTTTACTGCAAAATCACAAACCTTAACCGCAGCAAAACCTATCACGACTCCCAGAGCGGCCCCGCAAAGAACATCTGTAGGAAAATGCAGGAAGAGATAAAGCCTGCTAAAAGCAATAAATGCTGCGGTAATAAACATTACAATGCCGCTCTTTCTGTGATCCATAAAAATTGCTGTTGCTGCCCCGAATGCAAATGCAGAGTGTGTCGAAGGGAATGACGAACTTGTCGGCCGCGCAACCAGCAGTGCAAATTCCCGATCTATCTGACACGGACGCAGTCTTGTTACTGCGTGCTTTAAAAACAGTTCCCCGAACAGCAAGACACCGATAAATGAGATAAGAACCGCAGCCCCTGTTTTTCTTGTCTTCTTAAAGATAAGAAGTATAAACCCCACGATAAGCCACAACTGTCCGATCGATCCGGGTAGGTGTGTAAAAAAAAGAAAAATTGTATCAAGAATACCTGTCCGCGGTATGCTGTAAAGTATTGAAAATTCCATAGGCTCTCC
This sequence comes from uncultured Eubacteriaceae bacterium, assembly GCA_947167715.1. Taxonomy (GTDB): domain Bacteria; phylum Bacillota; class Clostridia; order Lachnospirales; family CAG-274; genus RGIG4310. The sequence goes on from CAMVJD010000024.1 coordinate 18,799, forward strand.
TTTTCTGTTGTTTTCCTGTTATTGCTCTCTAAAAAAGTGTCGATCGCTTCAAAAAAACGACCGACACTTTTGTTTGATCTTGCTTTTTCTTATACACGGATGTAAACCCGTTCTCCGCCGAACATAGTTTATTTTTGTACTGTCAGCGGCAAAGCTTTTTCTTCGTCAGCAAGGCATTCGCCTGCTAAAAAAAATCTTTACTGTTTATTCAGATAAGCGGCAACTCGCTTTGCCACATTATCCTTGATGTTGTTGTAATAGTACATATAGTCATTGCCATGGCGGCCGTCGGGTCCAAAGAACTCGGCAGCGATATTTGCAACTTCTTCGGGCATCGGATCGGCCTTGGCGTGCGTCACTACCACGCCGCGGGCAAGGTTGATCTGTGCATCGGCACCTGCATCTCCGATGGAAGGTTCACCGGTTTGAGCATTTATTACAATAGAACCGAGGTTCATGCTTGCGGGAGCATAAGTTTCGTCCAATTTCCAGTTAAGAGGGTTGATGCTCCTTGTTTCGGGAAGTACCACGATATTGTGGGCGTTTGTCTCAATATTCCCGGGACCCTCGGTGTTCCATGCAACGATAACGCCCGTGTCGGTCTCGCCGGTGGCAAATTTCAGGTGCGGGTTGGCTTCAAGATATTTTGTCGTGACGGAATAGCCTATGGCATAGGCCGCAACCATGCGTGCATAGTAGTCGGGGTGTTCCTTAAAATATGTACGCAGCAGCAGTAAAACCATTGCAGAGCCCTGACTATGCCCTGCCATGATGAACGGGCGGCCGCCGTTGCAGTTCTCAAAGTAATAGTCGAGTGCGGCGGTCATATCCTCGTAGGGCAGACCCAAAAGTGCATTGTCAAAGTTTCCGGTATTCTTAACGACTTCCCCTGCGTAGCGTAAGCCCGACTGACGATAGTACGGAGCAAACACATTGGTGGAATCCGCAAACGCAGATGCATGGTCTCTGTATTCTTCCTTTGTGCCCTCCAGCATTTCTTCGTTGTCGAATGTTGCATAATCGGGAGCACCGTCATCAAAGCTGGACATAATGTAATTTGTGGAAAAAATGTAGAATGTGTCAACATCCTTGGTGATCTCCGGTATCTGATACCAGTACTTCTTGTTTGAATAGTCGGTTTTTGAAGATACATTGTTATTCATAATTTTTCCCTCGCTTTCGTTATTAAAATTACGTATTGTTAAATTATTTTGCCTTTTCGCCGTTGAAATACACCTTGGTTACTGATTTTTCAAAAATATCTCCGATACATTATTATAGTCTAATTTTACCAAAAATTTCACAATTTGTCAACAAAAAATAACGACTTTGCCCAACAAAAATTATATTTTTGGCAATAACGGCAGTTTTTTTTGTTGCTAATAACGGAAAAATATGTTATACTAATATTAGTTAACAGAATAGTGTCGATAGTTAGATCCGATAGCTTTTTCATTGAATTGGGCATGACCCCTTCAAAGTATCATTGGATTTGATCTGTAAAAACACAAGAAAGGAGCAAGTGATTGAATATGAATAATAAAAGAGAAGAGTTTTATTATAAAAAATCTTATCTGAAACAAAGATTGCAAAAGGACGTAATAAAGGATGGGATAGCTTACATCCCGTGCAAAATTGACAGCATCGACGATATGATAAGCAGATTCAGTATAGAGGAATGCGAGTCCCTGGATGGAGAATTCGTAGATTATCTTTTAAATTTTGTCGATTGTATCCCGGACCAATATCCCGCTGTACTTGAAATACACGGACCGAAATTTACCGAAGCTCAACAGGAAAGGATCAAGAAGCTTTTTGAAGACGAGGCCGATTATATGTTGGGTAAAACAGAAGCCGAAAACAATCACCACAAAAGAGTTTTTTGGTTGATGGTACTGGGGACCGTAGCATCGGGAGTCTTGCTTGCTGCTATAAAACATTTTGTCGATGAGATACCTCTCGAGTTCTTTTATGTAATATTCTGGCTCTTTGCGGATTCTCTCGTGCGGTATCTTTTTATAGAACATTTCGATTACAAAGGCGATAAGATACGCGCCGGCCGAATTGCCAGTATGAAAATAGAATTTATGGAAGATCAACCTTGACAAAAATAATACCGACAAGCCGCAAAAAACAGGTTTTGCGGCTTGTCTTATTATTTGTGTTTTTCATTACTTAATCTGATCACAGTCATTCAAACCCTATCCGAAAATTCTTCAGGGGGGTGCAAGAATTTTTACTCACACCCCCCCCCATTTACACTTTTACATTATTGATGAAGTTTTCAAATAATTTTTATTTCACTCTGCTTTGATAAGCGGCAATTCTCTTTGCTGCGTTTTCTTTAAGGTTGTTGTAGAAAATAGAATAGTCATCCTGATGGAAACTTTCCGGACCCGCAAAATCAGGCATTTCGTTGGGTACGGCGCGGGCGTGTGTCACAACTGTGCCGCGGGCAAGATTTACCTGTGCATCGCCGCCTATGTCGCATATCTCGGTTTTGCCTGTCGCATAGTCTATAACTATCGAGCCGAGGTTCATATCGGCGGGGGCGTATGTTTCGTCACGCTTCCAGTTAAGGGGGTTGATGCTGATCCCGTTTGGCAGCATCGCGGCATTGGGGGCATTTGCCTCCACGTTTTTCGGACCCTCTGCGTGCCAGCTGATTATGACTCCCGTATCGGTCTCGCCGTTTGCAAATTTCATGTGCGGGTTTGCTTCAAGGTCATCCTTTGTAATTGAGTAGCCTATCGCGTAGGCTGCTACCATACGCTTATAATGATCGGGATGCTCTTTAAAATAACCTTTCAGCACAAGACCGAGGATAGCCGAGCCCTGGCTGTGTCCCGCAATGATGAACGGACGGCCGTTGTTGCAGTTTTCAAAATAGTAGTCAAGCGCCGCGGTAATGTCGCCGTAGGGCGTACCCGGAAGTATCGTGCGAACGTCTCCGCAATTCAGCCAGGTCTCTCCCATAAGTTTCATACCTGCCTGACGGTAGTAAGGGATAAACACATTTGTGGACTCTTCAAACACGCTTGATTTTATAGCGTGTTCGATCTTGACACCCTCCAGCATTTCGGTGTTGTCAAGGGAGGCATAGTCGGGGTCGCCCTCGTTTGCGCCCATGTACACGGTCGAGTAGATGTAAAATGTGTCAATGTCCTTGGTTATATCGGGAAATTTAAACCAACAGCTCTTTTTTGAATAGTCGGGTGCTAAATTATTATTCGTCATATTTTTCCCTCGCTTTCGTCAATAACTTTTAAAATACAAAATTTTATGCTTTGTAAACTTCCTCGCCGTCAACTATGGTGGCGATAATATTTGCCTGCGCAACTTTCTCAATATCGTCATGCAGGAAATCGCAGTCAAAGACCGTCATATTGGCAAGTTTGCCAAATTCTATGCTGCCCATACGGTTTTCCTGACGCCACTGGCGGGCAACGTTGATGGTCAGTGCGCGCAGGGACTGCTCGCGTGTGATCGCTTCCTTAACATTATGCGGAGCACCTTCAACGCCCAGTTCCTTTGGCAAATCACGGGTCTCTGCCATGTAAATGCTGTATTTAATGCTGAACGAAGGAGAAACCGGATAATCCGAATGGAATACCGGGTATGCGCCTGCATCAAAGAATGACTTGATCGGGTAAGAATTTTCAGCCAGCTCCTTACCGACATAAGATACCTCAATATCATAGAAACCCGGAATTTCCGCTGTCCACAGCGGAGGAACTGCCGGAATGGAACCTGTTGCGGCCATACGGCGAATGTCCTCATCTGTAACAAAATGCAGATGCGCCAAAACATTGCGCTGATCCATATCGCCCGTTATTTTTTCCGCATCCTCTATACAGCCAAGCATAAAGTGAGTTGCACCGCCGCCCTCGGAATGAACGTGTACCGAAAGCCCCTCTTTGTCTGCCGCCGTTATCAATTCCACCATCTTGTCATGGTCATTAAAGCGCTCATTGCCGTGATAGCCCGGCTGGTCAAGATAATCCTGATTCTGCCATGCCGTATGTGCCTCCGTTACGCCGTCAAGGAATGTCTTAACACCGACAACATGGAAATATTCGCCGCTGTACATGGCGCGGTCTTTGGCGATGCGTGCCACCTCAGCCTTCGGGTCCTCGGGATTGTCGGGACACATCAGGTAAGCATATGTGCGCAGTTTCAGCTTACCCTCCTGTTCCAGCTCGGAGAAAGCTCTTGTAGCGATCGTATTGGTGACCTCCACGCCTGCATCGCCTACTGCGGTGTAGCCGTTTGCGAGAGCTATGTCCTGCCATGCCAGCAGATAGTCTTTGGCATTGTCAATAGTCGTGGGAAGTTTGGGATACAACTCAAACACGGGTGCTTCACAGATGTAACCGTCCGGTTCACCGTTTTCGTCCACATGCACCAGATCGTAGCCCATTTTTTTCGCATAAGCCGCGTCTATTCCCGCCCATTCCAACGCCTTGCTGTTAAGCAGCATGGAGTGACCGCCGCCGGTTTGCATAAGCAGTATCTTGTCGGCGCAGATCTCGTCCAGATATGCCTTGGAAACATATTCTTCATTTTCGACCCACCCCGATGCCATATAGAACTCGCGCTGCGGGTTCTTTTCGATAAACTCCTTGATGATCTCGCGGTATTTGGCATAATCCGTCAAACCGACAGGCGCAAGGTTAGCCTGTCCAATGGCGCGGTCACCTGCCAGATAGCTGTGGCAATGTGATTCAAGAAAGCCCGGATATATGTAGTTCTCGCCGTAATCCAGCACCTTTGCATCCACACCGCCAAGCTCTTTTGCTTTTTCGGCATCGCCTATATAAGCAAATACACCATCCTTGACCAATGCAGCTTTAGCAAAGGGTCTTTTTTCGTCCATAGTGATAATATTGCCGAGAATAACGGTTTGTTTCATAGTGCCTTCCTCCTTTTCTTTTATCAATTCACCTTTTTGCCGCCAAAATAAACCTCACTTGGCTTGTTGTAGCTGAAGCCTTCATGTTCTGCCGTAAGCAGGTCGTTGTCAAATACCAAAAAGTCCGCATCCTTGCCTGCCTCGATAGAACCCTTTTTATCCTCTATACCAAGCTGTTTTGCTCCGTTTACAGTAAATCCAAGCAGCATTTCTTCAATGTTCATTCTCTCATCTTCGGGAGGAAATACCTTAGGAAATCTTGCATATTCGTAATTTCTGGTCTTTTCGGTGATCAAACGTGTCATTCCGACTTCCATTCCAAGATATGGGTTCCATGTCATAAAATCTCCGAAAACGATGTTATCGCTGGACCATGCCACCAAAGCGCCTGTGTCCCAAACAGTTTTGCAGCGGAACTGCTTTTTGGAGCGCTCCTCACCAAGCCAGGTAGCACTGACACCGGGATCTCCCGCGTGCCAATGCGGCGTATAGTTTGCGATCACGCCAAGCTTTGCAAAACGATCAAGATCCGCATCATCCTGAATTTCAAGATGAGCACAGGTAACTCTCACATGCAAGCTGTCTCCCATCTCTTTTCTTGCCAACTCCATGCCATCCAGTACCGTGCGTGATGCCCGCTCTCCGACAGTGTGAAGGTGCAGATCCAGATTTGCTTCATTAAGCTCCTTCAAAAGCTTCGCTATTCCCTCGGCAGTAAAGGCAGTAGAGCCCAGCGTATGGATATCCGCATAAGGTGTTACCATGGCCGCGGTATGGATCTTCTGGGTACCGTCCATGAATATCTTCATAGTATGGACCTTAACGTGCTCCGTATTATATTCGCGCTGTATACGCTTAAGCTCCTTAAGACCCTCCTCTGCATCACGTTCTGCATTTACCACAAGGCTTCCGTCAACATAAATGGGAAGTTTTCCCTGCTTGTCCAGCTCGCACAGCCGTCTGTAGACCTTCTCATGGAATTTCATATCTCCCGGAAGTCCTGCATCAAATACCGCAGATACTCCGAATTCGACCGAAAAATCTATCCAGCGTTTAAGGGCTGCGTCAACCTGTTCATCGCTGAGCTCCATTCCGTTGTCGAGAATGATTCTGACTTCCGTTGCTCCTTCATACATATTTCCGGTAATATGACCATCCTTACGCACATAAAAGGCAAGTCCCGGTATCGGATCGGGAGTATCGTCTGTAATGCCATGCCGTTCAAGTATCTTTGAGTTTACCCAGATGCTGTGACCCTCACCTTCCTGTATCTGAAGTTCGGCATCGGGACATATAGCGTCAAGCTCCTCTTTTACGATATCCTCTCCTTTAAGGAATCTTTTCTCCATAATGAATCTGTAACGCTTCTTACCGGGATTTTCTTTGATAAATTTCGACATCATTTCAAATGCTTCCTGCTTGCCGTTCGGTTCAAGGCGCTCATCGATCTCCGCATATTCAAAGCCCACAGGAATTGTTATATGAACGTGGCTGTCAATAATACCGGGCATAATAAATTTACCGCCAAGGTCCGTAACTTCGCCCTCGTAAGCCGAAAGACCCGACTCGTCACCGACATAAACAAATTTTCCGTCCTTAACAACAAGCGCCGAGGCCTGAATGTTGTCCTTGTTTGATGTAAAGATTTTTGCGTTTTTGATGATTTTGTCTGCTTTCATGGTAATTCTCCTTTCGTTAAAAAAATATATTTATTTGTTTAATGTTTACATATTAAAGAGATATTTAAGTATATCCACAAATTTAATTTCTTCTTTTGGCTTATTTTTGATCCCCAGCATACGCGCGGTCGCGTTGTCGCGCAATTCAAAAAAGCGTTTTGTCTGCGGTGTGCCCTCCAGGTATTCGTAGGCATGAGGTACGCCGGGCTCTACATGAAGCTCCGTAAAAATGCCTGACTGCATAAGCTTTTGGGCATAGGAAATATCTTCGTCGCAGAAAAGGTCAAGGCTGCCGACTATCATAAAAGTTTGGGGCAGGCCTTTCAACTGCTCGACAGTTGCCGTAGCGGGTGAAAAATATATCATTTCTTCATCGGTAAGTTTTGTTTCCTGTCCCGCGATAAGTTTTCCCCAGCCAAAGACATTATTTTCCTTTGTCCATACAAATTCGCCCGCAAATTGATTATTATATATATCATCCTTGCCGCCTGTGCGGTAATCAAGCATGGGATATATAAGCACCTGTCCTTTCAGCGGAACTTTTCCCTTGTCACGGTTATAAAGGACAAGACGCGCGGCCAGTCCTCCGCCTGCGCTTTCTCCCTCAACAACTATATTATCCTTATCAACGTTTAACTCGTCCGCGTGTTCATACGCATAATTAAGTCCCGCATACACTTCTTCAAGCTCTATGGGATATTTGTAAGACGGGTCCAAAGAAAGTGTGTAGTCGGGAGAAACCACCGTAGCATTTACCGCATCCGCTATACCTTGTATTTTAGACTCGTCCATAGCGGTCGTGCCAAAATGATAACCCCCTCCGTGAATAAAATAAATAAGCGGCGTCTTTTCATCGATTTTAAGTTTTGCGGGACGGAAAACGTACAAATTGAGTTTTCCTTTTCCCCGATCGACATCAATGGTTATTTTCTTCGCATTTTTCGGGGACGAATCATCCACGCCCAGCTCCGCGTTTGAAATACCCACGGGTACGGTCAAGCCTACCACGGGCTCGTAGCCCTCCGCCAAAAGATGCGATGATACGGAGACTTCCTTATTCTTGTCTGTGGTCAAATTTTCTTTTTCCATAGTGTGCCTCCCTTATTTTATTTTCCTGCCGCAGAAATACACTTCGCTCGGATCGTTGTAACTAAATCCGCCCTGTTCTGCCGTAAGCAGGTCATTATCAAATACCAAAAAGTCGGCATCCTTGCCCGCTTCTATCGAGCCCTTGGCATTTTCGATGCCAAGCTGTATTGCACCGTTTATGGTATAGCCCAGCATCATTTCCTCAATGCTCATTCTTTCGGTGTCGGGAGGAAACGGCGCGACTGTTCTGCTTTCTTCTTCAAATCTGGTCTTCTCGTTTATCCAGCGTGTCATGCCTATCTCCATGGCAAGGTAGGGGCTCCAGTTTTTAAAATCGCCGTAAAATACTTCATCGCTCGACCAGGTAACAAGTGCGCCCGTGTCCCAAAGCGTTTTGCAGCGGAACATGGAATTTGCGCGTTTTTCTCCTATAAAAGTCGGCCAGTAATTAACAGGGTCGCCGCCTACGTTGCCGCTGTGCCACCACGGTGTAAAATTGGCAATTACGCCCAGCTTTGCAAAACGCTCAATATCCGCATCATCCTGTACCCACAGGTGGGCGCAGGTAACCTTTACGCGGTATTCATCGCCCAGCTCTTTTTTTGCAAGCTCCACGCCGTCCAATACCACGCGGGACGAGGCCTCACCGACAGTATGTACATGAAGGTCCAGACCTTCCTTGTTGAGTTCTTTGAGAATTTCGGCCATCTGTTGTGCATTAAAAGCGGATGCTCCCGATGCCCCCGTATCCACATAGGGTGTGACCATTGCCGCGGTCTCGATTTTAAGAGTACCGTCCATAAATATCTTCAGCGTGTGGACCTTCATATGCTCCGTGTCGAATTCGTCCCTGAAGCGTTTTACGCCCTCCAGAGCCTCTTTCATTTTACTTGGCTGTGTAAGTACATAGCATCCGTCAACGTATACAGGCAATTTCCCTTGCTTGTCCAATGTACGCAGGTAGGCGTAGATCCGTTCGTTGACACCGTTGTGTTCGGGGAAACCCGCATCAAAAACGCAGCTTACGCCGTAATTTACGGAAGAGTCTATCCAACGCAGGACAGCCTTGCCTATCTGCTCGTCCGTCAGGTCGTTTACACCGTCAAACAGGATAGGCCAGCTTGCGGTCTCGTAAGAGTTGCCTGTTATATGCCCGTCCTTGCGTACAAAATAAGCAAGACCGGGTACGGGGTCGGGTGTATCATCGGTAATTTTGTGCGCTTCAAGCACCTTTGAATTTACCCAGTTGCTGTGTACTTCTCCCTCCAAAACCACTATCTCCGCATCGGGACAAATTGCATCAAGATCTTCCTTTGTGAGCTCCTCCCCGTTCAGACATACACGCTCCATCATAAATCTGTAACGCTTAAGACCGGGATTGTTTTTAATATACTCCGCCATAAAATCAAGGCTCTCCTTTTTGGTGGAACACATTACGGGTATGCCCAGATCCGTGTACTCAAACCCGACACCGGTCGTAATATGTACATGGCTGTCGATAATGCCTGGCATAATGAATTTTCCGCCGAGGTCCGTGATCTCACCCTCGTATGCGGAAAGACCAGATTCGTCGCCGACATAAACAAATTTTCCGTCCTTGACCGCAAGTGCGGAAGCTATCGGATAAGCCTTGTTTGCCGTAAAGATTTTTGCGTTTTTGATAATTCGATCTGCTATCATTTTTTATCTCCCTTCGATTTTATTTTCTCCGGACTCGGAATATAAAATAGTTAGCATACCCTCTTGGACGACCCGTTACCAAGGCGCTCTGCCCAGGACATCATCAGGTCTTCACGCTTTCCGAAAATATCCTTCTGCATACCGATCTCATCGTCGAAGACCATCGTTTGGCGGTCGTCCCCCGAGAACTTCTTCCATTCGTATTTGTCGGTGGAGGGGTTTCCTGTTCGGGCAAAGTTTGTCCACATCTCCTTTGCGACGTGACGGAACTCGCACTCGTCGTTTCCGACGATCTCTCCGCTTCCCATCGGGTCCTCCGTGCAAGTATCAAACAGATACGGGATCTCGCACGCGTGTATTGCGCCAAGCTCGGGGGTCGCCACAGGCTTTTTAACGAAGTACATATAGGTATTGCCGCCGGCGGCAGAATGCCTGATAGCCATATCGGTATTGCCTGCACGGAAGTTGAGGTCGTTGCAGTATTGCTCTAACCGTCTGACCTCGCTTTCGTCCCTGAGTGTGGCCATAAACTCGTCATACATAGCCTTCTCCTTGTCGTTGAGCAGCGCACGGTCTCTCTTTGCTATCCACTTCAGCGTATTTGCAAAACCTTCTTCGCCGCCCTCGAACGGAACGAAGTACCTGATTTCGTCCAGATTGGAACCTATCATTAAATCTATCTTTGACCTCTTTTCGTCTCCCCACATTCCGTACATATCCGCTCGGTCCTCCGGCAGCGTAACGCCGTCAAGGAGTGGGAAATTGGCAGCTCCGAGAAGGCAGTTCTTGTCAACGATACTTGCTTTCGCATAGGCATCTATAAGCTCTTCTGTAGTGAGTTTCATCAGCTCGTCCATAGTTTGACAGCCCGTTGCGGTCAGGAAATTCTGCGTAACATGAATGCCGTGCTCCATTGTATCAGTATAGGCAATGTTGGCACTCTGTGCAATAATTCTCTTGAAAAGCCCCTCGCTTCCGTCGATGAGCGGGAGGAACGTAACACTTGCCGAGCCCGCCGACTCGCCGAAGATCGTCACGTTGTCGGGATCACCGCCGAACGCCGCAATGTTTTTCTGTACCCACCTTAAGGCCTCGAGCTGATCCAAAAGGCCGAGATTGCCTGCCTCCTTGAAGTTTTCTCCGCCCGGAACACGCTCGAAGTTCATAAATCCAAGAAAACCAAGCCTATAGTCAATGGTCACAAACAGGATGTCGGGACACTGTTTTGAAATGCCGGTGAGGTCGTAGAGGGGCGACGCCTGGGATTCGGCACAAAAACCGCCGCCGTGGATCCACACCATAACAGGCTTTTTGCTGTCGGTGCAGGCGGTATTGCAATATATATTCAGCACAAGGCAGTCCTCTCCAAATTCTGCCGTTCCCATCGAGTCGTTCACGGGGCCGATCGGAACGTGGCCGGGCTTTGTTGCATCGTATACGCCGTCATCGTCTGCGGCGGGAAGTGCCTTCTGCCAACGAAGCTTTCCCAACGGCTGCGTTGCGTAGGGGATGCCCTTCCAGATGATCAGAGCATCCGTTTTCTTGCCGACGAAGGTGCCGTTGGCGCATTTTACGGCTGCCGACTTATCATAATTTTCATCGATGATCCGCTTGTCTTGTTTTGTTTCACTCATTGTTTGTTTCTCCTTTCAAAATTCCGAATTTCGTATTTGCATTTCGGGCAGTTCACATTTTCGGCTTCTTGTCCGAACCTTTCTGTTTTTGATTTTCATTTTCCATAGGAATGCTGTAATAAAAAATTTAATTAATGTTAAATCGGCATCTCTCCGTAATATAAAAACGCACTCCAAAAGACATAGTACTGCTATAGAGTGCGTTTAAAGTTTAAAATACATAATATTTATTTGTAAAAATGACTTAACTGTGCCGCTTGTTTGCTTGCCTGAGGATACGCTATTTTGCATAAACTATCCCCCCTTTTTTTGATTTTATTGCATTTTTTATTACCTTTTCGTTTCAAAAACATTGCCGAAATGTTACTTATATAGATATTGTAGCATACCAAGTGCAACAAAAGTGTGACGCAAAACGAGTATAAATGCGAATTTTTGTAAACTATTTATGAACATTATGAATAAATAGTAAACGTTTTTTTGGCTTTTACGATCGGGAAAGTGTTATGGTTACAGCCTCGCCAACAAAAAAACACACCCCATAGGATAATATCCCATAAAATATCGGGGTGTGGAGAAGTTTTTATGAATTTTCGTATAAGGCTTTTCGTGTTATATCTGCCCAAAAACCGTATTGTTCCATATATTTGCAGAGCTTTGCCGCCCGTACATCCTTGCCGTTAAGATAGTCAAAATAATCACATTTCAATCTATCGGGATTTACAAAGTAATATCCCCTTGAATTGAATATTATCTCATTTTCACCGCATTTTAAAAGTGTGTTTCTTATATCGGAAATAATGGTGCGTATATAGCTTTTCTTTTTCGGTGTGTCCTCATCATCTGCCCACAGCAAGTAACGCAGCTCGCCTTCGGACACCTCTGCCCCGTTTTTATCTATAAGGTAGGCAAAGACTTCCTTGCTGTCCCTGCGTTCAAACCTTACGGGCAAAGAGCCATAAAACACCTCAAAATGCCCAAAGCAGCGAACGTGCAGTTCTTTTATGGGATAGCGCAGATGTTTTAATACCTCTGCAAGGTCTTCTTCGGTCACGGGCTTGACAATATAGCCGCTTACATACAAATCGAGTGCATCGGCCTTGAATTGAGTATGTCCCGTATACATGATCACATTTATTTCTTTATTGATGCAGGCAAGCTGTTTTACAAGGTCAAGCCCGTTAGAGCCGTACAAGTCCACATCAACAAAGGCTATATCAACAGGATCGTTTTTTACATGATCTAAAAATGTGCCGCTGTCCCTCACGCCCGTATGAGTGCCGTGAGGATCGAGCTTTTTAAGCAGGCGCAGCATCGAATTTATTGCAAATGTTTCATCATCTATGGTTATTGTATTCATTGTTTTACCTTTTTTTGGGGAATAGTTATTTTAACGACAGTCCACCCGTCCCTGCGGTCTATGTCAAGACTTCCTCCGCAGGTTATTTCAAGCCTCGATACCGTATTATTTAATCCGATACCGCCTTTGCCTAAGGTTTCCTCGTTTGTGTCAAATCCAACACCGTTATCTTTTAATACAACATAGTAATTGGTTTTATCCTCGTAAGTTGTAAGGATAACACGGGAGCTTTCGCTGTATCTGTTTATGCCGTGCTTTACCGCATTTTCAACCAAGGTTTCGATGCTTAATGCAGGCACCTGAAAACTTGTGCAGCCTAAATTAAACTCAAATTTAAATTTCTTTTCCGTATCGGCGTATTCAAGCGCCAGATATTCCTTAACGGCAGCTATCTCTTTTTCAACGGGGATAAGCGCTGTTCCGTTTGTTACATCTATATTGTTGCGCAGATAACGGGTAAAATGGTTGATAAGCTCGGCCGCTTTTTCTGGATCATCATAACAAAGCTCCCGTATGGCTACCATTGCATTGTTGATAAAATGCGGCTTTATCTGTGCTTTCATAAGGTCATACCGTTTATTTTCAAGTTCGTTGGCGTTACGGATAAAGACCGCCGTTCTGTGCTTTTCATAAAGCATAAACACAAGCAGGGCTGTTATCGAAACCGAGATATTGTTAAAGCTGATGCCAATATAAACAAAATTGCAGATAAAGGCGATAAGCGGTATTATTGCCGCAAGTGAGATAACTCTTGCAAGAAAGCTGTTTATCTTTTTGTGCAGGGCTATAAAAACTATTGTAATAAATGCAAAGGAAATTATTGTTGCATAATACCATACCCAATAGTATTGCCCTCTGTGATAATAATTTTGTTCGTCAAAATAATAAAGAGCCTTTGTAAACGGTGTAAGTGCAAGCAAAATAAGGCATGGTATATTCAAAAGCTGAAAACCAAAGGTGACTTTTTTGAGTGTTTCAAGTTTGTTTTTCTCCGCTATCTGCTTTTTTACAAGCTGTAAGAAAAACAAGGTTTGAAATGCGCCGACCGCAAAATAGCCAATCTCCGCTATGGGTTTTGTTACCTTGCCGCATACACTTGTATCGCCGCTGAAACAGCAGCACAGAATATCAAAAAAATTATATAAAAATATCGCCGCATAAAATACTATCAGCTCGTTGGTAAGCGGTATTTCGGTGTTTATTTTTCTGTCTGCCCTTTTACCGATAATAAGTGAAAACATCATTATCAAAAGAAAGATGCCGTTCCAGCTTTCCAATATTATTTGAATAAAAACAGGTTCACCCACTCGGTCCATAAGTTCTGTCATCTTATCAGCCCTTTGCAATTTTGCTGCGTTTAATTATAGCATAGCCGAATTTTTATAGTGAACGTCAAAAATATTTTGACGTTCACTATAGGATGGGGCTCATAAATAATCCGCCTTAAGCAAGCTTAAGTCCGATTATTTAATTCGCTTACTATAAATTCACGCTCAAGCTCGTCGGCGCGTTTGGATTCGGGCTTGATCTGTCTTTATTATATACAATCCCACTTGTAAAATCAACAAATATTTTTGCTTTGCAAAACACGGGTTTGGGAGTTAGTTTCAATCGGGTGTAACAGAAACGCAATTTTCTGTGTAAAAAAAACAGACAAAATGAGAGTGATGTGCTATCATTACACTACATACAGCTGCCACTCCGAAAGGACGATACTGATTGTTATTTTTCGTTGACAAATTTTATATTTTTTTAAATCAAACTGTGAAAATGTATCGGAAATATTTTTGAAATAAATTTGGGAAATTATAAACCACAGTCAATCATACTTTAGTGCCATTTAAAAATTTTTAGTACCAAAATAGTACCGGCAGCAATTTATTAAAATTCTAATATGTAAATTATTGGAATTTTCGCAGAAATAAAAAAAATCCGCAGTCGCGCTGATTAAGCGCAACTGCGGAACGAAAATTCAATAGTTGTTTTACCGCAAAACCGCGGCAGCGCAAAAAGCTGATGTACGCAAATTTTTAAACTTCAAAAAATTTGCTTTTAACCAATTTTTGCTTATTCGATAATAGAAACAACAGAACCGGAACCAACTGTTCTACCACCCTCACGAACACATCCGGGGTGTCCAATTAAAATTTAGGACCTTTTCGGACACTTTTTCAGCGAAATTTCTTATAATTTTTATCCAGTTTTTAGTTTTTTAAATTTTTTAGTGCCAAAATAGTGCCAACTTTTATTCCGAAATATCATTTCCATTTTTTTACATCGAGATCATAATAAGAACATCCCAAGCGAAATAATTATTTTATAGTAAGCGAATTAAATAATCGGACTTAAGCTCGCTTAAGGCTGATTATTTATGAGCCACATCATATCGTGAACGTCTAAATAATTGTATTCTTTTAAGAATAGTGCTATACTGAAACTGCGTAAATGGATTTTCAAGGCACACATCATATATTTACCACCCGACATATCTTGTCATAATCTTTCGCCTTGAAATCCGCTTTTTGTGTCAAATTCGTGTCAAATGCGACACTTTAACTCTTGAAGCCTTGAATTTAAGCTACTTATTTGTAAATTTCACCCTTGTACTCGGGTTAATGGTTGCTGTCGTGCTAACATGGTGATTTGCTTGATAGAGCGCCTCATAATTCGATACATCGAACTTATTAACAGATAAAGAACCATTCGGTGATACTTCTTCTGTATCGCCGCCGGCAAGCACCTCACCGTTGCTGCTTCCGTCATCCACCTGCGCCTTTACCAAATATTTTTCGGTCGTATCATTTGTTTCCTTGTAGGATATTTTTGCGTGCGGACTAAGCCCCTGAATATAAAAAGTATCGCCATGCTTTAACTTGATTTGCGGGTTATAGGCATTCTCCTCTGTAAAAACAAGATTGTTCGGATCCTTGCCGCAGTAGAACGGAGCTCCGTTATTTTCCACCGTAACGATAAAGGGAAACTCATGAGTTTTATCACCCATACCGCCTGCCACAATTTTGGAAACTCTGCCGTAATAATTTCTGTAAGAGTCATATCCGCTTCCGTCGTCTGTGGTATAGCCCTCACTCTTTAATATATTACCGTTTGTGTTGTTTGTGGGATTATTTTTCATCAGAACATAACCCGCAATGCTCTTTGTTCCGTTCTCTTCTTCTTTAATATATATATCCAGATATCTATCCTTAACAAATACCCTGCTTTCATCGGTAGTCGGTACTGTGTTTCCGTTAGCATCAACCGTACTTGTGTTTCTGGATCGAATTATACCCGTGTTATATAAAGTCGCTATTGATGTTGTGTCTTCTATTATGTATCTGTATACACCGGGAACAGAAAACGCATTCGGATTAATGTCGACAATAAGTGACTTCTCTATCGTCTCCGAATTTGCAACTTTACCACCCTCATATACAAACTCTATCTTACCATCATTTTCAAGACTTACAGCAGACGGAACACCTGCTTTAACGTGCATAACATTTCCGGATGTGCTGTCTGTTACAACCGTATTCGATGCTATCGTGGCCGGAGATATCGTATAGGTAAATGTTATATTTGGTTTAACAAAATCACTCGTTCCTCCGAGAGTCTCACTTACAAGTCCGTTGCGAAGCATTATTTCTTTCGGTATTGCAAGCTTGTTTTCACTTACTACGATGCCGTAGCCGTTCTGACTGACAACGGTTGGTTCCCCCGCATAGACCGAAGGCATTACGATCGCCGCCGCCGTAACTGCGGCAAAAGATTTAAGTAAAGTTAAAATTAGCTTTTTCATAATTATTCCACCTTTCCTTTAATTGATAAACTAAGATCCCCTTCAGGGTACGTCTAAAAATTTCTTTGAAGCATAACGCAGAGAATCCTGCATATCCTGTATCATGTTATACAAAGAATGATTTTTTTGAAGTCCCCTTAATTCCTTTTTTTACTAAAAACAGTATAATACCGAAAAGCAGGCTTAAACCGATGATCGTTTTATCTTTTACCGATTTAAACTGTCCTGTCGGAACTATAACGTTTTTATTGTTTTTAAAAGTGACATTGCTGTCATTTAAAAGCCTTGTATTTATGGAGCTGCCCGATCTTTCCGCTCCGTCATTGAGCTTATATTTTACGGTATGGTCGCTTTGTTCCTCCGTTATCGTATACCAGACACCGTGAGGCAAATCGTAAAATGTAATGTATTCTCCGTCTTTAAGCGAGAAAGTAAATCTTCCGTTATCAAATACACCCGTATGAGCCGCTCCGTTTTTAGTGTAATTGAAACTGCCCGTAAGGGGGTATTCGATATCCGAATTTATGTAGGTAAATTCCGCCGTAAACATAAACTCCTTTTCTCTGTCTCCGAAGCCGCCTTCCACGATCTTGTTTACCGTCAAAGAGTGCGGATCGGAGTTTGTAACATCCGCCCTTTGGTCTTTTCCGTCTGCGATCTCGGCATTTGCGGAGACCGAGGTGTTTTGTGCCGTTTTGGCATTGGCTTGCGTTGACGAGATCGCTCCCGTATCATCTTTGATCGAAATAAACGGGATATACGGTGTTCCCGATTTTTCCGTCAGAGTATACTCTGTGCCGACAGGTAAATTTCCGAATATTACATTACCGCCGTTTCCTACGGAAAAATCAAAGCTCAGATCATTATCGTATACACTTAGTTTTTGCAATATATTATTTACATACGCAAGCACTTTGTATCCGTTTGCAATATTTAAAAAGCTGAGATCGATCTTAAAATCAAAGGTGTCGGTATTGCTTGATCCCGGAGAATTTACCGTTTTGGAAACTGTCAGCCTTTGGGTTTTGATATGCACGGGGTCTCTGATACCGATGTAGTTTACAAGCGTGTTTTCATCGTCCACGGTTATCGGATCTACAAGATGCGCTATGGTATCAAGCGGCTCGATAGTGATCCTTTGATTTGCATCCACAACTATTTTTATAGGGTCGTAAAGCACATCATAGCCGTCTGGAGACGTGATCTCTTCCAGATAGTAAACGCTGTTTTTCCTGAGTCTCAAAGGCGTTTCAAGGTCTGCAAAACGGCCTTCCACCGATACGTTTATATTTTCGCCGTTATAATTCAAAACCGAAGTTTCGTTTTCGTCCTGTTTATACAGCCTAAATACGGCTCCCGTAATGCTTTGCCCCGTATCCGCACCTAATTTGTTGATATAGAGCATCGTATCGTCGCTTTTTATCTCCACATTTTTTACGCTAAGCTCTATACTGCGAACCTTATAGGCATCTTCGGGGTCTCTGAGCGATGTACCTTCCATTACCAGTACATTACCGCTTATGTCTCTGTAAACAGGCGTTTTATACAAAGGATACCAGTGGTTATAGCCGGGTGTCCCTTCATCATACTCGCCGATTTTAAGCTCCTCTAAGCTGTATTCCACAAGCCTGTTTCCGTTTACGAGCGGGAGTTCGTTTATATAATAGTAGTTCCAACTGTTTGAATTGTTCAGGGTTATGTACTTTTCCACGACCTTTCTGCCGTCGGCATCACCCGTGAGTTTTAACAAAACGCTGTTTTGTCTTGCTCCGTCCCATTCTTTGCCGATCCTCACACTTATAAGAGCGACGGGATCGTTTGTGATAAGAACACCTGTATCTGTGGCATTTTCGGGACTTTCGTCAGGCGCTCCGGCCTGTATCAGACTTATGGAACCGTTGCCTTCAACAAAATCGTTTTGATCTATATAGAAATTGCCCATGTGGTCAACTTCCACATTGAATGAGGGTGTCCCTTTATCGGAATAATACCCTTTGGGAACACGTTCTTTGATCAAATACTCGTAACGCTCGCCTTCATTTACGGGTTTCGGCAATTTTAGGTAAATATTGCCGTCATATCCCGTTTTGGCGGTATATGAAGTATCTCCGTTCTCATAAATAACACTGTATTTCCCGTCGCCTTCAACGGAGGACAGTTCCCTTGACAAACCAAGCAGCCGCAGGTTTCCGCTTTCCGCGGCATATATTTCAAACTCCACATCCGGCATAGGTACTCCGTCGCTTTGGTCACGCTTTTGTATCACAAAAGTACCCGTTTCGATATATGTATTGAATATATTTACCGTATGCAGCTCGTCTACATTTATCTCTCCCGCAGGGTATGTGGCAGAATATCCGTTTATTGTTCCGAACCATTGCATCAGCGGTACATCGTCGATATTATCAAATTTATCCGCATTTGTAACGCTGTACTGTGCCGCTATCCCATAGGTAATGCCGTTTGCGGAAATATTGTAATTATTCTCAATAATTCCGTATTCCGAACCTTTTAGCGTAGGAACTACCCATGTGTAAGTCCGTCCTCTCTTTTCGATATAACCGTAGCTTCCGTTAAGTGTACTGCCGCTGTTGGCAATAAAACCAAAGTTGGACATACTTGCCGTTTTATCGGTCAATACAAGCTTATAAGCATTATTGCTGTCCTCTTTATTGGTAACGGTTATATTGAAATTGGGAGGTATATTGTTAAGTGCCGTACTGTCACCCGAAAAAGTTTTTGTTACGGTAACATAATCTACATTTGGTGTAAGCTTGCCGTCGATATGCCAACCGTCGTTTTGAAGCTTGCACACATACCACCTGACCGTGTAATTATCGGAATTAAGTTCATCATGTTCTATCGTTCTTCCGTCTATAGTGATCCTGTCTTTGATGACATCTCCGTTTTTTAATGTTTCTATAACTTCATCGTCGGTCGGGAAATCCAAAAGCCTGAATACCGTTTCATCGACCGTATATCCGCCGCTTTCCGCCATCATGCGAATGGCTTGGTTCGCTTCACTTATATTTCCCACCGAATTGTTCTTTGATTGCTGTTTATCGTATGTTATCGCAATATACACATTATCCGAATCATTAACTGTACTTGGCTGTGAAGCGTTATCCATGACCGTTGAAAAAACACTTCGTGTAAAATTATTTACATCCGTGGATATATTCGGTCTTTCGTTTAAAATATCGGCACTTATTGCCGATGTGGACACATAAAAATTAACGCTGCGTTTTGTGTGTTCCGATATGTTTACGGGAGTATATAAATTGCTCCATACGGCAGTAAAGGTAATTATTTTATCGCCGTCGGGATCCAGAACAGCATCATCAAGGTCTATTCTTTCCCCGGGCTGCTTTAAGGTATCAACGGCATCGGGTCTCCACCCGATAAACTCATAGGCACCTCTGTTATTCGCTTCGTTGGGTTTGGCTTGATCTCTTTGGGTTTTATATAAATGCGAGGTCAGATCGAGTATTGAATAGTTACCAACGGCAAGTTCGCCCGTTATAACATCCTCGGTTATATTGCCCACCGTTACGGGCATTTCCCCTATAAGAGCCTGAACATCCCTCTCCGCTCTCGGTATAACATATCTGACTTTGTGGGGTATTTCGCCCGAACTTTCAAGTTCCCACACGGCGTAAAGCTTTAACACACCGTCCGTTTCCGAAATAATATCCCCCACGGCATATTCAGTCCCGTCGTCCGTTTCCCAATGAGAAAACCCGAAAACGTATTCGTCTTTATCCGTCCTCGATCGGTATTGCCGGGAAACGGGTGCGGCTGCCGTATACCCCTCGTGCCGGTTATCCGATACCATAGACGGCAAGTCGATAGGTCTGCCGTATTCAGCCGCCGTAGAATAGGGCGGATAGTAATACAAAATACTGTCTTTTGCAAGAACTCCGAGTGTCAACATTCGGTTATTGTTTCCGATATCGACCTTGCCTGTATCGTATGCACAGAACTTACCGTCGTAATTGTCTATGGAAGCATATGGCATCTCTGCGCTTATTATTGTGATTTTCCCGTTTTTAGCATAAATATCAAACAAATGCGGGGTGTCGGACAGAACAACGGATTTATCGTTCCCGTTTCCGTTTTCTATGCTTATATATTGCTTTATGCCGTTATTTTGGATAAATATTGCATAACTGCCGTTGATATACTCAAACTGCCACAAAGCTATCTCTTCACTTGACGTAAATATATTTATACTGCTGTCGTTTTCGTCCGTGGTTTTAACTATATTTACCGCTTTCAATCCTCTTACAGCGGCATTATGATTTACTGTTTCGGCAGACATAGCCACCCACTTGCTTCCGTTTGAACGGTTATTGGCAATTATAAATTCCCGTCCGGATAAGCCGATCTCATCATTTACGGTGAAAAACTCCGAATTGCCCGCAGTTTCCGAATCAAACTGCGTAAAACGAATTTTAGAACCGTTATTGTTTTGGTGCCATCCCGCATACTGTAAACCGTTATTATCGCTGAATTGGTTGATATAATATGTCCTTATTTCCTGATCATTCGGGTTTACCGCCGTACATCGTATCGCATAGACCCCGGCATCCCTGTCCGATACAACAAGCGTTACTGCATCCGTACTGTTCGGAGCAGAACCCCTTATAATTATTTTTGCACGAGTATTATCGTAATATTCAAACCCTATGTACTGTTTACCGATAATATCGTTAACGTACATAAAGTACTTACCGCTGCCCGCCTGTTCAAAATAAAAATCACTTGCCTGACTGACCTCGGTAGTCTTGCTTAGACCCAAGGGATCTGCAGCTTGATTAACTGTTCCTTTAATGTACTGATACGGGTTCGTTCCGCTTCTGTTTGATAACCTGTACGGTACATCCGCTTGTATATCTCCGCTTACGGCACTTTCAAATTCATGCGCCGAGATATTCCCGACAGAAACTATAACATAAGTACTGAAATGGTCTGTTACAAATGCGAAATTCTCATCTTCATTTACGGCATCCGACATCTCCTCGATCGCTGTTTCGGTCTCTTCGTTTTCCGCCGTTTCAGGTATATAAAAAGCTTTTAGTTCTTCTCCGTCTTCAAAAGCCCGCACAACATCGTCATTTGCAACAAAAACAACAACATTTTCATTCGGCTGCCATTCGTTTCCCGCCTCGTCATACAGTTTTATATCATACGCACATATAAAACCTATACTGCTGTTGTTTTTCTTTCCCCTTATCTTTTCAAGTGTCTCGGAGTCTATCTCCTTTTTTTCGGCAAGTGCATAAACTCCTTCGGGTATAATACCCGTAATTATAAGCTCTCTGTCTGCTGTCAGCAGCGTTCGTTTGTTTTGTGTCAAATAAGCTGCGTCTTGAACGGAAGACAGTTCGATTTTGAAAATCGTCAATTTATATGAACAATCCAACTAAATTTCATCGTTATTTCGGTATGATTTATACATATTTAACAATATGAAAGACAGCACATAGTTTTTATAGTATTATCACTTCATAGACAGTGCTGTCCGTTCCGTTGCCGATAACAGGCAGCGGATTTGCGGTATTGACAATAGTCTCCGCTTTGACCTTTGTTATGTCATATCTTATTGCCCAAAACGGCGACCCCAAGAAAGAAGAAATCGCATTTGCACAAAGTTATTTTGCCGTTCAAACAAGAAAACAGGAACTTATTGAGGAACGTATCTCCTTAATAGAACGCACCGAGGCACGCGGCCGCTTGCGCGAATCCGAAAAAAGACTTTCGCAAAATATATACGAACGAGGCGTTGATGATCAAGGTTTCGGCCGTATTCGCTCCAAAGGCGACCAAGCCCTGTTCGGCGGCAAATCGACCCAGGCAATGAAAACACATCTCGGTGTAAAGGATAATCGGCCTCTCGCTGATTTTCTTCCAACTCTCACAATAGCCGCAAAAAATCTTGCAACCGAAATGACTAATTATAATGTTGAAGAAAAGGATCTATATGGAGAAACACCTATAACGGATGAGCATATACAAAATAACCTTACTGTGCGTAAAATGCTCGGCGAAAGAGGTATTAAACCCGAAGAACTTCCTCCCTCGGAAGACATAAAAAAACTTGAAAGACGTGTTAAACGACAAGAAAAGAAATTGATTGAACAAACAGGCAAATTGCCGGAAGAGTAATACTATTCCCATTATAAAAATACCGACAATTAACCGAAGCAAGTCAAGACCACCCGCTTAGCGGGTGGCTTGCTCTGTCCCTATAAGGGACTGTTACCGGTCAGCGCTTGCAAGCGCTCTGAATAGTCCGACACTTACACCACTTTACCATACTTGCCGCTAAAGCGGCTCTGATTACTTGTTCTTGTTTGCCGGCTCACCCGTGAACGGGTCATAGTACTCTTTTAGCGTCAACTGATCGTGTATTTTATCTTCTACCAACTGATTCTGTATATACTCTTTTATTTTCTTTGCATTTTTACCTACTGTATCTACATAATATCCTCTGCGCCAAAAGTTTCGATTCCCGTATTTGTATTTTAAATTTGCATGTCGGTCGAATATCATCAAAGAACTTTTGCCTTTTAAATATCCCATTATTTCTGACACACTATATTTTGGCGGTATTCTTACCAGCATGTGTATATGATCCGGACAACATTCGGCTTCTATTATTTCTATACCTTTTCTTTCACACAAATCTCTTAGTATTTTACCGATATCTGCTTTTATTTTTCCATATTTCATTTGCCTGCGATATTTTGGCGCAATTTTGGCGCAAATACTATGTGGTACTTGCATTCCCACTTCGTATGTGCTAAACTGTTATTTGATGATTTATTCATCGTTTTTTTTACCTCCTATTCTTCGTGGTGTGGCTGTCGAACCATCATCATATTAGCATAGGAGGCTTTTCTTTTCAACTTGAAGCTAAAGCATCCGGGAACTCACCTGCATAGCAGGTGGTTTATTTTTTTACGTTCGCACAAAGAAACCTCCGCAGGATTATTTCCTGCGGAGGTTTTTGTTATTACAATAGCAAAATCGAACTATGCTAAATTACTTAATTTGCTTTCAGCGAATCTAAGCAGATAGTAAAGCTTATCAATAACTCTGTAATCATTTATTGTTTCAATTTGCGATTGGCAATAGTCAATTATTTCATTCAAAAAATCAATACTTGAAGAATAGCATCCTTGCAATACAATATTGTTTTCGGGGTAATGCAGATAATTTAACATATACTTATCGTCGATGTCTTTTTCAACAACACCTCTACCAAAAGATGCTTCTCCTATTATAGGAAGTAAGTCAGCCTGGGGAGAGTTTTGAAGAAAAGCATCGATTGACTTTTGAACGCTCTCATCAATCTTTTCAGCAACAAAACTGTCAATTAAAATGCGAGGATGTACTGCAACTTTTGATTCCAACTTATATGCCTCTACTACAGCTGGACCAAAAAACATATTTCTTTCGGAATCAACGTAAGCATCTCCGTAATATACGCCTCCACGAAACAGTATCTTTTCTTTTAGAAGTCTTAAAAATATAGGTTCACAATTACACAATGCCACCTTAAATAATGCGCCAATATCCTTGCGTTCTTCTTCAATATTCTCTTTGAATTGATAAAAAATGTAAGCACAATCTGAAAAGGTAAACACCTTACGCTGATATGCGGTATGTGGCATATCATTTTTGAGTTGTGATTGGAACTCTTCATGAAAAACAGTATTTATAAGATAGGATTCTTGAAAATCACTCTTATTTTGACTACCAAGAATATCAACAAAAATAACCAAGTATTTGGTATACGCCTTATTATCCGACATTATAATGTACTCCTTCCATAAATTATAAAGTTATACTACTAACACCATATCAAAACAAGAGGAATTTGTCAATAAAAACACAAAAACTCTCTCAGTACTCAGGAATGAGAGAGTTTTTTAGATGCTGCCTTTGCTCTCGGTATATACTTACTATTTAATTATACAGCGGTTTTATTTAGTATTGCTATTACATCAAGCATATCAACATTGCTGTCTTCGTAAACATCGGCCGCTTCAAATTGTTTGTCGGAAATAGTGCTTGTTCCGCTTAAATATTTAAGTACATATGCTGCATCGGCTTTATTCACAACACCGTTTTGGTCAACATCTCCCTTTGCGGTAAAAGTGTAAGAAAAGACAATACTGCCGCCGTCATTGTATGAGGCTGAAATTATCTCAACAGGATCGCCGTTTATCGTCAGCGGCTCAAACGGGCTGAAAAAACAATTGTCGCTTGCAGTAAGTTTCGCGGTGACCGTATAGGACTTATCTGTTTCAAAAGTGCTGTCATTCGGTGTCCACGACCATTCCGAAACGGAATACATTTGGTTTACCCTTCTTTGTGTCTTTGTATCAAGTGAATTAAAATCCATTGAGGGTGCTGCTCCTATAACAGGCACTTTCACAGACCTTGTAAGATATGCCGATATTATTCTTGTTCCTGTCTGATCTTCGGGTATGGTAATATCTTTAAAGATATAGCTGTGATCGGTGAGCGAATCATAACCCGAAAAAGCAGACATATCGTTTATGGTGCCGGCAAGTGTGGCAGCGGTATTGTAACCGGGGTAAGCAGGTTCAACATATATCATAAG
>CAMVJD010000025.1 GCA_947167715.1 uncultured Eubacteriaceae bacterium
CGAAATTCCGGTAGGGATTTCGGCATAATGCTTAACGGCTCTGTTTGCTATGTTCCGCTTTTCAAGCGGCTCATACGCATGGTCGCCTACAAACACGCCGCCTTCCGGCTAAAATTATTTTTGCTTTTGCAAATTAATCAGCGTTTCCCTTGGTTGGATAAATTCCTCTAAAGTAAAAACAGCTCCGACACCTTTCGCTTTTTGCGGGAGGGAGTCGGAGTTGTTTTTTTAGAGCGGCAGTTTAAAATTTTCTTTTAGTGCTTTTTGCAATATATAGGAAGCATCGCTTGCCGTGATATTTGTATCGTTATCTACATCAACATATTTAAGCCAATCGCCTGTTTTATTTTTTAGCGGCAGTACAATATTGCCCGTCAAAGTTTTTTGAAGAACAAGGGTCGCATCGCTTGCGGTAACTTTTCCGTCGCCGTCGGCATCGCCGTATACAAAGGACGCGCCGTTAATAATAAATGGGTCGCTTTCGCTGCCCGAACCGCTTGTCAGCTTTGCCTTGGTCTGGTCGAGATAAAATGCGGGGCGCACACCGTATGTGCCGACGTCTGCGCTGTCGGCAAAGTTCACACCGCCTGCCACGGACGGCTTGAAAGAAACATAACGCGGCGAAGAACTGTTATCCCATTCGGGCTTGCCGTTGGGGTCACGCAGCCAATAATTCCATGTTTTATCGGGTGCCAAATCGTCGCTGTCAATAAGGGTGCTGTTGTTTACAGCCTCCGTCGTGGGGTATGCCTTATAGTAGCCGCCTAAATTGGTATATACCGCGTAAAGCTGTTTTATGCCGATCAAAAACATTCTGTCGGTCGCTGTCTCGCTGTAGGCAGTATCGTAATTTTGCATTACATTCGTAATATTCGAGTTGTATTTATGATAATTGGGGTCAAAGGTCTCGCTGTATTCATCGCCCTCAAGCAGCAGCTTCTGCGTTACGGTCTTTATCGCAGAACGCTCGGCGGATGTAAAATTTGTCAAAAAACCCGCCTCTTGGTCGTATGGATTGGCATTGTTAAGGCAATGCTCGCTGTCGGGCGGATTGCCGCAGCTCCAGACCACGCTGCCCGCCGATGCCTCGGAGTTGAGCCAATCCCTTATATTGCTGTCGCCCCAATAGCAGCTGCCGTAAAATTCGCGGTAGCAGACCTTGGAACTAAACATAGTATTCAGTTTTCCTCTGCCGTGGCTGCCGCTCATATTGTCCCCCGACGCGTCAAACGCCTTTAAACAGATTATTTTGTCGCTTAAAATAAGCGCTCCGTTCTCGTCATAGTCCACACACCGCCAAAGTATGGGCTTGCCGTAGTATGTACCCATTTGGAAATAATCGCCGACCTTGACAGTCCTGCCGTTTACGGCAAATGTGTCGCCCGCCGCGGCATATACGGGCGTGATAACACTTGCGGCCGACAGGCATATCGAAAGCGCGGCGGCAAATAATTTTTTCAATTTTAACATTTTACTTCTCCTTTAAAAAATATTTATATACAGCAGTATAATCTGTAAAGCGTGGCTATTGCCTGCTCTCTTGTGTAATTTGAAAGCGGAGAGAATTTATCTTCGCCCACGCCTGCCATAATATATCCATCACTACCCTTGACAGCCGATATTTTATATATACTTTCATATGCCCATTGTGCAAATTCGTTTTCATCGGCATATTTTTCGGTTTGTATACCATCTGTCGGTATTTCCAGCATATTTGCAAGATTAACAAGCATAACGGCGGCTTCCTGACGGGTAATATATTTATCGGGAGCAAACATATCGTTACCCACGCCGGCAACTATTTTATGTCTGTATGCAAATGTTACATAAGGGTCGTCAACATCTGTAAACGGTGTTTCATCGGTCGGTATTTCCGTATTTTTTATTACAGCATAAGTTTTTGCGGCAAGGCGGCAATACTCGCGCCTTGTTATTTTGTCTGTATATTCATACTGTAATTCTTCGGGTACGATATTCAGTTTGACTGCATTATCCACCGTTGTTTTTGCCCATTCGCTCGGCATGGTGTTTACATACTGCTTTGGCAAGGCTTCAAGACGGTTTCCGTCCGTATCGAAATATTCCTCGCCGCCTGTTATCGCATTTTTCATTATAATATAATGCTCGCCGTTTATATTGGCTATCTCGCCGCTTCCATAGAACGTATCTTTTGGTGTTACGGGCTTCAGATCTTTATTTACATATCCGATACTGCTGTCCTGCATACCGACGGCATAACAAACTTTTAAAAGGTTGTATATCCTAAAAGTATCGGTCTGTACAGACCTCAATCTTTCAAAACCCTCTATCGGTGTGCCGTCTATATCCGTAAGGGAATAGGTAAAATCGTTGTTGTCCCTATACAAAACACCGTCCATGCCATTTATAACGGAAACGGGGACTTTAACGCTGCCGTCCTCACAGCCAATAATGACAACAAAATCATCATAAACCAAAGTCAGTTTTCCCGTATCGGAACTAAATGATGATAATTTGCAGCCGTTTACGCTTTTATCCCAATAATAACTTTTTGTACCAACGGTAATTACGGCATAATTATTTATGCCTTGCTTGGCAAGCAATTCACTTCCCAAGGTGTCATTATCGGTAACAGCGGCATTATCGGGGTTTGGCAGTATTATATACTGCGTGCCGCCTGCGGTGTCGGTAAATTTTACGCCGTCGATCTCGATATCAAGCCTGCCTAAAGAAATTTTTTTGTTCCAAAAAATTTCGCTTAAAAGTATGGTGCTATCGTTAAATACTTCGCTTTGCTCCTGCGAACGTTCGGTTATAAAGCTTTCGATATCCTCTATCTCGCTGCCGTTTTCATCATAATAGGTGCAGAACTCGCCGCTTTTGCCTATTTGATTTTTTTGTTTTCCGCTATACGATGGATACGCTTCTATATAAAATGTATTGCCCACGGGATATACCTGCGCGTGAAAATATATTTGATCGTAAGGTATGATAGCCTTGAGATCCTTATTAAGTACATTTGCATAGCTGTCATTCATGCTCGATGGGCGGCTTATGTATACGGTGCCTACAGGTCCCGGTTCAACGCTGCGTAAATTTCTTATAACATATTTGCCGCTGCTGTCGCATATTGCCATTCCATAGGCTTCAAAAAAATCATAGCGGCATACATAATAGCCCTCGTGACCTTCAAGCGGATATAAAACCGTTCCGTATTCATCTTCGGGAGTAGGATAGGTCTCATCCGCAAAAACCGCGGAGGTCAGCATTAGTACTGTCAAGATGAAAGCAATAATAAAATTTTTCATAACTATTTCCTTCTATATCAATTGTATTTTTTTAAAATATAATATCATTTTTTTTTAAGGATGTCAATAAACACCGTGGGATATATCCGTTCGCACATAAGAATTAAGGTAAATTTTGCCGTTAATATGTACGTTAAGTAACACAATTTCCCATTCGGCTAAAAACCGTCATCAAATGCAACAATAAATAATTTATCATTCATTTTGGCATTGATTTTACGTCTAAAATGATGAAAATGCACAAAATTATAATAAAATATGAATTTTTTGCAAAAAGTACTTGCATTTTATAATTGCTTGTGATACAATTATTTTTGCAAGTTAGTTAGGACTAAAATTCATTTTGAAACGTATTTTCATAAGAAATTTGTAATTTTTGCAAGTTTACTGCATAAAGTGTTTCAAAATGTATCAAGAAAGGATTGATATTATGAGCTGTGTAGGTTTACCCGAACAACAAGGGCTTTACGACCCTCAGTTTGAACATGATAACTGCGGTATAGGCTTTATTGCCGATATCAAGGGCAAAAAGTCCCACCAAATCATAAACGATGCGATACAGATACTTGAAAAGCTGGCACACAGGGGCGGTGTCGGCAGCGAGCCCGACACAGGTGACGGCGCGGGCATACTGATACAGATACCCCATAATTTTATGAAAAAGGTATGCCAAAACGAGGGCATCACCCTTCCGGACGAGGGCGATTATGCTGTAGGTATGCTTTTCCTTTCGCCCGATATTGAAACACGCACGGACAGCCTTAAAAAGCTTGAAAATATAATTGCCGATGAGGGACTTGAATACCTTGGTATGCGTGAGGTGCCGACCTACGCAAAGTGCATCGGCGAAAGCGCAAGAACTGCAATGCCGCGCATAGTGCAGATATTTATTAAAAGACCCAAGGACACAAAAAAGGGCATACCCTTTGAAAGAAAGCTTTACCTTGTTTTAAAGCGCTCCGAGCGCGAGATAAGAAACGCCGAAAGCGGCAGAGATCCCTATTTTTACTTTGCATCGCTTTCGTCAAGAACTATCGTTTACAAGGGTATGCTTACACCCGAGCAGGTAACGCGCTTTTATCTTGACCTTATGGATCTGGATATGCAGACGGCTATCGCTATGGTACACAGCCGTTTTTCCACAAACACCTTCCCCAGCTGGGAAAGGGCACATCCCAATCGCTATCTTGTGCATAACGGCGAGATAAATACCATAAGGGGCAATGTAAACTGGACACACGCAAGGGAAAAAATATTTGAAACGGATATCTTCGGCGAGGATATCACCAAAATTTACCCCGTAATAAACGAGGACGGCTCGGACTCCGCTATGCTTGACAACTATATTCAAATGCTGGAGCTTGCAGGCTTTTCCCTGCCAAAGGCAATTATGATGTCAGTTCCCGAGCCCTGGGAAAACGATAAGACAATGGATAAGGCCAAAAGGGCTTTTTATCAGTATAACTCAGCCACGGGCGAGGCCTGGGACGGCCCTGCGGCAATAGGCTTTACAGACGGTACGCTTATCGGTGCGGTGCTTGACAGAAACGGCTTAAGACCCGCAAGATATTATGTAACAAGCGACAACAAGCTTATCCTTTCATCCGAGGTGGGCGTTTTAAATGTACCCGAGGAAAAAATAATTGAGAAAAACCGTCTTGAACCCGGCAAAATGCTGCTTGTGGATACCAAAAGCGGCAGAGTTATCCCGGATGAGGAGATAAAGGCGGAAATATCATCCGAATTCCCTTATGAGGATTGGGTAAAGGAAAATATGCTTGATATAAATACTATCAAATCGGCCGAAAAGAGCGAGGACGGGGAGGAGAACTCCGACCTTCCGCTTTTGACCAGGCAAAAGGCCTTTGGCTATACCTACGAGGATATCGACCTTACACTTAAGGGTATTGCGGAAACGGGCGAGGATCCCATAACCGCTATGGGTACGGACACTCCGCTTGCCTGTCTTTCGGATAAACCGCAGCTTTTGTACAATTATTTCAAGCAGCTGTTTGCACAGGTAACAAATCCGCCTATCGACGCTATCAGAGAGGAAATGGTAACGGGTACCAATATCTATCTGGGCGGCGAAAGAAATATGCTTGAACCCAAGGGCAGAAACTGCCGCCGAATCAAAAGCGAAACGCCCATCCTTACCGATGAGCAGCTTAAGGCACTTAAAAATATTGATGAAAAGGACTTTAAGGCAGTTACTATACCCATGCTTTACGACCCGACACAAAAGGACGGTCTTACAAGGGCGCTTGACGACCTTTTTGCGGCAGCCGATACGGCAATAGGCAATAAATACAATATAATCATCCTTTCCGACAGGGGCGTAAACGAGAAGAACTGCGCTATTCCTGCCTTGCTTGCGGGCGCGGGCTTACATCACCATTTAATAAGAAAGGGTACAAGACTTCGCGTAAGCATTGTGCTTGAAACGGGCGAGCCGCGTGAGGTACACCATTTTGCCGTGCTTCTCGGCTACGGCGTAAATGCGGTCGATCCCTATCTTGCGTATGAGTCACTTGCGGATATGTCCAAAAACGGCTTTATCACAAAGTCTGCCGAGGATGCGGTAAATACCTATATAAATGCCGTAACGCACGGTATTGTAAAAATAATGAGCAAAATGGGTATCTCCACAGTACAAAGCTATATGGGTGCGCAGATATTTGAGGCACTTGGCGTAAGCAAGCGCGTAGTTGAAAAGTATTTTACGGGCACCGCTACAAGAATAGGCGGCATCACCATGAAGCATATCGCAAAAGAGGCCGAGATGCGTCACGACTGTGCTTTTGACCCCGTTACGCTTAACGAGGCTCTTCAGCCCGGCGGCGACTACAGATGGAGAAGAGGCGGCGAGTACCATATGTACAACCCGCGCACAATATATCTTTTGCAAAAGGCCTGCCGCGAGGGCGATTACAAGCTTTACAAGGAATTTGCAAAAATGATGAACGATACCAACGAGCAATTCTGTACCATCAGAGGCCTGTTGGATATCAGAATCAACGAAAAGCCAATAAATATTGACGATGTCGAGCCCGTGGAAAGCATTGTAAAGCGTTTTAAAACGGGTGCTATGAGCTACGGCTCTATCTCAAAGGAAGCACACGAATGTATGGCTATCGCCATGAACCGTCTGGGCGGCAAGTCCAACAGCGGCGAGGGCGGTGAGGAAGCCGAGCGCTTTATCCCCGACGAAAACGGCGACAGCAGGATGTCGGCGATCAAGCAGGTGGCATCCGGACGTTTCGGTGTAACAATAAATTATCTGCAAAACGCAGTCGAGATACAAATTAAAATGGCGCAGGGTGCAAAGCCCGGCGAGGGCGGTCATCTGCCCGGCAAAAAGGTTTATCCCTGGATAGCAAAGGCAAGAAATTCGACACCCGGTGTTTCGCTTATTTCTCCGCCGCCGCATCATGATATTTACTCCATAGAGGACCTTGCGGAGCTTATACACGACCTTAAAAATGCAAACAGAAACGCAAGGATAAGCGTTAAGCTGGTATCCGAGGCGGGTGTCGGCACAATAGCCGTAGGTGTTGCAAAGGGTCTTGCGGATGTTATTCTGGTAAGCGGCTATGACGGCGGTACGGGTGCGGCTCCGCGTACAAGCGTAAGACACGCAGGTCTGCCGTGGGAGCTTGGTATTGCCGAAACACATCAGGCATTATTAATGAATAATTTAAGAAACCGCGTTGTTGTGGAAACGGACGGCAAGCTGCTTACGGGACGTGATGTGGCTGTTGCCTGCCTGCTGGGTGCAGAGGAATTTGGCTTTGCAACGGGTCCGCTTGTTACAATGGGCTGTGTTATGATGAGGGTATGTAACCTTGATACCTGCCCCGTCGGTGTTGCAACGCAAAATCCCGAGCTTCGCGCTAAATTCAGGGGCAAGCCCGAATATGTGGAAAACTTTATGCGCTTTATCGCACAGGATCTGCGCGAGTGGATGGCAAGGATAGGCGTAAGGACGGTAAACGAAATGGTCGGCCATGTTGAAAAGCTTGTTCCCAAGCATCTTCACCATTGGAAGGCAGAGGAGATTGACCTTACGGGTATGCTTTACCAGCCCAAAATTTGTTCAAACGACAACGAAAGATATTTCAATGTACCACAGAATCATCAGCTTGAAAAATGCCTTGATGTAAATGCACTTGTAAGGCTTTGCGCTCCTGCCATAAATGACGGAAAGAAAATTTCGGCGGCGCTTGCTATCGGAAATACCGACCGTGTATGCGGTGCTATACTTTCATCTGAAATAACCCAAAAATACGGCGAGCAGGGACTTCCCGACGACCTTATCGAGCTTGATTTTGAGGGCTCGGCAGGCCAGAGCTTCGGCGCCTTTCAGACACACGGCGTTACAATGAAGCTTATAGGCGATGCAAACGACTATATCGGCAAGGGCCTTTCGGGCGGCAGAATAGTTGTTGTACCCTCGCCAAAGGCTAAATTTAAGGCAAATGAAAATATTATCGCAGGTAATGTTGCATTCTACGGTGCAATAAGCGGCGAGGCCTATATAAACGGTATCGCGGGCGAAAGATTCTGCGTAAGAAACAGCGGCATAAAGGCGGTAGTCGAGGGCGTAGGCAGCCACGGCTGTGAATATATGACGGGCGGCCGTGTGGCCATACTCGGAAAGGTCGGCAAAAACTTTGCCGCAGGTATGTCGGGCGGCGTGGCCTATGTTTACGACAAAAACGCCGAGCTTGACAAAAAATGCAATAAGTCGCTTGTACTGCTTGAACAACTGAGCGAGGGCGAGGATATTGACGAGCTTAAGCAAATGATAGAAAAGCACCTTGAATATACGGGTTCTCAAACCGCAAGGGCTATCCTGGAAAACTGGGATGAGGAGTTAAAGCATTTTGTAAAGGTAATTCCCGAGGCCTATAAGGAAATGGTAACGGAAATAAAGCGCTGCAAGGCGCAGGGGCTCTCGGAAGAGGATGCGGTAATGGACGCATTTATCGAGGTAAGCGGCACAACAATGCTTAAAAAGACAGAGAGGAGTGCTGTAAATGGGTAAGCCGACAGGATTTATGGAATATGAAAGAAAACTGCCAAAGGACAGGCCTGCGGAAGAACGCATGAAGGACTGGGCGGAGTTTCACACGCATTTTGACGGGCAAAGCCTGAGCACACAGGCCGCAAGATGTATGAACTGCGGCGCACCGTTTTGCCACACGGGCGACCCCGTTGTGGGCGGCTGTCCCCTGGGCAACCTTATCCCCGAGTGGAACGATCTGGTATATCACGGCAAAATAGAGGAGGCCTATAAAAGGCTTTCAAAAACAAGCAACTTCCCCGAATTTACGGGCAGGGTGTGTCCCGCACTCTGCGAGGGCAGCTGCACCGAGGGACTTAACGGCGATGCTGTTACCGTAAAAAATATTGAGGTGCATATAATTGACTATATGTTTGAGCACGGCAAAATACAGCCGCGCATACCCAAGTATTCCTCGGGCAAGACCGTGGCGGTTATCGGCTCGGGTCCCTCGGGTCTTGCCTGTGCGGACACCCTTAACCAACTGGGTCACAAGGTAACGGTTTTTGAACGCTCCGACCGTGCAGGCGGACTGTTGATGTACGGCATCCCCAATATGAAGCTTGATAAAAAAATCGTTCAAAGGCGTGTCGAGCTTTTGCAAAAGGAGGGCATAACCTTTGTTACCAGTACCGAGGTAGGCAAAAATTATCCCGCTGCAAAGGTAATAACCGAGTTTGACGCCGTTGTGCTTTGCTGCGGCGCAACTCATCCCCGCGACCTTCAGGCAGAGGGCAGAAACGATGTAAAGGGCATACATTTTGCCGTTGACTTTTTAAAGGCAAACACACAGCACGTTCTTGAACCCTCGCATCAAAACAAGGACTTTATTTCGGCAAAGGATAAAAATGTAATTATAGTCGGCGGCGGCGATACGGGTACGGACTGTGTCGGCACATCAATAAGACACGGCTGCAAAAGCGTAACACAGCTTGAGATCATGCCCGAGCTGCCCGAATGCAGAACGGCGGCTAACCATTGGCCGCAGTGGCCGCGCATAAAAAAGGTGGATTACGGTCAGGAGGAGGCTATGCTGCTTTACGGCAAGGACCCACGCGAATATCTTACGACCGTCACAAAGATAGTCGGCGATGAAAACGGCAATATCAAAGAGGTACACACCGTTAAGGTGGATTGGCAAAGGGAAAACGGCCGTATGATACCAAAGCCGATAGAGGGCACCGAAAAGGTGATGCCCTGCGACCTTATGCTTTTGGCTATGGGCTTTACGGGTCCCGAGGACACGCTTATAAAGCAGCTTTCGCTTGAAACGGATGCAAGAAGCAATATAAAGGCACAGTACGGCAGGTTTGAAACAAACCTTAAAAGTGTATTTGCCGCAGGCGATGCAAGGCGTGGCCAAAGCCTTGTTGTATGGGCTATGCACGAGGGACGCGAGGCCGCAAAGGCGGTTGATAATTTCTTTAAGCATTCCTATAAAATGTGAAGAAATTAAATAGGAATGCTTGGTTAAAGAATAAAAAATGCGCCACATGGCGTCGGATTTTTTAAGGAGCGATAATATGTCAAATCTTCACGAGGAATGTGGTGTGTTCGGAATTTACGACCCCGCGGGCGACCCGGCCGCAACAACATATTACGGTCTGGTAAGCTTGCAGCACAGAGGTCAGGAGGGCTGCGGCATAGCCGTGAACCGCGACAGAGAGATATTTCATTATAAGGATCAGGGGCTTGTAAACGAGGTCTTTAACGAGGAGATACTTTCAAAATTAAAGGGCAGGATGGCGATAGGTCACGTTCGCTACTCGACTGCGGGCGGCAAAACGCGCGAAAATGTCCAGCCTTTGGTCTTAAGGTATATAAAAGGCTCGCTGGCTATAAGCCACAACGGCAATATCACAAACACCGCCGAAATAAAGCACGAGCTGGAGCACAGCGGCGCAATATTTCAAACTACCTCCGACACGGAGATGATCGCCTATCTTATAGCAAGGGAGCGAATAAACACTCCGTCTATAGAGGCGGCGGTAAAAAAGGCTATGCAAAAATTAAAGGGCGCCTTTTCGCTTTTGGTAATGAGCCCCAACAAGCTTATTGCCGCAAGGGATATGTGGGGCTTTCGCCCGCTCTCTATGGGCAGGCGCGACAATGCGATAGTTTTTGCAAGCGAGACCTGCGCCTTTGATGCTATAGATGCAAGGTTTGAGCGGAATATCCGCCCCGGCGAGATAGTGACCGTAGAGGACGGAGAAATACGCACGGACACCGAGCTTTGCGGTATGGCATCGCACTTATGCATTTTCGAGCATATATATTTTGCCCGTCCCGACAGCGTTATCGAAAACGAGGTGGTGCACGAGTGCCGCAAGCGTGCGGGAGCCTTTCTTGCACAGCAGGCACCCGTGGATGCCGATATAGTTATAGGCGTACCCGACAGCGGCCTTTCGGCGGCGCAGGGCTATGCGGAATACAGCGGCATACCCGAGGACACGGGTTTTGTTAAAAACAAGTATATTGCAAGAACATTTATAAAGCCCACGCAAAATTCCCGTGAAACGGCAGTAAAAATGAAGCTTAACGTATTAAAAAGCGCGGTAAGCGGCAAAAGGGTGGTTATGGTGGATGACAGTATAGTGCGCGGCACCACAAGCGGCAGGATAGTTAAAATGCTGCGTGATGCGGGCGCAAAGGAGGTACATGTCAGGATAAGCGCTCCGCCCTTTATCTGCCCCTGCTTTTTCGGTACGGATGTACCGTCAAAAAAGCAGCTTATAGCAAACAGAATGACGGTCGAGGAGACCGCAAAATATATAGATGCGGATTCGCTTGAATATTTAAGCCTTGAAAATCTGCATAAAATAGCCCCGAACAGCACATCAGGCTTTTGTGATGCCTGCTTTACGGGGGAATATCCCGTAAATGTAGACCACCTTCTGAAAGGAGAACAGTAAAATGAAGTTTACAAAAATGCACGGCTGCGGCAATGATTATGTATATATAAACTGCTTTGAGGAAACGGTGAACGACCCGTCGGAGCTGTCAAAGCGCGTAAGCGACAGGCATTTCGGCATTGGCTCGGACGGGCTGGTGCTTATTTGCCCAAGCGATGCCGCCGACTGCCGTATGCGTATGTTCAACCCCGACGGAAGTGAGTCGGAAATGTGCGGAAATGCGGTGCGCTGCGTTGCAAAATATGTGTATGACAGAAAGTTGGTACACAAGAAAAATATTGCGGTGGAGACCCTTGCGGGTATAAAATATATTCAGGTGCATACCGACGAAAACGATGTCGCAAAAACACTTACCGTGGATATGGGCGAGCCTGTGTTCGAGCCGGAGCAAATACCTGTTTTGTCGGATGACGGAAAGGTCACTCTTTCGGCATTTGAAAACGATTTTGATTTTACTTGTGTTTCAATGGGAAATCCCCACGCGGTGACCTTTATAGATACGGATGTTAAGGATTTTGATGTGGAGAAGTTCGGAAAGGTTTTTGAAACGGATAAGTGCTTTCCGCGCAAGGCAAATATAGAGTTTGTGCAGACGGTCGATCGGACGCACCTTAAAATGCGCGTATGGGAGCGCGGCACAGGCGAAACGCTGGCCTGCGGCACGGGCACCTGCGCGACCGTGGCGGCGGCGTGTGCAAACGGCATTTGCCCCCGCGAAAAGGTAGAGGTGGAGCTTTTGGGCGGAAAGCTTGTTATAGAGTGGAAGGAGTCGGACGGGCATATCTATATGACAGGCCCTGCGAGGTTCAGCTTTGACGGAGAATTGATCATGGAGGACTGATTTATGAAGCTTAACGAAAATTATCTTGATTTAAAGGAAAGCTATCTCTTTAGTGAGGTCGCAAAAAGGGTAAACGCCTTTCAGGGCGAAAACCCCGATAAAAGCATTATCCGTCTTGGTATAGGCGATGTTACCCTGCCGCTCGGAGGCGAGGTAATAAAGGCGATGCACGGCGCTGTAGATGAAATGGGAAATGCCGATACCTTTAAGGGCTACGGTCCCGAGCAGGGCTATGATTTTTTAAGAAACGCAATAAAGGATCATTATGCAAGAAACGGCGTTGAGCTGGATGCGGACGAAATTTTCGTTTCCGACGGCGCAAAGTCCGATACGGGCAATATAACAGACCTTTTTTCAAAGGACAATACCGTTTTGATACCCGACCCCGTTTACCCCGTTTATGTGGACACAAACACCATGAACGGCAGAAATATAGTATATATCAACGGTACGGCGGAAAATGATTTTCTGCCCATGCCCGACAAAAGCATACACGCGGATATAATTTATATCTGTTCGCCCAACAACCCCACGGGTGCCTGCTACAACAAGGCACAGCTTGAAGAATGGGTCGCTTATGCGCTTGAAAATGATGCGGTCATTTTATTTGATGCGGCTTATGAAAGCTTTATCGAGGATAAAAATTTGCCCCGCAGCATTTTTGAGATAGAGGGCGCTAAAAAGTGTGCGGTAGAGTTTTGCTCGCTTTCAAAAACTGCCGGCTTTACGGGTACACGCTGCGGCTATACCGTAGTGCCCAAGGCAATAAAGGCGGTTTCCGCAAACGGCACCGAAATGTGTCTTAATAAAATGTGGTTAAGACGCCAGACCACCAAGTTCAACGGCGTGCCCTATATCGTTCAGCGTGCGGCTGCGGCTGTTTTCGGCGAAGAGGGTATGAAAGAGGCAAGGGCTATGATAGCCCATTACAAGGAAAATGCAAAAATAATTGCCGATACCATGGAGGAGTGCGGTGTAAGATATTTCGGCGGCATTAATTCGCCCTATATCTGGTTTGAGTGTCCCTTTGGCATGGAAAGCTGGGAATTTTTTGACTTTATGCTGCATAAAATAGGTGTAGTCGGTACACCCGGAGCGGGCTTCGGCAAAAACGGAAACAATTACTTCCGCCTGACTGCATTTAACAGCAAGGAAAATACGATAGAAGCGATGCAAAGGTTTAAATCAATGTTTGCTTAAATGCACCGCAATACAAAATAAAACGGGGACAAAGCTGAAAACTCGGATGTTTTTTTTAGCTTCGACCCCGTTTTTATATTGCTTTGCTTATCGGTCGCCGCAGTCGTGACCGTAGGTGTCGTTTATTTTTTTAAAATCGTCAATATCAAGCATCATAAGGCTGAATACCGACTTGCCCGCAGAGGCGTTTTTGTATGCTGCATTGATATAGCTGTTCATTTTGCGCCTTGTCAGCAAATGTGTCAGCGGGTCGCGGTAAACGTATTTTTCAAGCTCTTTATTTCCCGTAAAGAAGCTTTTGCTTTTTTACAAAGCCCTTTTCGTCAAACCCTGTTTTTATAAAATATAGGCCTATAGCAAGGAACGATATATCAACTATGTCAAAAAGCCACATTGAAAATTCGTTTATATCCGCATAATAGCCCAGATAATGCAGGACCGTTATGGATATGCTTGCACACAGGCAGGAAATAGGTATAATAAGCATAATTATTTTATATACTCGGTTCGTATAAGCATCAAGTGCGGTCAATTCTCCGTTCACAAGCATTCCTACCTATTTTATGCAGAGATAGTTTGTCAGATACCTTAATTGGAATTGTAACATAATTTCCAACAGGTTAAAATGGAGGAACTCAAAACTTATCAAATATTGACATTTATTTATATATGTGATATAATACCACATATATCGGGGGAGCTTGTGAACAGGCTGAGAGGATGTTATAAACATCGACCCTTGTGACCTGATTTGGGTAATGCCAACGTAGGAAGTATACATGCATTATTTTAAAAACGGACTCCGATATTATTGGAGTTATTTTTTTGTATTTTACTTAAAAAATTCCGTAAAATCTGCGGCTTTAAGTCGTTAAACCAATCATTTTTGCAGAAATTATTATAAAAAGGAGCATTAAAATGGCAGAGTACAAAACACAAATGGAAGCAGC
Source organism: uncultured Eubacteriaceae bacterium (assembly GCA_947167715.1). Taxonomy (GTDB): domain Bacteria; phylum Bacillota; class Clostridia; order Lachnospirales; family CAG-274; genus RGIG4310. Next base: position 14,256 of record CAMVJD010000025.1, read on the forward strand.
TAAAATGGGAATTATCACACCCGAAATGGAAGCAGTTGCAAAAAAAGAATACCGTGATCCGGAATTTATCAGGCAGATGTGCGCCGAGGGCAAGGTAGCGATATGCGCAAACCGCAACCACAAGTGCATAGACCCCAACGGTGTGGGCAGTATGTTAAGGACAAAAATAAATGTAAATTTAGGCGTTTCCCGTGATGTTAAAAACTATGACGAGGAAATGGAAAAGGTAATGGCAGCCGTAAATATGGGCGCAGAGGCTATAATGGACCTTTCCTCACACGGCGATACAACGGGCTTCCGCCGCAAGCTGACAAGCGAATGCCCCGCAATGATAGGCACGGTGCCCGTATATGACAGCGTTATACATTACCGCCGCGACCTTGATACACTTACCGCAAAGGATTTTATCGATGTGGTAAGGCTTCATGCACAGGACGGTGTGGACTTTGTAACACTTCACTGCGGCATTACCCGCAAGACCATTGACCAGATAAAAAAGCATAAAAGAAAAATGAATATCGTTTCACGCGGCGGCTCGCTTGTATTTGCGTGGATGTGTATGACGGGCGAGGAAAATCCTTTTTACGAATATTACGATGAAATTTTGGATATCTGCCACGAATATGACGTTACAATTTCGCTTGGCGATGCCTGCCGCCCCGGCTGTATCGCGGATGCGGGCGACGTTTGCCAGATAGAGGAGCTGGTACGCCTTGGCGAGCTTACAAAGCGCGCTTGGGCAAAAAATGTTCAGGTAATGGTGGAGGGTCCCGGTCATGTGCCGCTCGATCAGGTAGAGGCAAATATGAAGATACAGCAAAGCATATGTATGGGCGCGCCGTTTTATGTTTTAGGCCCTATCGTTACCGATATAGCACCGGGCTACGACCATATCACAAGCGCGATAGGCGGTGCCGTTGCGGCTATGGCGGGTGCGGCCTTCCTTTGTTATGTTACACCCGCAGAGCATCTTGCGCTCCCCAATCTGGACGATGTTAAGCAGGGTATAATTGCAAGCAAAATAGCGGCTCATGCTGCGGATATCGCAAAGCATATCCCCCATGCCACGGATATAGACAATAAAATGGCGGATGCAAGACGAAAGCTTGACTGGGAGGGTCAATGGGAGTGCGCGCTTGACCCCGAGTATGCAAAAAGCATACGCGCCGACCGCGCCCCCGAGTTTGATGATACCTGCTCCATGTGCGGTAAGTTCTGCGCGGTAAGAAGTATGAACAAGGCCCTTAACAACGAACACGTTGATATACTTTGATCAATAAAAAGCCCCTGCCCTTTAAACGGCGGGAGGCTTTTTTATTTGGCGGATAAGCCGTAAAAATACTTTTGATTAAAATAGAAAACAAAAAAATCCGTTCATATTTTATTAAAAAAATACAAAAAAAATTAACAAAATCTATTGCAATTATTTTTTGTATGTGTTATACTTAAAATGTAAGAATGGGCAAATATAGTTGTAAAGGAGTGTCTGCTATGAAAAATAACAACAGACTTACCCCTCAATTGATTTTGTTTATCTTTGCGTATATATTTATTGTAGGCTTAATGGCGCTGATACATATACAGGATGTGACTGTGCATCTTGAGATGGGTGTATTTACGGTATCGGATATAGATATGATGCTGACCATGATACTGATGCTTGTGGTCATATCAAACATAGCCGCATTCAGACAGCCCGCATTTCGGATGACAAAGGTGTTATTTGTCGTTCAGCTTATTACGATACTTGTGGGTTATTACATAAAACGCGATGCTATTATTGTGCCTGCGCTGCTTACGGTCGTGTTTATGTCGCTGATATCTTTTTTGATATACAAGCATTTAAACACTATAGAACGCAATGAAAGGGAGCTGCATAAAATTGCTTATACCGACTCCCTTACCAATACGCCAAACAGGCGTGCGTTTAACAATTTCCTTGAGGAGCTTGCAAAAAAAGGCGAACCTTTTGCAATGGTATATATTGATTTTAATAAGTTTACGCTTATTAACGAAACTGCCGGACACGAATACGGCGATATGGTGCTTAACGAGGCGGTGACCCGCTGGAAGCATATAATGGACGAAAATGACTTTATTGCGCGATTAAGCGGTGACGAATTTGCGCTTGTTGTGACAGATTATAAAAACAGCGATTCGCTTGTTGACCATGTTAAAAAGTTTTCAACGGTACTTGACACTAAAGTTACCATTGACGACCAAAGCGTGTTTATAAGTGCAAGCTTTGGTATATCGCTTTTCCCGCAGCATACAAAGGATCTGGACGAGTTGGTGCGCTATGCCGACATTGCCATGCAGTTAAGCCGCATAACCGGAGACTCAAACGTAAAAATGTATGAGGAAAGCATGATCAAAAATGTGGAGCGCAGCGCCAATATAGAAAAACGTATGCGCACGGCGCTTGCAAACGATGAGTTTAACTTGGTTTTCCAGCCGCAGTATGATACGGTCAATAAAAAGCTTCGCGGCTTTGAAACACTTTTAAGGCTTAAAGATGATGACGGTACGCCGATCAGTCCCGCGGTTTTTATACCGATAGCGGAAAAAAACGGTATGATAGTGGATATAGACAATTATGTGCTGAAAAAAGCTATGCGCACTTTTAAGCCAATGCTTGAAAAATATAACCAAAAGCTTATACTTTCGGTAAATATATCCGCAATACATATTTCCAAAAACGGTTTTATGGGCGATGTGGAAGAGGCTTTGGCCGAAACGCATTTTCCGCCGCAAAACCTTGAACTTGAAATTACCGAGTCGGTGCTGATATCATCTTTTGAAAGCACGGTAGATATGCTTAACAAGCTTAAATCAAAGGGTATTCAGCTTGCGTTGGATGATTTTGGTACGGGCTATGCATCACTTAATTATCTTACAAAGCTGCCTATCGACCTTTTAAAGATAGACAAGACCTTTGTGGACGGTCTTCGTGATGAAAACAACCTTACCGATTTTGTTGCGGCTATTATAAGCATGGGACATCTTATGCACTTTGATGTTATATCCGAAGGGGTGGAGTATGAAACACAGCTTAACACCCTTAAGGTGCTTAAATGCGATTTTATACAGGGCTATATCTGGGGCCGTCCTATGGATATAGAGTCTGTGGATGCGCTGCTGAACGCCTCATAAATAATACTATAAGGCTTTGTTTTGGCTGAAATAACCAAAAACAAGGCCTTTTTTGCTACATTTAAGGCCTATATTTATTAATAATTACATATTGACCTTTTTGATTAATTTTGGTAAAATAAAAGTGTAAAGAAATACACGCACAACTAAATAATGGGCAAACTTATTGAAAAGTAAGGACGCAAAGCCAAGGGTCTACGGTATTTATATACTATGACAGCCGGTTGCCTGCCGAGTAGGCAGTACAGGTCAAGCTTATTTTGATTGGTTTGCTGTTATACCCGTTTTGGGGCATATCAGCTTTTTTTATTATCAAAACAACGCCTATACCCCATTAGTTAGTTTTATATAGAAACGCTGTGAAAGGATGGGGTATTATGAAAAATATTAATTTAAAAACTATGGCGGTTGCCATTTTTACAGGTGTAAGCATATTATTAATGGGTGCAACGGTCCATGCGGCCGGTGCGGAGGAAGCAATTAAAACCGCTCTTGCAAACGGTGCGGCAGAGGTGGACGTATCTTCTTATAATCTGCCGTCACAGCAGGCAATGAATATCTATCTTGATGTGGTTGCGCAAAACCCGGATCTGTTTTATGTTGAAAATAAGGTAAACTGTACCTTTGATAAGGCTACGGGTATGTGCAAGACCTTACAGTGCAGCTATAATACGGCTGATGTAAAAGGCAGCAAGGCAATATTCAATGCCGAGATCGATAAGGTAGTCGCTGCGGCAAAGACAATGCCCACAACTTTTGACAAAGTAAAATCTGTTCACGATTATATCGTAAAGAATTATGACTATGATACCACGGGCGCTTCCGTTACTGCCTTTGATATGGCAAAGAGCAAAAAAGGTGTTTGTACTTCCTATACGGGTCTTTTAAAGGCTGCATTTGAAAAGCTTGGCATTAAGAGCGAGGTTGCTATAAGCAATGATATGCAGCATGAATGGCTGGCAGTACAGGTAGACGGAAAATGGTACAATATTGATATTACTTGGGATGATCCCATTGGCGGCGGGGAGAATATCACTTATGCGAACTTCCTTAAGAGTGACCGACTTTTCGGTATGACGGGTCATTTTAACTATACTACGCCAAGTAACATTATGTGTGTCGATACCCAATATGATACGCTTGCATAAAAACCACAGGCCCCGTTTTTCGGGGCTTTTTTAGGTTGATCTACAATGACGGGGGATAAAAAAATGAGGATAAATTACAATTGTTTGCGTGACGTTTTGTTTGCGGTAGAGGCACATGAGTATGTTGATAATGACCTTAATATAACCGAGCTTTGGCACAGCGACCTTTTGGATATGCCAAGTCTTCGCTATTATGAGCCCAAGGAAATAACCTATGCCGCAATGATAGCCATAGAGGAGGGCTTGATATTGGGCAAGTTTCAAGCCTCCTGCGATGAGGTGGATTATCTTTATATTATGCGCCTGACAGCGCAGGGACATCGCTTTTTGGATAATATCAGGCCGGATGATGTATGGGATATTGTTTGCTCGTTTGGCGCACAGACGGGGACACTGTCGATAGATATGATAAATACTGCCGCACCGCAGATACTTATGCGTATGCTGTCCGAACTGCAATTCAGATAAAAAAAATAAACCTCCCGTTTTTATGCGGGAGGTTTTTGATTTTAAGCCTGTACTAAATGTACTGCAAAATCACCGATCTGCTCTTTTAAGTAGATAGCTGTGGTCTTGCCGTTTTTAACGATAGCTGTATCATGGTCAAACTCAACACCTGTGCTTTCAAGGTAGTTGATAGCTCTGTCAAGATACTTTGTCTTTACAGCGATATGACCGTTCTTGCCAAGGAACATCTGCTTTCTAACTTCGATACCTGTGCCTGCAAATACAGCGGAGTTGCCGTTTTTGATGGGGAAGTTGAACATTGAAGCAAACTTCTCTGCAACAGCCATAGCAGCCTCTTCGTTCTCTGTGTTGATGCCAACGTGAGCAAACTCAAAGCCAAGCATGGATGCAACAGCTTCCTTACAGAGGTCAACGATCTTGTCAAACTCGCCTGCATCAATAAGAGAACCCTTTACCATCCAGCTGCCGCCGCAGCAGATGATCTTCTCGTAGGAAAGGTAATCGTTAAGGTTGTTTGCATTGATACCGCCTGTAGGCATAAACTTAAGGCCTGTATAAGCAGCTGCCATACTCTTTATCATGTTAAGGCCGCCTGCTGCCTCTGCGGGGAAGAACTTAACAACCTCAAGGCCAAGCTTAACAGCATGGTTAAGGTCGCTGGGGTTACATGTACCCGGTGTGATAAGATAGCCCTTTTCGTTGCAGTATGCAACAAGCTCGGGATCGAGACCGGGGCTTACAAGGAACTTGGAGCCTGCTGCGATAGCCTTGTCTGCCTGCTCCTTGGTAAGTACGGTACCTGCACCTACAATAAGCTCGGGAACTTCCTGAGCCATTCTTCTTATGGATTCCTCTGCGGCAGCTGTACGGAAAGTAACCTCTGCACAGGGGATACCGCCCTTAACAAGAGCCTTTGCTAAAGGAACTGCCTTTTCAACATCGTTGATAACAACAACGGGAACAATACCGATTGCGCTTAATTTTTTTAAAACTTCATTCATTTTAATGAACTCCCTTCGCTTTTGATTTATATTTAAATTTTATCATTTTTAGCTGTTTATGTCAATAGTATTAAATTATTTTTACAAAGTAATTAAATTTTTTTTACAAGATCTTGTCAAAAGCGGAGGGAATAAAATACTCCTGCGATACGGTGTTTTTTTGCGGGTATGGCGATATAAAAAAAGCAACTTAAAAATGGGGAAGGCTAATTGATTTGCATTACTTGACAAAAAAATATATATATTATAAAATTGCATTGAAACCTATAAATAAAAAGGGGAATATATATGAAAAAATTGGGTGCGGCGGCCATTGTTTTGCTTTTGGCGGCAATTGCTGTCGGAACGGTGTTTTTTGTACTGTCAAAAAACGAATTTAAATATTCCTATAATGATACGGGTATTGTTATAGAAAAATACAAGGGTCACAAGCTTAACGTAAATATACCCGACAATATAGACGGCATACCCGTTACGGAGATAGGCAACGGCGCCTTTATGTATTACGGCAGCGATTGGAAGCATTTTGATTTTCAAGTGACTATTCCGGATAGTGTAAAAATAATAGGCGACGAGGCCTTTAACGGCTGTAAGACCCTTAAGCTGACAAGAATACCCAAAAGTGTGGAATATATAGGCTATAGGGCCTTTAACGGCACACCGCTTGACGAGGCCGCCCAAAATGCGGGCGTGGATATGTTTATTATAAATGACAGGCTTTTATACAGATACAACGGTGATTCGCCAAAGCCCATTATACCCCAAAATATTACGGCCGTTTGCGGCGGTGCATTTATGGACAAAAACACGGAAAGTATTGAAATACCCGAAAATGTCAAATATATGGGCGGTATGGCCTTTGCGGGCTGTGAACGGCTTGAAAGCATTACATTGCCTGCGGATGCCCGCTTGTGCGGCGAGGGTGCCTTTAAAGGCTGTAAAAGCCTTAAATATGCAAAATTGGGCTGCGAGGAGATGCCCGATTTTATGTTTTATGGCTGTGAGGCACTTGCAAAGCTTGATTTTACCGATGCACCCCGAAAAATAGGCAATATGGCTTTCGGTGACTGCATATCGCTTGAAAGCTTTGATGACGAAAATGCGGTTGAGGTAGGCAACGGCGCCTTTAGTAATTGTACCGCACTTAAAACTGTAAATTTGCCAAATACCGTAGATTTTGGCCATGATGCATTTCGCGGCAGCGGTATTGAAAGCATAGAAATAGCGGACGGCACAAAGAATATCCAATGGAGTATGTTTGAGGAATGCAAGGCGCTTAAAAGCGTTAAGCTGCCGCCAAGCATAGAAAATATAGGCGACGAAGCGTTTTTTGGCTGCAAAGCGCTTAAGAATATAAAGCTGTCGGACGGTTTGACGAAAATAGGCGGCAAGGCCTTTGCAAATACGGGCTTGGAACAATTTGAAATGCCAAACACCGTAAATGAAATAGGCAGCTCGGCGTTTTGGGACTGCAAAAGCTTAAAAAGCATAAGGTTTTCAACTGCGCTTGGCTATATCTCAACGGATTGCTGTAACGATTGTACTGCGCTTGAAAGCGTTGTTCTGCCGCCAAAGTTAAAAAACATAGGCACAAACGCTTTTTGGAAGGACAAGTCATTGGAGCATATCGACCTGCCCGACGGGCTTGAAAAAATAGATATGAATGCTTTTATGGACACGGGTATTTGGGAGGTATTTATCCCCGACAGCGTAAATGATTTTAATCGGCAGGCCTTTTGTTGTGACGATCACGGCGTGCTTATCATGCACACCGCAAACTGTGCCGCAGCCGGGCAGATAGAACAGGCACGCCAATGGGGGATAGTACACGACAGGTATTATGTTAATGTAGTCAGATCGCGCAGCGAGGAAGAGGAAATATACAATTCTTCAAAAAATAATTAGGGACAAAAAAATGGACGAAAAAAAGAAAAAACGTATTTTTGATATTATACAAATAGGCCGCAAGGATGACTTTCCAAGCCGATTATTTGACTTTTTGATAGTTATAGCGATATTTTTAAACTGCAGCGTGCTGTTTATGGAGACCTTTGACGAGCTTTCAAAATATTCGCTTGTCTTTGGGGTAATTGAAAACCTTACCATATTGTTTTTTTGTGTGGAATACATTTTAAGAATATGGACGGCGGAATTTTTGTATCCCCAATGCAGCAAAAAACAGGCGGTAAAGAACTTTTTGCTCTCCTTTGACGGCATTATAGACCTTATGACGATACTGCCGTTTTTCTATCTGACGGGCTTTGTGGCCTTTCGCTTGCTGCGGGTCATCCGTATTTTCCACCTTTTCAGGATAAATGCGGCCTATGATTCATTCAACGTGATCACAAAGGTTTTGTATGAAAAGAAAAATCAGATAATTTCATCTGTTTTTATAGTAATTATTTTAATGCTGGGCTCCTCGTTAAGTATGTACAGCGTGGAGCATCAGGTGCAGCCCGAGGTTTTTAAAAATGCATTTTCGGGGCTGTGGTGGAGCATATCCACAATTTTTACCGTGGGCTACGGCGATATCTATCCCATAACAACGGCGGGCAGAATGCTGGGTATTTTTACCACCTTTCTGGGTGTCGGTGCGGTGGCTATCCCAACGGGTATTATTTCCGCGGGCTTTGTTGAGCAGTATACCGAAATGTCAAAAAATGCCGTGCCGCACGAGAGCTTTTCGGGCAGAACGGTCGTTATAAACGTGCAGCAGGATAGCTATTACTGCGGCAAAAACGTGGGCGAACTGCGGAGCGAAAATTATATCGAGGTGCTGGTGGTAATAAGAAACGGCAATACACTTCTTCCCGTGCCCTCGCTTGTGATCGAAGACGAGGACACTATGGTCTATAAGGAGCTTTTGGACGATACCCCCAAAAGCGGCAAAAGGAAGTGTTAAAATGAAGATAAGAGAAATTGAAAAAAAGGACAACAAAACAGTAGAAAGCATTATAAGATATTGCCTTACCGAATTTGGCGCGGCGCACGAGGGTACCGCGTGGGAGGACCCCGACCTGAACAGGTTTTCGGAGGTTTACAGTACAGAGGGAAATAAATACTGGGTCGCCGAGGATGCCGCGGGAAAGGTGGTAGGCGGCACGGGTATCGGCTTTTTGACCGAGGATATCTGCGAACTGCAAAAAATGTACTGCCTGCCCGAGGCACGGGGAACGGGGACAGCCCATATTTTGATCAAGACCGCGCTTGAATATGCAAAAAAACATTATAAAAAATGCTATATCGAGACCTTTTCAAATATGAAAGCCGCGCAGAGGTTTTACGAAAAATACGGCTTTGAAAGGGTAGAGGAGCCGCCCGTAAAAACCGCACACTTCGCCTGTGATGTAAGGTATATAAAAATATTGTAATAAAGAGCCGTTCAAATGAGCGGCTCTTTGTCGTTGCCTATGATTTATTTATTAAGCATGGCAAGTCATTTAGATAGGTGTTTTCTCGTCTGCGGAGATATCACGGCCAAGACGGTACCGAGCCTGTTTTGGTGCGGGCGCGGCTGTAATAATTGTTACAATAATGTAAAAAAACCGTAAAATATCTCTTGACAACCTTTACTCAATATTTTATAATTATATTATAAATTTTAAACAAAAGCTTAACATTCGTCTATATAGTATTTGTTTATTTTACCCAAGTAAAGTATAACACGATGTTAGGGTTTTGTCGAAAAACATAAAAAATCACCAAAAAGGGGGTAAAAAAATGAGTAATTCTCAAAAGCACCGTATACACAGTATAACGGCAATGATACTTGCTGTTGTTATGGTACTGTCCCTGTGCCCGTTTAATGTTTTTGCGGACGATCCCGTTACGCAGGGCAAATGGACTATCGTAAACAACGGCAGCACCTACGGCACGGCCACCTACGAGGGCCTTGACGTGACCTACTATTCAACCACAACAAATATCGCAAGCGGCATTGAAAATGAGATGGACTATGTTACATCGTCAAATTCAAACGGCGCGGCAAAGGACGGCATTGTCACTACAGAGGGCAAGACCTCCTATCTTTTATTCAAGCCCACGGCTGACGGTACATTTAAGGTACATATTAAAAACGCAGCCACAAAAACGGGTTATGTAAGCAAAACAAAGGACGGCGTAAGCACGGCTGTTGCAAAGTACGTTCCGGGCGGTACGGACAAATACGACACCGAGGATTTTAAAATAGTACAGGGCGACAAATATGCGACCGCTTATCTTGAGGTCGAGGCAGGCACGGATTATTATATAACCCTTACAGGCTCAAAGATCCGCGTTTACGAGCCTTCGTTCGTACCCTACACAAAGGTTTCGGGTACAATAAACGACCAATTTAATATCGGCAGCTACGAAATCAAGTTTGTAAACAAGGACACGGGCAAAGTATCCGTTCCCACGATCTCGGGCAATTCCTACAGCGTTACATTAAAGCCCGGCAGCTATTCGGCGGCACTTACAGGCTCTGCCGCAACAAGCTATGCTGTTTCCGCAGCTACAAGAAATGTTGTTGTAGAGGGCAGCACCACTGCGGAGCCCCTTGAACAAACAGCAGACCTTACAATAGAAAAAAGCGTGAGCTATACTGTTTCGGGTAAGATAACAGGCCTTTCGGGCAGCTACGAGGATATGAAAATAATTTTTGTGTCGGCAGACCAAGCATCTCACGAAGATGTTGAGGCAACATTAAACGGCACGGATTATTCCGCACAGCTTGCCGCAAACGAAAGCTACAGCGTTAAGCTTGAGGGCGCTATGGACTACGAGCTTGCCGAGGCTGTTACCGTTTCAAACGACAGCGACAAGGCTGTTACACAGGATATCGCTTTAAAAGAAAAGGATACCTATACCTTTACGGGCGGTTTCCTTACACTCGGGGAAAACCGAGGCGAGTATAATACTGTATCAGACGTGCCTTTCGCTAATATAACATTTACAAATGTTGATGACAAGTACACATATACCGGAAATGTAGAAAACGGCAAGTATACTGTTGCTTTGAGAAAGGGTGCTTATCAGGCATCTATTGAAGCCAATGCTTATGGCGGACAGTATTCAACAACGACTCACGTAGTTGTTGATGGCGAAAACACCGGCAGAGATTTACTTTTAGCATATAATTCCGGACTCTCGGGCAGTAGTGTTCCTTATTCCGATACTCTTTATGTCGGCAAGGACAAAGAATACAAGACGGTTCAGGCTGCTGTTAATGCGGTAAATAAGATGTTTACTGCCGCAAGCCCCGGATATGCTCCCGTTACTATTAAAATCGATCCCGGCGTTTACCGCGAGCAGGTAGTTGTAAACAGACCCAATATCACCTTTGAGTCTAACGGCGGCGATGCATCCAACACAAAGATAACCTGGTACTACGGTATCGGCTACAAATATTACAGCTGTGTAAACAGCTACTACGACCCTTATGCGGATTATGACAAATTTGACAAGGGCGATGTTGTCAGCTATTGGGGTTCGGCGGTAATTCTTCAAAAGGGCGCCGCAAACTTCAAGGCAGAGGGCATCACATTTGAAAACTCGTTCAATAAATATATGACCGACGAGGAAATTGCAGACGGTGCAGAGCCAAACGGCAGAGAATCAATAACCACTGCAAGAAAAGAAAACACCAATGTTGATACAAAAGCGGCTACCGAGCGTGCAGCTGCACTTGTAAACTACGCAGACAAGGTTGAGTTTAAGGATTGCTCGTTTATCGGCAGTCAGGACACACTTTACACATCAAATGCACCTACCGATGCATACTTTAAAAATTGCTATATCGAGGGTCAGACAGACTTTATCTACGGCAACGGCGATGTTATCTTCGATGCCTGCGAGCTTAATTTCTGCGGCTATGACGGTACGGCAGCGGCAGGCTACTTAACAGCACAGTCCTCGTCAAAGACAAACAAGGCAGAGGACGGCTATATTTTCAGAAACTGCTATGTATCCTACAACAGCGAAAGAATGACGACTTCCGGCACCTACGGCAGAATGTGGGGCGACAATGCAACTGTTGCCTTTATAAACACCGTATTGCAGGAAAAGGATATGATACAGGCGGCAGGCTGGACGGAAATGAGCGGCAAAAAGCCTACGGACGAGGGTATGACACTTGTTGAATACAATACCACCTACAATGGTCAGCCTATCGACACAACGGGCCGTCTTGTTCCCGCAAAAGACAGCATTGACGAAAGCAAATACACGGTAGAAAGCGTGTTTATCAACAAGGGCTGGACACCCGTTTACTACACACCCGAGGCAGGCGGCAAGGCAGCATTTAAGACAATGCCCACAATGACATCAAACGGCGACCTTAACACACCTAACCCGGGTGAAACGGTAATTGCGGCCTACGCTTTGGAGGATGCTTATGCACCCAACGATGTTTCAAAAATAGAATGGTACGCAGTAAGCGAGGGCTATGACGCATCAAGCCTTGAAAGCATTTTAAAGAGCGCAAGCGTATTAAAGACCTCTACCGCCGCAAGCAGCAACAGTATTCAGATACCTATGGCTGCCGCAGGCAAGTACCTTATGGTAGTTGTAACACCTATGGCAACGGGCAGCGAGGCAGGCGACGCAGCCTACTATATCGACACCGAAAAGCCTGTCAGCGACGTTTGGAACGACCCCTCCGATCCCGACAGCATTGCACCGGGCTCGGGCATAAATATTTACCTTGCAGGCGACTCCACAGTTAAAGACTACTCCGCAAACGGTATGTACAATAAGGGCAGCATCCTTTCCTCCGGCTCCTGGGGCGAATTTTTACAGGCATTCTTCGACAGCAAGTATGTACAGGTAAACGATTACGCACAGGGCGGCAGAAGCTCACGTTCGTTCATCAACGAGGGCAAGCTTGAAAATATCAAGAAAAATATTAAATCGGGCGATTATCTCTTTGTTCAGTTCGCTCATAACGACTGCGCAAATCAGTCGGGCTACACCGAGGAGCGCTTCACACCCCTCTACACACCCGAAAATCCGTCCAAATCAAGCGACAACAGCAGCGGTTTCCCGACAGTAAGACCCGTTGAGAGTATGAAGTCGGCTTCACCCGCATCCTATGCATCAAGCTACGGCGACACCTATTACGCTTGGAACTGCGGTGCTACCTACAAGGGCTATATGCAGGAATATATCGAGGCAGCGTTTGAAGTTGGCGCTACACCCGTTATCGTAACACCCGTTTCAAGAATGTACTATGATGCAGAGGGCAAAATAACTACGCATCACGATGCAAAGGACAAGACAAGCGAGGCCAAGGATTACACAACCACAAACAACGCCTATGTAACAGCCTGCTATGAGCTTTACGAGGAAAACAAGGACCGCGGCGCACTTCTTATAGATGGCTTTGAAATTACAAGATCTATGTTTGAGGACGCTTATACAGAGTGCGGGTCATCCGCTCTCGGCGCGGCTATTATGGATGTGGGCGAAAGCACACATTCAAACAAGACAGGCGGTATGATACAGGCAGGCTATATTGCAAAAGAGCTTAAGGGTATGGATATATCCCTTTCAAAATATGTTAAATCACCCGCTTCCGTTTACGGCGAGGAGCCCTCGGGCGAATTTATCTTTACCGTTGACAAGGAAGGCAAGTTTACCGCAAAGGATAAGAACCTTACGGAACAGCCCTACTGGGAGGGCATAGGACAGGCACTTTTTGACAGCCTTTCCGAGACAGAACCCGAGCCGGAGCCCGAGCCCGAACCCGAGCCTGTTGACGAGGAACTTAAAGTATATGTAAATGTAGGTGCAGACGGCAAGAGCTTTGTATTTGCATCAGGCATTGACAGTCTTGACTACAGCGAAGTAGGTTTTGAATTTACTGCTAAGGGCGTAACAAAGAAAGTTTCGTTTGATACCGTATATTCAAGCACCGAGGAGAGTAATTTCTCCGCAGCAGATATGGGCAAGAGCTATATGTACTCCTTTGTTATAGAGGATATAACAGGCGAAAACGAACTTGAAAACATAAAGGTCACGCCTTATGCGATAACACTTGACGACAAGATCATAAGCGGCGAAAGTGATGAAGTCAGCCTTATAAAGCTTGACGAGATCCATGCGGGCGGAGATCCCGAGCTTAAAACATCCGAGGCAGATGAAAACGCGATCCCGACTGAAACGGAAAACACGGATAATGCCGACAACACCTCGGAAACTGTGCAGGCTGTTGAAAAAACAAATGACGAGATCGTTATGATCGATGCAGTCGAAAGCGACGGAGCGTTTATCTTTGAAAGCGTAGAAGCAAAGGAGGCATCATAATGAAAAAAGTATATAAAAAGGCTGAAATAAGCATTGTAAGCATAAAATCAAATGATGTCATCACAACAAGCGGCCTTATTTTCGGCGGCGACAAGGGACAATCACAAAAGGAAAGTTTTTCAAGCTTATTCGGCAGCAAATAATAATTAATATTTAAGCGGCGGGAAACGGGAGCATATCATGACCTGTTTCCCGCCTTTTTTTGCTTTGTTGATAACGGCAGGCATAGCTCCGAAAATAACGCATCGCAGCCGTATTTCAAACAATTATCATGCAAAAAACAGGAAAAAATAAGTATACAAAAATTTGACAAGCCGTTATATATGGAGTATAATAAAATCAAAGCTGTATCGGCAGCAGTAACTATTAAGGCAGGTGATAATATGAAGCTTAATTTGACCGATTTGTTGTTTTCGCTTTCGGAAGCGCTTGACATAGTTGAACACGAAATGACAGGCGTACAGTCTGCCCACGGCAAGCATGTTGCGTATTTATCCGCACTTATGGGTATTGAAAACGGCATGAAGGGCGATGAGCTTGCGGATTTTACCTGCTGCGCAATGCTGCACGACAACGCCTTTACGGAGTATGCACGAGAGGAATTCAGCTCGGGCAACGTGGTCGATGTATACGAGCTGAAAAAGCGTGCCGAAATGCTTAACAAAGAGGATTATATGTGCTTTATAAGCGGTGCGCGCCATTCCGCCGCCGGCGAAAGAAATATTGCGCTTATCCCGTTTAGTACAAATGTAAAAAACATTATACTTTACCACCACGAGAATGCCGACGGAACGGGGCCTTTAAAAAAGGACTGCAGCGTTACCGAATTAAAATCCCAGATAGTTCATCTTGCGGACACAATAGATGTTATATGGAATATAATGACCGTTACCGAGGACGATTTTGCGGATATGAAAAAAAAGATCAATTCCTTATCGGGCATTATGTTCTCCCCAAAAAGCGTAGAGCTTTTCAACAAAGCGATATCATACGAAAGCCTGCATAATTTTCGCACAAAAAGCTCGGAGGAAATGTTAAGGGATATAGTACCGACCGTGGAAAAGGATTATTCCGATGCGGAAATACACAATATTGCCAAATTTTTTGCCGGTATAGTGGACTGCAAGTCGTCATTCACCCGCTCGCACTGTATAGGTGTGGCACAGCGCTCGGAGGCGGCGGCAAAATACTATAACTTTCCGCCGGACAAGGCTATAAGATATTATTTGGCCGCAGCGCTGCACGATATGGGAAAGCTTGTTATACAAAACGATATACTTGAAAAAAGGGGAAAGCTTGACGATGCGGAATTTGCAAACGTAAAAACGCACGCAATGGCCACAAGAGAGCTTTTGCGCGATATCGACGGCTTTAAAGACATAACCGAATGGGCATCAAACCATCACGAAAAGCTTGACGGCAGCGGCTATCCCTACGGCAAGCAGGCAGACGAGCTTACATTTGAGGACAGACTTATGACCTGCCTTGACATATATCAGGCGCTGACAGAGCCGCGCCCGTACAAGACACCCATATCGCACAAAAAGGCCATGGAAATTATGTATAAAATGGCCGCCGACAATAAAATAGACAAAAACATTGTTTACGATCTTGATAAAATTTTCGGAAATAAAAACCCCGCTTAAATTAAAGCGGGGCTTTTTTGTGAATATTTAAAGCTATATAAGAAAACTAAATGATATAAAACTATAAGCATTAATTAATTTTATATTATTTTTTATTTTTTGCTGTCAAGCAGCTTGTAGCAATATGCCGCAAGGAACGAGCCCACAAGCGGAGCCACTATAAACAGCCATACCTGCGATATTGCAAGCGCGCCGCCGCTGCAGCCTGTCAGGGCCGATACCAACGCGGGGCCAAAGCTTCTTGCGGGATTTACGGATGTGCCGGTAAGCGGCAAGCCCAAAAGATGCACCAATGTGAGCGTAAGGCCTATAACAAGACCCGCAATATTGCTGAATTCCTCTTTGCTTGTTACGCCGCAGATAGCGAAAACAAAAACAAATGTAAGCACCAATTCGGCATCAAATGCACCAACAACGGAAATGCCCGCTGCCGAAGCGCTGCCAAAGCCATTTGTTCCCATGCCAAGCTCGGTAATAGGTGTGTCTGCACCAAGGAAAATAAAGTAAAGCACAACTGCACCAAAAAGCGCACCCAGGAATTGACTTACAACATAACCCAAAAATTCCTTTGGTGTAAGCTTTTTATTAACAAGCATTGCAAGCGAGACCGCAGGATTAACATGGCAGCCCGACACATTGCCTATAGAATATGCCATAGCCACAATAACAAGGCCAAACGCAAGCGCAATGCCTACATATCCCGCGCCGAATCCGTTTGTTGCGGCAACACCGCAGCCAAAGGTAACAAGCACGGCCGTGCCAATAAATTCCGCAAAACACTTTCTTCCCATAAGAACTACCTCCTTTTTTTGAATGATCCGATTTAACGGTAATTTTATACATTTTTATTTTAGCACAATTCAATAAAAATTTTATTAATTTAATGTAAAATTTAGATTACATTTTTATTACACTTTTCGCCGCCGCCCCTTATTGCAGCCTTGCAAAAAAGCACTCGCTGCTTATACCGCTCGGTCGGTTAAAGCGGTGTATATAAAACATCCAGTCAATATTTTTGCGGTTTATGTAATTTATTCTTTCGGTACAGTCAAAAACCGCCCTAAAGCCGTTTTGCCGCAGTATTGCCAGCGTATCCGCACAATATATACCGTAAGGATGCGCAAAAATATCCGTCCCGCCCACTTCGTTAAGCGCTGCATTGTATTTTTTAAGATCCTCTTCAAGCGCCGCTTTGTAGTGCTGTGTGCTTTCGCCCTTTTTCATACCCGCGCCGCGCCTTTCTCCCTTTAAATTATGCATATCATAAGTATGGCAGCCTATTTCAACTATTCCGCTTTCCTTTAGCGCTTTCAGCTCCTCGATATTAAGGTAGGAATAATTCAGGTTATGGCAGTCGGGGTTATGCTGTGCTTCAAGCTGTGTATATTTTTCGGCACAGCTCCCTATCGTATTTACGACCGCCTTAAAGCCGTATTTTTCAAGCAGCGGAAAGGCATATTCGTAAAAGCTTTCAAAGCCGTCGTCAAATGTTATTATAACCGGCATATCGGGCAGCGGCGTACCGTTATATGCATAGTCTGCAAGCTGCTTTACGCTTATAGGGCTGTAACCGTTGCGGCTCATATACTTCAGGTCATCCTCAAATTCTCTTATATAAATATTGTATTTTCCGCGCATGGAGGGCTCTTTTGTTATATTGTGATACATAAGCACAGTAAGCGGTATTTTATTATCCTCCCGTTTTGATGCACTGCAGCTTATGGCCGCCCCAAATGCCCCGAAAATATAGGCTCCCACCGCAATTGATACCGCGACCGCAAAGGTGTAAACAAACTTCATATCATAACTCCGTTTTTTTCTTATGCTATGCCAAAATAAATAATATATGCCTTTTTATGCCGCTTATATTTACAGCCTTGTAAAAACAGCACTTTACCGAAAAAACGCCCCTGCATATTTGCAAAGGCGCTTTTTGTTAACTAATTGCGAACGTCAAAATTATTTTAATGCCCACAATACAATATGGCTCATAAACACATAAAAAAACCGCTTATTACTTGCCTGCCATCTGCTTTTCCTGGGCTTCGATCATTTTCTTGACCATATATCCGCCTACATAACCGTTCTGTGCAGATGTAAGGTCACCGTTATAGCCCTGCTTTAAAGGTACGCCGATCTCATTTGCTACCTCATACTTAAATCTGTTCATTGCCTCTTTTGCTTCAGGTACATTTACCTTGCTTGAATTAGTGTTCATATATAACTCTCCTTTTTGTTTTTTTGTACTTTTGTCGGTACACTAATATTGTGTCACAAACAAAAAGAAATAAACAGACAATTTTTGGACAGCTTATTTTTTTATAAAAAAAAGCGGACACATATTTCTATGCATCCGCAGTAATTGTTTTTTTTATGCCGCTGCTGCGCCAAGGTCACGGTAAATAATATATGCGGTATAAATAACATATAATAATACCATAGATATGCCGCCTGCGCGGTTTACTTTATGCGTTGTTCTTGTAAGTATATAAATATACACATTAAATATAAGCAGTACGCAGATATCCGTAACAGCTTTCATCTCTACCGTTATCGGGCAAATAGTTGACGAAATACCGAGTACAAAAAGTATATTGAAGATATTTGAACCAACTACATTGCCAAGCGCCAGGTCGTTTTCGCCCTTTCTTGATGCAACTATACTTGTTACCAGCTCGGGAAGGCTTGTACCGCAGGCTACAATGGTAAGACCTATAAGCGTTTGTGAAAGGCCGAAGCGCGCCGCGATCTCCGATGCACTGTCAACTACCAAATCGCCGCCCACTTTAATACCGATAATACCGCCTACAATGTAAATAAGGCTCTGCCATAAGGGAAGCACCTTATATTCCTCGTCTTCGGGCGATTCAAGCGCATTTTTCCTTGCCGCAAGCGTGGATTTTATAAGTATAAACATATACACCGAAAACATTATAAGGAAGGTAATGCCGTTCACCCTTGAGATGACATTTGATGTTGCCCTGAAAAGCTGGGCATCAACGATAACCACCATCATAAAAATGGTTGCCGCAAGTGAAAACGGGAAGTCTCGCTGCATAAGTTCCTTATTTACGCCTATCGGCTTTATTGCGGCACACACGCCCACAACCACCATTAAATTGAAAATGTTTGAACCGATAACATTGCTTACCGCTATCGCGTTTGCCCCACGTAGTGCCGCAGATGCCGAAACCGCCGTTTCGGGCAGGCTTGTACCCATTGCAACAATTGTAAGGCCTATAATTACACTTGGTACCTTAAAGGTTTTTGCCACCGAGGAACTGCCGTCAACAAAAAAATCGGCGCCCTTTATAAGGCAGACAAAACCAACCAACAACCATACATAAACCAATAATCTTTCCATATCAAACCGCCTTTCTTTAAGTTATGATCATCCAAAAAAACAAAAAGCAAAACTTTTATTGCAGCAAAAAAATGCTTTTTGTCACAATAAAAGTTTTGCTTACTATTTACATACCGGACCTTTAGGGTCGTGCTGACGATATTGTATACAGCCTTTTACAGCTGCAAGCTACTTCCTTCTATCGGATAATATTTTATATTAAATGCAAAAAAAAGTCAAGAAAAATTTAAAAAAAATGCGTAACTTTCGGTTTTTTTTCATATTTTTTTAATTATTGAGGTGAGTATATGTATTTTTGCCGTTACAGATTTTTGGCAATAGTTTTGATAACGCTTGGCACGGGACTGGCAGCAGGGGCGCTTTTAAGCTACTGGAAAGCGCTGATAGCGGGTATATTGCTTATTATAGGCGGCGTATATCTGTATTTTAAAACCTGATACCTATAATATCTGTTTTTTTGACATATACTGTTTTTAAAACAATTTTATATAATTTGTAAAATAATTTATATAAAACTATTGACAAGTTTATGTTTGAGTGTTATACTTTATTTACAAAAGCAAAGCCGATGATTTTAGCCGGCAATACAAAAGAGGTGAAGGAAATGGCAAAATCCGCGTACAGTATAATTCTGGATGACGATATAGTTGCGGCTATAGACAAAATGGCGTATTCGCTGGGCACTAACCGCTCGGGGCTTATAAACCGCATATTGGCCGAAAAGGTCAGCTATATCACGCCCGAGCAGCGGGTACAGCATATTATACAGCTGGTACTGGACAATATAAGCGACAATATGACATTTCAGCCACTTCCGGCAGGCACTAATTTACTGCTTAAAAGTGCCGTTAAATACAAATATAACCCCACAGTAAGGTATTCTGTGACGCTGTCGCCGCAAAATCACATATTGGGCGAGCTGAAGGTCAGTCTAAGAACACAGAACACAGCACTTTTGACCGAGCTTGATAATTTTTTAAAAAATTGGGTGAGCTGGGAAAAGGCGTATCTGCCCGATAAACTGCCCGTATCCGTACACTATGTAATAGAAGCGGGGCGCTTTGTCAGACAGCTTGCGCTGCCCGATACGATCAAAAACGATGATATTGCCGCACAGGCGATATGGGATTATATAAATGTTTTCGACAGCGTGTTAAAACAGTATTTCCATAATGGGGGCGATATTGATGAAAAGCCGTATCTTACGCTTATAGCAAAATGCAAGTATTTGATATAAGCACAAATTCAATTTGACGGGGCGTTGACTTTTACGTTTTGTGGGGCTCCGCGCCCCACACCCGCGGTTACTTTCTGAAAAAGTAACCAAAGCATAGCCGCGACCAATAGATATTTATTTTTCAACAAATTTCCGCGTTTGTACCTTTTGTTGCCGCAAATAGGCATTTGCGGCAGGTAAAGCTGCGGAGAAAATGTTAGTATACAACAACGTAAATTCGCGGAAATGGTTTGCTTACTTTGACTCAAAGTAAGCGCGGGGTTTGGGGGCGCGCAGCCCCCAAGACTAACCGTTAAATAAAAACTTACCGCACATAGAAAGGAGAATAAATATGAATACACAGAAATTCACACAAAAAACCATCGAAGCCATCCAGCTTGCGCAGAATTTATGTATAGACAATTCAAACCCCGCTGTTACCTGCGAGCATTTATTCCTTGCGCTTTTAACGCAGGAGGGTGGCATAACAAGCGAAATATTCAAAAAAATGGAGCTTGACACAAACCGTCTTATCCGCCACGCAAAACAGCTGGTCGACGAGCTTCCCACCGTAAGCAGCACGGCAAACGTATATATATCAAACGACGCCGGCACGGTATTAAACAAGGCCGAGTCCCAGGCAAAAACAATGGGCGACGAATATGTCAGCGTAGAGCATATTATGCTTTCGCTGCTTGAAAACGCCACCTCAAAGCTTAAGGAGCTTTTCCGCCAGTTCAATATCAAAAAGGATAACTTCCTGCGCGCTTTAAAGGATATCCGCGGCAACACCCGTGTTACCACCGATCACCCCGAAAGCACCTATGATGTTTTAAATAAATACGGTCAGGACCTTGTTACCCTTGGCGAAAAAGGCAAGCTTGACCCTGTTATCGGCCGTGACAGCGAGATACGAAATGTTATCCGTATCCTCTGCCGCAAAACAAAAAACAACCCCGTACTGATCGGTGAGCCCGGTGTCGGCAAAACAGCCATAGCCGAGGGTCTTGCGCTGCGCATAGTAAAGGGCGATGTCCCCGACAATATCAAAAACAGACGTATCTTTTCCCTTGATATGGGCGCACTTATCGCGGGCGCAAAATATCAGGGCGAGTTTGAGGAAAGATTAAAAGCCGTTTTGCAGGAGATAAAAAAGAGCGAGGGCAAGATAATCCTCTTTATTGATGAGCTTCATACCATAGTCGGCGCAGGCAAATCAAACGGCGCTATGGATGCGGGCAACCTGTTAAAGCCCATGCTTGCAAGGGGCGAGCTGCACTGTATAGGCGCCACCACCTTAAACGAGTACCGCAAGTATATTGAAAAGGATGCCGCACTTGAAAGACGTTTCCAGCCCGTTATGGTATCGGAGCCGACCGTAGAGGACACTATTTCAATTTTAAGAGGCCTTAAGGAGCGCTACGAGGTATTCCACGGCGTTAAAATACAGGATCAGGCGCTTATTGCTGCCGCCGTGCTTTCAAACCGTTATATAACCGACAGATTCCTGCCCGATAAGGCCATTGACCTTGTGGACGAGGCCTGTGCCACTATCCGCACCGAAATGGACTCTATGCCGCAGGAGCTGGACGAGATATCAAGAAAAATAATGCAGCTTGAAATTGAGGAGACCGCCCTTAAAAAAGAGGACGACAAGCTTTCCGCAGAACAGCTGGAGCGCGTAAGGAAGGAGCTTTCCGAGCTGCGCGACAAGTTTAACGCCCTTAAGGCAAAGTGGGAAAACGAAAAGACCGCTATAGAGCGCGTACAAAAGCTGCGTGAGGAAATTGAAAATATAAACAAAAAGATAGAGGTCGAGGAAAGAAATTATAACCTTGATGAGGTAGCACAGCTGCGCTACGGCAAGCTGCCACAACTTCAAAAGGAATTAAAGGCACTTGAAGCCGTTGCCGAGCAGGCAGAAAAGGGCGACAGCATACTGCGCGACCACGTTAACGAGGATGAGATAGCAAGGATAGTAGGCCGCTGGACAGGCATCCCCGTTTCAAAACTGGTCGAGGGCGAAAGACAAAAGCTGCTTGCACTTGACGAAATTTTACACAGGCGTGTTATCGGTCAGGACGAGGCCGTGGAAAAGGTGACAGAGGCTATTATCCGTTCAAGAGCGGGTATCCAGGACCCCAACAGACCTATAGGCAGCTTCCTGTTTTTAGGCCCCACGGGTGTCGGCAAGACCGAGCTTGCCAAGGCGCTTGCCGAAAGTCTTTTTGACGACGAGAAAAATATAGTAAGGATAGATATGTCCGAGTATATGGAAAAATTCAGCGTGAGCCGCCTTATAGGAGCGCCTCCGGGATATGTAGGCTACGAGGAGGGCGGTCAGCTTACCGAGGCCGTTCGCCGCAGACCCTACTCCGTTGTGCTTTTTGATGAAATCGAAAAGGCGCACCCCGACGTATTCAACGTGCTTTTGCAGGTGCTTGACGACGGACGTATAACCGACAGTCAGGGCAGAACGGTTGATTTTAAAAACACCGTTATCATCCTTACATCAAACCTTGGCTCGCCGTTTATCCTTGACGGCATTGAAAACGGTGAAATAACCGCCGAGGCAAGAGAAAACGTGGATAAGCTTTTAAAGCAAAGCTTCCGTCCCGAGTTTTTAAACAGACTTGACGAGATAGTTTACTACAAGCCGCTTGGCAGGGACGAGATAACAAAGATAGTAGACCTTATGCTTGAAAACCTTAACAAGCGTCTTAAAAACAAACAGCTTACCGCCGAGGTCAGCGATAAGGCAAAGGAATATATAGTAGAACACGGCTATGACCCCATTTACGGTGCAAGACCGCTTAAACGCTATATCCAGGCCAATGTCGAGACCCTTGTCGGCAGACTTATAATCAAGGACGACCCCGAGCCCGACAGCATTATTAAAATTGATGTTGACGAAACGGGACTTGTCTGCAATATCTGATGTCTTCCCCAAAAGGAGCTGCGTAAATGCAGCTCCTTTTTGCGTTTTGTCGGACGGAAAAACAAATATCGTAAATCAAAGTTCAATTTATTTCCAAAAAAAATTATATTGACAATTCCGTATTTTGGTGATAATATGTATTAGGGTAATTCATACAAAATTACTTGGAATTGAATTTTGGGAGTGACGTTATGAAAATGTCAACAAAGGGGCGGTACGGCCTTCGGGCTATGGTGGACATAGCCGTAAACTGCGCGCGCGGCGACAGCTGCGTATCGCTTAAAAGCGTGGCCAACCGTCAAAACCTGAGTGAAAGCTATCTGGAGCAGCTTATATCTCCGCTTAAAAAGGCGGGCATAGTTAAAAGCACCAGGGGCGCACAGGGCGGCTATGTGCTTGCAAAGGCTGCATCGGATATAACCGTCGGCGAGATCTTAAGGGCGCTGGAGGGTCCCTTGGATATCGTAGAGTGCGACAAGGACAAAACCAGCTGCGGTGAGGGCAGCTGTAAAAACTGCGTTACAAAAAACGTCTGGGAAAAGCTGAGTGAAAGCGTAAACGAAACGGCGGATGCAATAACACTTGAAATGCTGGCAAATCAAAGCCTTTCCGTCGAAAACCAACAATGAAAGAGAGATGTTATAAATGGAATATTATTTTGACAATGCGGCGACCACAAAGGTACGCCCCGAGGTGCTTGAGGCAATGCTTCCGTACTTTACGGAAAATTACGGCAACCCCTCCAGCATATATAAAATAAGTCAAAAGACCAAAAAGGCGGTCGAGGCCGCAAGAGAACAGGTGGCAAAGGCCATAAATGCACCTGCCGCAAACGAGGTGTATTTTACCGCAGGCGGCTCGGAAAGTGATAACTGGGCATTAAAGGGCATTGCCGACAGCTACGGCGATAAGGGAAAACATATAATTACGACCGCAATAGAGCATCATGCTATACTGCATACCTGTGAATATCTTGAAACAAAGGGCTATGAGGTGACCTATCTTCCTGTTGACGAATACGGTCTTGTCAGCGCAGAGCAGGTAAAGGCGGCTATTCGCCCCGATACTATCCTTGTTTCCGTAATGTTTGCAAATAACGAGATAGGCACTATAGAGCCTATTGCCGAGATAGGCGCTGTCTGTCGCGAGGCGGGCGTGCTGTTCCACACCGATGCCGTTCAGGCGGTAGCGCACGTTCCTATCGATGTTCAGGCTATGAATATAGATATGCTTTCCATGAGCGGCCATAAATTTTACGGCCCCAAGGGCATAGGCGCTATGTATATAAGAAAGGGCATCAAGATCCCATCGTTTATCCATGGCGGCGCACAGGAGAGAAAACGCCGTGCAGGTACCGAAAATGTGCCGGGCATTGTGGGCATAGGCAAAGCGATAGAGCTTGCGGCGGCCGAGCTTGACACGGAGATGCCGCGTCTTATCGCATTAAGGACGAAGCTTATAAACGGCATTTTGGAAAAGGTGCCTTACGCACGTCTTAACGGGCACCCCGACAAAAGACTGCCGGGCAATGTAAATATATCGTTTGAGTTTATCGAGGGCGAGAGCATCCTGCTTTTGCTTGATATGAACGATATCTGTGCAAGCAGCGGAAGCGCCTGCACAAGCGGTTCGCTCGACCCGTCACACGTTTTGCTTGCAATAGGCCTGCCGCACGAAAAGGCGCACGGCTCGTTAAGGCTTACCATGGGTCACTTTACCACCGAGGAAGAGGTGGACTTTGTACTTGAGAAGCTTCCGCCCATTATTGAAAGATTAAGGGAAATGTCACCCTTGTACGAGCAGATAAAAAACAAAAAATAATTTTACCGAGGAGAAATTTATTATGATGTACAGCGAAAAGGTAATGGATCATTTTATGAACCCCAGAAATGTGGGCGAGATAGAGGATGCAAGCGGTGTCGGCACGGTCGGCAACGCAAAGTGCGGCGATATTATGAAGGTCTATCTTAAAATAGAGGACGGCATCGTTAAGGATGCAAAGTTCAAAACATTCGGCTGCGGTGCTGCCGTTGCCACAAGCTCTATGGCTACCGAGCTTATCAAGGGCAAGACTATAGAGGAGTCGCTTAAAATAACAAACAAGGCGGTTATGGAGGCGCTTGACGGTCTTCCGCCTATCAAGGTGCATTGCTCCTGCCTTGCGGAGGAGGCGCTCCACGCTGCGCTTTGGGACTACGCCGAGAAAAACGGCATTGTTATAGAGGGTCTTAAAAAGCCCGTAAATGACATAAGCGAGCATGATGAGGTACCCGCAGAGGATTATTGATTCCCTTTTAATTTTAAAATTTTTATGAATTTTGGGTCGGATTTTAAATTTACCATTGAAATCCGACTTTTTTAGTATTATAATAAACGTGATTGCAGTTTTCTGCAAATGAACAATTTATTTATAATGATTTTTTTAAGGAGGAATAATTAATGAAAAGGAAAATGTTGGCACTTTTTATGGCCGCTATGATGGCTGTAACAAGTGTAAACGCAGTTTTTGCCGATGATACCGCAAGTGTAACCGTAAGCGAAGAGGGCGGCTCTTCATCCGAAACTCCGGCAGAGGAGCAGACGGAGGCACCTACCGAGGCACCCACAGAGGCACCGACAGAAGCGCCTACCGAGGCACCCACAGAGGCACCGACACAGGCACCGACACAGGCAGAAACAAAGGTAGAGACCACGACCACATCGTCAAGCAGCTCGTCAAGCAGCTCGTCAAGCTCTAAAAAGACATACAGCGATGAGCGTGCGTTTACTATTTATGTAGACGATACCAAAAACCTTTCGGGCTATGTTTCGGACGATTACGAGGCAAAGGATTACAGCTGGTCAAGCAACGACAAAAGCATCTGTTCCGTTAATTCATCGGGTAAAATAACAGCCAACAAAAAGGGCAGCGCAGTAATTACCGCCACCTATTCAAACAGCAGCGCAAAGTATGAATATACTTTTAATATTACCGTTAAAAGCTCTTCAAGCAAGTCCAATAGCAGCTCTTCTTCATCATCGTATGACAAGTCTGTATCGGTAAAAGTAGATAAGACCATAAATATGTATTCCTATGTAGACCAGGAATACAGCGCATCCAAATACGACTGGTCAACAAGCGACAAGAAGATCGCTACCGTTTCAAGCAAGGGTGTTGTTACCGGTGTTGACGACGGTGTTGTTACTATCAAGGCAAGCTACAGTGACGAGGACCTTTCCTACAAGTTTAAGGTTACGGTAGGCGACGGCGACGACAGCGACAGCTCATCAAGCAAGTCAAATAGCAGCTCTTCAAAGTCTGTTTCCAAGAAAACAAGCTGGGATATTTATCTTGGCAAGAATGACGAGCTTGATGTAAGCGGCATCCTTGAAGATTCTCCCAAGGATTACGACTGGGAAACAAAGGATGAGGATGTAGCGGATTTTGACTCCAAAAAAGGCGTTATTACCGCAGAGGGCGAAGGCTCTACAAAAATAACCGTTTCCGGCGATGATGACTATACATTTAACGTAAAGGTATCAAAGGAATACAGCGTTGAAACAATGAAAATATCAGGCACATCGTCAAAGAGCATTGACAGCTACCTTGATGAGGATGTGGATGAATATAAATTCTCGTCCGGCAGAAGAGATGTTGTTACCGTAAACGATGACGGCGAAGTGACCGGTCAGGCAAACGGTGTTGGTTATGTGCTTTGTAAGCACGAGGACGGCGATATTATACAGATATTTATTACCGTTTCGGGCATATCCACAAAAACTACCGAAAAAGAGACCTCTACAGAGTCTACAACACAGGCAACTACAGTAAAGACAACAACAGCACCCGTTCAGAGTGTTCCGGTATTTAACGATATAGATTCAAGACCCTGGGCTATCGAGGCTATAAACAATATGGCTGCAAAGGGTATTATAAAGGGTATCGGCAATAACAAGTTCGACCCCGACAATAACTGCAAGCGCTGTGACTTTGCCATCGTTCTTATAAAGATGATAGGCTTTGACGGCGAGATAGCCACACAAAATTACGGCGACATCAAGCTTGGCGAATACTACTACAACTATGTTGGCATTGCAAAGAAATACGGTATCGAATCGGGTGTTGACGGTGATTCCTTCCATCCCATGGCTATGATAACCCGTGAGGATATTATGGTAATGACCTACAAGGGTCTTAAGCAGAAGGGCTATACCTTTAATACCGATCTTTCCGTGCTTAACAACTATAACGATGCGGTACTTTTAAGACCCGAAAGCAAAGAGGCTGTTGCCGCACTTGTAAATGCAAAGGCAGTTTCGGGTACATCCGCAACGACACTTGATCCTTCAAGCAATATTACAAGGGCACAGATGGCCGTGCTTATGAATAATGTTGTTAAGTTTATTGACAACGGCGGTTCTTTATGATAATTTCGGAAATTTACCGTCAGAAAAAAGCGGAATTTGAGGTTTACGAAAGGCTGCTTCTGGATTGGAACCAAAAAATAAACCTTACAGCCATAACCGAGCATAAGGACATTGAAACAAAGCATTTTTTGGACAGCCTGACGCCGCTTGAATACCGCGATCTTAAAAATAAATACGTTATTGACGTAGGTACGGGGGCGGGCTTTCCCGGTCTGCCCCTTAAAATAGCCGTTCCCGAAATAAGGCTTTGCCTTATGGATTCGCTCAATAAGCGCGTTAATTTCCTTAACGAGGTAACAAATGCGCTTGGGCTTAAGGATGTGGAATGTGTACACAGCCGCGCGGAGGACGGCAGCCGCGACAAGAAATACCGCGAGAGGTTTGATATAGCTCTCTCCCGTGCGGTGGCGGCGCTTAATGTGCTTGCGGAATACGACCTGCCCTTTGTAAAGGTGGGCGGCGAAATGATAGCCTTAAAAGGCCCATCGGCATACGACGAGATAAAGGCCGCAGAAAAGGCTGTAAAGACCCTTGGCGGCGAGATAAGCGAGGTTAAGGAAACGGTTTTGCCGGGTACGGACCTTAAGCACAATATTGTTTTTATAAAAAAAATAAAAGCGACACCCGCGGCATATCCGCGAAAAGCGACAAAGATATCAAAAAGCCCTATCGTTTAAGATGGGGCTTTTTGCATAGCTTGGGCTGCGCGGACAGGGGGAGTGGAGTTATAGTGAACGTCAAAAATATTTGGACGTTCACTATAGGATGGGGCTCATAAATAATCCGCCTTAAGCAAGCTTAAGTCCGATTATTTAACAAACTAAGGAAGTCCCCCGCTTCTAAAGCGGGGGTGCTTACTTAAAA
>CAMVJD010000026.1 GCA_947167715.1 uncultured Eubacteriaceae bacterium
AAAGATAGATGCGGACAGGCTTTGCCTGGCTTTTGCGCAGCAAAAGTGCTGACCCGCTGAATTTTAAGTAAGCACCCCCGCTTTAGAAGCGGGGGGACTTCCTTAGTTTGTTAAAATACTGGGGGCAAGAAGGCTGGCCGAGGACAGGGTAGCCATAGACAAATATAATATTGAGATACAGCCGCAGATAGAAAATGTGGACAACAAAAGTGCGGTGATCTATTTTATTATCACCTCGTCCGAATGGGAGCGTGATATGCGCGAATGCTGTGCGGCAATGGGCAGTGATTGGCAGACGGCTGTCGGCATGGCAATGAGCTCGTTTATGTTTTCCTTTATGGACGGTATACAAAAAATGAAGCAAAAGGAAGCCCCCCGCACCTTAAAAACGGCGTTTGCGGGCAAGGAACACAGCTGGAAGGTCTATTTAAGCGATGTTGCGGGTATGGGCAGCCTTAAAAACCAAAGAGACGATACCGCGACAATGTATTGGGAGCTGCTTTGCGAGGATATAAAAAAGCGCCTCGGAAATCAGCGTGTCTGCACGGTAAAAATTTACTGCGCCAAGGCGGGTGAGCAAATAACGGGCGAATGCCGCATAGATGATACGGTAAGCCCCGAATTAAGCCAAAAGCTTGCCGATTTTGTAAAGGATTGGGATGGCGAGGGCTTTGCATCGCAAAAGCAGTTTATTTTTATAGAGCAGGACAAGGAGACCTTTATTCCGCATAAATATCATAACCCCGTACATAATGCAAATTTCCGTGAAAAGGTAAAGACCTGTATGCTTTGCTTTGCCGCGGCGGATACCGAAGAAAGATATAACGCCCTGCCCGAATTTATGGCGGAGCAGATAGACGATAAAATACTTGCGTGGGAGTGCTTTTCTTTTCTGCCCGAGCTTTTGGCTATGCAAGCGGCGGACGAGGATGTAGAGTTTTCGGATAAGTGCGAGATAACGGCGGGGGATAAAAATTTTGGCGAGATATACACTCACGCCCTTGCGGAGTTTTACCCCTTAAGAGATACCGCGTGGAGCCTTTGGGACGAGGGCGTTTTCGGCGAAAGCACAAAGGATGTCTTTTACGGTATTGTGGGTACAAGCAGTATTTGCAATGCCCTTGGCGAGGCAAAGAAAAAGGGTATGAAAAATATAAAATTTACAGCGCTTAAATTTAATTTGGGCGAGGATTTTGAATTGAGATAGAAAATAAACCGAAAGTGGGTGAAATATATGAAAATAGTAATTGTAACAGGTATGTCGGGTGCGGGCAAAAGTACCGTGCTGAAATTTTTGGAGGATATAGACTATTTCTGTGTGGACAATCTGCCGCCAAGCCTTATCCCCAAGTTTATTGAGGTGTGTGCTATGCCGGGCAACGATATCGAAAACGTGGCCTTGGGCATAGATATCCGCGGCGGCCGTCATTTTGGCGAGCTTTTCGGCGTGCTTACGGATATCCGCGCCGAGGTGGACTGCAAAATTATGTTTATGGACTGCTCGGACGAGGTGCTTTTAAAGCGCTACAAGGAGTCCCGTCGTTCGCATCCTTTGGCAAAGGGTGAAAGGATAATAAACGGCATTATGCGCGAGCGTGATATGCTGCACGAGATAAAGCGCCGCGCGGATTATGTTATTGACACAAGCCACCTTTTAACACGCCATTTAAGGGCGCAGCTGGGCGAGATATTCCTTGAAAACAAGGGCTTTGAAAGCCTTGTTATAACGGTTTTGAGTTTTGGCTTTAAATATGGCATACCCGCCGATGCGGACTTGGTGTTTGATGTGCGCTTTATCCCCAATCCGTTTTATATTGCGGAACTGAAACCGTTAACGGGCAATGATGTTGCCGTTCGTGACTATGTAATGGAGCAGCCCGAGAGCGGAGAGTTTCTTGAAAAATTGGAGGATATGTGCAATTTTCTTATTCCAAACTATGTTAAAGAGGGTAAAAATCAACTTGTTATCGGTATTGGATGCACGGGCGGCAAGCATCGCAGCGTCACTTTAGCCAATGAGTTGTATACAAAATTGCGAAAAGTTGGACATAGTGTATCAATCATACATAGGGATATTGACAAAGATGCTAAAAGATAGTATACTCTAATTATATTGCAAAAACTGCGTTTTTGTACAGGTATTGAGGTGATGATGTGTCTTTTTCATCCGATGTTAAGGCAGAGCTTTTAAATGTCAATGACAGCGCAAGACATTGCAAAATAGCCTTGCTTGCCGCATTTGTCAGCTTTTGCGGCTGCTATGACGGGGAAAGGCTTGTGTTTGTTTCGGAAAATAAAAGGCTTATGGAAAAAACGGCAGATCTTGTAAACGAGCTTGCCGCCTTATCCGTTAATGCCGAGCTGTACGAAAACCACTATTATGTAAAAATAGATTCCCGCGATAAGGCAAGGGATCTGGCTAACATAACGCTTGGGCAAGGGGGCTATGACAGTCCCGCCATAAATCCGCTTGCGGTTTCAAGCGTGTGCTGCAAACGCGCCTATATAAGGGGCTGTTTTATTTGCTCGGGCTCGGTGTCGGATCCGCAAAAGCAGTATCATCTTGAAATAAGCAACAGCGATTATGACCACGCGGATGCGTTAAAGGCACTTATCACATCCTTTGGCATAGACGCAAAGATAATTCTTCGCAAAAATCATTATATCGTCTATATCAAAGAGGGCGAGCAGATAGTGGATATGCTTAATATCATGTCTGCGCACAAGGCTCTGTTGGATTTTGAAAATCTGCGTGTGGTAAAGGACCTTCGCAACAACTTAAACCGCATTGTCAACTGTGAGACCGCTAACCTTAATAAGGTGGTGTCCGCAGGCGTAAGGCAGGCAGAGGCCATTGAGTATATAAAGCGCACCGTGGGGCTTGGGTATCTTTCGCCCGCCCTGGAGGAAATGGCAAGGCTCAGGCTTGAATATCCCGATATCAGCCTTAAAGAACTTGGGGAAAAACTTAAACCGCCCGTTGGGAAATCGGGCGTTAATCATCGGCTTAAAAAAATATGCGCCATAGCCGACAGCTTGAAAGGGGATAATTAAATGGTTAAAAAACAGGTATTGGTCGGATCGAGTATGACTGAAAGACCGATCGCACTGCTTGTACAGACTGCGGGCAGATTTAACAGCAGCCTGCACTTACAAATGGAAAACAAAAACGTTAATTTGAAAAGTATTATGGGCGTTATCTCTATCGGCTCTCTTTGCGACCACGATGTTGTGGTCACCGCAGAGGGCGAGGACGAGCAGGAGGCTTGTGACGCTATTATAGAGTTTCTTCAGTAATTAACGGCATATACATAAAAACATTGATGACGAGGAGTAAGGGATGGCCTTTAAAAGAGATTGACATTCACGGGCTGAAAGGTGTCATTAAAGAAGTACCCCCGAAGGTAGCGTCGGAGTTTTTGCGGTGAAAAATACATTTTTGTAACAGCCGCAAACGGGTGACAGCGTTATATGTTAAAAGTGTCCGTTTTTAAAACGGGAATTAAGGTGGTACCGCGGCTTTCGTCCTTTTGTGATGAAGGCCGTTTTTTTTTCTGGCTAAAAACAGGTTTTTCGCCAAATAGCAGCCTTGTCTGCGTGCCTCCTTTCAGTCGACACTTGCAAGTCTGTAAGGTATGCGAACTTCGTTCGCTCCTCGTACGGGCAAAGCCCGCACTGCGGATTTAAGCCTGCGGCGCTGAATTACTGCGGAAAACGTAAAGTTATCGCTTTATAAAGTGCTATAGCGCAGAGTAAGCGTTGCATTAGCCTTGGCTCCCATCGTTAGGTTGTTGCTTTAGCTAAAGCTAAAGCAATCCCAAAGGGATGCCGTCAGCTTTAGCTGACAGGCACAGGCTGTCAGCCGCCATATATCAACATTTAGCGATAAAACTCCAACGGCTGACTGAGGGGTTTACGCCCGTGAAGGTTTACAGGAGTGTAATTATGCTGTTTAATATTTTCAAGGTCGAAACAAAAGCCGATATCATATATGTTTCGGGCAATACCTATACAGGGTGTTTAAAGGGAATGTGGAAAAGCAAAACCGCTCCCGAAACAGGCGTAAAATACAATATAGAGTTAAGTTTTGCGGACACGGTCGGAAAAAACGTATATATAAATAACGGCATTTTAAAACCGGGTATGGATATTGACGGCGGCAGGGTCATATTTAACGGAGTATGCGAGGATATTGACGAAACATACTTTATAAGGTTTTCTGCGGATGCTCTTGAAATGATAGATTTGGAAAATGCGGATATAAATATACAAAAGGGCGATATGCTTACATTTTCGGCCGCTTTTGATGAAATAGGGATATACCCGTATTAAAACGTGATACGCAAAAGATGCCAAACAGGCTTTTTAAAAGAGGTATAATATGAACGATGCAATAAAAAATATGCTTACGCGCCGAAGCTGCAAGGACTTTAAACCCGATATGCCGCCGGGTGAGATAATAGACCAAATAATCGAGGCGGGGTTATATGCGCCCAGCGGTATGAACAGACAGGAAAGCATAATAATTGCCGTTACCGACAAGGCGACCCGCGACAAACTTTCAAAATTAAATTCAAAATACGATTTTGCGCACAGACCCGACCCGTTTTATAATGCGCCAGTGGTTTTGGCGGTGCTTGCATCCAAAAATGTGCCTACTGCGGTATATGACGGCAGCCTTGTAATGGAAAATTTAATGCTTGCCGCACATTCTCTCGGTGTGGGAAGCTGTTGGATACACCGTGCAAAAGAGGTATTTGAGGACCCGGAGGGCAGAGAGATACTTGAAAAACTCGGTATTTCCGCCGACGAATATGTGGGTGTCGGCAACTGCGTTATAGGCTGGCCCGATAAGGAAATTGAAACAGACAAGCCAAGAAAAGACGGCAGAGTATACCATATTTGAAAAAATGAATAATTAAATGAATAATTAAATGAATAATTAAAGGAGGAACGGTTATGACAAAATCGGAAAGTCTGCATCAACTGTACAAGGAATGTATGGATATAGAATTTGACGAGTCGTCGGAGCTTGTAAAAAATGCCGAAACGGAAGACGAAAGAAAATTTATAAAAACCGTGACCGATTTTGTATTACAGACAAAACAAAAGGCAGCCATAGCCGAAAAGAGGTTTTGATACCCGAGGCGGAAAGACTTTGAATAGAGTAAACGTGCAAAATAGAGAAATAATGGAATTGAAATGGGAAGAAAACAGCGTATTGAATAAAATATCGAAGTACACCTCGCCAAAAGAAATATTTGATGCCGTATATATGGAGCTGTTAAGATACTATTCGGATAAAGCAGGATTTAAGCCAACAAAAAGAAAACTGAAATGGACAGGTACAAATGTTATATGTGAGTTTGCTTTTTGGTCTTCGCGCAGTAATATGGCAGGGGAATATGTTGCTTTTGAAATAGTAACGTCTGTCTATGCCAAAGATAAGACAGATATGGAAAAGAAAGGCTTACTTTATATCCACATTCGACCCAAGCGGTATGATGTACACGATATTGACAGTGATAAATTTCTGGAGATTACAGATTTTATCGGCCAAACTGTTGAATATATAAAAAAACGGAAACACTGTCGGGGTTTGAAAAATATATAGAAGAAACAAATTCCGATGAAACAAATAATCATGTATTTTTGAAAAAACTAAAAAATAACTAAGGAGGAAACATGAAAGAATTAGCAAAAAATTACGACCCGTCCTCGTCCGAGGACAGAATTTACCAAAACTGGATCGACAAAAACTACTTCCATGCAGAGGTCGAGCCCGACAAGGAACCCTATACCATCGTTATTCCGCCGCCCAACATCACGGGACATCTTCACATGGGTCACGCCCTTGACGAGACCCTGCAGGACATCCTTATCCGCTGGAAGAGGATGCAGGGCTTTAACGCGCTTTGGCTTCCCGGCACCGACCATGCCGCTATCTCCACCGAGGTAAAGATAGTAAACCAGATGCGTGAAGAGGGCATAACAAAAGAGGATATCGGCCGTGAGGGCTTTTTAAAGCGTGCCTGGGAATGGAAGAAGGAATACGGCGGCACCATTTTAAATCAGCTTAAAAAATTAGGCTCCTCCTGCGATTGGCAGCGTGAGCGCTTTACCATGGACGAGGGTCTTTCAAACGCCGTTTTGACCGTGTTTGAACGCCTTTACGACAAGGGCTATATCTATAGGGGCGCAAAGCTTATCAACTGGTGCCCCACCTGTCAGACCACAATTTCAGATGCCGAGGTAGAACATGTTGACAAGACGGGCGGCTTTTGGCACATCAAATAT
The DNA here is from genome assembly GCA_947167715.1 of uncultured Eubacteriaceae bacterium. Classification (GTDB taxonomy): domain Bacteria; phylum Bacillota; class Clostridia; order Lachnospirales; family CAG-274; genus RGIG4310. The sequence continues at coordinate 6,298 of CAMVJD010000026.1, forward strand.
CCTATCAAGGGTACGGATAAATTTCTTGAATTTGCTACCACACGTCCCGAAACTATGCTGGGTGATACCGCTATTGCCGTAAACCCCAATGACGACCGCTACAGGGATGTTGTGGGCAAGACCTGTATACTGCCCTTTGTTGACCGTGAGATACCCATTATTGCGGATGAATACGTTGATATGGAATTTGGTACGGGCGTTGTTAAAATCACTCCCGCACACGACCCCAACGACTTTGAGGTAGGCGAAAGACACGGCCTTGAAAAGATAAATATTTTAAATGACGACGGCACAATAAACGAAAACGGCGGCAAGTTCTGCGGTATGGACAGATACGAGGCGCGCGACCTTATCGTTAAGGAGCTTGACGAAATGGGTCTTTTCATCAAGAAAGAGGAAATAAACCACGCAGTCGGCACACACGACCGCTGTGGCAGCGTTATCGAGCCCCTTATCAAGCGCCAGTGGTTCGTTAAAATGAAAGAGCTTGCAAAGCCCGCACTTGATGTTTATTACAAGGGCGAATTAAAATTTGTTCCCGACCGTTTCGGCAAAATTTATACACATTGGCTGGAGGATATCCACGATTGGTGCATTTCCCGTCAGCTTTGGTGGGGTCACAGAATACCCGCATATTACTGCTCCTGCGGCGAAACTATCGTAAGCAGGACAAAGCCCGACTGCTGCCCCAAGTGCGGCGGCACAAATTTAAAGCAGGATGAGGACTGTCTCGATACCTGGTTCTCGTCTGCGCTTTGGCCGTTCTCGACCCTCGGCTGGCCCGAGGAAACGCCCGAGTTAAAGCATTTCTACCCCACAAGCGTGCTTGTTACGGGCTATGATATAATCTTCTTCTGGGTAGTTAGAATGGTATTCTCCGCTATGGAGCAGATGGGCGAGGTGCCTTTCAGGACCGTACTTATCCACGGCCTTGTACGCGACAGCCAGGGCAGAAAAATGAGCAAATCCCTCGGCAACGGTATCGATCCGCTTGAACTTATCGCAAAGTACGGCGCAGATGCTTTAAGATTGACGCTTGTAACGGGCAACGCACCCGGCAACGATATGCGTTTCTATGAGGAACGTGTGGAAAACAGCAGAAACTTCGGCAACAAGCTTTGGAATGCCGCTCGCTTTGTTATGATGAATCTTGGTGACGAGGAGCCGCAAAAGGGCGAGCTTACACCTGCCGACAAGTGGATAATAAGCAAGGCAAACACCCTTGCAAAGGAAGTTACCGCAAACCTTGACAATTACGAGCTGGGTATCGCCGTTCAGAAGGTTTACGACTTTATCTGGGACGAATACTGCGACTGGTATATAGAAATGGTGAAGCCCCGACTTTATAACAAGGAAGATGCCACAAGGGAGTCCGCGCTCTGGACACTTAAAAACGTGCTTATGACCGCGCTTAAGCTTTTGCATCCCTTTATGCCGTTTATTACCGAGGAGATCTTCACATCCTTACAGAGTGACGAGGAAACTATCGTGCTTGCAAAATGGCCCGAATACACCGAGGAAAATAATTTTGCAAAGGACGAGCAGGCTATCGAGCGTATCAAGGAGGCTGTTAAGTCTATCCGTAACCTGCGCTCGGGTATGAACGTACCGCCCAGCAAAAAGGTAAAGGTAACGGTAGTCAGCGAAAATGCGGATGTACGCGACACCTTTGAAACGGGTAAGGTGTTCTTTGCGACCCTTGCCTATGCAAGTGAGGTTGCCGTACAGTCCGACAAGAGCGGCATTGGCGAGGATGCTATATCCACCGTTATCCATGACGGCGTTATCTATATGCCCTTTGCCGAGCTTGTTGATGTGGAGAAAGAAAAGGAGCGCCTGACTAAGGAGAAAAAACGCCTTGAGGGCGAGGTAATGCGTGTTGAAAAGAAGCTCGGAAACGAGGGCTTTGTTTCAAAGGCACCGCAGAAGATCATCGACGAGGAAAAGGCAAAACAGGCTAAATATACACAAATGCTTAAAACAGTTGAGGAACAGCTTGCAAACCTTTTAAATAAATAAAAAACGGGGAGACCCGCTTACGCAGACGCGCAAATGATCTCCGCTTGGAGTGGAAAAACACTCCGGCGGAGAAACATTTGTGCGTTTTTGCGTGGCTTGTCTGTGTATAAAAACACCCCGCGGCAGAAGCTGGACCGCGGGGCAAAAATACACCAACAACGTCGCACGCCGTTATCGGCAGATTTTATTTAGTTGTTTCTGCGGGCATCAAATGCGACTCGGTCAATGTTTTTTGCATTATTTCCGCTGCATCCGAAGCCGTCAGGCCGCCGTCCGCATCAACATCAAGATATTTCAGCCAATCGGCCGTTTTATCCCGTATGGGCAGTACGGAATTTTCGGTAAGTGTTTTTTGCAGCACCAAAGCCGCATCCGAGGCGGTCACATTGCCGTCACAGTCCGCATCGCCGTAAACATTTTTCTCGGTATCGCCGCTTAAAACATAAGGCGCTGTCTCGCTGCCGCTGCCGCTTAAAATAAGCGCCGAGGCGGTATCAAGGTAAAACGCGGGACGAACACCTATTGAACTGTCATTCGGAGACTCCGCCTCAACATTTCCGCTGACCGTTACAAATCGTTCGGTATAACTTAAAAAATTTCCGTGCGGCGAGCGCAGCCAATAATACCAATATCTGTCGGCACTTAATTTTGTTATTCCAAATTCGGGTTGGTCGTATTCGCATTTGTATTCGCTGTTTTCCACGGCCTTTTCGGTGGGATAAGCTGTGCAGTAGCTTTCGCCGAAATTATTGTACAGGTCATATATCTGCTTTATATCAAGTAAGAACATCTTATCGACGGTAGTTTCGCTGTACGCCGTATCATAGTTTTGCAAAATATCGGGGAAGTTTGAATTAAATCTATGCCAATTTTCGTTTCCCGATTGGTCGTATTCATAGCTGTCCAACAGCTGCTTTTGTGTTACCTGTTTTAAAGCGGCCTTTTCGCTTGCGGTAAAGCCGTTCAAAAAGCCTGCTTCCCGGTCATAAGCATTATACTTTCCGTTCATCATATATTCTTCGGTAGGAGGATTTCCGCAGCTCCAATTTATTTGTCCCGGCTCTGCATCGCTGTTCAGCCAATCCCTTATATTGCTGTCGCCCCAATAATTGCTGCCTTCATTTTTTCTTTTAAAGCCAACTACACCCACTATATTTTCCCCTCTTCCGTGGCTGCCTTCCTCGTTGCATCCGGCGGCATCAAAGGCTTTAAGGCAAAGTATTTTGTCGCTTAACATTAAAGGTCCGTTTTCGTCAATGTCTATACATCTCCAAAGAACAGGGTCGCCGTAATAGGTGCCCATTTGAAAATATTCTCCGACCTTGACCGTTTTGCCGTTTACGGTAAATTCGGGTCTTTGTACTTCTTTTATGCTGAATACATAAGGCGCTTTTTCGCTGCCGCTGCCGCCTGCTATGCTTTTGGCCGATGTATCGAGATAAAATGCGGGGCGTACACCTATAGCGTAGTCGCTGCCTCTTGCTCTTATAATTCCTGTGCCGTAGCGGCTGGCCATAACGGAGTCTCTGTTCTCTGTCGGTGTGCGCAGCCAATATATCCAGGTTTTGTTCGGGGCAAAGTATTCGGATCTATAAATGCTTTTGCTTACGGCCTCTCTTGTGGGCTTGGCATTACAATAATCGCCCAAATTTGTATATACATCATTCAGCTGCTTGACATCAAGCAAAAACACCCTGTCCTCACATTCTTCGCTGTATGCTTCATCATAAGGTGTGCTGCGATAGGGGTCGCCCGTCAAAAGATCATCATAGGTATATGAGGTTACGCCGATATATGCTTTTTCGTGCATTGTTTGGCCGTATTCATAACCGCACAAAATTTGTTTTTGCTTTACGGTCTTTATAAGGGACTTTTCATCCTCGGTAAAATCATTTAAAAAGCCCGCCTCTTTATCGTAGGCGTTAAAAGCCTTGCCGATATGTTCGCTGTCGGGAGGATTGCCGCAGCTCCACACCACATTGCCCGCATCCGCATCCGAGTTTAACCAATCCCTGATGTTGGAGTCCTGCCAATAGCAGCTGCCGTAAATGTGTCTGTCATAGCCGCTGTCATCGCTGTCATCCGCTTTTATTATATTTTCGCCGTGCCTTGCGTGGCTTCCTGTCTCGTTTGTACCCGCTGCATCAAAGGCCTTGATGCAAAGTATCTTGTCGCTAAGCATCAACGGGCCGTTTTCGTCAATGCCGACACAGCGCCAAAGTATAGGCTTATCCATATATGTGCCTATTTGAAAATAATCGCCTATCTTTATATCCGCCGCGCCGCTGTCATCTGCGGATACGCTTACCCCGCCCACAGCCATACTTAATGCCATAATTACAGATGTAAGAGCGGCCAAAATTCTTTTTGATTTTTTCATATTATTCACTCCCTGCTATGAGATTTGCGGTTTATTGTGTAATATGCACAATATATATATATATATATATATAATAGCAATAAATCATAATAAAGTCAATGTGTAAATGTGCGATTTTGTATTTTTTAGACAATGTTTTCTTGCGCGGGAATGATCGGCGACCCGTCCCGTCCCCGCTTTACAAGGTAGGCCGTGTGTAATAAAAATTTAATTTTATAGTGAACGTCAAAAATATTTGGACGTTCACTATAGGATGGGGCTCATAAATAATCCGCCTTAAGCAAGCTTAAGTCCGATTATTTAATTCGCTTACTATACATAATACAAACACTATGGTATAATTACTATTTGAGAAAACATCGCACTTTTTAAGCTGTTACCCAAAGGAGAAGACCTATGGACAAAAGGCTGTTGAAAATAGTTGATAAAATTACATCCAAAGAATTTATTATTGCTGATTTTGTTGGCTTTGCCCTTGTTCCATTGGCTTTGACAAAGTGGACGAGGATACGTTTCAGCGATACAGACTGCATTAAAATGCTTGCGGTATATGTTGTCTTACTGTTTGTTGATGCCGCAATAACAAATTTCAGATTAAAGGACTTTTTAAAAAGATATTATCCTGCAGAATATTCGGCATTGTTTGATTCTGATTCCGTGTCAGCGATCATTAGGGGAACTTTTGGAAACCTGCACGCTAATATTTATATTAATAGTGTACTTGATGATCCCGATTGCTGTGATGATATAGTTTATATACTTTATGAACAGCTTACGTCAAAAAGAAATGTATTGCTGGCATTGGAGTTTGCGGGAAGTTTTTTTATATTTTTTTTATATACATTTATTGGCAATTAACGGTGGCAGGTCTTTGACCGCCGTTTTGAAATTATATAAAATTTCTATTGTAAAATCATTATATAAATGTTATAATCATAAAGATAACTTTTCAGGGGCTGATAAATTTTTCAGCCCCCTTTAGGCGTTTTTAAAGGAGACAAAAATATGTACGCAATTATAGGACTGGGAAACCCCGGCAGGCAGTATCAATGGACAAGGCACAATGTAGGCTACGAGGTAATAAACAAGCTTGCCTACGATTATAATATAGATATGAACAGGCAAAAATTCAAGGCGGTGATAGGCGAGGGGCGTATCGGCTTTGAAAAGGTGCTTTTGGTGCAGCCCATAACATATATGAATTTAAGCGGCGAAAGCGTAAGGGATATAGTGTCCTTTTACAAGCTGGAGCCCGAGGACATTATCGTTACCTGTGACGATATCAATCTGCCCCTGTCGCATATCCGCATAAGGGAAAAGGGCAGCGACGGCGGTCAAAAGGGCTTAAGAAGCATTATGTATCAGCTTGGGTACGATAATTTTACCCGTGTAAGGGTAGGTATAGGCGAAAAGCCAAAGGAATGGGATCTGGCGGATTATGTTTTAAGCAAGTTCCGCGAGGACGAAAATCAGGATGTCATAAACGGCATAACCGATGCCGCCGATGCCATTGTAAGCATAGTTAAAAACGGCGATGCAAGGGCGGTTATGAACAAGTACAATAAAAAGGGCTCAAAGGAAAAGCCGAAAAAAGAGGACAAGTCAGGGGACAAGCCTGCGGAGGAATAAATGGAACAAAACACAGCGGAAAAAATATTTGCCCTTGCATATTTACTGCAATTTGGGCTTTGTGATGAAAAGGAACTTGACGACTTTATAAACGAATGCTTTAATAAAGCTCCCGAAAACGACCTATATCTGGAATTGGAATGGAACAGCGGAGATTTGGAAAAGGTCTTTACGGCGGTCGATAACTATTTTTGTGAAAATGGTGGTAATTATGATATATTTGCGGTAGAGTTGTTTAAGGGTATTCGGCGGGCATATTATAAAACCGAGGATATATTGCTTTTTGACAGACAGCTTTTTAATTTATGGGAGGCAGTCGGGGGATATTATGACCATGAGTTAAATGAAATATTGTACAAAGCGATAGATCATTCCGAGGAAACAGCCGAAGATATTTTGAAATTGTCGGAGAATTACGAAAAAGCCATTAAAGAGGGAGAAAGGTTTTTAAAGGGTAAAAATTTATGGAAATAATAACCAAATGTCTTGAAAACAACGCAGAAATAAAGCTTTTGCGGCAATATGTAAACGATGACAAGACCCCCGTTTACGCCTCGGGCACGGCGGACAGCCAAAAGGCACAGCTTATTGTGTCCCTCGGCAAAAAAAGCAGCCTTGTTATTGCGGAAAATGCCTTTAAGGCAAAGGAAATGTACGAGGATATGTCGTACTTTAACAAAACAAGCATTTGCCTTTATCCCGCAAAGGATATTATTTTTTACAGCGCGGATATCAAAAGCCGCGAAATAATCAAAAACCGCTTTGATATAATATCCCGCCTTATCGCGGGCGAGGAGCTTACCGTGATCACCACTATGGAGGCGCTGCTTGACAGGCTGGTACCGCCCGAGGTTTTTAAAAGCTTTGTCCTTACCTTTAAAGTCGGGGACGAGGTAAAAACGGACGAGCTTGCCCGCAGACTGGTGCTTATGGGCTACGAGCGCTGTGAGGCGGTGGAGGCGCAGGGACAGTTTGCCATACGCGGCGGCATTATAGATGTTTATTCGTCCATAGGCGAAAATGCCTATCGTCTGGAGCTTTGGGGCGACGAGATAGACAGCATTCGCATTATGGACAGCTTTTCGCAGCGCTCGGTGGAAAATGCGGAAAGTGTGACACTTTACCCCATAAGCGAGCTAATTTACGAGGATGAAAATATAAACAAGGCCATTGCGGGCTTAAGAAAAAATTTAAAGCAAACGGGCAACGCAAAATTAAGGGAGACCCTTGAAGAAACGATAGAGCGCCTTGAAAACGAGCGCTTTTTTTCGGGTGTTGAAAAATATATAAATTGGTTTTACGACGAAACTGCACATCTTTTGGACTATATGCCCAAAAACACCGTCGTATGGCTTGACGAGCCAAACCGCATACACGAGCATTGCGAGCAGGCGATAAACGAGTTTACCGAAAGCGTGGAGGGACAGATACGCGCGGGCGTTATGCTGCCGCAGCAGATGGATATGATATATCCCTACAGCGAGGTTATTGCCAAAACGCTTAAATATAAAACCGTGCTTTTAAGCGCCTTTATGGGCAGTCTGCGCGATTTCAAGCCCAAACAGAGCGTGGATTTTAAAATTAAAAGCACCCCCGTTATAAAGGGCGATACGCGCATAATGTTTGACGAGCTGGAGTTTATGTATAAGCGCGGCTATACGGTGCTTATTCTGGGCGGCGGCTCTACACGCTGCCGGCGTATTTACGAGGAGCTTTTGTCCCGCGATATGCCCGCTGCGCTTTTAAGCGAAAAGGAAAGCTACAGCAGGGGCGTTATCTATATCGGCAAAGGCGGTCTTACACACAGCTTTGAATATATAGAGGATAAATTTGCCGTTATCAGCCTTAACGAGCAGGAGAAAAAGCGCCAAAAACGCCGCGGTAAAAAGGACAAGGCCGCCGTTATAGAAAACTTTAACGACCTTAAAATAGGTGACTATGTCGTACACGAAAACTACGGCATAGGCGTATTCCGCGGTATAGAGCAAAAAATAGTGGAGGGCGCGGCAAAGGATTATATTAAAATAGGCTATGCCGACGACAGCAATTTGTATATTGCGCCAAACCGTCTTGATCTGCTGCAAAAGTATATAGGCGGCAGCGAAAACGGACAGGGACCGAAATTAAGCAAGCTGGGCGGTACGGGCTGGGCCAAGGCAAAGGCGCGCGCAAGAAAGGCCGCAAATATACTTGCCAAGGACCTTATAGAGATATATGCCAAAAGACAGGCAGCAAAGGGCGTTATTTACGGCAAGGACACCATTTGGCAGCACGAGTTTGAGGAGGCCTTTCCCTTTGAGGAAACGCAGGATCAGCTGGATGCCATTGCCGATGTAAAGGCCGATATGGAGCAGGGCAGGGTAATGGACAGACTTATCTGCGGCGATGTGGGCTTTGGTAAGACCGAGGTCGCCCTGCGTGCGGCGTTCAAGACCGTGCAGGAGGGCAGACAGGTGGCCTATCTTGTGCCTACGACTATACTTGCAAATCAGCATTATCAGACCTTTGCACAGCGTATGGCGGGCTATCCCGTAACGGTCAGCCTGTTAAACCGTTTCCGTACCCCAAAGGAGCAAAAAATGACCGTAAACGGCCTTGAAAAGGGTACGGTGGATGTTGTTATAGGCACACACAGACTATTGAGCAAGGACGTAAAATTTAAGGATCTGGGGCTTATTATAGTTGACGAGGAGCAGCGCTTTGGTGTAGGCCACAAGGAAAAATTAAAAAGCCTTAAAAGTGATGTAAATATACTGACCTTAACGGCTACACCCATACCCCGCACCCTGCACATGAGCTTGTCCGGCATAAGGGATATGAGCCTTTTGACCGAGCCGCCGAATGACCGTATACCCATTCAGACCTATGTTATGGAGTATAACCCCGAGTTTGTGCGCGATGCCATTCACCGTGAGCTTGCGCGCGGCGGTCAGGTGTTTTATCTGCATAACCGCGTACAAAATATTGCCGACACCACGCTTAAGCTTGAAAAGCTGGTGCCCGAGGCGAGCTTTGCCTATGCCCACGGCCAGATGAGCGAGCGCGAGCTTGAAAATGTTATGCTTGACTTTATGGAGGGTACGGTGGATGTGCTTGTCTGCACCACCATAATAGAAACGGGGCTTGATATCCCCAATGTAAATACAATTATTATTCAGGATGCCGACTGTATGGGTTTAAGTCAGCTTTATCAGCTGCGCGGACGTGTGGGCAGAAGCACAAGAACAAGCTTTGCCTACCTTATGTACAAAAAGGAAAAGGTGCTGCAGGAGGTAAGTCAAAAACGTTTGCAGACCATAAAGGAATTTACGCAGTTTGGCTCGGGCTTTAAAATTGCTATGCGCGATCTGGAGATACGCGGCGCGGGTAATCTGCTGGGCGGTGAACAGCACGGCCATATGGACAGCATAGGCTATGAGCTGTACTGCAAGCTGCTTGACGAGGCTGTGCGCGAGCTGCGCGGCGAGGAGATAGAGGAGGCATACGAGACCCTTATGGATATTACCGTAAACGCCTTTATCCCCGAAAGCTATATTGCAAGCCTTGACCAAAAAATTGAGATATACAAAAGGATAGCGGGCATTAAAAATAAGACCGATTATTTTGATGTGCAGGACGAGCTGGAGGACAGATACGGCACTATGCCAAAATCCGTAGCTAACCTTTTGGATATTGCCTATACAAAGGCGCTGTTTCATGATATGGGCGCGGTAAATGTAGCACATAAGGGCAGCGACAGCATTGTTATTACCTTTAAGGCCGATAAATGCCGTATGGATATAGAACGCCTTATGACAATTATTAAGGACAGTAAGGGCAGGGTAAGCTTTACCAATAACCCCGCCAAGCCCTATATTACCTTAAGCAGACTGGGCGCAGCTACAAGGCTTGCCGAGCTTAAGGCCTTTGCCGAAAATTTGGCGGGGGTGGAGTAGGAGAATATGCAATTAAAAAGGCTTGCCGTGTGGCAAGCCTTAAATTTTTTATTCAAAATCCATATCAAGCTCATCAAGAGTACTTTGTGTGCCTGTGGCTCCGCTTATCATTATTACATCATCGCCGCGGAGTGTGTTTATGGAAATTTCGGGTAAAGTATATTCTTTTTTCATAATTTATCTTATCTCCTTTTTATTATGATAATTTAACCGTTACCTTGTTCTGTACTTCTGTAAGGCTTGCGGGCTTGCTTGCGCTTATTACAACAAAGCCGTGTACATAATCGTCCTCTGCGCCGCCAAGGTCTGCGGCTGTATATTCCTTACCGCCTATAGATACTTTTTTGTATACAGTATCAACTGCAAAAGGAGTTTTGCCTGTTGCTGTTACAGTAAGCGTAGTGGATGCTTCTACAGAAGCGGCGGGGACCAATGCTACAACATAATATTCCGTACCCTTTGCAAGAATAGCGGCTTTGCTGTCTGTGGTTGAACCGATAAGTTTGTCGGTTGCAAGGGTTAATTTTATGCTTGCAATATATGTTTCGGAGTCAGAAGCTGAAAATGTTACTCCTTTGGCTGCTTTATCGGATGCCGTTGCAACATAGGTGATGGTATTATCGCTAATAGTACTGCCGGTCGGGCGAATAATAGTACTGGTATAGCTAGCGTTATATCCTTTAATTTCTATAGTATCGCCGATATTAAATACCGGAACAGTTATAGTTGTGTTTGCATTTACTTGCAAAGATTTTGGGCTGGTATCTGTGCGTGATTTTACTTGACCCCCTACGATTAATGATACGCCTTCAACCGAAGAAGGAATTATTCCGGAAGTCGTATTGACAGATGCGATTCCGGAAGGGGTTGCATTTGGACAATCCCAAACACATTCATTTGCGGTTACAGGAACGCTCTGATCCAATATTATACTACATAGATAAGTTGTACTACTGCTTGCAGTTATTGTTACACTTCCTTTTGTAACATCATCTTCTTTTGCTTTATAGGTTGCCATACCGGCTGATGTTATTGATGCATTGCCTATTGAATAATTAGCCGAATTGTAAGAAACAACATATACAGTGTCGCCTACATTAGACACAGGAACCTGAACAATGGCTCCATTTTTAAAATATATGTATTGACTGTTATGTGATTGAAAAGTTGCACCTGAGTTAGAAGCATCTACATTCAAGGCAATTCCGCTCGTATCGGAATTAACTGTACCGGTAGTTTCGGTGAGATTAACATTAATCTTTGAAAAATCCCAAGTTGCTGTTGCTGCAAATGCACTTACCGCATTTACTGCCATCATTGTACCTACTGCCGCAACGGTTGCAACCACCGCGCCGAGCAGCTTTTTAAATTTTCTGTTCATTAAATTACCTCCTAATAAAAGATTATCTTTTGTGCGAAGTGTACACCCGAATGCATACATTTATGCACATATTAATTTTTATAGTGTAATTATACTCTTTTAAAAGGGACAAATCAAGTTTATTTTAGTTAAATTGTATAATTCGGTATTCTTTACAAAAAAAAAAACTCTTCCATAGTGTCAGCTTGTATAGTTTTGATTTTCCAAAACCGAAAAAGGCCGCCAATTTTACTTGGCAGCCCCTGTATTTATGCGGCATTTGCTATATTAAAAATAACGTATTAATTATGCAACGGCTTGTTATGGGTCTGATTATTTCATAAGGGATATAAATTCCCCGTCTTGTTTAAGATACATTTCCGTCCTTGTGACCTTTATTTTTAAATAATCAAAATCAAGGCCAAGCTTATCGTAGATATATTTTAAAAGCAAGTCTACCTTTAAATTGCTGTTGCTGCCCGTTGCAAGGCGGGCGTGCAGGGTGGTTCTTTCGGCATTTTCACAGATAAGGCCGTATATCATGGGGCGGATATCCACAAGCTTAAGCTTTTTCTTTTTGCCCAATTTTTCTATATTCCATTCCTTTTCTTCTTCAAGCTTTTTCAGCTTTTCTCCGAAATTATCGTCCTTAAAATCAAGCTCTACGGTGTAATCGGCGGCGGCCACAAGCGCGGCGCCCGTGTCCTCTCTATCGCGCAGGGGGCGTATATCCGTTATTTCAACGCCGTCGCTCATCTGTGCGTTAAGGCGGGCTTTAAGCTCGTCTGCGGGCATTTCCTCTTCAAGGCGTATATCCAGATATTCCGCATAGCTTGCCATTCCAAGCGGCAGCGGCACGGTAAAGCTCATAAGCTGATGTGGGTTAAAGCCCATTGAAAAAGCAATGGGTATATTTGCGCGTTTTATTGCCCGCTGAAAATAGGTCAAAAGGTCAAGGTGACCTATAAAACGCATTTTGTCTATTTTTGTAAATTTAAGGCGGTAGTCGTAGGTCACTCTATTCATAGCATACACCCGTTCCAAAGGCCTTTGCACCGCACATCGCGCACTCCGTGCGGCAGTTTTGGGTCACCTGACCCGCCTTTGCCCTTTCCATTTCCTTTATAAAAAAGCCTTTGCTTACGCCAATATTTATGTGGTCCCAGGGCAAAAGCTCGTCATAGGAGCGCTCGCGGCAGGCATAAAATTCAAGTGTAAGCCCCGCATCCTTAAGCGCCTTAAGCCAAAGGTCATAGCGGAAAAATTCCGACCAGCCGTCAAATTTTGCACCCATTTTCCACGCAAGGTAAACCGCATCGCAAACGCGCCTGTCGCCGCGTGCAAGCACGGCCTCCATACTGCACAGCTCGGGCTCGTGGTAGATATAGCGCACCTGTTTTTTTGTCATACTGGTTTTAACAAGCTTGGTCTTGCGCAAAAACTCGGTTACCGAGGACTGTGCCGACCATTGAAACGGCGTAAACGGCTTGGGTACAAAGCAGGACATACTTGCCACCACCGATACGGGGCGGGGGCGGTCTTCCTTGGGTATTTCGTGGTATTTATCGACTATTTTGTCCGCAAGGTCCACCACGCCCAATAAGTCCTCGTCCGTTTCCGTGGGCAGACCGCACATAAAGTACAGCTTTACCCTGTTCCAGCCGCCCGAAAAGGCCAGAGCCGCACCGTTTAAAATATCTTCCTCGGTCAGACCCTTGTTTATTACGTTTCTTAAACGCTGTGTGCCTGCCTCGGGCGCAAAGGTAAGGCTTGATTTGCGCACCTCCTGCACACGCTCCATAAGGTCAAGCGAAAAAGCATCTATCCTTAAAGAGGGCAGGGCAATATTAATTTTATCCTTTGTGTAAAGGTCCAAAAGTCCGTTTGCAAGGTTGACAAACTGTGTGTAATCGCTGGTGGAAAGGCTTGTAAGGCTTATTTCCTCGTGTCCCGAATTGGCCACAAGGGATTTTGAACATTCTATCAGCGTGTCGGCGTTTTTCTCGCGCACGGGGCGGTAGATGTAGCCTGCCTGACAGAAACGGCAGCCGCGTATACAGCCGCGGAAAACTTCAAGCGTAACGCGGTCGTGAACCACCTCGATAAGCGGTACTATCTGCTTTTCGGGATAAAACACCTTGTCAAGATCCTTGACTATGGCCTTTTTTATAGTCCTTGGCGCGTTTGGATGATTGGGCTCAAAGCTTTTCAGCGTGCCGTCCTCGTTATAAGAAACATCATAAAATTTGGGTATGTACAGACAGGGCACGGACAGCGCCTTTTCCAAAAATTCCGCCCTCGTGCCGCCGTTTCGCTTGTGTTCCTTGTACATATCCAGAATTTCGTCATAGTATACCTCACCCTCGCCGATATAGAAAATATCAAAAAAGTCGGCCAAGGGCTCGGGGTTGTAGGCGCAGGGACCGCCGCCTATGACAATGGGGTCGTCCTCGCCCCTGTCGCGGGCATACACGGGTATACCCGCCAGATCAAGCATATTTAAAATATTGGTATAGCTCATTTCGTACTGGAGAGTAAAGCCCACAAAATCAAAATCCTTTATGGGTGCGCCCGTTTCCAGCGCATAAAGCGGGATATCGTGCGCCCGCATCATATCCTCCATATCCACCCAAGGCGCAAAAACACGCTGACAGTAGGTGTCCTCGCGGCGGTTTAAAAAGTAGTAGAGTATCTGCATACCCAGATGACTCATGCCCACCTCGTAAACATCGGGAAAGCAAAAGGCAAAGTTTATCTCACATTCGCCCTTTTTTACCATATTTATCTCGTTGCCAATGTATCGCGCGGGTTTTTCCACACGCAGTAAAATTTCGTCAAGCATATTGCGCTCCTATTTATCCTTATAATGTCCTTTGCAGGAGTAAATTTCTATTATATCGTTTTCAAGTATGGTGTATACAAGTCTGTTTTTTTCGTCTATTTTTCTTGAAAAATATCCCTGCATATTTCCCTTTAACGGCTCGGGCTTTCCAACGCCGTCCAAGGCACCGTTTCGCATTATATCCTTTATTAGCTCGTTTATTTTCCTTGTTGTGCGTTTGTCCTGCGCCAGCCAATACAGATATTCTTCCCACGCAGTTTCGGTAAATTGGGGCTTACTCATCGGCCATAGCCTCCAATTCCTCTATGGATTTTTGGATAACCAGCCCCTCTTTTCCCTGTTTGACAGAGTTAAGAAGTTTTTGCTCATATTCCATATTATGTTTTATACGCAATAATTCGTTATATTCTTCTTCGCCTATCAGCACTGCATTCAGCTTTCTGGGGCGGGTAATTATAATGCTGTCCCCCGAAACTGCCTTGTCAATATAATATTTCAGGTTTTCCTTTAAATCCGTGGCAACTGTTGCTGTTATCATAATTTACACCTCACTTTACGGCATTGATTTGATACCTTATCCGATACTTTATCAGGTACTTATATTATACATTACAGTATGCTTTTATTCAAGTGTTTTTTTATTTTGCAATAATGTCTTTTTCCGTCAGCCAAAACGGCGGGGCAAGCATAGGTATACCATGTATGTGATATAACCGCGGAAGTATCGGACCGATAACAGTCCAATCATCAACACGAAACACACGGTAATCGCTGTTGTGGGTATCAAATTCTTCTCCTATGGAATAGGCAACATCCTCGCCGTAAAAGACAAATTTATTCTCCAAAAGAAAGTCGTAATCAAACATATCCGTAAATTCCTTGTCGGAAATATCACTTATTAATTTTACATAGCCGTTATCGGTTTTCCATGAAAAATCCGTTACCGCGCAGTAATCACAAATTATATAGCTGCGGTTTTGGCGTTTAAGCTGTTTTTCCGTGACCGTAAATTTGACGGGTGGGAAAACAATAATGGTTATTACAAAATAAAGTGCCGCAAGCATAAAAAGCTTTATTGCAAATTTTTTGCGTTTTGACATATCAAAGCTCCTTATAAAACACCACTATATCCTCATATTCGCCGTTTTTCATCAAAAAGCCCTTTGGTATGGTGCCAAGGGCGGTAAAGCCCAGACTTTCGTACAAATGCCTTGCGGAAAGGTTTGTTTTTACCACGGCATTGAACTGCAATATCCCAAAGCGCAGTTCCTTGGCCTTTTTAAGGCAGTCGGTCACCAGCTTGCGGCCTATGCCCCTGCTGCGCTGGTTTGATTTTACGGCATAGCTTGCATTTGATATATGCCCGCAGCGCCCAACATTATTGGGGTGCAGGATATAAAGTCCCAAAATCTCGCCGTTTTCCTCGCAAACGCCCGTAAAGGACTGGGCGGAGAAAAACTCCCGTGCGCCGTCCTCGGTAAGCGTTTCCTTTTGCGGAAAGGCGATGCCCTCTTCAACTATTTCGTTCCAGATCGCAGTCATCTGCGGTATATCATCGGTTGTAAATTCTCTTATTATCATTTTGTTATTTCCCTTATGCCCGTTACTACTTTTACTATCGGCAAGCCGACAATGGTGTAAAAATCGCCCTTTATGCCCTCGGCAAGCACCGCGCCGCGCTCCTGTATGCCGTAGGCGCCCGCCTTGTCCATTGGCTCACCCGTGGCGATATAGCTTTTAATTTCCTCATCCGTCAAATCGCGGAAAAATACCTCCGCGCCGTCCGTAAATGTCATATCCTTAACGCCGTTTTCGCCAAAATAAATAAGCGTAACGCCCGTGTAGACAAAATGGCTGCGCCCCGACAGGCTTTTAAGCATTTCAAAGGCCTCGTCCGCATCCTTGGGTTTGCCCAAAACGGCGTCATCACGCGCAACAAGTGTGTCGGCGGCGATAATAACGGTGTCCTCGCTAAAACTGTCCTTTATTTTGTCAAAGACCGCAAAGCCCTTGCGCCTTGAAAGCTCGGCAACTATTTTGTCGGGCGGGGTGCCCGTTTCGTAGCTTTCGTCCACATCTGCGGTAATAACGGTGTATTCAATATCTATTTGTTTTAAAAGCTCCTGCCTGCGCGGGGAGCCGGATGCAAGTATGTATTTCATTTTCTTCCTCATAATTTTTTGTAAAGTATTATTGCAATTACCATGCCGATTATGCCCGCTATGGTCAGATTTATCGTAAGTCCAAAGGTGAATGTCATAAACGACAGGTCAAGAAAAAACGGGTTTGTCAGGCCAATGCTTTTGCCGTAGTTGAGCCACCACAAAAACGGTACCTTGCCCAGAACATCGCCGATAAAGCCGCCTATCACAAGCCCCGAAATAAGGGTAAGAAAAAAGGTTATATTGTTTTTTTTCATAAGGATCTCCTCTGTAAAATGTTATTGTATTTATTTTATACTTTTTTGCGGAAAAATTCAATAGATATTTTGAGTTTGAGTTTCCCCATTTCCGAAAAAATGGGGAAACTCAAATTAAAAGTATATTGTAAAAGCTTTAAAAATATGATATAATATTCAATGAATTACTTGGATAAACTTAAAAAAGCGAAAATTTTGTCTGACCCGATTTTCGCAGTACACGTTTATCCGGAAAGGATAGAAAAAATGAAAAGAAAAATTATTGCATCGGCAATGACACTTGCGCTTGCGGCAGGTATATGCGGCAGCGTGTATGCAGCGGAAAAAGCGGTGGAGCTGCAGATCAACAACCCCGTAATGAAAATAAACGGCGAGGAAAAGACTATTGATGCACCGCCCGTTATTAAAAACGGACGTACTCTGGTACCCGTAAGAGCTATTGTTGAGGCACTTGACGGTACTGTTGACTGGAATGGTGAAACAAAGACAGCCACCCTGGTATCGGGCGATAACAAAATAGAGCTTACAATAGACAGCACTACGGCTAAACTTAACGGCGAAGAAAAGTCACTTGATACCGCACCCGTTATAATCGACAGCAGAACTATGCTTCCGCTCAGATTTATTGCGGAGGGATTTGGCTATCAAACGGATTGGGAGGCACAGACAAAGACTATCTACGTTTCGGGTGCAAGCGAAGAGCAGCCCGAAGAAAAAGAGACAGTTTCAAGCGAAAATGACAATATAGGCGTTCAAAAGAACCATAAGCAGGTAATAAACAGCGACGGCTGTGACACCTTTACCCAAATAGTGGATAAGCTTACCGAGGGTCAGGCTTATACAAATGTAAAGCTTGGCGAAACCGATGTGCTTTTGGCAGCAGACAGCGTATTTGGCGCTGACGGCCACCATAATGCCGCAGAGGCAGAGGTATTTATTTACGAGGACGGAAAGGTGAAATATCTCGGCTCGGTAGCAAGCGGCGGCTCGGCAAATCCCATTGCCGAAAAGGACGGAATGCTCTACACGGCAGGACATCACTATATCGGCAAGCATACCGTAACGGACGGCGCGCTTGTGACTGTTGAGGAAGCGTGGGAGACTTTTGATACCGAGGGAAATGTAACCTATCATTACAGCTCGGACGACGGCGGTGATTATACAAATATAAGCAGCGAAGAGGCACAGAAGATATATAATGATCTTTATGAAGAATATGCCGAAACAAAAATGCTTGATTTTGATGTTGAGGGTGCCGAAAAAGAGCAGCCTGTGACCGTTTCCTTAAAGGAAAATAAGGAAGAGGCAGAAAAGCAGATAAAGGCAGCTTTGCAGGAAAGATTTGAGGAAGTTTACGGCAAAAAGTTTGACGAGGCAAAAATCAAAGTAAACAAGATCTACACCGCAAAGGAAGAGCAGGAATTTGAACCGTTAAAGGAGCTGGAGCTTGGCGAAAACGATGTGGCTTTTGAGGCAAGTTATGACCTTAAGCCCGCAAAGGATGCAAGCGAGGATGATATAAATCTTATGCTTATACCAAACGGCGAATATGACGAAAAGTCGGGCTGGATAACGGATTGCTCACGTCTTGGCGTTCTTCGTGCCGACGGTGACGGCTATAAGCTTGCAAATCTTGGCACAGGCTGGTAATAAGTATATTTCAAAAAGGTGATCTTGTAATATGAAAAAGAAAATATTTGCGTTGGCAGCTGCTATGGTTATTGGGCTTATGAGCGCAGGCTGCGGTGCGGGTCAAGGCACAGCGCAGGAAAACACGCAGGAAAACACGCAGGAAGATATAAAAACATTTATTGACGTGACCGACGACGGTCTTGTTGCAAACTTCGATAAATCGGAAGAAGGAATAGGCGGCAGCTCAGGCATTACAATAGGTGACGGCGAATATCTTGTTGTAGATTCCGGGCTTTCGGAGGGCAAGGTTCGTGTAACGGTCACAAGTGGCGGCTCGGACATAAATAAGGTGCCGACCGAGGATACAAGTACAATGCCGACCATAGACCATGAGTGTGAGGGCGTTGGCGAAACGGAATACGGTATGATAGCTCCCGGCGATTATATGGTAAATGTTAGTGTTACCGAAAAAGCAAGCGGAAAGATCAACTTTATTATCAAGTCCGATGAAACATCCGCCGAAACAAAAACGCAGTAAAAGACACGAATACTTTGCGGTATCGATATAAGTACGCAAAATAAGAAAACCCCGAAAACTCGTCTTGCACAGCTTGATGAGCTTTTGGGGCTTTTTTGTTATCCGTTTTTTTATTATTTTTCGGCTTATGCGTTTTTAAAATTTTACTGTTCAGTCCTTTGGGGACCAGCTTGGCTGAACATCTTCGACGACAATATTCTCGTCCACCTTTACAACTACCTGATAGTCATCCTCGTATACTATTTCCCCGGGGAAATTGGTATAAACCACATAATAGGCATGGTTATAGCGCTCCAGCAGCCATAAAAGCGGTTGTACCATTTTCATCATCATTTCGGTGTTTTCCGTTTTAAAATAGCATATAACCTTTTCCTGGCGTCTGCATTGCGGCGGCCACGGCAGCTCTTCCGCAAACCATTCGTCTATCTCCTTAAACAGCCCCGTGTCTTCTTCGTCCATTACACCGTTTGCGACCAATTGGTTTAACATACTGAAAATTCCCTTGCCGGTTCTTGTGTTTGCGGCAAGCTCCTTGCCCTGTATCCTGCAATATTTAAATTTCATAATGCTTTGACACCTCCCGCTCGGTATACTGATGCCACCGTGGTTTTACCGATATTTTCATTTCTATGGACATTATAAACCATTATTTTTGGTTTATGTGTTTGCGGCAATAATAGCCATTAAAAACCATAGCTTAATCAGAGATATAATTATCTTTCCAGCTTAAAAAATCCTTAAATTCAAGCGGCTTTGCATAATAATAGCCCTGGAAGCTATGGACATTGTAGCTTTGAAGGATATCTCTCATCCCCGCGGTTTCGATGCCCTCCACGCATACCTGCGCATCAAAGGTCAATGCCAGCCCGACAAAGGACTTTATAAGCTCGCGCTCTTTTCCGTCGATCTCTATGCTGCGTACAAAGCTGCGGTCTATTTTTATGTAGTCAAAGGGCAGGCTTTTTACTATACCTATAGAAGAAAAGCCGGTTCCAAAGTCGTCAAGAGCTATTCTTACGCCCTTTCCGCGCAGATTTACGGAAATGTTTTTTAAAAGCTCCATATCAAGCAGTCTGCATCGCTCGGTTATCTCAAAGCAAAGATGGTTGGGCGGGTAGTTCGTTTCGTTGAGTACCCTTTCGACCATATCCACAAAATCGGCCTTTTCCAGCTGGGTGTAAGAAAGATTTACATTTACCGTAAAATCGGGGCACTTTTCAAGTATCTTTTTTGCATCCAAAAGCGCTGTTTTTATTATCCATTCGCCAAGGTCGGGGAAAAGCGGGTCTTTTTCAAGCAGCGGAATAAAGTCATCGGGCGGCACTACGCCGTATTCGTCGTTGCGCCAGCGTAAAAGTGCCTCCGCGCCTATAAGCTTTTCCGTTCGGGAATCCACCACGGGCTGATACAGCAGATAAAAGCCGCTGTATTCCTTCATTATGGAGGCTCTGATAACATGGAAGCGTTCTATGCGGTGCTTGTTTTCGTCGCTGATGTTGTTGCAAAATTCAACAAGATCACCCTGCTTGCGCTGCTTTGATTCGGCATAGGCAAAATTAAGGCAGGAATATACCGTGCGGTAGTCTACGTTAAAATTATCCACATTTATAACGCTTGCGTTAAGGTCAAGTATTATCTCCCTGCCTTCAACGGACGAGCCAGCACGAAAGGCTGCGCGAAGCTCGGCGTACATTTCCTTGAGCTCCTGCAAGTCGCATCTTGTTATAATGGCAAATTTTGTGCCGTCAAGTCTGTATACGGCACCCTTATAGCCCGTGTGCTTAAAAATGTATCTTCCGAAATTTTGCAGTATTTTATTGCCGAAATCGTAGCCGTATATCTCATTTATTTCCGAAAACTTGCTTATGCCCACAAGCATGATGCGTCCCGTTTTTTTGTTGTCAAGTGCCCACTGTATATCCTCAAAAAAGCCATATTGATTGCGCAGCCCCGTAAGCTGATCTATACGGCCGTGGACGCTGTGATTTTTGGCTGAACCGCAGAAATAATCGCAGTTTCCGTTTGCGTCGCGCAGTATGATGCCGTGACAGGTGCATAAGTCGTATTGGCCGTCAAACCTCATGGCGCGGTACTGCATATTAAGCGAAGATGTACGTCCGCTGAATACATCTTTCATGGCATTCATAAAGGTCACCTTGTCATCGGGGTGCAGTTTTTCACTCCAGACCTTGTCTGCGCAGTACATATATTCAGACGGTATATTAAAATGCGCCACGGTCGCCTTGGACCAGCGTGAATAATCGTGTCTTACATCGCACACAAAAATATATGACCCGTCCGAGACCGCAGACAAAGCCTCGAACAGCCTGTCCAGAATAATTTTTCTTTCTTCGGGTATCGGCGTTATTTTGCCTTGCGCCAGCTTATCGCCGATGGCATCCTGCGAAATTTCCTGTGGCATATCATCAGGAGCTGCCTGCTCTTGCTGTCTGTGGCGCACCTCGTCATCTATGTTTTTTACGCCCAGAATAAAGTATTCATTTCCTTTGCACGGGCCCTTTAAAAGGCGCAGGGTATAGTACACGGGCGTGCCGTCCAAAATATAGCGGTATTCTATATTTTTGGCTGTACCCTTTTCCAGCTGCAAAAGAAAATTTGTTCTTGTCATATCCTGCTTAAAGATATGCCTGTCCGCTTCAAAAATGACCTTATCGACATCCTCTGCAAGGTCCTTGAAAAAATCGTCGCCGCTTTGGATGATATGCAATGTCTGTGAAGCTTCATCGACCGAACAGCATATATATTTATTGGTAATGGCATTGACATAATAAACGCCTTTGTAATCCATAAGCAGCGTTTTTGTTAATTGATTGATGATCTCCCGATCGTTGTTCATTATTGTCCCTCCGCTCAAGCTATTTTTAGGGCTCTTCTTATATATTATAAGTATATCATATTAAAAAAAATAAATCAAGTGGCGGCGTTACGAAAATAGGGCAAAATTGATTTTGGCAAGCCCCGCAAATAATTTCGGCTTACAGCGGGATATACGCTGACGCCGAAAAACATTTGCGTGTTTGCCAAGATCCCTACCGGAATTTCGGCGGCAGAGGCAGAGCCTGTACGCGCTTGCGCGCATTTCAAGCAAAAATCACACAGAAAATGGGGAAACTCAAAAAAAACAAAGTCCTATTGACATGATTTGTAAATTGTTGTAATATTTATAGTAGGGCAATATTTTTTTAGGGGGGCCTGTAACAGGTGTGCGACAAGCCCGTCGTAAGGGGGACCCTTTAATAATTTAAGGAGGATAATATATGTTTTGTCGTTATTGTGGTAAAGAAATACCCGAGGGAAGTGTATGTGACTGCCAAAAACAAAATTTAGAGCAGGCAGCTGTTGAGGGGCAGGAAGCGGAGGCAGGTGTGCAGCAGGGTGCGCAGGCCGCAAATACCGTAAATGTAAGCATTGATATAGGCGGTTTAAAGGATATTTTTGCCGTTGCGGTCACAAGACCTGTTTCGGTGATAGACTATGCGCTTGCAAATGCGCAGAAAACTCCGCAGTTTATAACAGGCGTGATATATTTGATAATAATGTTTTTACTGCCCGTTATAGAGTTTAATGTGCTGCTTGGCGATTATGCAAAGCATTTTCCGGTTGGAAAGTCAGCTTTTTTAGTTCTTTTGGCGGCTGTCATATGCAGGACTGTAGTTGCGGTTTTGCCGTTTGCGGCATCGCTTGGCAAAAAAAGTATCAAGGATCTGTTTGCGCTTGTATGTGCGGCAACGGCTCTCCCCTGTATATTAAGGGTGATACTTACCGTAACGCTTCTTATAAAGTGGGGTCCGCTTATTATAATAGCAGCAATAATATACGGCTGTATATGCTTTGTGCTTGACTATGAAATAATAAAAACCACTACCGAAAAGAAAAATGCCGCGCTTTGGATATTTGTTCTGGCAGAGCTTCTTTCGGGTCTTGTGATATACCTTATCTGCAAGGGTGTGGTACAGGATGCTTCAAATAGCTTGATGAGCAGCTTATATATGTTTTAAAGGAGGATAAAAAATGTTTTGTGAAAAATGCGGCGCGCAGATACCGGACAATGCGCAGTTTTGTGAAAAATGCGGCAATAAGGTCGCAAGTGCGGCAGCACCCGCACCCGCCGGACAAAGTGTTGAAAAGGTACAGATAAACCTTACAAAAAATCAGATCATTGCAATTGCGGCAGCGGCTTTGGCAATTATATTGGGTGTTATTTTAATAGCAAACCATAAAACAACGGTAAACCTTGACAAATACCTTAAGGCGGAGTTTGAGGGCTATGATACGGTAGGAAAGGCAAGGATATATTTTGACCAGGAGGCTTTTAACGAAAAGTACGGCGGCAAGTTTAAAAGGGTAACAAAATCCGTAATAGACGACCCCGCATACATAGTTGCAAGCTATATGGGCAGCGATATATATAAGGAAAAGCTTTCAAACGGCGATACAATAGATTATATCTGGGATATCAAAGCGGATAAAATAGAAAAAGAGCTTGGCTGCAAGCTTAAATATTCGGATAAGACATTTACGGTAGAGGGCCTTAAAGAGGTAGAGACGGTAGACCCGTTTAAATACCTTACAATAGAGTATTCGGGCATTTCACCCAAGGGCAAGCTGGAATACAAAAACGATTACGGTAAGGACGAGGCTTACGGCTATTTAAGCATAAGTCCCGACAAAAGCTACGATCTTAGCAACGGTGACGAAATAGTGTTTACGGTATCCGATCTTGATTATACAAACACACGCTGCGCAGAGGAATACGGCAAGATATTTAACAGCGAGACCAAAACATACACAGTTGAGGGCCTTGCACATTATGCCGATAAGATATCTGACCTTTCCGATGAGGCGATAGAAGAGATGATGCAGCAGGCAAAGGACATCATGACGGCGCATATTGCAAGCTCATGGAGCAAGGAAAAGCTTGATTCGATGGAAGAGGCGGGCGTATATGTACTTAAGGCCAAAAAGCCCGATTCGTACAACAGCCTTGGTATAAGCAGCGTTTATGTTTTGCTTAAAATAAACGAATACATCGGTGACGATGCTGCATCCGCACCGAGAAAAAGCTATTATTTCCCCGTAAGATACAACGAGGTGCTTGTGGACAGCGACGGCAAGTGCGTGCCCGATACAGGCAACTACAAAACGACATATGACCGTTTTGATTTTGAGGTACAGGTAGGCGACCATACGGAAAGATTTTATAATTATGGCTATCAGACTACGGACGAATTTGTCGAAAAATGTATAAATGTATATGCCGATGCGTATACCTATGAAAAGAAGGACATTTCCGCAAACGACAAAAAGACAGAGGAAGCAAAAGAGCCTGCCGAGGAAGCAAAAGAGTCTGCCGAGGAAACAACTGTTGAGGATGTAACGGCGGCTTAAAATGATACTTGATCTGGCGCAGCAGCTTTTGAATAATGACTTTGTGCCCATTTTAAAAACATCCTACGCTTTAAGCGGCAAAATAGATGTTTTTTGTGCGGGCAGACAAACCGGCCCAAACCTTTACTGTGTTATTGCCGTGGATGCGGATGATCCGGAATATAAGCATAAGTTTGAGCGAACGGCGGGATATGTAGGCGCAAGCCATTCCATGAATGATTTTAATGTGGTGGTGCTGGGTATATTCTGTACGGAAAAAAACTCGGATGATCTTAAGGAATACACAAACGAAACGGTGGAAAGCTTTGAAAAAATCAATATTTTAAAATGGGTGCTTACACCAAACGGTGTGGAGGTATACGGGCATCAGCCCGACCGCCTGCTTAATATACGCGGCATTATAGAGGCATCGCTTAAAAACGGGACGGATGCGCAAAATATTGACGAGGTGATAAAAAAAAGCGGCGAGGTAAGAAACAGCAGGATAGTAAGCAGGGACACCCTGTTTACATATATAATGCTGGGCATTATAGCGGTGATATTTATCTTGCAGCTTTTTGACAGCACCCAAAGCATGATATACGATTATGCGCTTTTGCCGTTTGGCAAGGGTGAGCCATACCGTATATTTACCTGTATGTTTTTGCATGCAAATTTTCAGCATCTGATATCAAATATGCTGGGCTTGTATATATTTGGCACCAGGACGGAGCGCTATTACGGCAAGGCGCGGTTTTGTGCGGTATATTTTTTGGGCGGTATATTTGCAAGCTTTGTTTCGTCGCTTTTTCTGGGCGGATATGCGCTTGGCGCATCGGGCGCAATATTTGCGCTTATGGGAGCTGTTTTTATGTACAGCTTAAGGACAAAACACCTTATAGACGGCTTTGATCTGTATTTGCTTATCTTGTTTGCAATAATTGGCCTTGCGGGCGGCGCGCTTATCACGGGCGTGGATAATGCCGCGCATATTGCGGGCTTTATAGGCGGCTGTCTTATAAGCCTGTGCTTTAAAATAAAACATGGTTAAAAAAAGGACTGAAGAGACTATGTCGCTTGATGCGGCAGTCTCGACAGTCCTTTTTTAGTGGTTTTGTGATTTATTCGGCAGATGTGATCCCCTCGTCGAGTTCCTCGTAAGGCTCCTCTTCGGCTTCTTCTTCTGTTGCGTTAAAGTGGTTGTCAATTACAAACTGTATCGGGTCTTCGTCAAATATTATCTCGTTAGGTACAAACATTTCCTGGAAATTGGTTTCGTCGGGACGGAACCTATAGGCACTTGATATCTTAACGGTTATCTGCGTGCCGGGCAGTACATATTCGACCGGGTCATAATAAAATTTGGGCGAATCGTGAGATGCCTTGCCAAGCACGGTACCTATTTTTCCGTCCTTTACGCCCGTACAAAGTGCAAGGGCAACGCCTGTTGTGTTTTCGTTGCTTAAAACGGCAAGGTCTATATTGGGATTGGCTTTTGCCATATTGACAGACGAGGGATAATCCGAGAAGGTCTTATCCGCAACTGCTGCCTTAAGGTCGTTTTTGACAGACTGCCATTCGCCGTTTGTATGGCGTATGATAGTTCTGCCGGCGGGTATGTTCATATCAAAGCAGTTTATAAGGTCGCTTACAAGGTCATACTTTCCGCCGATATTGTCTCTTACGTCAATTATTACCTTGCTGCCGCCGTTTTGTGTATATTCGCGGGCTTTGTCAAGTGCCTGTATAAAATCCTCGTCCTTGGTATAAAAGCTGTTTACGTCAATATAGAAAATGTCGTCTATCATTTTTGCTTCCGCGGTCTTTGATTCCGCAGGCAAGTCTTTAGCGGCACTTTCGGTAAATGCGGCATTGATAGTGCTGTCGCTGCATACTACCTCTATTTCGGCAGGGGTAGTGTCACAGCCGCAAAGTGTCAATACTTCCTTGTCAAAAAGATATTTATGACGGATATCCTTTTCCATAAACGGTGTATCTGTCGGGAATATCTCGGAAACAACACTCAATATTTTATCCGTCGGCACGCCGCCTACGGAAAGTATTTCCGACTCGGTTATCTCGCCGTTTTCGTCATTAAGATAGATCTTGTCGGCTCTGAACGAAAAGCTTATATCAAGCGACAGCTTTCCCAAGCTGTTAAGTATGCTGTCGTCCGGCAAGGAGCCTTTTATTATTGCTGTATGGCTATCATTAAGGGAAGAGAGATATCTGTTTATCATTATCTCAAATTCGTCACGGTTGGCAGCTTTGCCTGCATTTGCAAGAAATTCCTTTGATGCCTCCGCATAATCCTGGGGCATAAGCTCGTCAATAACAAAGGCGGGGTGTGCGGCTTCTACCGCGTAAACAAGCTGCTGTGCATCATCGGCAAACAGTTTTTGCTCGTCTGCGCTTGCCGCAGGTGCATTCCCACCCGGAACAGATATTGTTTGCTGTACGGATGTGCCGCAGCCGGCTAACAGTATGGTTGATAAAAGTATTGCTGCTGTTTTCTTTTTCATAATAGCCTCCCGGTGTGTTTTTCTTATGCTGTAGGGATAGAGAAAGCGAGCTTTCTCACCCTTCACAGTTTACATTATACAACTAAATAAAGAACTTATCAAGTAAAAATGAATAATTTAAAACAATTTTTTACAATTGTCTATTTGTATCACACCAAGGGCATCAAGCAATAAAAAGTAAACGGCGCAGCAGGAAAGAATGACCGCACAGGACACAAAAACGCTGCCGCTTTCCAGGTGCCTTAAAAGTATGGCGCCGTATATGCATACAAAGGCGGCGGAAATAATGCAGCGAAAAATGATAAAGATATCAATGTCGAATTTTTCGGATTCGCGCAAAAGCCGCAGGGCCGAAAGGCGGTTGGTAATAATAACGGAGACGGCCCGCCCCGCGATATAGGCGTGCAGTCCGTACCCCGGCATTAAAAAATATACCGCGGCAAGGCTTATTGCCGAGCCGAGCAAGCCCATTTTAAATATATAAAGCTGACAGTTTATGCCGTTAAGCGCGGCCGACAGTATTACCTGTGTGTATAAAAACGGACAGATAAGCCCCAACAGCCTTAAAATACCGGCAATATCCGTGCGGCCGTATACCGCAAGCGAGATCTCCTTTGAAAAGGTAATAAATATCCCGCCTGCAAGTATTCCGAATACTGCGGTAAAAAGCAGGGCGCCGTTAAGCGTTTTTGCTACCGCTTTTTTATTTTGCGCCGCATTATATTCACTTATTGCGGGCATGATCGCGGTCGCAAGCGCCGTTAAAAGCGAGCAGGGGAACATTACAAGCGGGGCGGCCATACCGCAAAGTCCGCCGAAAAGGCTTAAGGCATGGTCATTTGTCATGCCGTGAAGCACAAGGCGCTGCGGTATAAGTATATGCTCTGCGGTGGATAAAAGCGAGGCTGTACCGCGGTTAAGCGTAAGAGGTACGGCCATGGATATAACTGTTGAAACGGCGGCGCCGTCCGTTAATACTGTGCCGCGCCCCAAGGCTTTTTTATGCGGGACAAAGGCGGCCAGCGTAAATATAAAGGATGCCGTTTCGCCGCAGGCCATACCCATAACAGCCATGGCGCAGGCGTATTTTAGCCCTTTTTCAAGCATTGCATCGCATAAAAAGTATACAAGGCATATCCTTACGCTTTGTTCTATTATTTGCGAGGCGGCGGGAATGCTCATTTTTTGCAGTCCGTAAAAATAGCCGCGCAATACGGCGCCTGCGCACATAAAGGGAAAGCAAAGTGCTATCATACGCAGCGCAGGCATGGTATCGGGCTCGTGAAGTATCTTGCCCGATATTATATCTGCGCCGAAATAAACGATGATACCGGCCAAAACAGATAAAAAAACGGATATAAACAGCGAGGCATTTAATATTTTGCCTATGCCGCCGCTGTCTTTTTGGGCAAAACGTGCGGCGGTGCAGGCGGATACTGTTGTTGCGATACCCGAGGCACAAAGCGAAAATACCAGCATATATATAGGCATTATAAGCTGAAATACGCCCATGCCGCGTGCGCCAAGCGCCTTAGACATAAAAACGCGGTACATAAAGCCCATTACACGGGTAACAAGATTTGCAAGTGTTAGTATAAATGCGCCTTTTATTATAGTTTTGCTTTTTGTCATAATTATATTTCCAAATCAGCCTAAATAATTCTATGACATTGGGCGCAAAAAAATACCCCGCTTATGCGGGGTATTGATCATGCATCTTTTTTCTTATATACAAGTCTGGGCTTTACATTGTTTTCCACAACGTCCTTTGTGATGATACATTTGTCTATTGTTTTGTCGGACGGAGCGGTGTACATTATATCCATCATAAAGCTCTCCATAATAGCGCGCAGACCTCTTGCCCCCGTTTCCTGTGCAATAGCCTTTTTGGCAATGGATATAAGCGCATCCTGCTCAAATTCAAGCGTTATGCCGTCAAGCTCCAAAAGGTATTGATACTGCTTCGTAAGCGCATTTTTGGGCTCGGTAAGGATGCGTACAAGTGCCTCCTCATCAAGGCTGTCAAGGCTTACAACGGTCGGCATACGGCCGATAAGCTCGGGTATAAGACCGTATTTGTGAAGATCCTGCGGTACTATCTCTTTAAAAATAGAGCTTGCGCGCAGCTCCTTGGAGCTTTTGCTTTCGGAGCCGAAGCCTATGACCTTTTCGTTTATGCGGTTTTCTATTATTTTTTCAAGACCCGCAAAGGCGCCGCCCAGAATAAAGAGAATATTTGTGGTGTCTATCTGCAAAAATTCCTGATGGGGGTGCTTTCTGCCGCCCTGCGGGGGAACATTTGCGACTGTGCCCTCAAGTATTTTTAAAAGTGCCTGCTGAACGCCCTCGCCGCTTACATCGCGTGTGATAGAGGGGTTGTCGGACTTTCTTGCTATTTTGTCTATCTCGTCGATATAGATAATGCCGCGCTCGGCAAGCTCCATATCAAAATCCGCTGCCTGTATTATTTTAAGAAGTATATTTTCAACGTCCTCGCCAACGTAGCCTGCCTCGGTAAGCGAGGTGGCATCGGCAATTGCAAAGGGTACATTTATAAGCTTGGCAAGCGTCTGCGCAAGCATTGTTTTGCCCACACCCGTGGGGCCGACAAGCAGCACGTTGCTTTTTTGAAGCTCGGGTGTTTTTTCGGCGCTTGCCGAATTGATGTTGTTTATACGCTTATAGTGGTTGTAAACAGCTACGGAAAGTGCCTTTTTTGCATCATCCTGGCCTATGACATATTCGTCGAGCGCAGCCTTGAGCTGTGCGGGCTTTGGCAGCTTTTTTGTGCTTTTTTCCTGATTCCAGTCTACATCGTCGTTATTGAACATTTTATTTTTTTCAATGTTCATATCATCCATGCTTTCGGAACAGTAAGCTACACATTCGTTGCAAATATTTGCATTAAGGCCTGAAAAGATAAAATCAACTTCAGACTGCGATCTGCCGCAAAAAGAGCATACAATATCCTTTTTTGAAGCCATATTGTCGGGTTCCTCCTTAAATTAAGCCTGTGGCTTTGTTATTACTTCATCAATAAGACCGTAAGCCTTTGCCTCCTCGGCAGACATATAATTATCTCTGTCAGTGTCGTTTTCGACTATTTCAAGGGGCTTGCCTGTGTTTTCGGCAAGCATAATATTTAATTTTTCCTTGATCTTAAGTATCTGCTTTGCGGTTATTTCAATATCCGATGCCTGACCCTGGGCGCCGCCCAAGGGCTGGTGTATCATTATCTCGGCATTGGGAAGAGCGTAGCGCTTGCCCTTTTGACCGCCGGCAAGCAAAAATGCACCCATGCTTGCGGCCATACCGATACATATTGTTGAAACATCGGGTTTGATATACTGCATTGTATCGTAAATTGCAAGACCTGCGCTTACCGAGCCGCCGGGACTGTTGATATAAAGGCTTATATCCTTATCGGGATCCTCTGCCGCAAGAAACAAAAGCTGTGCGACCACAAGGCTTGCCGTAACATCGGTAACGGGTTCGCCAAGGAAAATTATCCTGTCTTTTAAAAGTCTGGAATAAATATCGTAGGAACGCTCGCCCCTGCTGGTTTGATCGACTACTATTGGTACTAAGCTCATAACAAGTCTCCTTTATATAATGTATAAATTATTCGGCTTTCTCAACTTCAACGGCATTTTCCGTAACAAAGTCAAGTGCCTTCTGCACCTTAAGGTCGTTTATAAGGTTTTTCTTGTCCTCGTCGCGAAGAACGTCCTTAAGCTTGTCGTATTCCATATGATATGCTTCGGAGATACGCTTTATCTCTGCCTGAACCTCGTCATCAGTTACATCAAAGTTTTCGGCTGCGGCAACTGCCTCAAGAACAAGACGGCCCTTTACCTGCTTTTCGCTGATAGGTCTGTAAGCATCGCGCATAGCCTGAAGATTCTGACCCATGTATTCAAGGTACATATCAAGGCTGAGACCCTGCTGCTGGATGTTTCTGCTGAACTCGTCTATCTTCATGTCGATGTCGTTTTCTATCATGGCATCGGGAACGTCCATTTCTGCCTTTTCGATAAGCTGTGTCAGGATGCTTTCCTGCTTTTCGTTCTTGGCATTTGTGGTCTTCTGTGCTAACAGTTTGCCCACAAGTTCATTTTTATATTCCTCAAGTGTTTCAAATTCTGTTGTGTCCTGAACAAACTCGTCGTTTAACTCGGGATATTCCTTAAACTTGATGTCCTTGATCTCAACGTCAAATTTTGCTGCCTTGCCCGCAATATCGGACTTGCCGTAATTTTCGGGGAAGGTAACATTTACCGTAACATCGTCGCCTACGTTTGTGCCGATAAGCTGTTCTTCAAAGTTGTCGATAAATGTATGTGTACCTATTTCAAGGTCATAATCCTTGCCCTCGCCGCCCTCAAAGGCAACGTCGTCTATGTAGCCCTTAAAATCTATGGTAACTATGTCGCCGTCCTGTACGGGTCTGTCGGTTACGGTAACTATGCGGGCATTCTTTTCCTGATCCTTTTTAAGCTCTGCCTCAAGCTCCTCGTCGGATACCTCAAGGTTTGCCTTTGCAACTTCAAGGCCCTTGTAGCCTTCGATCTTTACCTCGGGCTTGATATATACCTCGGCCGTGAATGAAACGCCGTTGTCGTCGATAGCGGTAATATCTATCTCGGGTCTTGAAACCACGTCAAGCTCATGCTCCTTAACTGCGCTTTCATAAGCCTCGGGAAGTACGAAATTGATAGCATCGTCATAGAAAACAGCCTTGCCGTACTGCGCCTCGATCATCTTGCGGGGTGCCTTGCCCTTACGGAAACCGGGTACGTTTATTTTACCCTTGTTTTTGTTGTAAGAGTATTTTAAACCCTCTTCAAACCTTGCGGCGTCAACGCTGAAGGTCAACTTGACTTTATTTACATCAATTTTTTCAAATGTGCTCATTTTTTGGTAGTCCTCCTTGGTGTATATTATAACGGGCCGTATAAAAGACCCTTGTATGCACTATGTTTCATTATAACATAAAATATGTTTAATTACCAGCATTTTTTTTGAAAATTATTAAATTTGTTTAAAGCTTGGTAAATACAGCGGTTTAAAAGCTCCTTTTGCAACAAAAATACTAAAAAAACGCTTCTTTTATATGCGTCACAAAATAAATTTATACATCCGCATCACATTCGCATCATGACAAATGCAGATGCGAATGTGATGCGGGATGTGAAATAGTTGGCTTTATGTGAAAATTATTGTTGCATTATTTATGATTTTGTGGCATAATATAAGTGAAATCATTTCATATATTGTTTCAGATGTATCATAAAAGGTGATGTGTATGAATATAATGGAATTTGCAAGGTTTGCCGGCGTTTCGCGCTCGGCTGTGAGCCGTTATTTTAACAACGGCTATTTAAGTGAGGAAAAAAGAAAGCAAATAGAGGCTGCGGTGGAAAAAACGGGCTATGCGCCAAGTGTGTCCGCAGGGAATGTGAGCCGCCGTGTCACAAAGCTGGTGGGCGTTATACTGCCCAAGCTTTCAAGCGAAAGCTGTGCCAGAGTAACGGAGGGTATAAGCGAGATACTCGACAAGGAAGGGTATAAAATATTGCTTGTTAATACGGCAAACGACAGCAGCCGCGAAACGGAGGCGCTGGAGCTGTTCAGGAACAACCGCGTTGACGGCGTTATACTGCTTGCCACCGTTTTCAGCGATATCCACAAAAGCGTACTTAATAAAATGCGTATACCCGTTATAATAGTGGGGCAGCATTTAAAGGGCTTCAGCTGCATAACGCACAATGACGAGGGCGCTGCCCGTGCCTTGACCGGGCTTATGCTGGAAAAGGGCGGAGAGCGGCCGGCTATGATAGCCGTAACGCAGGACGATGTATCTGCGGGCATGGAAAGGCTGGCCGGCTTTAAGCACGCTTTGGAGGCCGCAGGGAAAAAGTTTGACAGCAAATATGTAGAATATGCGGGCTTTGATATGGAATCGGGGTATAGGGCGGCAAAAAGGCTGTTTTTAAAAAACGAGTCGCCGGACTGTCTGCTTTGCGCCACGGACAATATCGCCGCAGGCGCGGAGCTGTACTGCCGCGAGGCGGGTATCCGAATACCGGAGGATGTTATGATATGCGGTGTGGGCAATTCAAAAATAGGCCGTGCAGCCTATCCCTCCATAACAACGGCGCGCCTGCACTATAAAACCGCAGGTGCCGAGGCGGCGCTGATGCTGCTTTCTGCGGTAAAGCACCGTGATTCGATACAGCGCACGCTGGAATTGGATTATGATATAGTTGAAAGAGAATCCACGGGCGGCAAATGTGAAACGGAATTTATTGATTGATGTGAAACTGTGTGAAATTAACTGAAATGATATCACATTTTCTTAATTTATGTCAATAGAATATCGGGTAAATTAATGGTACAATCAATATATAACGGAAAAAAGAAAGGGGATGTATTTATGGATTACGGAAAATGTGCATCCGAGATATTGGCTGCAATAGGCGGAAAGGAAAATCTGGCAAGCGCCGCACACTGCGCAACGCGACTGCGCCTTGTTATTGCCGATAACGGAAAGGTACAAAAGGAAACACTTGAAGGTATTGACGGAGTTAAAGGCGTTTTTGAGGCTGCCGGTCAGCTTCAGATAATTATAGGTACGGGTACCGTAAACAAAGTTTTTGCCGAATTTATTGCGCTTGCGGGCGTTGAGGCGGCATCAAAAGAGGATGTCAAGGCTGCGGCTGCCGCACAGGCGCCCCTGTATAAAAGGGCTATCAAGACCCTTGGTGACATTTTTGTGCCGATAATACCGGCCATTGTGGCAACGGGTCTTTTAAACGGCTTGCTCGGCGGCCTTTCCAAAGCGTTCCCGGGTATGTCGGATTCTTATTTGTTTGCGCTTTTGGATATGTTTTCCAATACCGCGCTTGTTTTCTTGCCCATACTTATTGCGGTAAGCGCCGCAAAAATATTTGGCGGAAACATTTATCTGGGCGGCGTTATCGGTATGATAATGATACAT
>CAMVJD010000027.1 GCA_947167715.1 uncultured Eubacteriaceae bacterium
GTTTCGGCTTATGTAGCAGAAATTTATTTCTGCGGAATACGAATATCATTGACCTGTCTTTGACGGTCAAATAAGCTGTCTTTGTGATATTATTTCATTGCTGCAACCTTATCAAACTGATCCAGCACCTTTTTGGTGGGGTGCTTATCTGCAAGCGAAACTACAACTATAAGCGCAAGCGAGATGAAGAATGCGGGCAGAAGCTCGTAAATACCCGTTTTTGCGGTAAGGAACTTATTCCACAGCATAACCACAGCCGCGCCGCTTATCATACCCGCAAGGGCGCCGTTCATGGTCATTCTTCTCCAGAAAAGGCTTAATATCATAGCGGGGCCAAAGGCTGCGCCAAAGCCCGCCCAAGCGTTTGCAACAAGGTCCATAACGGTGTTTTCGGGGTCAAGCGCAATTATATAAGCCAAAATTGCAACAACCGCGATAGCTATACGGCTGAGCATCAAAAGCTGCTTGTCGCCGGGCTTATTTTTAGCCGTAATAGCGTAGATATCGTTGGTTATGGCCGATGCCGTAACCAAAAGCTGTGAATCCGAGGTACTCATTATTGCGGAAACGATAGCGCAAAGCAGGATACCTGCAACAAGACCGGGTGTAAGCTTTTGAACAAGCACCATAAATATAGTTTCGGCAGATACCTTGTCAAGCGGCGCTGCGCCTATCTTTTCAAGGTAAACATAACCTATGCAGCCTACCGCAACAGATGCCGCAAGCGAAATTATTACCCAAACCATAGCGATAATGCGTGATTTTTTGATAAGGTCCGTAGACTTTATCGACATAAAGCGCACAAGAATATGCGGCATACCAAAGTAGCCCAGACCCCAGGCAAGGTTTGAAACTATATCAACAAATTTATAGGGCTGGTCGCCGTTTGCCATAAGGTCCATATAGCCGACCTTTGCGGAGGTTATTGCCGTAAAGCTCTCCGAGCCGATAGCTGCGTATGCTACGATAGGCACTATCAAAAGCGCAAAGAACATAAGCATACCCTGGAAAAAGTCTGTCCATACAACGGCAAAATAGCCACCCATAAAGGTGTAGGTAAGAATAACTATTGCGCCGATGGTAAGACCTATCTGGTATTTAACGCCGAAAACATTGTCCAAAAGCTTTGCCGCTGCGTTAAAGCCCGATGCGGTGTATATCAAAAAGAAAATAAAGATAATTACCGCGCAGACTATTCTTACTGCCTTTGAATCCGCATCAAAGCGGTTTTGGAAATACTGCGGTATGGTTATGGCATCACCCGCAACCTGCGAGTAGCTTCTTAACCTTTTTGCCACAATAAGCCAGTTAAGGTATGTACCGATACCAAGGCCTATAGCTATCCAGCCCGAGCTGATACCGCTTAAATATACGGCGCCAGGAAGACCCATTAAAAGCCAGCTGGACATATCCGATGCCTGTGCCGAAAGAGCTGTGAGCCAGCTGCCCATTTGTCTGCCGCCCAAAAAGTAGTCGGATACATTGTTTGATTTTTTGGAAAACGCGATACCAATGCCTATCATTATGGAAAGATATATGGCAAAGGCAACGATTATCCATACGTTCATAAAATTTCCTCCTTTTTGAAAATACGGGTGTAAAGCGCATTTTCAATTTCTTTTTAAAAATCCATAAGTTGTATTATATAATAAATCTACCCGTATTGCAAGTATTAAAAGTTTCGACCTTCACCGTTTTTGCATAATTTTTGCCTGAAATGCAGTAAATAACAGCGTAACGGTAAATTATTCTTTATGATGTGAGAATTTAAAATTTCTATTTGACGGAATAGAGATTTCGGAAAAAATGCAAATGATCTTCCTTTAGAGCGGATATACATTCAACCGCAAAGATAGATGCGGACAATTGCGCAGCAATTGGCTTTTGGCTATGCCAAAAGTTGTGAGCTCACAGGAAGAAACATTTGCGTTTTTTCCGCGTAAGATAATTCCTGCGGTACGTTTCCTATAGCGCAAATAAAAGAAACTTTGCGGGGTGTTTTTGTATATATTTTTAATATCTGCAAATAATAAAAAAAGCAAATTATAAAATATTTAACGGCAATATGCACAAAAGAGAAAATTACGCCTTAACAATTTAAAAACCTAACAAATACGGGGGTAAAATTTTGTTTAGAAATTTCTCAAATAATTAGCACTCACCTATTGACATGGCTAATAATTGGTGCTATAATGTAACCGTAAAAAGGAAAAAGAGTAATAAACAGACAGTATAGGCTGCCTGCAAATCGGCTGAACGGCCGGATTTTTTTAAGGAGGTAGGACTTATGTTATTACCAAGTATTTTTGGAGAAAGTTTATTTGACGATTGGATGGATATGCCAAGGTTTGACAGCTTTGGAGATGTTGACAAAAAGCTGTACGGCAAAAATGCAGCACACGTTATGAAAACAGATGTGCGCGAGCATGACGGAGGCTACGAGATAGATATCGACCTGCCGGGATTTAAAAAGGATGAAATAAATATCGGCCTTGAAAACGGTTATCTTATCGTAAACGCCGCAAAAGGCCTTGATAAGGACGAAAATGATAAAAAGGGCAGGGTAATACGCCGCGAGCGCTATGCGGGCAGTATGCAGAGAAGTTTTTATGTGGGCCGTGCGCTTACACACGAGGATATAAAGGCAAAATTTGAGGACGGCGTGCTTAAGCTTGACATACCCAAAAAGGATGAAAAGGCGCTGACCGAAAAGAAAACAATAATGATAGAATAAGCAATATAAAAGCCGTCGGTGTTTGCCGACGGCTTTTGCTTTTTAAAGCGATGATAAAATTTCTTTAACCAACTGACTGACCAGTTTGTTATCGGCACGGCCTTTGGTTTGGGCACTTACTGCGCCCATGACCTTGCCCATATCCTTTATGGATACTGCGCCGGTTTGTTCAATGGTCTGCCTGATAAGCTGTTTTATTGCATCTTCTGACATCTGTTCGGGAAGGTATGCTTTCAAAATAGCAATTTTCTTATTGGCCTCGTCAATCAGATCCTGTCTGCCTGCTTTTTCAAAATCGGGCAGAACATCTTTTAGCTTTTTTATCTCTTTTGTGATAACGGCCATAACATCCTCATCGGCTGCCTGAACCTTGTTATCCTTTTCAAGCTGTAACACACCTGCGCGCACTAACTGGACAATATCTTTTTTAACGGTATCTTTATCCTTCATAGCTTGCTTCAGGTCGTCAAAAAGCTGTTCTTTTAAAGCCATAAAACCATTCCTTTAATTGTACTTGCGCTTTCTTGCAGCCTCGGACTTTTTCTTGCGCTTAACGCTTGGCTTGTCGTAGTGCTCTCTCTTGCGTACCTCGCCCATAATACCTGCCTTTGCGCAGTTTCTCTTAAAACGGCGAAGAGCGCTGTCCAAAGACTCGTTTTCCTTTACTCTAACTTCAGACATCAAATTTCCCTCCCCTCAGTTACTATTAAGCTGTGTGGAATAAAAATACAACCACACACTATTAGATTATACACAAAAAGGGGCATATAGTCAACCCCTTTTGAAAAATTTGTCACGGTTTTTTCTGCGTTTGTAAAAAGTACCGAATTTAAAAAAATTCACATCTTGTATTTGACATATAAATATTTTCGGGTTATAATATAAATAAGAGTTGATTTTGCATGGGATATTGTATCCGCAAAGCAAAATTCGGAATTTTTTTGTATGAGGTGATATAAATGAAAAAGGTATTAACTATTGCCGGCAGCGATTGCAGCGGCGGCGCGGGTATCCAGGCGGATATCAGGACGATAACGGCACACGGACATTATGCTATGAGTGCTATTACGGCCCTTACGGCACAAAATACACAGGGGGTCACTAATATTTCAATAGTTTCGCCCGATTTCCTTGCCGACCAGCTTGATGCAATTTTAAGCGATATTATGCCCGATGCCGTTAAAATAGGTATGGTATGTAGCGGTCAGCTTGCTGCTGTTATCGCAGACAAGCTTGTGCAATATGACGTTAAAAATATAGTTTTTGACCCTGTTATGGTTTCTACCAGCGGCGCGGCACTTATGGACAGCTCCTCTGCGGCAGAGATACTTCAGTCTCTTGTTCCGCTTTCGACTGTTATCACGCCCAATATCCCCGAGGCTGAAACTATCCTCGGCACCGAGATAAAGAATAATATGGACTGTGTAAAGGCTGCGCAGAAGCTTTCGCGTGACCTTCATACAAGCGTACTGTTAAAGGGCGGCCACCTTGAGGCCAACAGCAACGACCTGCTGTTCTCGGGCGGCAAGATAATCAACTACCGCGGTGACAGGATTGATACAAAGAATACTCACGGCTCGGGCTGTGTTTTAAGCTCGGCCATTGCCTGCGGTCTTGCAGAGGGCAAGGAGCTTAATGCGGCTATCAAGAGCGCTAAAGAATTTATCACGGGTGCTATCAAGTCATCGGCAAATCAGGAAATAGGCAACGGCAACGGTCCTGTTGATCCTACTTTCAGAATTAAGGCATAATTTTTGGGGGATGTCGCAGGGCGTCCCCTTATTTTTTGGAAAGAGGGTATTTATTATGAAGAAAATTTTATATCAGGGTCACGGCAGCCTGCGTTTAACAGCGGATGATACTGTAATATACATTGACCCGTATGCGGGCGAGGGCTATGATGTCCCCGCAGACCTTATATTAGTAACACATCAGCATTACGACCATACGGCAATAGACAAGCCCGCCAAAAAACAGGGTTGCAAAATTTTTCAGAATATGGATGCCATTAAGGACGGAAAATATGTTTCCTTTGATTTTAACGGCATACATATCGAGCCCGTGCAGGCGTACAATAAAAATCATCCGATAGACGAATGTGTGGGATATATTCTTACATTTTCGGACGGGATAAAGGTATATTTTGCGGGCGACACATCAAAGACCGAGCAGATGAAAACATTTGCCGACAAAAAGCTTGACTATGCATTTTTGCCTGCCGACGGCATATACAATATGGATATCCCCGAGGCAATGGAGTGCGCCGATATAATAAAAGCAAAAACCACATTTCCCATACATATTGCCCCCGGCAAGCTGTTTGACCGTGAAAGGGCAGAGCGCTTCAAGGTGAACGGCGCAAGGATAATAGAGCCGGGTGAGGAAACGGAGCTTGGCTGACGGGGGAGTCCCGCCGTTTTTTGAGTGACCTAAAACGGGGTATGTGCCCGCTGCAAAATAAACCGTTTATTTTGCAATAAAGGCAAATACCTCGTCGCAGGTCTCTGCTATATTTTTTGCACCAAGCTTTTCAAGCCTTTCTCTGCCGCGAAAGCCCCAGGTTACACAAACGCAGTCTATATCCGTGTTTTGCGCGGTCATAATATCCACCTCGGAGTCGCCTATATAGACAACATCCTTTTTATCAAAGCCGTAATTTTTAATAATTATATTTGCCATATCGGGGGCGGGCTTTTTTTCTATGCTTGCGGTCACACCCATCGCGGTATCAAAAAGTCCGGGAAAATATTGCTCTGCAAGCGGCTTTACCGAAATATCACTTTTGTTTGAAACAACGGCTGTTTTTATACCGTTGTTTTTTAATTTTTGCAAAAGCTCGGGTATGCCGTCATAGGGACGTGTTTTGTCGGCGCGGTGCTGCTCGTAATAGGGCGCAAAGTATGTATGCAATTCCGCCAATTTTTCGTCGCTTGTGCCCTCGGGTGCGCAAAGCTTTAATGTGGTAAAAATGCCGTTGCCGACTATGCTGCGGACTTGATCGACCGTGCGTGTCGGCAGCCCTGCCATTGCAAGCGCATGATTTACGCCGCCCGCCAGGTCGTCTATGGTGTTTAAAATTGTACCGTCCATATCAAATATCGCAAGTTTGTATTTTGCCATAGTTATTTCCTTTCAAAAAAAGACTGCCTTTCGACAGTCTTTAAACGCTTATTAAAGCGCACCCTTTGCGGTGTTTACAAGTGATGTAAAAGCAGCTGCATCCGATACAGCAAGGTCTGCAAGCATCTTTCTGTTAAGTGTGATACCTGCGTTCTTAAGGCCGTTCATAAACTTGCTGTAGGAAAGACCGTTAAGTCTTGCAGCAGCGTTGATACGAACGATCCAAAGTCTTCTGTAGGCACGCTTTGTCTGCTTTCTGCCTGCAAAGCTGTGAGCCATAGCCTTCATAACGCTCTGCTTAGCAACTCTGTACTGCTTGCTTCTTGCGCCGAAGTAGCCCTTAGCCATTTTTAAAACTTTTTTATGCTTTTTGCGTGCGTTTAATGCACCTTTAACTCTTGCCATTTTTCAAGTCCTCCTTAAATATTGTGTGATTTAGCAATTAAACTCTGTTGTTGTTCTGAATTTGATTTTATCCTTGAATTAATAAATCAAATATAAGGTAAGCAGCGCTTCATCTGCTTCATGTTTGTCTTATCTACTAAATCAGACTTACGGAGATCTCTTAATCTCTTTGTGTTCTTCTTTGTTAAGATATGCTGCTTGTTTGCTTTTGTCTTTTTAAGCTTGCCCGAACCTGTAACGGATACTCTCTTGGCAACGGCCTTTCTTGTTTTTAACTTAGGCATTGTTTTTTCCTCCTTAAAACTATATGTTATCAGTTTCCCTTGGGCGCAAGGAACATAGCCATAGTGCGCGCCTCCATCTTGGGGGGCTTTTCTATGGTGCCGTATTCCTCAACCTGTGCCGCAAAGTCGTTCATTATGCTGAC
The DNA here is from genome assembly GCA_947167715.1 of uncultured Eubacteriaceae bacterium. GTDB lineage: Bacteria > Bacillota > Clostridia > Lachnospirales > CAG-274 > RGIG4310. Next base: position 6,687 of record CAMVJD010000027.1, read on the forward strand.
CGCGGTCTCGGTACGTCCAAGCTCTCTACCTCTGAAACGTATGCTTACCTTTACTTTGTTTCCTTCTTTAAGGAATTTGATAGCATTTTTAACCTTTACCTGGATATCGTGCGTGTCAATGTTAGGAGATAAGCGAAGTTCCTTAACAGCGACGATCTTTTGCTTTTTGCGTGCTTCCTTTTCACGCTTTGCCATATCAAACTTGTATTTGCTGTAGTCCATGATCTTGCACACAGGCGGCTTTGCCTGGGGCGAAATCTTAACCAAGTCCAAGCTTCTTTCGTCGGCGATCTTCTGCGCATCGCGCGCCGACATAATACCAAGCTGTTCGCCGTCATTGCTTATTAAGCGGATCTCTTTATCCCTTATCTGCTCGTTAATCATTAAATCAGTAATAGCAGACACCTCCTAAAAAATAATTCAGAACTTTTTGCTGCAAAAAAATAAGCAGCGCGTAAAGCTCTGCTCTAAATTGATCATTGACACATAAACCCAAACAAAGGGCGTATGAAAATGAGTGACCTTAAAGCGCATTTGCCGTAAGGTGAGAAGTAGAGCTTCTTCTTTACAGGTAAATATTGTAGCATATACGGATGAGTTTGTCAATAGGTATTTTTTTGTTTTAAAGATAAAGCCCTGCCGTATATGGAATAAAAATAAAAATAACCAAAACACAAAGAAAATAATTGTATACAACTTACAATTTATATTGACATAATATCAAAATTGATGTATAATTATCACAAACAAAAGTGGTGTGAACGGTGTTTTTTTAGGGGATGATAATATGAAAAGGATAAACAAAAAATTAGGGGTATTTATCTTTATTGTTTTGGCGGTTATTTTGTTTGTGCTTGCTTATCCGCTTATACGCGGCAGGGACTATTATGTGCAGGGGTCGATAGAATATGTCTATGATAATGAACATGGGGCCACACTTATATTTGGAAGCTTTAATTCCATGCCGGGAGATACACTTAAAATGTCGGGCTATCCGAGCTGTGCGCGGCTTACTCCGTTTGAAAGGTGCTTTTGCAGCGATATATTTGCCTTGACCTCAAAATGCATCAAAGGCAAAAATTCAAAAGGGGAGTCGGCTTATTTGAAGATAAGTGCGGATAACAGAATATATACCACGGCGATACGAGGCAGCTTTTTGATAGATATACCCGTGTTTTTGGTATGCTGCGTTTATTACAGGCATATTTGGGGAGGCTTTATATATGCGGTCTTTTCCATAATTTTTGTTATTTTTGTTTACTGCATAAGCAAATATACGCAGGGACGCGGGCTTACATTTTTGCAGCGCAGGCGGCTTGCGGCCGATAAGTGCGGCGGGCTTTTGAGATTTATGCTTTGCTGCTTTATTTCCGTGCTGCTGCTTGATTTTCTTACGGGGCTTGTATTCAAGCATTTTTTGCCTGCGGATATTACGGAAAGACAATGTCGCATAATAACAAATTTTAAACCGTTTTGGGCAAATGCGGTAACGGCGATAATGTATATTTTGGTACAGGCGGCTTTTGTTTCAAAGCTTTTCAAGGGGGAAAAACGCCTGCTTGTTGCATATATCCCAACTGCGGCATTAATAAGTGCCGCGGCATATCCGCTTTTTTATACAAGGCTTTATGAATGGTTGGTTGCCACGGTAAATCTGTATCCGTTTATACCGTTTTTTACAAAATTCGGTCACTTTATTATAATGCTGCTGCCTGCTGTGTTTTTGTTTGCGCTGTCACTTCGGATATATACCAAAAACACGGTCAAAAGGCTTGTTTACAGTATTATATTTGCTTTTTGCACCTGCGGTATATACTTTATAGACGGCTTTTCCACGGTTTATCTGGCAAGATTGGTTTAGGGGGTGCGGGCTATGAAAAAAATATTATGTTTTATTGCGGCTATAGCCGTACTGATAACGCTGTGTACTGTCTATACCCGATGCAGAATGGCTGTTTACGGTGATATTGAACAATGCAGCGTGGGTGTAAGGTACCCGTCGGGTTATGCGCCCATTGCCAATGACTGCACCGACGACTGCTTTTGGGTGAGGCTAAAGGGGCGTACGATGACAATGGATGCATATTATATATGGCTGCAGGGAATATTGGACTCTCCGGATAATAATATCAAGGATGGTCGCAGCGGTCATTCAAATAACAAGCTTTATCCATATGCCAAAATGTGCAGCGTGGAGCTGACGGATCTTGAGTATTGCATCCTGATGGATTATCTGAACTATGTACTGCGTCCTATATACGAAAATGCGCAGGAATATGACCGATACGGGGAAAAATATGAGGGCAGGCATAAGGTGCCTTATTATGTGATTTTTTTCTATTGTTATGATGAGGGCCGGGAGTGGGACGATAATTTTTATCTTGTAGGCAACCGCCCCGCATTTCTTGTGTTTGCGTGGCTTATGCCCCTGCCGCTTTATATAAGACATACATATCCTATCTTGCTTGCAATATGGCTTTTGTATTTTGCGGCGGTACATCTGCTGATAGAAAAGAAAACAAAGGGCATGGGCTTTGCGGATAAAACAAGGCTTATGACAAAATATGCCGAAAGACCAATAGCGTTTTTGGTGTATGGCTGCGGATCTGTAATGCTTGTGGGACTTTTGATATGCTCTCCCGCTGCGGCGATCGTTTTTGATCGGATAATATACTACAGGTTTATGGTAAATACGGTAAATCCCGAGGGGGCCTACCTTGGCATAAATTACTTGGGCGGTGCGCTGCTTTGGGCGTTACAGCTTTTTGTACTGAAAAAAACAGCACAAGGGCGGTCGTATATTTACGCATATTTGATACCGACTGCAATTTTGGCATATCTGCAATGGCTGCTTTTTTATAAGCTGCTCGGCACGTCGGAATACTATTATTCCATACCGACACTTATGGTACGCAGCTTTATCGGCATAAACGAGGGTGCGTTTTTTCATAAGCATATAACGGTGTTTACATTGTTTTTCGCCATTGATATGCTGCTGTATTTTATATTTGGTTTTATTGCAAACAGAGATATCAGGAAAAACTTTGCGTGGAGTACCGCATTTGCGGCGGTAAATGCGCTTATGTGCTGCTCCTGTGTGTATGTGGTGAATTTTGGTCATCAGATATTATACGATGTAAGTTATTTTACATAACAGACTTGTAAAAAATGCAGCCCAAATAAATATCCCCCGGCCAAACCGGGGGATATTTATTTAAATCATATTATCGATCAGATCTTTATTATTTAGGCTGCTTGCCGATGTAAGCAAGGATACCGCCGTCAACATAAAGGATGTGGCCGTTAACTGCATTTGATGCCTCTGAAGCAAGGAATACAGCGGGGCCTGCAAGCTCCTCGGGCTTTAACCAGCGAGCTGCGGGTGTCTTTGCAACGATGAAGCTGTCGAAAGGATGTCTTGAACCGTCGGGCTGTCTTTCACGAAGAGGAGCAGTCTGGGGTGTCTCGATGTAACCGGGTCCGATACCGTTGCACTGGATGTTAAATTCACCGTACTCGGAGCAGATGTTTCTTGTAAGCATCTTTAAACCGCCCTTTGCAGCTGCATAAGCGGAAACTGTCTCACGACCCAGCTCACTCATCATGGAGCAGATGTTGATGATCTTGCCGTGACCCTTCTTGATCATTGAAGGAAGAACAGCCTTTGAAACGATGAAAGGTGCGTTAAGGTCAACGTCGATAACCTGTCTGAAATCCTTAGCGGACATTTCGATCATAGGTATTCTCTTGATGATACCTGCGTTGTTTACAAGGATGTCGATAACGCCGACTTCCTCTTCAATTTTCTTAACTGTTGCGTTTACAGCGTCCTCGTCGGTAACGTCGCAAACATAGCCTGTTGCATCGATGCCTGCCTCTTTGTATGCTGCGAGACCCTTGTCAACAAGCTCCTGCTTGATGTCGTTAAATACGATCTTTGCGCCTGCCTTAGCCATACCGCTTGCAATAGCAAAGCCGATACCGTAGCTTGCGCCTGTTACGAATGCAATTTTGCCTTCAAGTGAAAAAGGATTGCTCATAATAATGTACCTCCTGAAATAATTTAGTAGCTTTGCACAAACCAAAAAGGCTTGTACAAAATTCTATATTAATTATAATACAAATAATTCCTTTTGTCAAACCTGAATTTTTATCGGAGCTTGATGTTGTCGACAAAGCAATTAAAAAATGGGGAAAGTTAAAAAACCGCTGTTGCAAAAAACTAAAATATGTGGTATATTTAACGGGTACAGTTTTTGGTTAAATTAAGGCTGCTTTTTAAATACGGCCTTAAAAAGGTGCTTTTATGGACAATTTAAAGGATAAAATATTAATACGTCAGGCAATAAAAGAGGATCTGCCGGCGATAAACGGCATTCTTAATTATGCCACGATGAATACGAATTACAATCTTAATACAAAGCCGCGCAGCGAGCATGATGCCCTTAAATGGTATGAAGAGCATATCAGGGACGGTTATCCGGTGGTGATAGCGGAGCTTCGCGGACAGGTGATAGGCTGGGCATCGCTTTCGCGCTTTCGTGAATATACGGGATATAACACTACGGCCGAAATATCGGTATATGTCAGCGTAAATCACAGACATAAAGGCGTGGGCACTACGCTGCTGACAACGCTTATTACAATGGCGCGCGGCAAATACCATTGTCTTGTGGCCGTTGTTACGGATAATAACTGGGCAAGCCTTGCCCTGCATACCCGCTGCGGTTTTATAGCCAATACCACTTTCAGGGAAATAGGCTATAAAAACAATACGTTTATAGATATTACCTTTATGACAAAACTGCTTGATGATTGAACCGCCGCAAATTGAAATATATATGTAATATAATAGTAATTGCATTTGACGGGGGTTTATGGTATTATCTAATGGGTATTATGAACCGTTGATACGGGGTGATTTAATGAAAAAATTGATATTTATGTGTATATTTTGTCTTTTGCTTGGCGGCTGCGGTGATAAGGCCTCTGTGCAGACCGAGCAGTATGCGCTGGATACACATAGTATACCAAACAATACACAAAAAATTAAGGATATATTGGACGAGCTTGTATGGAATTACGACGAGGACAGCATGACCTTTGGCAATGACCTTATTTTGTCGGACGAGGGCGAAAACTTTCGGGCTATCTGTGAGGCCTCCGAAAGCGCGGGTATTGATACAAAGCGCTTTAAACGCGGCGTAAAGCAAACCATGCTTGCTTCCGTGCGCCTGTTAAACTCGGATATGAGCGAGGCGGGTACGGCGTATTTTGCTTTTAATAAGCAGGATATGCTTTGCGGATATTATATGCACAACAATATATGCCAAAGCCTTACAAATAAATATCCGTTTGAATATGCCGCTCCGTTTGCGGCCGTTGAAAGAAAGGACGTAACAAGGACATTCACAAAGGACGAAAGCACCGTGCTTTTTGAAGCCGCCGGAGATATTTACGGCGGTGATACCGCTGTTTTAAGCGGCAGCGCATTGGTGTTTTACAAGGACGGCAGAAACGGCATAAAAAAACGCGATGTTTTTGAGTTTGATGACGGTCTTATGCCCGTATCGGTATCTATGGGCAAAAAATATACTGCGGTATTGCTTGACAGCTATGATATCGCGGATGCCGATACAAGCGACTATGAGGTAAGCGAAGCGGGACCGGATATTGTAAACCAAAAATCCGAAAAAATTATTTTTATAGATGAAAACGCGGATCGCGCTGCACAGGATATACCGCTTGAATTAAGCATATACAGCAGCATTGCGCAGCTTGACGACGGCAGCGTTGCGGCGGCAAGAAACAATGCGCTGGATGTATTCAAGCGTGTTGACGGCAGCTGGGAAAAGGCCGAAAGGTTAAGTGTGGATGCGGCGGTCGAGCAGCTGCGCATAGTTGATATAGACGGTGACGGCACAGAGGAGTATATGATCTCCGACGGGGTAAACATATATGTCTATACAAAAAAAGAAAGGCTCAAGCTTGCATGGCGCACACGGTTTGATGTCAGCGCAATAAAGGACTTTTTTGCCGCCGATGTAAACGGTGACGGCGTAAAAGAACTGTATATAAACGATTCAAACGGCTTTGTGACAAGATATGTTCTGGGCGCAAAGGGTTTTGAGATATACGGCGGAGGCATAACCGATGGCGAAAACGCCTATTATGCGGCCGGTGATATTAACGGTGACGGCAAAGCGGAGTACCTTACCGTTTCCGAAGAAAATATGTATATATTCAGATAAAAAATGGGCTGTTATTATAAGGTCACATTTGAAAATTACTGTTATGTTCAAATGTTCCCGCAGGTAACGGCCCGTAAATTTTGATGTGAGATGTGTAAAAATGTTTAAAAAATTATTAATGGCGGTATTTTTTATTTTTGTTTTGGGAGGGGTAAATGTATGCGCAGAGGAGCTTACACCCATCGCAGACGGGATAATGGCGCCCAAAACGCAGCTTTTGCATTATTGGCGGGAAATGCCGCCCGTGGCAAGGTATATTATATTTGAGCTGCCCGAAGAGGAAAAAAACGAAGAGCTGACGCTGGGGTTTGAGACCGACGACGAAGTGGTGCGTACCGAAAGCGATTGGGACGACCTGCCGTATGCGCCTTTGCCCGAATTTGACATAACGGAGTTTTTCAGACAGTATCAGCCCAAAGACCATGTTCCGGAGATACTTACACCGCGCGACGGCTCGCTTTTGCCGGATAATTCAAATATCCATATACGGGTCAAATATGACGGCAGCGAGCCCCTTTTTGCCGAGATAAACAGCCTTGCAAGCTGTTCGGTGCTGGAAATAAAGGATAAGGAGCTGGTCGTTTTAAGCAGCAAGCTTGTCAGAAACAGGGAGTATCATCTGCGCGTAAGGGCAGGAAAGGCCTATTCGCAGACCGTATCGTTCAGCGTGGGCAGCAAGTATGAAAACGAGATAGAAAAAATAATTGCCAATACCGATATTGTTGCCGTAGGCCCCCGTATACCTATGGAAAAAATATTCCCGAACGGCTTTTTCCATTCCGAGGAAGAGGCGGATGCAAATATGGTCACCATAACTGTAAAGGTATGGCGCGCCAATGCGGAGGAAGTGGAAGTTGACGAGGAAGAAGTAGTAGACGAGATAGTAAAGGTAATAAAGGTGCCCGTTGCAAAGTATAAGGGCGAAAATGTCGAGACCGAGGTAAGCGAGGATATACTGTTTAACAGCTCTGTAAACGGCGATACCGTGGAGGATAGCGGGGAAGCCGACGAGACCTCCGATACGGAAGAGGACACGGAAACTCGGGAAGAAGCGGAGGACACCGAAAAAACGACCGACAGCGGCGATGGCGATGATACCGATACGCAGGCTGAACTACCCGATACGGAAATATCCGAGGAGCCCGAAGAAAGCTCAAACGAGGCTGAGGAGAACGTAAGCGAGGAAGGATCGTCCGATGATGAGGCCGCGGAAGAGGAAACGGATAAATACGGCGAATTGGTAGTGGAGGAGTATACCGAGATAACCACGGTGGAATATGTCACAAAAAAAGTACACAGAATGGTAAACAAGGGCGAGCTTTATTCCTCGACCGCAAGCTTTACCTGCAACCGTGCGCTTGCGGATACTTTCAGAAAAATATTTGATGAGCTTTACGCAATTAAATTCCCGATAAACGATATTGGCTGCTATAGCTGGCGCAATACCGCAAGCGGACGTATATCGGAGCATGCGCTGGGTACGGCTGTGGATATAAATTATATGCAGAATTATTGTATTTACGGCGACGGGTCCACGGTAGGCAATTATTGGCGCCCGTACGAGGATATTTATTCGGTAACGCCCGAGGTTGTAAATATTTTCAGAAAATACAATTTCAGCTGGGGAGGCAGCTGGGTAACGCCCAAGGACTACATGCATTTTTCGTATTTCGGGACATAAAAAGTATGCGGGCTTTTATAAGGAGGCGAGATAATGGATAAAATTTTTATTGATAAGCTTCAGGTTTTCGGACGTCATGGCGTAATGAGCGAGGAAAATACTCTGGGCCAGATGTTTTATATATCGGCGGAAATAGAGCTTTCGCTGAAAAATGCGGGACTGACCGATGACCTTGAAAATACGGTCAATTACAGCGAATGCTGCCATTTAATAAAGGATATATGTCAGAAAAATACCTTTAAATTGATAGAAACGCTGTCGGAAAAAATAGCCGATGTACTGCTTAAACAGTCGCAGCTTATCAAAAGGGTATGTGTGCGTATAGACAAGCCCTCGGCACCTATAGGCCTGCCGCTTGAAAGTGTGGGCGTGCAGATAATAAGGGAATGGAAAACGGCATATATTGCCCTTGGCAGTAATATGGGCGACAAGCAAAAATATCTGGATAATGCGGTAAAGGCGATAGATGCGGATGAAAACTGCCGTGTCGGACGGGTCTCGGAGTTTATTGTTACGGCGCCCGTAAGCGATATACCGCAGGATGATTATTTAAACGGCTGCATTGCTGTTGAAACGCTGTATTCCCCGACAGAGCTGCTTGATATGCTTAATGCTCTGGAAAAGGCGGCTGACAGGGTAAGAACCGTAAAATGGGGACCGAGGACACTTGATCTGGATATTATATTTTACGGGGACGAGGTGATACAGACCGAACGGCTTACCGTGCCGCATCCGCTTATGCACGAGCGCGCCTTTGTATTGGAGCCGTTGAAGCATATAGCTCCGTACAAAAAACATCCGGTATTCGGGACAACGGTTGCGCAGATGTATGCCGCGCTGTGACCAAAGCTACGCTTTTGCAGACTTATACGATTTAATTAATGTTTTTGCACAAAAAAAGCCGGGGCATTGAAGATATCTTCTTTAATGCCCCGGTCTTTTTGTGTTTGTTTATTTTGCGTAGTCAATGGCTCTTGTTTCCCTTATAAGGTTAACCTTTATAGTGCCGGGATATTCAAGCTCCGTTTCGATTTTCTTGGAAATATCGTGCGCCATAATTGTAAGCTGATCGTCCGATACTTCCTCGGGTACTATCATAACTCGCAACTCGCGTCCTGCCTGAATTGCGAACGATTTTTCAACGCCTTTAAATGAATCTGCAATTTCTTCAAGCGATTGCAGACGTTTGATGTAGCTTTCAAGCGTCTCGCGTCTTGCACCGGGTCTTGCGGCGGAAATGGCATCCGCTGCCTGTACAAGCACTGCGACAATGCTTTGCGGCTCGACATCGCCGTGATGAGCCTCTACCGCGTTAATAATAGTAGCACTTTCGTGATACTTGCGGCACAGGTTTGCGCCTAATTCTATATGGGAACCTTCCATATCGTGGTCGATTGCCTTACCGATATCGTGTAAAAGGCCGGCACGTTTTGCCAGCGTTATATCAACACCCAATTCTGCGGCCATGATCCCGCAAAGGTGTGATACCTCAATAGAATGTTTAAGCACATTTTGTCCGTAACTTGTCCTGAATTTCAGTTTACCAAGCAAACGTACAAGCTCGGGATGAAGATTGTGTACACCCGTTTCAAAGGTAGCGGCCTCGCCCTCCTCTTTAATAGATGTTTCAACCTCTTTTCTTGCTTTTTCAACAGTTTCTTCGATCCTTGCAGGATGTACCCTGCCGTCGATAATAAGCTTTTCCAAAGCAATTCTTGCAATCTCTCGTTTCATTGCGTCAAATCCCGAGAGGATAACTGCCTCGGGTGTGTCGTCAATAATAAGTTCAATGCCCGTAAGGGATTCAAGGGTACGGATGTTGCGTCCCTCGCGTCCGATAATTCTGCCCTTCATTTCATCGTTGGGCAATGAAACAACGCTTACAGTTGTTTCGGCAACGTGATCTGCCGCGCAGCGCTGTATGGCGTTTGCGATGATCTCTTTTGCCTTTTTGTCGGCCTCTGACTTGGCCTTTGCTTCCATTTCTTTGATAAGTACGGCTGTTTCATGCTGAAGATCGTTTTGCACCGATGCAAAAAGATATTCTTTAGCCTGTTCCGCAGACATGCCCGCAATACGCTCTACCTCGGCTATGTGCTGCTTTTCAAGTGCTTCCACCTCGGCTGTGCGCTTTTCAAGCTCTTCGCTTTTGCGCTGCAGCTGGTTGTCGCGCTTGTCAAGGCTTTCGGAACGCTTATCAAGGCTTTCCTCTTTCTTTTCAAGACGTTTTTCTTGTCGCTGAACTTCGTTTTTGCGGTCTTTACATTCTTTCTCAATGTCGTTTTTTAACTTAAGGCCTTCCTCCTGTGCGGCAAGAAGTATTTCTTTCTTTTCCGCATCGGCATCACGCTTTATTTCCTCGGCAGATCTTTTGGCCTCAAGCTTTATGCTTTCGGCTTCACGCTCCGCAGAGCCTATAGTTCCCTCCGCAAGCTTTTTTCTTGCGTACTGACCTATAATAAAGCCGATAAAAAATGCAAGTAAAACAGCAACAAGAATGATAATAAGTTTACCTATTCCTATGCTAAGCAAAGTCTTAACACCTCCTATTAAATTTTCAATGTACAACAAAAGCAAAACTGCTTTAAATATGATCATATTGCCGCAGGGCATAATATGCCCGCAATAATACTATTCTATTTTATAACTTTTTTTGCGTTGTGTCAAGCATATTGTGTTTTAGTTTTATATTTTCTTTACTTTTTGTTTGTATTTGCATAAAAAAAAGCAAATTTCCGCGTATTTATAAAAAATGTTTGCTAAATGCATTGAAAAATGATAAAATAAAACTATAATTGGCGGTTGAATAATAATAAAACGGCGGTGATAATAATGAAAAAAATAATTTTTATACTTGTTTTTTGCTTATTTATGCTGACAGCCACATCGGCATATGCTAAAACAAGTGCGGAGCTTTTTGATGAGCTTGAGGCAAGGTGCGTATATACGGACGAAAACAATGTAATTAAAATGGCGGCATTTAAAATAGATGAGGTCCCGGCGGATATGGTGCTTGAAATAAACGGCGAGACCTATGCCGTTACGGAGGCGCCCGTGGACGGTATGGTATATCAAAGCGTGGATACCCAAAAGACCGCGGAGGGCATAATAAGCATTTCGTTTTTTGCGGAGGGAGAGTCGGCCGTGTTTGAGACCCCTGCTGTAAAAATAGTCAGCGGAAAGGAAGGCGAGTGGACGGCATCGGATGACGGACACAGGCTTTATACCTACAACGGCAGTGATGAAGAGGTAGTGGTCCCCAATTTTTACAACAATAAGCCCATAGTCGTTATTGGCGGAAGATACGAAAACGAAAGCTATATCAATATACTTGACGGAAAAACGGAGGGCTTTAAAAAAATATATATTTCCGACGGCATAACGGGGATACATCATTGTACCTTCAGGGGCATAGCCACGCTGGAGGATATAAGGCTGCCCGAAACGCTTGTTTCCATTGGCGGCATATCGTTTTATGAAACGGGGTTAAATTGTCCCATAGAATTGCCGAAAACTACCCGGATAGTTTACGGCAACGCATTCAGGGATACGAAGATAACATCGCTAAAGCTTAACGAAGGGCTTGAATATATATATCCCCAGGCTTTTATAAACTGTAAAAATATCGGCGGAGAGCTTGTCCTGCCCGAATCCCTTGTGCGTATAGGCTACTCCGCTTTTTACGGCTGCAGCGGCCTTAAGGGCCCGCTTACTATACCTGCGGGCGTAAAGGCTGTAGAAAAAGCCGCTTTTTATAATTGCTCGGGCTTTAACGGTAAATTGACGCTTTGTGAGGGGGTAGAGTCGGTAGGGCTGCTTTGCTTTGGCGGATATGGTGTAAATATGGGTTTTACCGAACTGGAGCTGCCGTCGTCGCTGAAACAAATTGATGCCTACGCCTTTCAAAACTGCGTTTCGGTAAAAAGAATAGAGCTTAAGGAGGGCCTTGAAGCCATAGGGGACGGCGCCTTTGACCATTGCTGCGGCGCCGAAAACGAAAAATTGGTCATCCCGTCTACGGTGAAAACAATAGGCGGTGACTATAATGTTGAGGAAAATACCCTGTACGGCGACCACGTTTTTTACGATTTCGGAAAAGACGAAAGCTTTAAGGAATTTGAGGTGGCCGAAGGCAACACAAATTTCGACACGATCGGCGGCGTATTATACGATGCGGCGCATACCAGAATGATAGCCTATCCGCGCGGCAAAACGGACGAAACATTCATCCTGCCCGATACCGTGACACAGCTTGATGCGCTGTCGTTTTCGCGGCCTGCATATCTTAAAAAGCTGGTTTTGCCCGATAGCTATGTTTTAAGCACGGAAGTGCCGAAAAATTCCCTTAATATCGACGGAAACAGCTTATCTGTCGCGCTTTACGGCTTTAATAATATATCTGAGATAGCGGTAAGCGAAAATAACCCCAATTATACAACAAAGGATGGGCTGTTATATTCCAAGGATATGAAAACGCTTTGGTATATTCCGCTTGGCATAGAGGGTGAGGTAAATATCGACAGCCGCTGCGAAAAAATGGAAAAGGGCTGTGTTTATATAGCAAGTGCGGCCAAGGTAATGTGGGAAAAGCTTGTTATAGGCGGCGGGATAAAAACCATAGATGATAATACGGTCAAAATGATAAACGATAATATAAAGCAAAAGATAAGCATTGAAAACAGCTTTTATCTGGCATTTGACAAGGACGGTAAAATATGCGCCGCATCTTATAAATACGGTGATGCCGACCTGTCGGGACAAATAGATGCGGCAGATGCCGAGCTTGTTTTAAAATATATTTGCGGTATAAACGTAAAAGATAAAATCAATCTGACAGCGGCGGATATAGACCAAAACGGCGTAATAAATCTGCTGGATGTAATTTCGATAAAGGCATTGGCATAAAAAAGACCCGAAGCATAGCGCTTCGGGTCACTTTTATTGTTCCACGACTACAAAAGTATTGTTTTTGGTCCTTACAAGGCCCGTGCCTACCGGCATGTTTAAATAGGGCAGTATTGCCGGGTCATAATTGCATATGTCATTTAAGCTGTGCATACCGGAGTTGTTAAGGTCAAACGCATATTCGTCATCCTCTCCGCCCTGATAAAAGCGCCAGCCGCTGTCGTTAAAATTGGTATCGGGTACCTCGCGGTACATATAGCCCACGGGGAAACGGTCTACCGTAATGCGGTTTGTTGCTATGCAAAGGTCGGGGCCGTCCCAGATAAGCAGATGCTTCATTTCTTCTTTCTGGATAGCATATTCGGTAGAAAACTCAAACCATGCTTTATCGCCCCAGTGGTTGTCAAACAAAAATTGTATTATGCCAAAACCCACCTTAAACTGCGGGGAAAGCTCCTCCGTGCAGTTGCGGTGCTGGTAGTTGTGGTAAACAAAGCCGCAAAGATAGCTCATACCGTATTCGACCCAGTTGTTGAAAAGGGCGCTTGCCTTTTTTGCGTAAGGCAGCACGGCATACCAAAACTCGTCGCGTGTTATAATGCCCGCCGCATAAGCAACGCGGCAAAGACCTATGCGCTCGTTGCAGTCCCATGCGTAAAAGCCTGCCTCACCCACTATGGGCGCAAAATTTCTGGCATATGTATTACAGCGTTTAAGCTTGAAAAGCTCCGACGGCTCGTGCGGCGTAAGCTCATCAAAATTGGCAAGATTGTTCCACTCCGCCCAAAAATGCTTATACTCGTCATGTATATTAAAATGTTGCCTGCAGGCGTTTTCAAGTGATACCCAATCCTGGATGTCATAAGTCTGTTTAAGCCACTCTATAGTATTGGAGCGCTCTTCATCGTTTGTACAGTGATATATTTTATCAAATTCCATAGGCTGTGCCAGGGTAGGCCACTTGCGGCAGCTTGATACAGCGCTTAAAAGAAGTATAAAAAGATTTTGATCAACCGGTTCAAGCGCTTTCCCTACGCTTGACGAATACAGATTTTGCTGATAATCCTTGATAACGCCGACGATTTTCTCGGTAGTTGTGTATGCCATTTTTACTCCTCCTTGAAAACAATATGCGAAATCTGATATTAGACATTTTTTATGCTAACAATAAAATAACATACAACCTCATAATAAGTATATCATACTTTTATGTGTTTGGCTATAGTAAATTTATTAATTTTTAATTTTTTTTTAATTTTGGAATTATGCAACATTCATAGTTTTAAGAAATATTTATAACCGTTGGGTGTTTATAGGCAAAAGCTATAGCAAACCGCACGCAAAGAAAATGCTCAAAAGAAAAAAGCGGGGGTAATGTCAATAAACCCTCGCTTTTTGTAGCATTTTATTTTAAAACATTTTATGTATCAGCGCAAGCATCTTCCACAAGGCGAATATCCTTGTGCTATTGCATCGTCAAGCGTTCCGCAGTATTCCTGCCTATGCTCCGGATAGATCTCTCCGACCGAGGTACAGCTTGGAATATGTATTTTCCTTGTGTTTGTATTTAATATGTAAGTTATTGCTTTTGAATTTTGTACTGTATTACTGCTTGTCTGTGCTTGTTTTTGCGTTGTATTCTGTGTCTTATTTGAAGCTATAGGTGCCGTTTCAACTATGCAGGAAATGTACGAATCCTTGCCGTTATAGCTTATATGCACCAATTTCTTTTCGGCGTTCCAGCTTGTGTCTGCGCCTATTGCATCTGCTATGGCTTTAACGGGCAAATATAAGCCGTTATTTATTATTTGCTGCGGAACATCGGGATAAATCTGCTTACCGTCTACTTTGATATAATTCTGACCTTTTATTATGGACACATTATGATTTCCGTCCGATAAACTTGCTTTACCGACAGCCCCGTCCCAGTTTACGGAAAACCCGAGTTCTTCAAATACGCCCCTGACGGGAACAAGTGTCCTGCCGTTTCTTATTACCCCCTGCGCTGCCATTACATTTGTTGATAAAATAATAATTGCAGTCATTAACAAAATCAATATTCTTATTTTTTTCATACTCATTCTCCTTTTTAAAGTTTAACAAACTAAGGAAGTCCCCCGCTTCTAAAGCGGGGGTGCTTACTTAAAATTCAGTGGGTCAGCACTTTTGCTGCGCAAAAGCCAGGCAAAGCCTGTCCGCATCTATCTTTGCGGTGCAATGTTCAAGCTCCCGCTGAATTTGGAATTGCTTGCAATTCCGTTGGTTATGAGTATGTAGCAGAAATTTATTTCTGCGGAATACGAATATCATTGACTATCGCTCAAAAGGACAACACTAATATTTGCAATTTATTAAAGTTATTATATCACAATAATGATTGATATGCAAGATAAATATGGGATAATTTTAACTAAGTTCAAGTGAGGTGTTTTAATGTACGATTTTGGTGACGTTTTAAAAACTTTAAGAAAAAAGAATAACCTTACACAGCAACAGCTTGCAAAAAAGCTTAATGTTTCGGAATCGCTGATAAGTCGCTACGAAAGCAACGAGGTCCAGCCGCCCTTCGATACATTAAGGTCTTTAGCTGCAATTTTTAATGTCACAATAGATGAGCTATGTGGCACAGAGCACAGAAATACGTTGTCCCTTTACGGACTGACCAAGGAACAGGAGCAGATACTCAAGGCACTTGCCTTGCGATTCAGAACATTCAATAACGAAGGAACATTAAAATTTACTAACGACCAATTATCAATGATCGGTTGTATGTTTGCCGAAGTTGCGGATAATTTTACCAATACAAAATAAGTGACAAAGACTTGTGACCAAACATCACAGGTCTTTTTATTTTACTATAACCTGAAGCATTATGCAATACATTAAGAAATGTTAATTTTCACAAACTTTATTTTTCTGAATACTATAGCATTAAAACATCAAGGAGGCGGCAGTATGGCCGAGTGCAGACCCTTTGACAAGACTATTGCCGTAACGCAGCTTGCGCAGGCTTATGTGCCCATACAAAAAATGTGTGAGCTTATGGAGCCCGTGCAGGCCCTGCTTGCGGGAACGGTATTTCCCGAGCTGGTAGATATCTATAAATAAATTTAAAAAGGAGTAATAAAATGGACAGAGATCGTATTTTAAAGCGCCTTACGGTGTTGGACTTTCTGGCTGTCGATCTTGCGCTTTACCTTGACAGCCACCCCGACTGCAAAGAGGGGATAAAAAAATATAACGAGGTAGTCAGCGAGGCGGACGGCCTGCGCGAACAGTATGAAAACCTTTTCGGTCCGCTTTTCAGCTACCGCAGCTACAGCAAGCGCGATGAGTTTAACTGGACCGACGACCCATGGCCGTGGGAAAATGATTTTAATTTTGTGGTAGGAGGAGAAGAATAAATGTGGATATATGAAAAAAAGCAGGAATTTCCCGTTAAAATAAAGCAGCAGAACCCCGCCCTTGCAAAATTGATAATCACGCAGTACGGCGGTCCCGACGGTGAGCTTGGTGCATCGTTAAGGTATTTAAGTCAGCGTTATGCGGCAGTTACGCCGCAGTCAAAGGCAATTTTAAACGATATAGGCACGGAGGAGCTTGCGCACCTTGAAATGATAGGCTCTATATGCCACCAATTAAGCAAGGATATCGACCCCGCCGAGATAAAGGCTGCCGGCTTTGACAGTTATTATGTAGACCACGGTACGGGCGTTTATCCCGCAAGCGCCGCAGGCGTACCCTTTACGGCGGCTTATTTCCAATCAAAGGGCGACCCCTTGACCGACCTTTACGAAAACCTTGCCGCAGAACAAAAGGCGCGCTCGACCTACGAATATCTTATGCGTATGACCGACGACCCCGATGTGCTTGAACCCCTGCGCTTTTTAAGGGAAAGAGAGATAGTGCATTTCCAGCGCTTCGGCGAGGCGCTCGAGGGCGTAAGGGAATACCTTGACAGCAAAAGACAGTTTACCGTAAAAATGCCAAAAAACGAATAAAAAAACCCCGCCCCGTCTTTGACGGGGTGTTTTTGGGACTGCGCAAACGGCAGCTTCCCGTTTATAATTTATTTCATTGAAATATCCTCTCTTTTGTGGTAAAATATACCCATACGGAGGACGGCGATATGAAACAACTAAAAAGCGGATTTACCACCGGTACCTGTGCGGCGATAGCGGCGCGGGCAGCGGTTAGGATGATATTTGAGCAAAAAACGGTCGAGGCTGAGTCGGTGCTTACCCCAAAGGGCAGGGAAATAATGACACCTGTCTTAAATGCGGAATTCGGCGGAAATTATGCCCTTTGTGCGGTGAAAAAGGATGCGGGCGACGACCCCGACATTACAAACGGGATATTGATATACACAAGGGTGACCCTGCGCACGGACGGGAAAATCGTTGTTGACGGCGGTGAGGGCATCGGGCGCGTTACCAAAAAGGGATTAAAGCAAAATATAGGCGAGGCGGCGATAAATCCCGTACCGCGCAGGATGTTAGCCGAAAATGTGTCCGAGCTGCTTGAAAAATACGGCTGTGAGGGTGGGGCAGATGTACTTGTCTATGCCCCCGAGGGTGTTGAGATAGCCAAAAAGACCTTTAATCCGCGGCTTGGTATTGTGGGCGGTATTTCAATTTTAGGCACCAGCGGTATTGTGGAGCCGATGAGTGAGCAAGCGATAATCGACACCATAGACACGGAGTTATCGGTAAAACGCGCAGGCGGTGCGGAATATATCGTGCTTGCGCCCGGAAACTACGGCATTGATTTTATCCGCGAAAGCACGGGGCTTGACCTTGACAAGGCCGTAAAATGCAGCAATTTTATCGGCACCTCGCTTGATCTATGCGTTAAGCACGGCTTTAAGGGCGTTTTGCTTATCGGCCATATCGGAAAGTTTGTAAAGCTGGCGGGCAATATTATGAACACACACAGCAAGTACGCCGACTGCCGCATGGAGATAATAGCGGCAAATACTGCGGCTTTGAGTGATGATATTTCACTTTTGCGGGAGATACTTAACTGCAATACCACCGACCTGGCGTTGGAGCTTATTGATAAAGAGGGGCTTTTGGATGCGGTCATGCAAAAAATAACCGACAAGGCGGCCGAAAATATAAAAACCAAAGTAAACGGTGTGCTTGAAACGGGGGTAATAATTTTTACTGGCGCAAACAAAAGGTATTGCGTATGGAAAAGCAAAGCCGCAGATAAGCTTATGAAAGCCTGCGAAAATTGATAAAGCTATGAAAAAACGGCTGTTTCTCACGATCGAGTACAGCCGTTTTTGTTAATGGGTCGATTTTTTATAATGCAGCGACTTTTTCGCCAAGCGCCTTACAAGCCGCAATTGCATCATCGTCGGGGGTGTTGTTTGCAATAAGACCCTCGTCGTTTACAAGGTTTGCACCCGCATCCTTTACATCCTGCGCCCAATTGCGCATCCATTCGCCGTCGCCCCAATCGTAGGAACCAAAAAGTGCAACATTTTTACCTGCAAGCGCGGGCTTAAGCTCTTCATAGAAAGGCGCAAATTCTGCTTCTTCAAGCTGTTCGGCACCCATAGCGGGGCAGCCTAAAATAAGGTTGTCATAACCTGCGGCTGTGCTTGCCGTGATATCCGACACCGAAAAAAGCTCTGCCGAGGGTGCGCCCTCTTTGATAGCGTTTGCCATAGTCTCTGTGTTGCCCGAGGCACTCCAATAAACAATAACTGTCTTACTCATTTTAGTAGTTCTCCTTGTTTAAAAATTTATATCCGGAAACAGCAAAGCGTATCTTCTCTTTTGGTTTACAAGAATACTTTGTATGTCCCGTTGGTTAAAGGCGGGAAGTGCTGCCTTAAGCGAGTGCAAACATATCCGTAAGCGACTTGCCCGTGTTCATTCTGTCTACGACCGCATTTCGGCAGCTGTCGTATTTTTTAAAAAGCATTTTGGCATCCTCTACGTTGCCGTATACCTTCCAATAGCCTGTGTATTTGCAGCTTTTATGGTTGATAAAGCCGTAAATATCCTCTATCGGATATCCCAAAAATGCACCTACCTCGTGCGGAAACCTTTGGCTGCCCGATATTCTGTCCGAGAGCTTTGATAAATATGTTTCTATGTCATTTTGTGTGCTATAGCCATAGCCTTTAAGAAAATCGGTCACATCTTTTCGGGAAAGATAATTGAACAATTTTGCTTTTCGGTAAACAAGTATAAGCAGCCTTTTTTCATATTCGCATAACACTCTGATGTAAATATCGCTGTGGTTAAGGTGCCTGTTAAGCACCGAAAGCTCCGCTAAAGCCTTTGACTTGCTTTCCGTTGAATAGCTCAACAGGTTTGACGGCTTTATGCCCGCAAGCGCGGGCGCGCAGTACAGCCCTATGGCCTTTTCCAATGACATATTATATCAACCCCTCATTATAGATTTACACACTTGTCAAGAATATCGTTTAATGCACATGCACTTGATGAATGACTGCGTGCAATGTAAGCACCTGTTTTTTCCGCCTGCACTTCGGCAGCTATTACCATTTTGTGCGCGACCGTATTTGTAAACAGCACTATTATATCGGGTGCGCCTATCTGGTTTTTAAAATTTCCCGGCAGCTGTGTGAACACCTTGCATTTGCAGCCGTATTTTTTGCATATATCCTTGTATTTTGAACACATTCTGTCGTGTCCGCCGACAATTACCACGCTCATAGTATCTCCGTAATCTTAAAATAAATTCATTGGGTTAATCATGACTAACTACATATGTTAGTTTAACATAACTAACTATCCTTGTCAATAGTTTTTTTATTTTTTTTCGGCCGTAAATCAAAATTTCTTTTTTAAGGGGCAGTTTTTTGCGCTTTTTTCCGTATCATCTGACTCGTTATAGCCGTCATAGGGGGCGGAGGGGTCATATGGCCTTGGCTTTCTGAGAGAATTGCATACCTTGTCTCTGTGCGCAAAGGCCATATCAAGGCTGTCTGTCCAGCCCGTGTGTCCCGTAATTACCTTTGGGCAAAGCTTACGCTGTCTTAACAGAGCCTCAAGCCTTTCCAAAGAGCTTTTTGCGGTCTTGTTGCTTTCGGCAAGCACATTTATAAAGCTGTAGCCGCCGTCCGCACCAAACCATATCGTATCGCCCGTAAAAAGATACTCGTCGTCTATAAGATATACCATATGCCCATAGGTATGTCCTGCGACGAGTATGCTTTCTATTTTTATGTCGTTTATAAAGAATACCTCTTTGTCCTTAAGCAGCCGTTTTTCGTTGTCGATATAAACCTGCGGCAGCTTGTACAGACCGCCAAAGACACGCCTGCGCCTTTCGCCCGTAAGGTACATATTTTCAATTTCACCGATATATAAAACGGCGCCCTTAAAAAGCCCCTCGCTGTCGTTTTCCACCGCCCCGACATGGTCGGTGTCCTGGTGGGTTATGAGTATATGCTTTATATCCCCGGGGTCAAGCCCAAGCCAGCCCATTTTTTCCTTTAAACGCGGATAATTGTAGCCTGCGTCTATCATAACGGTCGTGCCGTTTTTGGTATAAAAGAAAATATTGGCAATATATTCCCTTACGCACTTGACACGCTCGTCTATAATTCCCGTATTAAGCGGCTTGAATATGCTCTTTCCGCGGTATATCAGGGACATTGCCTTTATTTGAAATTCAGATGCTTTTTTTGACATTTTTTTATTCCTTTATCTTATCAGGCACGGTCTGGTGCTTAAGGCGCTTATGCAGGTGGTGGAAACATTGTGCAGCACCGCCGAGGCGGATGGCGCAAGTGTACCGCTTATACCGCCGAAAATAAGCAGGGTATTAAAGCCGACTATAAACCTGTGATTTTCACTTATGCGCTTAAACAGCTTTTCGCTTAATTCTTTAAGAGTGATAAGCGATGAAAGGTCTTCGGTAAGTAAGGTTATATCCGCCACCTGTCTTGCAATATCCGATGCGGACTTCATTGCCACGGAAACATCCGCAGCCGCAAGCGCGGGCGAATCGTTTATGCCGTCGCCTACCATGACCACCTTATGTCCGTTTTCCTTTAATGAATTAACTATGTTTGCCTTATCCTCGGGCAGTACCTGCGCCCTGTATTCGTCGATGCCCAGCTTTTCACAGGCCTTTTTGGCCGCTGCGCCGCTGTCGCCGGTAAGCATGACTATACGCTTAAAGCCGCAGCCCTTAAGGCGGTCTATCACATCCACGGCATCCTCGCGTATGGGGTCGTTTATGCAAAGCATACCCACAAGCTTTTCACCTATAGACAGGTAAAGTGCCGAACAGCCTTCGGATGCTTTTTTTATAAATTTTTTTGTTTCCTTATCGGGCTTTATGCCCTCGTCGTCAAAAAGAAAATGCGCGCTGCCTATCAGCGTCCTTTTGCCGTCAAGCATGGTTGCTATGCCGTGGGCGACAACATATTCCACATCGGCGTGCTCTTCCTCGTGGGATAATCCCATTTCCTCGGCTTTTCTGACTACCGCCCTTGCTATGCTGTGCGGGAAATGCTCTTCTATGCAGGCGGAAATTTTTAAAACGCTTTCTTCGGTATAGCCGTTAAAGGCGTATATCTTTTCCACCTTGGGACAGCTTGCCGTAAGCGTACCCGTTTTGTCAAAAACTATGGTATCGGCATTTGCATAGCTTTCGAGGTGCTTGCCGCCTTTTATCATGATATTGTGTCCCACGGCCTCGCGCATGGCCGAAATAACACATATGGGCGATGACAGCTTTATTGCGCAGGAATAATCCACCATAAGCACGGATAATGCCTTTTGTACATTTTGTGTAAAAAGGTAGGTGCCCATTGCGGTAAGCAGACTGTACGGAACTATTGCATCCGCCAATTTTTCCGCCCTGCTTTGTACTCCCGCCTTTAAGCCCTCGGATTCGTCTATCATATCGGCGATTTTTTGTATGCGTGACTCATCGGGCAGGGTACGCACGGCAATAACTATGCTGCCCTCGTCAATTACCGTTCCCGCGTAAACGCTGGAGCCCTTTCCGCGCAGAACCGGCAGAGGCTCGCCCGTCATGGCGGCTTCGTTTACCGTGGCTTCACCGTCACAGACCTCGCCGTCAACGGGTATCATCGTACCTGCGCGCACTCTTATTTTATCACCCTTTTTAAGCTGTGCGGACGTGATCGAAACATCGCCGCCCTCGGTCACCAGCCATACCTTGTCGGTATTTACAAAAATACTTTTTGCAAGCGCGGCCTTTGCTTTTTTGTGGGTATATTCCTCCAAAAGCTCCGATATATTCAGCAGCAGCATTATAGAATTGGCAGTTGAAAATGCGCCCGATAAAAGCGAGGCGGAAATTGACACCGCATCCAATACGGAAACATTTATTTTGCCGTCCCACAGGCTTTGGATGCCTTTTTCTATAAAGCCCTTTGCGCGCTTGAAGGTAAAAAGCGTTTTAAGCGGGAGGGGCAGCAAAAATCGGCGTATAAAGCCTTTTTTAAGCAATGATAAAACATTTTGCTTAAAATCCGCCGTCAGCTCACGCGACTGCGCCGTAATATCGTCCTCTTCGGGGATGTCGCTTTTTTTAAGTGACGAAATAAATTTTAATATCCTCTCTCTTGCGCCTGCCTTGTAATATATCAGCATACCGCCGTTTATAGCGGTGGTCTCGGCCGAGACAACACCGTCTATCCCCAATAAAAGCGATGCAAGCCCCGTTGCCTGCCCGTAAGAAAGGGACGAGTTGAGCCTTGCCCTTAATCGGCCGGGTTTGTCGTAAACTATCCGATGCTGCATAATATCACCCTTTTACTCTTCTTCGGCAGATTCAATAACATCGGCCTCGGTCATAGCGTCGTAGTAAATATCCTGCGCATCCTCTTTAAGGTTTTGTATTGCTGTCTGCGTATCGTGCTTAAATTTCATACCCTTTGCAAGCCCCTGTACACAAAGCTCGCGCGTTTTATTGCATTTAAGTACCTGTGTGCCAACCACCGCAGCAGCTATACCTCCGACAAAGCATAAAAATTTTTCGCTTGTTAATACATCCTTTAACATTGTTTGATCTCCCTTCATAATTAATATTAGTTTGCTCTAACTAATACAGTTAGTATTATACAACCGAAAGAAATAATTGTCAATATTTTTATAAAACATTCTCAAAAAATGGGTAATATTAAAAATTTTATGATTGAGATTTCACGGAGATTATGTTATAGTAAATATGAACGTGGGAAAGTGCAGAAAGGAGATAACCATGGAATTTGCATATCATTCCGAGCAGGAAAAAAAGATAATACTTGAGCTGCGGGAGTTTAAAAAGGATATGCCCGCCTTTATGGAGGATTTTTTTGTCTATCTCAATAACGAGGTGTCGGCAAAGACCCGCCTTGGCTATATTCGTGACATTAAAATATTTTTTAATTATCTTTCGGCCGAGGAGCGGGATTTTCCTACCGATATAACAAGGCTTACCATAGCCGATCTGCGCCGTGTGGACTCTAAAATTTTAAACCGTTATGTAGAGTATCTTTCCTATTATTTAAGAAGCCCCGAGCAGGGCAAAACGGTCGAGACCTTTAATCACGACAGGGGCATAAGCCGCAAATTATCGGCGATACGCAAGCTTTTTAAATATTTTTATCAGCAGGAGGAGCTGGATGCCAACCCGACCGAGCTAATAAATAACCCCAAGATACACGAAAAAAGCATAATCCGTCTGGAGGCGGACGAGGTGGCAAGGCTTTTGGATGCTGTGGACAGCGGCGAGGGTCTTACCGAAAGACAGGCTAAATATCACGAGTTTACAAAATTAAGGGATGCGGCTATCATAACCACGCTTTTGGGCACGGGTATGCGCGTGAGCGAGTGTGTGGGCATTGATATGCAGCATATAGATTTTGAAAATAACGCCTTTGTCATTATAAGAAAGGGCGGCAAGGAGCAGATAATCTATTTCGGGGACGAGGTATACGAGGCGCTTTGCAATTATCTTGATGTGCGTGAGGATATCGAGGCGCTGCCCGGCAGTGAAAATGCGCTGTTTTTGTCCATGCAAAAAAAGCGCATAGGCGTGCGGGCTGTGGAAAAGCTTGTAAAAAAATATTCGTCCCTTGTGACAAGCGTAAAAAAAATAACACCGCATAAGCTGCGCTCTACCTACGGCACAAACCTTTACCGCGCTACGACCGATATTTATTTGGTTGCGGATGTGCTGGGACATACCGATGTAAACACTACCAAAAAGCACTATGCGGATATGGCGGACTCAAACAGAAGAAAGGCCGCAAATGCGATAAAATTAAGGAAGGATTAAGGGTCGTTTCCCTTTTTGAAAATATGTATTTTACAAATAAAAATGCCGCGGCCTGCTGCAAAGGACATATAACAGGCCTGATCCTTGGCATAACAGCGGCGCTGGCCGCAGCGGGGCTACTTGTTTTTTTATATTTATATTCGGCGTACAGGCTGGAAAATGCCGTGCCTATGACGAAGGCCTATGAGCTTAACTCTCAAAAATATGTACCCGACCGTGTTGTGTATATAGATACGGAGCATGAGCTGTATGAGCTTGCTATGCGAGGCAGTACCGAGGTTTATGATGTGGTTTTCAGTACCGACGGCTATTCTTACATACTTTTTCTGGACAGCGTAGAGGAAATAAGGATAAACCAAAGTGTAAACGATACGGGCAGGGCAAGAATATACGGCGTTACTTCGGAATTTAAAAACGAAACGGTGCGCCTTTTTGCGCTTGAGGCTTTGCAAAAAAGTCTGGAAGACAATACCGTTTGTCCCGAGGATGTAGAGAGCTATTTAGGCTATATGCAGCTTAATGTCGCAAAGCCAGCCCCCATAAGCTTAATGGCGGAAAGCGGTGCCGGCTATTGGATATCCATACTTTTGCTTATTGTGGCGGCGGTTTATCTTATCCGCACTTATTTGCCAAGGTGCAAAAGGTGGGAAAGCATAAACAAGGAAGAGGCCGAGGCGATAGAGGCCGAAATATCGCGCGACGGTACGGCGTGGATGCCGAATATAAAGGTTTACGCGAGCGATGAGAGCATTATTTCACTTGACCGCGGAGTACAAGTCATGCCTTACAGCGATATATTGATGATATTTGTGTATTCCCGTGTCAAGGATATGCAGATGCATGACGAGATCAAGGTCTTGAATAAATACGGAGTTGTATATACAATAGCAAACATTCCTGCGCGTTTATTTAAGTCGGACAAAGTCGAGGATATTTGGTACGAGCTTAAATATCTTACCGAAACCGCAAAAACGAAAAATCCAAATATATATATGGCTCAAAACAATGCTCACGAGGATTATAATCAAAAAATGTTTTATGACCTTTTAAATCGTGCAAAAAGCGGAGAATTCGTATGAACCTCCGCTCTTTTTTGCTTAAGCCTTGGGTGCTGCCGCGGCCATTTGCGGCTCGGTAGAATGCTCGTAGTCATCCTTCATTTCTCTTACCTTATTTTTTGCTGTGTTTTTGGCGTGGGACATACCGCTTTTCATATCCTCGCCCATATTTTCCGCCGCGTCTTTGGCGTCCTCGGCCATATCTGCCATGCCCTCGCCCATATCATCGATAAGACCGCCGTTATCGGCTGTGCCTGTGAAGTAGGTGGTCATTTCGGGGGTGTTGTCGTTGTTAAGGTCGGTCACGGAACCGCCGTTTTCGGCGCCTGTGCTGCCGCCCGAGTTTTGCGCTGCGCTTTTGCTGTTAAGACGTGCAGCTGTTTTGCCGCAGGCTGTACAAATAGCCGCAAGCAGCATAAGCGCAAGAAATGTTAAAAAATATTTTCGCATTTTTTGTACTCTCCTTTATAATTATTTGGCTGCAAGGTTAGTATTTCGTGGGCAACAAAAAATTATGCCGTTAAATACTTGTAAATTTGTTAAAAAAAGTGTATAATAAAATTATTAAAATAAAGGTAAATTTTAATTTGACGGGGCGTTGTTGTGAAACGAGGCAACGGAACGACACATAGGTCGTTCCCTACAAAACGGTGATATGTTAGGGAAATACTGATTAAATTCAAAAAGCAAAAATAATTTTAGCCGAAGGCGGCAAATTTGTAGGCGACCATGCGTATTTTTCCGCTTTTCAAGCGGAAAATAGCAATCAGAGCCGTTAAGCATTATGCCGAAATCCCTACCGGAATTTCGGCGGTAGATGTTGAGCCTGTACGCGCTTGTCGCGCGTTTCGGCTATATGTGCAAAATTATTTTTGGTATCCTATTAATCAGTATTTCCTTAGATCATTTGTTGTAGGGACGGACCTATGTGTCCGTCCGCTCAAAATCCTCTCGACAAATTGAAATTTGTTAAATCAGGTGGTGTTTTATATGAGAAAATGTGGTATACTTTTGCATCCTATCAGCCTTCCCAGCCATTACGGCATTGGCGACCTTGGCAAGGAAAGCTATGCATTTGTGGACTTTTTGGCCGAGGCGGGTCAAAAGCTATGGCAGGTACTGCCGTTTGGTCATACGGGCTACGGTGACTCTCCGTATCAAAGCTTTTCAACCTTTGCGGGCAATCCGCTTATGATAAGCCCCGATATCCTTGTCAAGGACGAGCTGTTGTCCGAGGCCGATATCGCGGAGCTCCCGTTTTTCGAGCCCTGCAAGATAGAGTACGGCAAGGCCATAGACTTTAAATATTCGCTCTATCGCAAGGCCTTTGCGGCATTTGACAAAAAGAACAAGGCCTACCGTGCGTTCTGCCGCAAAAATGCCTTTTGGCTGGACGACTATGCGCTTTTTATGTCGCTTAAAAATTATTTTATCGAGCAGCGCAAAATGACGGTGGACTCCAAGGAATACAAGGCCTACCGCCGTAATCTGAAAAAATATATGCCCGAAAATGCGATAAAGGACCGTTTTTACGGCGCCAGCTGGAACTCGTTCCCCGAGCCGCTCCGCGACAGGGACGAAAAGGCGCTTGCCGAATACAAAAAAATGCTTAAAAACGAAGTGGAGTTTTACAAATTTATCCAGTTTGAGTTTTTCAAACAATGGGCAGACCTTAAAAAATACGCAAACGAAAGCGGCATAGAAATAATAGGCGATATCCCTATTTTTGTGGCCGTGGACAGCGCCGATACCTGGAGCAGCCGCGAAATATTCAGGATAAACGCAAAGGGCTTTCCTATCGAGGTGGCCGGCGTTCCGCCCGATTATTTCAGCGAGGACGGCCAGCTTTGGGGCAACCCGCTTTACGACTGGGCAAAGCTTGCCGAGACCGGCTACGATTGGTGGGTAAAGCGTATCGAGGCCGTTTCTCAGCTTTTCGATATTATCAGAATAGACCATTTCCGTGCCTTTGAAAGCTATTGGTCGATACCCTTCGGCGCAGAGACCGCAAAAGAGGGCAAGTGGAAAAAGGGTCCGCAGACCGCAGTTTTTGATGCAATAAAGGCAAAGCTCGGCGATATAGAAATAATTGCCGAGGACCTCGGCGACCTTAACCCCGAGGTGCTTGAACTGCGCGACAAGCTCGGTTTCCCGGGTATGAAAATTTTGCAGTTTGCCTTTGGCAATTTTGACAACCCGTATTTCCCGCATAACTTTGAAAACAATAACTGCGTTGTTTACACCGGCACCCATGATAACGACACGACACTCGGCTGGTATAGGAGCTGTGACGAAAAAACAAGGGATATGGTGCGCCGTGTACTGAATGTTTCGGGCGACAATATCGTTTGGGATATGATAAGAATGGCTATATCCTCAAGCGCAAAATATTGTATTATCCCCGTTCAGGATATTCTCGGCTACGGCGAGGACACAAGAATGAATACCCCCGGCGTAAGCGGCGGCAACTGGCAGTTTATGTTTGAAAGGGGCAAGCTGACCCCGGAAATAGCGGCAAACCTTAAATATTTATGTACCATATTCAATAGATAAATATTATCCGCCGACCGCGCGACATAAACGGCGCTAAATTATCCGCCGCGCTCCCGTGCAAATCTCCCCTCGACAGGGATAAAAACAGTCTCGGAGAGAATTGCCCGTGAGCTCGGCGGCGTAAAATAACGGATGGTAGGCCGACACAAGCGATTGACGGCGAAACTGTTTCTTCCTGTTGAGACGGGAATTGCTTGCGGCGGCCGCATCATAAAACAGCGTATCAAAGATATAATAAATCAAAAAGGAACTTGTATATGAAAGAATTAAAGATCAAAACTCCCACTTCGGAGTACCCAATTTACATAACCGAGGGCTTTGACGGCCTTGCCGCGGCATTTGAGACCGCGGGCTTTTCGGGCAGAAAGCTTTGCATAATAACCGACAGCAATGTTGCGCCCTTGTATCTTGACAAGATAAAATCGCTTTTAAGCGGTTATGATGTGTCAAGCTATGTATTCAAGGCGGGCGAGGAAAGCAAAAACCTTGATACAATAAGCGATTTTTATAAGCATTTCATTGACGAAAGGCTTGACAGAAAATCGGTGTTGGTGGCTCTCGGCGGCGGTGTAACGGGCGATATGACGGGCTTTGCGGCGGCGACATATATGCGCGGCATACCCTTTGTGCAGATACCAACAACGCTTTTGGCGCAGGTTGACAGCAGTGTCGGCGGCAAAACGGGCGTTGATTTTCTGGGCAATAAAAATATGGTCGGCGCGTTTTATCAGCCGTCCTTTGTCTATATCAACAGCCAAACCTTGTCCACTCTCCCAAAGGAGCAGGTGGCCTCGGGTATGGCAGAGGCCGTAAAGACCGCCTATATCATAGACAAAGATCTTTTGGCATATTTTAATGAAAATGCGCCTGCCATAAAGGCGCTTGACCCCGAAAAAATCGGCCATGTGATATATTCCTGCTGCAAGGCAAAGGCTTGGGTCGTAAATCAGGACGAAAAGGAGTCGGGATTAAGAGAAATTTTAAATTTCGGACATACCTTCGGTCATGCGGTTGAAAAGCTGTCGGGATTTAAGCTGCTGCACGGCGAATGTGTGGCAATAGGTATGGCGGCGGCTATGCATTTGACCGCGGCTATGAATAAGACCACGGAAAACGACCTGCTTGAAGCGGAAAAGCTTCTGCAATTTTTTGACCTGCCTATACGCGCCGAAAACTTCGGTACGGACGATATTTACAAGCAGATGTTTTACGATAAAAAGACTAAAAACGGCAAATTAAATATTATAGTATTGGAAGAAATAGGCAGGGCCTATACCGAAAAAAATGCGCCCGAGGAGGCTGTAAAGGCAGCAATAGCGCATATTGCGGGGGACAAAAAATGATAGCTGTTATTATTGTTTTATTTCTTATAATATTCGACCAGCTTACAAAGCTTGCGGCGATAAATTGGCTTATGCCCATAAAACAAAGGATCTTAATAGAAGGCTTTTTTAACCTTACCTATGTCGAAAACCGTGGCGCGGCATTCGGCTCCATGCAGGGGGCACGCTGGTTTTTCGTGGTGCTTGCGGTTTTGGTGGTGGCAGGCTTATCCTTTTATTATCGCAGGATAGAAAAAACAAAAAATACCCTGCCGCTGCGTGCTGCAATTATATTGATAGTCGGCGGCACGTTAGGCAATGTTATAGACCGTGTTTTCCGCAGCTATGTTGTGGATTTTCTGGATTTTATAATTTTCGGCTATGACTTTCCCGTGTTTAATGCGGCAGATGTGTTTATTGTGATAGGCACGTTTTTGATGGCAGCCTATATACTTTTGACGGATATTAAAAAGGAAGACAAAAAATGATATATGTAGTTGAAAACGAGGACGCGGGCAAGCGCATAGATGTTTATTTAAGCGAGGAAAACGAGGATATCTCCCGCAGCGCCGTGCAGAAAAATATTGAAAACGGCAATATACTTGTAAACGGCATAAAAGTCAATAAAAATTATAAGCTGTCGGCGGCGGACGAAATTTCCGTCGATATCCCCGAGCCCGTGGAGACCGAAATACTCCCCGAGGATATACCGCTTGATATACTTTATGAGGATGACGACCTTATTGTTATCAATAAGCCGCAGGATATGGTGGTACACCCTGCCGCGGGGCATTATACGGGTACGCTTGTAAATGCGCTCATGTTTCATTGCGGCGATAATTTGTCGGGGATAAACGGCGTTTTGCGTCCCGGCATTGTTCATCGCATAGATAAGGATACAAGCGGCGTTCTGGTCATAGCAAAAAGCGACAGGGCGCATCTTTCGCTTTCAAAACAGCTTGCCGAACACAGCATGACAAGAGAATATCAGGCTATAGTCTATAACGGCTTTAACGAGGAAAGCGGCACTGTGGATGCACCTATCGGCAGACATCCCAAGGAGCGCAAAAAAATGGCGGTGGTGCGGGATAAGACTGCACGGCACGCCGTTACGCATTATACCGTTATAAAAAAATTAAAGGGAAACTATACGCTTGTGAAGCTTCGCCTTGAAACGGGCAGAACTCACCAGATAAGGGTGCATATGGCGTATATCGGCCATCCGCTTTTGGGTGACGAGGTATACGGGCCAAAAAAATGCCCCTTTAATTTAAAGGGGCAGGTGCTTCATGCAAAAATATTGGGCTTTATACATCCGGTGACGGGCGAGTATATGCAGTTTGAAAGCCCGCTGCCGCAGTATTTTCAAGACCTTATAGATAAAATTTAAGCCGAAGCGCTGTGCCTCGGCTTTTTTTACGGTTTTAACAAACTAAGGAAGTCCCCCGCTTCTAAAGCGGGGGTGCTTACTTAAAATTCAGTGGGAGTCCAAGCTCCCACTGAATTTGGAATTGCTTGCAATTCCGTTGGTTATGAGTTATGGCGTAACACGCCAAAGGCGTGTATAGCCTACAGAGGATGAGCCTGTACGCGCTTGTCGCGCGTTTCGGCTTATGTAGCAGAAATTTATTTCTGCGGAATACGAATATCATTGACTATTCTTTCGGGGTTTCGTCTGTGTTTTTTGTATCGGGGGCTTTTTTTAAAATAAGGTACATAAAAATGACGCAGCAGGGTATAGCTAATATAAGGCCGAGCATGCAGCCGCATATCAGGCAGGCAAAGAAACCGCCTATACCAAGACCTATTTTGTTTTTAACTATACCCGCAGCAAGTACAATGCCGCCCGTTATAAGACCAACGCAAAGCGCTCCGAATATCACACCTATTAAGTAAGCCGAATTTGTGTCCATAATTATTTCCTTTCAATTTAATATGTAGATATATGAAATATTACCAACAAAATAATAGCATATTCAAGAATAAAAGTCAATGATCGGCTTGTATAATGCGCAGAAATGCTTTTTTTAGTTGTATAATACCGTTTTTCTACTATATATAGTGTAATATAGTGTAAGTTAAGCCCTAAAATTATTTGTTAAATTTTTTTTTGAAAAAAATGAAAAAAAGTGTTGACATTTTGTTTTATTTCTTGTATACTAATCAAGTGCTGAAAAAAAGCACCAAGTTAAATAAGTCTTTTTAGAAGGCATTTGGAGATGTACCCAAGTGGCTGAAGGGGCTCCCCTGCTAAGGGAGTAGGTCGTTAACGCGGCGCGAGGGTTCAAATCCCTCCATCTCCGTTTTTTTCAAAATTTTTTTTGAAAAAAATAAAAAAAGGTATTGACAAACATAAAAGTTTGTGATATTCTATTATAGCTGTCGCAAATGACGGCTAAACAAAAAGCTTGTACATTGAAAACTAAATAATCAAAGAATTAATACTCAATCCCTTAAATTCAAAAGTTGAGAAAACAACTATAAAAACACCAAGTCAGCAAATGAGCTGTAAACTTTTTTATGAGAGTTTGATCCTGGCTCAGGATGAACGCTGGCGGCGTGCCTAACACATGCAAGTCGAGCGAAGCATAGGTGCTTGCACTTATGACTTAGCGGCGGACGGGTGAGTAACGCGTGGGTAACCTGCCCTGTACAGGGGAATAACAGTTAGAAATGACTGCTAATGCCCCATAAGCCGACGTAATGGCATCTTTATGTCGGAAAAGATTTATCGGTACAGGAGGGACCCGCGTCTGATTAGCTGGTTGGTGAGGTAACGGCCCACCAAGGCGACGATCAGTAGCCGACCTGAGAGGGTG